>JAJEDR010000095.1 GCA_022821385.1 Rhodothermales bacterium
GGTGACATCGAATGACTGCGTGGCGGAGAGGCCACCCGGATCCGTGGCCGTCACCGCAATGGTTGCGCTGCCTTCGGCTACACCGGTCACGGTGACCGTATGGCCCGAGACACTGACTGTCGCCAAGCTCGGATCCGACGATCTCGCCGTATAGGTGAGTGCATCCCCGTCTGGATCGCTAAAATACGACGATACATCATCCACGCTGACATCGTCGCCCACATTCACCGACCTGTCCGAAATGGTACCCACCGGCACAGGCGACTGGTTAACTTGAATGGTGACATCAAATGACTGCGTGGTGGAGAGGCCACCCGGATCCATGGCCGTCACCGTAATGGTTGCGCTGCCTTCGGCTACACCCGTCACAGTGACCGTGGACCCCGAGACGCTGACTGTCGCCAGGCTCGGATCCGACGATGTGGCCGTATAGGTGAGTGCATCTCCGTCCGAGTCGCTAAAGTACGACGACACATCATCCACGCTGACATCGTCGCCTACATTCACCGACCTGGCCGAAATTGTACCCACCGGCACAGGCGGCCGGTTGCCTCCGCCCACGTCGTTTTCGCTCTTATAGTTGTCCCGCACCCCGGCGAGCGTCATGTCGCCCACCAGCCGGTACGTACCGGGGGCAGCTGAAGCCACGTCGTAGCCGCACAGCTTGTTATTGGTCCGCTTCGTACCCGGTACCTCGGCCCAGCCCGAGCCCGTGTCTCCCTGCCAAGCCGTCCAGTGATAGTCAAACCTATTCCCGTCAAATGTGTCACCGCCAGTCAGACACTCAGCCATGCCAGCGGTCAGCGTAGTGTTTCCCGTCTTGAGTGTTATGGAGCCATCGTTTTCGATCCTGAGTCCGGGGAAAGTCTTGAATTCGCTGGGATAACCAACCCAGGTTGTTGCCGTCCCTTCGGCAGTGGCAAATGCAGCTACGACCGTGGTTATGCCAGGACTGACAGCGGTGATCATGCCGGTTGAATCTACCACGGCAATGGTAGAGTCTTCACTCGACCATTCCAAGACCACACCCGTCACGTCGTTACCATCTTGGTCCCGAAATACCGCATTGAGTTGCAGCGTCTCGCCGGGTGACTGGATCAACGCTACATAGGGACTAACCGTGACCCCACTCCCGACATAGCCGCCTCCGCTCGCAATCAAAATCAGCGCCCTGTCGTTATCCGAAAGATCCGCGTTCCGATCCGCCATGATCGTCACTTTCTGCGGCTGATTCCAGTTTGAAGGCGTAAAGATCAGTTCGCTCCTGTCCAGTCTGATATCCGCTCCACTTCGCGTTACAATGGTTATCGTTACGTCTCCCGTCGGCTGCGACGACAGTACTACCATAATATCCTCGGATTTCCCCTCCACAATCGTCACCGGTGCCGGAGTAATTGACAATCTTTGTGCAAAAAGTGTCAAAGGAGACAGACAATAGGCCGAAAATAATAGTGCTAATGCAAGAACTCTCATGGCCTAACGGCACAATCTTTTTTATAGACAAAAAGATTTCTCAGGGGACTATCGAACTTGGATCATGCGACCAGTTATTGTAAGTATCCCTGATGCGGTCTCCGCATTGACGCGGTAGATGTACAGGCCGGAACTCGTTGTGGACAAATCCAGTGACAGACTGCGACCCCACCCCGCATCCTCCTGCTGCAACGGGGAAGTATAGACTACACGACCGAGTATGTCGAAAACTTCAGCGTACACATGCGCCGGTGCTGGCAGGTTATATACAATACTCGTTGCTGTGCGGAATGGGTTGGGGTAGCTACCCTGCACGGACAATTGCTCAGGCAACTCCGTGAGCGCTTCGTTCGTAGTCCCTACATCACCCGTCACCGTCACCTTTAACACTGCGACCACATTTTGAGCGTTCCCCGTATGCTTCTGGCCCTCAACCGTAAGGGCCAGAAGCGTGCCCGAGTCCTGCGTTGTCTGACCGGAATTCAATTCCTGAGCATTGGCTGCTCCGAAAGAAAAGCCAATCAGAGTGATTAAAACAACAATGGAAGTAAATCCCCTGATCATGATTCACAAGTGTTTGTGCCATCCAAGAAGAAATGGGCACTGCCCTGGACAAGTAAGAAAAAACAACGCCATAGACGAGTCCCTTACTAATTACCTGAAATTTAGAAACGACTCAAAGAAATTATCCGTCAGTAATGTTCTTTCTCTATTATATATTGACCAATATTGGATATGTTTTTATTAATTCGTGCTAGGTTGTACCTCATGTGCGTACCCCAACTGAAGTCAGCCACCCAACAAGCCGGGATTTTGGGGTGTCGATGCGCACTAATCAAATCTGGAAGCGGTTTGGTTTTCACGTAATCCAGTTAGGATTCTCCATAAGTTATTGGTTTTCCCAAATCCTATGAGCTATGCCTCCAAAACGCCTATTGATGAGAAAGGTCAGGTGTATTCTAGAACTGCGATTTGCATCCAAGTGGTCCCGTTGCTCGATTGCCCGCAACTTGGGAGTTGGTCAAGGTTTGGTCTGTCACAATTTGTGAATACGATAGTACAGTCGCCATCGCTTTCCGGGTAACGTTGACGACCTCCACGGAAAACGCTTTTCGCCGTTCTGTTTGGCATTCTACTGCATCGCGTAGGCCTTTCACACCACCATGCGGCGGAGTTATTGGCATTTCACATCCAAACAGCACCATACTTCGGAATCTCCTATTTCAGCTGAACATGTCCTCATTCATCTTCATCTTTGGTCTGACATCCCTCCTCCCCTGTAAAGCACTTGTGTTCAGGATCCGCCCCACTCATAAGGTAAGCCAGCAGATCAGCTACTTCGTCCTCGTTCAATTTATCCAGGAGCCTGGATGGCATCGTAGATACAGGAGATACTTCGCGCGAAAGCACCTCTGACGCATCAATACCTAATTCCTGCGACGGATCGTAGGGATTCTGATTGACGTACACCATGCCATCTTCTTCACGCAGGATCCTTCCTACAATAACCGTATTATCGTTCGTGGTGAGCACGGACGCTTCGTACTGATCACTGATTTCATCGCTCGGGGAGTCAATAGCCTCCAGTATCTCGTGCCGCGAGAACCTTGATCCGATTCCAGTCAAATCCGGCCCAATACTTCCCCCTGCCGTCCCCATCCTGTGACATGTCCCGCACAAAGCCGCCGCGTACATGGTCTCACCCTGACTAAAATCTCGTGTCTCCCCCAACGCATCATTAAGCATTAAATTCAATTCCTGCCTATTCCATGTTCTTCCGGGACCCTCCGGTTTTGGTAAATCCGCCAGGGATTGCCCCGGCGGGGATGCATCTACGAGTCCGGCCAGGGCTGCCGCCTCTTCCTCAGTCAGAAGCTCCGCCGCATCCGAACGAATATCCTCAAGGAAACCCACATAACTTGCACCCCCACTCCGGCGCATAGCATCATGGAACCATGTGAAGTAATCTTTCCGTTGCTCCATTGTCCATCCAGACTTCTGGACACGGAGGTTCATCACAAGCTCAATCTCCTCTGGACTGGGTGGGTTTGCCCGCATCTCCGTAATGGCCTCTCCGTACTGTTCGCTCCGCTCGGCAACCTCACCCGAGATCAAAAACGCCTGTTCTGGACCAGTTTCACTTAACTCGTGCAATCTGGACATCATTTGATCAACCAAACCGGGTGCCTGCAAGACAGACAATAAACGCTCGTACTCCCGATTAAGAGCTTCATCCCGGGAGGGGTAATACTTGTCAAGTCGATCAATGAGTTCAGTACGAAGTTCGCCCTCAGGTGGTCCCATGCGGATGATGACAAGCCCCACTGCCCGCAACAGATCCAGTTCCTGGTCCCGCGAAAGTTGAACCGCGTCAATAGCAAGCAGCCCTTGTAAAATCCTTGGACTCAAGCTCGGATCAGCGTGTCGCGCCAGAGCTATGGCAGCATGAATTCTACGAATCGGGTCCTGCTCGCGCAAGGCGTCAGATTGCCAAGACTCCAACGCCTGATGTTCTACAGCAATTCTCGCGGCATATCGTACAAAACGGTCACCATGATTCAAGTACGGCCAGGCAATGGACAGCGCGTCAATACCCGGTTCCTCAACATGCAAAGCTTCCAGCGAACGACGATGCATCTGCTGAGAAGAAGGTGGCAAAACAGAACCGCCTACTGCGTCTACAGGAGGATCGTGATACACCCGGAAAAGAAAAGAATTGAGCCGACGTCCACCTGTCGCAAAGTACAGTGCACCGTCATCTCCGATCACACCATCTGTGACTGGTAGAGCGGCTCCGCTCAAAAACTCCTCGACAGTTCCGGTATACGTACTCCCGCGTGCCTTGAGGGTCACATGATAAATTGTCCCGAAGCTCCAGTCAAAAATAAAAAGTCCCTGACGGTATTTTCGCGGAAACGCTGCATCCTTGCCTGATACAACACCAGTTGGGCTTCCCTGTCCGATTTCTGCAACGGCCGGCAAGTTGTCTGGATAATATTCTGCCCATTTGCCTGATCCCGTGCGCCATCCAAACTCACTTCCGCTGGTCACATGCAGCACACGAATAGGCCTGTACCACGGCATCCCCAGATCCCATTCCATGTCTGAATCGAATGTGAAGAGCTCCCCATCCGCAGAAAATGCAAGATCGTATGAATTGCGATATCCAACACTGATGAGCTCTAGTTTGGACGCCAACGAGTCAGTTCGCACGACCCATCCACCCGGCGGCTGACGATCGGCTGCATGCCCCCGTGGATCACGGAGAGAAGGAAGTAGCTGATCCGTTTGCCATACAGGAGGCACAACAGCGTCATACGTCTCCGGTAACTCCGTATGATTACCTGCCACTAGATATAATGACACACCATCTGGCCCAAGGACCACCCCATGAGGCCCATGCTCCCCCCAACCCTCAAAATGGGTTAAAGCGTGCACACTGTCCAAGACCGCGTCACCGTCCGAATCAGTGACCCGATAAAGTCCACTACTGTGTCCGGAAACGCCCTCCTCGCTGTTAACGACAACATATAAGCTGTTGAAGGCCCACAATAATCCCTGTGCATGCCCCAATTCCAGGTCCAGCTTCGTGACTTCAGTATTCTCAGGATCGTTACCGATTGGAGGTACGCTCACATGATAGAGCGCTCCGTACTGGTCCGACGCAAACAAGCCTCCCTTCCCGTCTGTGGCCAGCGAGACCCAGGAACTTGAATCCACTTTCATGGGACTATACAGGACTTCCGACCGAAATCCCTCGGGTAAAACCAACTCAGGGGGCTCATCTTCAGAACCTCTGTCAAGTTGCGCACACCCCGCCAAACCAGAGACAACCAGTGCACCTAGAAGAACCGAAAACCTTATGTTTACCATTCCATTAATAAGTAATTAACTTCGGAAAGGTACAACTCCTAACCGGTTTATTCCGCACACCCCAAACAAATGCTGACGTGCCAACGTGAAAAATTTTTCCTGCCATCTGAACACCATTACCTGAATTGTGCATACTTCTCTCCACTCATGCGCAGCGTGGAGGCAGCAGGAATTGATGCTCTTAGATTTAAGCGGGATCCCGCACAAATTACGCCCGCCATGTTCTTTGAGAGTGCAGACAGGATACGTGCACTTTTCGCCAGCCTCATTAACGGAAAGGCTGATCATGTGGCACTCATTCCCGCTACTTCCTATGGCGTTGCAGCGATTGCCCGTAATATCAAAGTCGGTTACGGAGATAACCTAGTCCTCATAAAAGGACAGTTTCCTAGCAATGTTTACAGCTGGCACAGATTGGCAGAGAGCACCGGAGCTGCTATGCGCATGGTGGAGGGCCATGGTGCTAATTGGACCCAGAGAGTGCTTGAGTCTATTGACTATCGTACTTCAGTTGTGGCAATGGGAATCGTGCACTGGACTGACGGGATACTCTTTGATGTAAAGGCCATAGGAAGAAGAGCCCGGGATGTGGGAGCAGCACTCATTATTGACGGCACGCAATCCATAGGGGCGCTTCCCTTTGACGTACGAGAGATTCAACCAGACGCTCTGGTATGCGCCGGCTATAAGTGGCTCATGGGACCCTATGGAACCGGGCTCCTGTATGTGGGCGAAAGGTTCCTTGATGGCATTCCATTGGAAGAAAGCTGGATCACACGTCAAGGCAGTGAAAATTTTGACGGGCTGCTAAACTACACGAACCAGTATCGCCCAGGAGCTATTCGATATGACAGAGGGCAAACTACAAGCTTCGCTCAAACGGCGATGATGATCAAAGGTCTCGAACAGGTGATTGAATGGCAGCCGGAGCGTATTCAGAACTATTGTGCAAGTCTCATCGCGGAATTTCTGCCCTCTGCACAGAATAGAGGCTATGGTATTGCTGGTCCGTATCGGCCCCATTTGTTTGGGGTCAGCGTACCCGCCCAAGTTGACCGCCAACAACTGCTGAATACGCTGACTCAACGAAACATTTCCGTCTCCCTGCGTGGTGATGCGATACGTGTGTCACCAAACGTCTACAACAATACTGCAGATATTGACGCACTTCAGGATGCACTCCTTTCTGCCGCGAAATAGCACTCGACCAGTGCCTCCAAGAAGACGAAAGAAGTTTTATATATCCCGGGTTGCTCACTTTCTCGCGGTCCCGCCACATTCAGTGTACAACGGCCTCCAAATGCTTTTAACCATCCGCATGTTGTTTCAGCATGCTCCTCCGGCATAGCATGATGAATAGGGCGTCCGAGTTCTTCGGCGGTACGCTGAGCAAGCAGCGTACCTTCAGATCTCGGGAGCTCGCCCAGAATAAGCAACGCATCGCTGTCACGTACATTCCAGACCGTACGCTGTGCCGGGTCGGCTTGCGGGGTTACCTGAAGAACATATTGATCAGGAATTCTGCCATCCTCTGCCCAACGCCCCGCAGGACACCAACCGTGATAGGAAAGCCTCCACTTCATGGCCACGTCAAGTGTCGCGCGATCCACGCCCGTCTGACCTCCACTAACAAAGCTTAAATTCAGGCTCATCCGGATCACAAAGATGAATACTCAGACTCTAATGTTGACATGTCATTAGGCTCTACCTGATTGGACATACCCCCAGTAATATCTCTCCCCAAGATAAGATCACGTTGCTCACTGAACATGATCCCCCAAATAACCGTACGAGTGGCCATGGTCAGCTATGCTTCAAGAGTGGTACTGGTCCTTTTTGGATATGCCATCTCATTCTCCCCGAACACTCCTGCACAGGTACTTTCACCTGAGTCGCTACTAGGAGAGGTCGTTTCCCTTTATCAAGGCACCGTGGAGGCATCTTTTGTGCACAAACTATCCTCCGAACTATGGGAGGGATCACAGACATTGACCGGCAGAGTCCAACTTTCAGGGGATCAGTATCGCATTGAAACACTGTTCGAAACCATAATCGGGCGCGGTGACGAGGTATGGATCTATCGCCCAGAGGATCAGCAGGTCCTCATCACTACTGTCGAAGAAAATGATCTGGCCTATTCTCCCGGTGCATTATTTCATTCTTACGAGAAACTATACCGTGCCCATACATACTCTCGTGAGACACTGAGTGGCATCCCATATTTCCGTCTCGAGCTACATCCTGCCGAAGAGAATTTTTTAATCAGCTCGCTTACATTGTGGCTGAGGGCGGACGATCGTGTTGTAACACGACTGGTCGCTTTGGATCAGGATAATACACGCACGGAAATCGAACTGTCGGATGTGCGTGTAGGCGTACCTCTTCCTCCCGAAACGTTTGAATTCACGCTTCCCGAGGACGTAGAAGTCATAGACCTTCGATCGTGACCTATCCAATCAGATTACGCACGTTGGCGCTGCGCCTGCTGTCCATTCTCGTGGCAGTATTCCTGATATGGCTGTCTCTGCGCGGCGTAGATTTGGCAGCCTTCGCGGAAGCTATACGCTCTGCACACTATATCTGGATCATTCCAGTTGTTGGTGCGACCCTGTTCAGCCATTGGATTCGCGCTTATAGATGGCAGGCCCTGGTGGCAGCTATACCTAACGATTCAAGCGCCCGGATTCCCACATCGGAGCTGTTTGCGTCCGTAATAATCAGCTACATGGTGAATTACGCACTGCCGCGCGTTGGTGAGATCGCCCGATGCACACACTTGTCAACCCGGCACCGTCTGTCTCTCCCCGCCGTTCTGGGCACTGTTACTATTGAACGCATTGCAGATGTACTCGTCCTTGGATTGGGCCTGATTATCACCTCGTTATTTCTTCGTGGACGCCTACAATCCATGTTCGAGTTGGTCACATTGCCACTGCTGCCGTGGGGCTGGATTGGCATCTGCTGCCTGATTCTTGCAATCGTGATCTACTTTGGACTACGTTCAAATGCCGCCTCCACGCTTCGCACCAGGTTGTTATCGATGATCACCGCATTTGTAGACGGGATCAAAACTATTGTCCGTACGCCCGAACGCTGGCGCCTCGTGTGGACAACTGCTCTGATGTGGTTGACCTACGGTCTTATGGCCTACATCCCGATCCTGATGTTTGATTTACAATCATCGGGCAGCTTAACCTACTGGGATGGCTTGGCTATCATGTTCATTGGTGTTCTGGGGATGGTGATCCCCACACCGGGTGGAGCAGGCACGTTTCATGTTATCACCATCCTGACGTTAACCGCCGTATACGGCATCGCTCAGTCAGATGCAGCAGCTTATGCCGTTTTTGTTCATGGTGCACAGTTAATCCTCTACCTCACAGCCGGAGCATTGATGCTAATTTGGAAGCCCTCCGGTCCAAGCTCCGCCCAGCACAAAGTTTCTTGACTTGTCTGCCGTCTGAACTCTTATGGACATGGAATCATTTTTCCTTCTGTGACTCACACAGGTTTAGCCGGCTTTGACGCGGACTGCCTGAGCAGCCAAAGCCAACAGGATGCCGGTTGCTACTGATACATTTAACGACTCCACATCTCCGTCCAACGGAATCGCAATCAAGCTATCGCAGACCCGCTCGGTATCCGGATACAGACCCCGATTTTCGCTCCCGACCACTAAGGCTATGGGACACTTCCAGTTTACATCCCAGGCAGACCGTCCTGCATTTGCGGCAGTACCATACACAAAGTAACCACGCTCCTTCAACTCGGGGATCACATCCGCCAATCGTTCAACACGGGCAATTGGCACTCGTGTAGCCGTACCGCTACTGGCCTTGACCATCGCCGTACTTACCGGGGCCATATGGTGGGAGCATACAATCACGCCCTGTGCACCAAACGCTACCGCTGAACGAACTACAGCACCAAAATTGCGGGGATCCTCAATACCATCCAGCAGCAACAGTCGAGGACGCTTGGCTTGCACAGCATCAAGATTTGGCGCAATAGCCGCCAACATTTCCGAATAATCAGCATACTTGAACGCTGCCCGTATGGCCACAACTCCTTGGTGAGGTACTTTGCCTGCCAGGATTCTAAGCCTGTCCATGGGAATTACTCGAAAAGGCACTCCCGCCCTGGAAGCCAGCTTACGGATTCTGTTTAACCCGCGAGCATCCGGCTGAAGACATACCTTTTCCAGCGACGCCGGGTTACGTTCCAAAGCCTCTCGAACGGCATTGCGACCAACAATGACCAGTGAAGTATCAACCAGCATCAGCCTGTACAAATGTTACCAAACGATCCACCAGCGATTCCGCATGAATGGCCTGCTCCGGCCGCATGAGTACACTTCTGAGAATCCGGGCGCTATCCTGATCTACAGACAGATTTGGTACACGAGCAAGTAAGTCTTCCGAGCGTGTACGAAGCACACTCAGAAATACCGGGTTTGGACTGGGAGCCATAGCACGCTCAAACAGGGATTGGGATGCCCGGTCTATCCCGCTTACCGAACTGGGCTTCACCGCGGGAAAGTAACAGACAATGTCCAAGTCCGGCTCGCCCCAACTGGTTAGCGGCGTATCTTCTAGTGCGATATGCCAACGTTCTGCAGCCTCTCTACAGGCAGATAATATTGGCCCGAGTCCCTCTTCCGCCGATAAGGGCAGCAACTGAAGGGTTAGCCATAAGGCGCCGGCTGCTGCGCCTGCACGTGAGCATTCCAGGCTGATTTCGCCAAGATGCAGCTCATCGCTGGTAAAGTATGTGTAGGGTGAATCATGCAAATAGTGCCGCGCCATCGTCGGATCGCTGTACAGTATACAGCCACAGCCGTAGGGCTGCAACCCATGCTTATGCGGATCCAGAACAATTGAATCAGCTTCTTTGATGGCGTCCAAATTTCGCCCGACCTCGGTGGACAGCGTCCCGGTTTTGCTCAGCAACCTAAAGAAACCGCCATATGCAGCATCTATGTGAACCCGGACATCATACTGTCGACACAGCGGCAAGGCTTCGGCAATGGGATCTACCGCCCCTGTGCCGGTGGTGCCTGCGGTAAGCACTACGGTTCCAATCGCCTGTGAGCGAAGCAATTCTTCAAGCGCATCCAGGTCCATTCGTCCGTACGTATCTGCGGCAACGCTCCGTACGGGCATACCCAGTACATGCCCCATACGGGCATGCGTATAATGCGCTTCCTGACTGACAGCAACTGCTTTGCCTGGATGTTCCTCTCGACTGACAAAGAGAGCCTCCAGGTTGGCAATCGTCCCGCTGCTGGTCAAGTGTCCCAATGCATCCTCTGGAAACTCAAACATCCTGGCCATCTCAACCACAACTTCCTTTTCCATAGCTGCAGTAGGCGGTCCCCCGTCAAGGGCGTGGTTGTTGGGATTAATCCGCATAGCCGTTAAGTATCCTAGAATTGCAACCGGATGAGGCGGCTTGAGCATCTGTCCGGCGTAGCGGGGATGGAAGAAGGGGTAATTGCCTGCAAGGCGATTTACGTAGGTCTCGTAAACTTCACTGAGTGTCTCGTGCTCTACACGCAGCGACGGATGCGTCTCATAGGCCCCCCAGCGCGCCTCCCAGGCGCTCACACACCGATCTGCTTCCCTTAGCCAACCACCGAGTGATTGCGGTGCAATCGTCTGGATCATTGCGGTCTACGCCGGGTGGTATAAATCAACCCTGCGATTCCCAGAGCAATCATAATCACAGAAATAATCTCCGCCTGCGTGACTTCCATTCCAAGGAATTCAAAAACATTATTGACCCGGATCTGCTCAATCAAAAGGCGTTCTACTCCAAAAAACAGCACAGTCAAAAATGACAACCATCCAGTCCTGAATGGATGTCTGCGCAAGCTCCAGAGCACGGCAAACAATGCAGCCGCCATGAGAAATTCATAAATTGAGCTTGGATAGACTCCCGATTCAGGTAAGGTTACCCCGATTATATTGTTCGGATAGGTTTCACTCCAGAGCCAATCTGGTAAAAAACCCGGCTTGGCTTCCACATTTGAGGGAATCCCCCAGTCACCATCACCAGCAAGGTGACAGCCAATACGTCCAATTCCATAAGCCAGCATTACCGTCGGCATCGTGACATCCGCAAAGAGCGGTAGATTTACTTTATGCTTTCGTACATACCAGATAATTCCTACTGCAGCAAATAGCAGCCCGCCATAAAATGTGAGTCCTCCCTGGGAGAAAAGCATTCCCCGAGGATCTGCTACAAAATCTCCCCAGTTCTCCAGAATATGAAAGATCTTTGCACCTACAATCCCGGCTACAACAGCAATTACGGTCACCGTGCCTACCAGCGCTGCCGGACTTGCTTCTACAATACGTTGCTTGTGGCCTTTTTTCTTTGAGGGAATACGTACTGGTCCGATCTGTCCTTCGCTAAACAGTCTGTCCAATTCACGTTGCATCAGCCAGGCAGCCACCAAAAAAGCAATCGCCATCATCGCACCAAACGAATAGATGGTAAGCGTATCGCTACCCATAAACTCAATTGGCAATGGAATTTCAAGGACGCGTGGATACATAGTCTAGTTCAGTTTTTTGATCAGGTTGTCGGCCAGTCGGGCTAGAGGAACCATTGACTGCTCACCAGTCCCCATATCTTTTACTGTTGCAAGTTCCGCCTCTAACTCACGGTCCGCCAAAATGACAACTTGTTGTGCACTTGCACGGTTGGCAAGGCGCATCTGCGCCTTCATTGAACGGTAGCCTAGCTCCATTCCCACGCGTAAACCGGCTGCGCGCAGCGTCTGCAATAACAGAAAAGCCTCCCGGCCTGCCGTTTCTCCCAGTGCAATCATCCAGACGTCAAATGGATGTTCTTCGGGCATCAATAGCTCAGATGCTTCCAACGCCAGGATGAGACGCTCCATTCCCGCGGCGAAACCAACTGCCGGTACAGGGTGTGATGCCCCTATCGCAGGAGCTAACAGGTCGTATCGTCCCCCACCTGCCAATGCACTTTGTGCTCCTATTCCGGCATGCTCCAGCTCAAAAGCGGTCTGTGTATAGTAATCCAATCCACGCACCAGCATTGGATCCTCCACAAATGAAATTGACAGGGACTGCAGGAGCCCTTTGAGTGCTTCGTAACTGCCCCGGCTGTCCTCGTCGATATAGTCCAGTAAGCGTGGAGCATCCTCGAGGAGAACGCGCTCTGCCTCAACTTTCGTATCCAGAATTCGAAGCGGGTTGCGCGAAAGCCGTTCGCGGCTGATTTTCGTGAGTGCCTCCCTATGTGGGGTTAGGTACTTTACCAGGGCCTTGCGGAACCTGGGTCTGGTCTCGGCATCTCCAAGCGTATTTATGCGAAGTTGTGTTTTAGTGAGCTCTAGAGTTCGGTAAATATCCATCATCACGGCAATGACCTCGGCATCTGCCCTTGGGTCGTCCGTTCCGATTATTTCCGCGCCAAACTGATGGAATTGCCGATATCGTCCCTTCTGAGGGCGCTCAGCTCTGAAACATGGCCCAATATAGTAAAGCCGCTGCACCCCGGGCTTCTG
Source organism: Rhodothermales bacterium (assembly GCA_022821385.1). Lineage (GTDB taxonomy): Bacteria > Bacteroidota > Rhodothermia > Rhodothermales > Bin80 > Bin80. The sequence continues at coordinate 12,887 of JAJEDR010000095.1, forward strand.
TTCCATGTGATGCTGCAGATATGCGCGCATGATGGGAGCCGTCAACTCTGGACGCAATACATAACTGGTATCCCCACGTTCGAACGTAAACATCTCCTTGGAGACAATATCCGTGAGTTCACCTATACCTCGAGCAACCAATCCAGTGGGTTCCAGGACAGGGGTTCGGATTTCTGCAAACCCGTGTCTGTGCATGACTGTATGGATAACATGTTCTACGTGACGCCAAACCTCAATGCGTACGAGAGGTCGTTGTGCCCCAGACAGTAGATCGCTTGTCCCCTCTATTGTTTGAAAAGTACCTTTCACTGAATTTACCTGGTTGCTCAGCCGCGAAAAACTGCCGGATCTTTGCGTAACTGTTCAATTGCCCAAACCATGTCCTCCGGCAAATCTGTAACAAACTCCATAACCTCTCCGGAATCCGGATGAATAAAGCCCAACGATTGCGCGTGCAGCGCCTGACGATCCAGCACGTTAAAAATATTCGTAAAGAAAGCCCGCCTCTTTGCGGTGACTGTGCCGCGTTTGATTGTGGCGCCCCCATAGACAGTGTCTCCAACGAGCGGGTGCCCTATATGGCTCGCATGAACCCTGATTTGATGGGTTCGCCCCGTACTTAGCCTAAATTGCACCACAGCGGTCACTCCCAGTATTTCGCGCGTTTCATAGTGTGTCAATGCCTGACGTCCCCCGGAATGCACCGACATCCGGGTGCGGTTACGCCTGGACCTGCCAATAGGTGCATTTATCATCCCCGTCCGGGGATCAGGGATGCCCCACACAATCCCGGTATAATACCTGGTAACAGTCCGGGCTTCAAACTGAGACTGTAACGCACGATGCGCCGCATCGTTTTTGGCAACGACTAACAAGCCCGTCGTGTCCATATCCAGTCGATGAACAATCCCTGGACGAAATGCTTCGTCCGGTGCGTGTGGGAGTGTTGCATTCACATGATGCAAAACTGCATTAACCAGGGTCCCCGAATGCCTGCCTGCTCCCGGATGAACAGGCATTCGTGCCGACTTGTTGATTACGAGCACACTCTCATCCTCATATACCACATCAATGGGCAGTGCCTGTGGCAAGATCTGCGTTACCTGTACAACAGGTACTTTCCACCTGATCACTGCACCAGGCACAACCGGATAGGAAGGCCGTATTCTCACCTTACCATCAACGGTAACATTGCCAGCGCGGATTGCTTTCTGTGCCTGGCTTCGCGATCCTATATCCGGGATACAGGACAAGCTTACATCCAGGCGCTGCCTGGCATCCGCAACAAGTGTGTTTTCTTTCTGATCATCCATCTTCTAGGCGCACCTCCTGAACAGAATTCCACAGCTCGTATTTGAGCGTCTCTAATCCAAAACCGGTCACTGCGCTAATCAAAAACACCGTCTCGTTGGTTTCAAATTCGGCACGGGCACGCTCAAGACAATCCGCATAGTCTTCCTTGGGGATCAAATCTGCCTTGGACAACGCAATAAATCTACGCTTATCTGAGAGTTTGGGATCATAGTTGTTCAATTCCCGCATTAAGTCCACGAATTCAGCAAGAATGTCCTCCGACGTAACCGGGATTACAAACAGAAGCACCGCATTACGTTCAATATGTCTCAAAAAACGTAGCCCGAGCCCTTTGCCCTCGCTAGCCCCCGCGATAATACCGGGGATATCAGCAATGACAAACGATTCATAGTCCTCTACCCTGACGACTCCGGGGCTTGGCACAAGCGTCGTGAATGGGTAATCAGCTATCTTGGGGCGGGCAGAGGAAACCGAGGCCACCAGTGTACTTTTTCCCACATTCGGAAAGCCAACCAATCCGACATCGGCCAGCATCTTGAGTTCCAGTAAAACAGACTTTTCTTCGCCCGGCTCTCCGGGTTGAGCATATCGGGGTAACTGGCGTGTCGCAGACTTGAAAAAAGTATTTCCCTTGCCACCCCGCCCCCCTTCAACTAGCATAAGTTGATCACCATGCTTCAGGACCTCACCCATTAGGCTGCCATCTTCGGACAATCGTGCCATAGTGCCGCAGGGTACGCGTAATATCAAATCTCCACCGTTTTTTCCTGCACGATTATTACCCTGCCCCGGTTCTCCCCCGGCCGCTCGCTGATGTGGATTATAACGAAGATCTAAAAGTGTGTATAGATGTTTATCCGCCATTAGGATCACTGAACCACCCCGACCACCATTGCCGCCCGCTGGACCACCTTTAGGAACGTATTTTTCTCGCCGGAAAGCCACACAACCAGCGCCTCCGGGGCCGCTTCTTGCGTGAATAGTAACTTGATCTACAAATCGCATTAATAAAATCCGTTAATGAAGAAAGTAACGATCTACACCGACGGTAGTTGTGAAGGTAATCCTGGCAGAGGCGGCTGGGCCGCAATCCTTCGCTATAATAAAAAAGAACGCGTTGTTACGGGTGGATCACCCCGAACCACAAACAATCGAATGGAAATAACTGCAGCACTCAAGGCGCTGCAGTTGCTAAAAGAGCCGTGTGCCGTACAGCTTCACACGGACAGTCAATATCTCAGGCGCGCATTCACTGATGGATGGCTTAGTCGATGGCATTCCAACGGGTGGTTGACCTCAAACAAGCAGCCGGTAAAAAATCAGGACCTCTGGAAGGACCTGTGGAGCGAAGCCCAAAAACATGAAGTTCAGTGGATCAAGGTCAAAGCCCACGCCAACAACAAACTCAACAACCGTGCAGACGCGTTGGCCGTGGCTGCTTGCCAGGATGTTGCTCGCGGGCTAGATTGATAAGTTTGGCGAGCCAACGCTTGCGCAGCACATACCGCGATTCACGCTATGTTCGGGCCGCCAAATGCCTGGAAGGCGTAACTGTAGTAACCAAAAATCCCAAAGCCAACCAATTGTTCAGTAATGCCAAAAATTGGGTGGGAGAAGCAAATTTGCTGGGAGAGATCCTTCTGGAATGCAATCTGACTGAGGAGATCAATTGGAGAGGCCCCTGCTACGCCAATAACGTAAAGACCATTTGCATCGTCCAGAGAATGGCCGGCCTTCTCTCACTCCTGTTCTTCAGGCGTGCACTACTGCAAGATCCCAACAACCTTCTCGAGCCCAAGGGGCTTCACTCAAGGGCTGGGTAGCGGAACGGGCCTTGGGAGTCTGAAGCGGCGGTTTGACTCTGGAAGTACACAAATGTTGGGACTGCAGAAGGTGTATGCAGCGCATGTAATGGAGGCGATCGCGCACAATTTGAAACGATTCCCTAGGATCGCCGCGTCAATAGGTTAAAATCAGAGGATAAAAGGATGCATTTGCCTCCCCAAAGAGCTGTTCAGGCTGCGGTAACGGCGGAATCGCCCCCAAATCTTCGCAATAATCAATCTTGACAGTGAAATATTATTCTCCAAAATTTGAACGCTTTTTTCAACAGTCCCATAATGTTCGGGCAGCCACATACCCGGAAGGTGTACGGGCATCTTCCACTTTAAAAAAGATGTAGAAGCAGTAACCAAAATGACCAAGAACCCCAAAGTCAACAGATTATTCAGCAACGCCAAAGACTGGGTGGGAGAAGCAAATTTGCTGAGAGAGATCCTTTTGGAATGCAATCTGACCGAGGAGATCAAATGGAGAAGCCCCTGCTACACTTATAACGGAAAGAACATTTGCATCATCCAGAGAATGGGCAGCTTCCTCTCACTCATGTTCTTCAAGTGTGTACTACTGAAAGATCCCGACGACCTTCTTGAACCCCAGGGAATTCATTCAAGGGCCGGGTACCTGATATGCTTTACCAAAGTTGAGGACGTCCTAACCGCGGAAAATTGTATTAAAGCCTATGTCCAGGAGGCAATTGAGATTGAACAAGCCGATCTGAAAGTAGAAATAGAGAGCGACAATAAATACCCCGAAGAACTTAGCGATACGTTTCACGCAGACCCTGATTATCGAACTGCCTTCAATAAACTTTCACCCGGGCGACAGCGTGGTTACATTATGCACTTCTCCGATGCTAAGCGATCCAAGACACGCACCGCACGAATCGAAAGATGCCGGCAAAAAATCTTAGACGGCAAAGGACTACGTGAACGGTAGCCTGTAGCTACCCTGACGGTCATTTGATTTGTACCCGCTGCCTTGTAGTCATCCGGGATTTCCACCTATGTCCTGCAGATATAATTCGCTCAAACTGCATTTTGCGGAATAAATACGATCTTGGATACGTCTACCCTTGGATGCACACTTATTGTTTGGCTCTCTCTAGGATGATATCCTTGTTACCGCAATGTTGAAATCTGCGGACTTTTGTGGTCAACTTTACTTGCGCAACACAGGCCAGGTTTAACTTGACAGTGGTGCTTTGATGTACTGTTTCGTAACCGACTAGGAAAGAAAGAGTACAACTGTGCTAGTTTGACGTTATACTTCCAAGTAATCTAACCGCGACAGCCTTTTTGAATGCAATTTGCATTGACAATCTTTGTGTTGGGAACAGCACTGTATGTGCCAACCGATACGCCCTGCCCCGAGGATTGTGTCCTTTCGGCATCGTACGCATCCGAGGAGATCGATATAGATGGCATACTTGATGAAGAAGCGTGGCTGAGTGCCGCTGTGGCTACAAACTTTACGCAATACTCGCCTCACGAGGGAGAACCCGCCACGCAACAGACCGAGGTTCGCATTCTCTACGGGCAAAGCCAGCTTTTTATCAGCGCAACTCTTCGTGATACCGAACCCGAGGGGATCCGACGCGTCCTTGGCCGTCGGGATGAATTCAACCAGGCAGATTGGTTCATTGCGTCCATTGATTCCTATTTCGACCGAAAAACAGCGTATAATTTTGCTGTGAACGCCGCCGGAGTGCAGGCGGATGGAGTCTATACCGGGAACCGTTTTCGCGGGGGTGGTGGGTTTGACTTCGACACCTCCTGGAATGCAGTATGGAAAAGCGCGGTCCGCCGCACCGAGGAGGGATG
>JAJEDR010000062.1 GCA_022821385.1 Rhodothermales bacterium
TATTAATCCCGGACGTTTGGAATATGTCAAGGAGTATATGGGAGTTGACTGCCCAACCTATACAGACTTTGACGAGATGATGCGAGCTGCTATGATGCGGGGCGCTAAGCCCGATACTGTGATCGTGACAACGGTTGACTCCACGCATCATGAGTACATCATTCGTGCTCTGGAATACGGTTGTAATGTGGTTACAGAAAAACCGATGACCACGGATGCAGAAAAATGTCAGGCTATACTTGATGCGCAGGCCCGCACTCGCAAGGCGGTAACCGTCACATTCAACTACAGATACTCGCCACACCGCCAGCGTATGAAGGAGCTACTAATGGCGGGTCGTATCGGAAAGGTAAGATCGGTCGATTTTCACTGGTACCTGGATGTGTATCACGGAGCGAGTTATTTTCGCCGCTGGCACGGCAAGGAACGCTATGGAGGCACGCTCTTCGTTCACAAGGCAACCCATCATTTTGATCTCTTGAATTGGTGGCTGGAATCTGAACCTGAGGAAGTGTTTGCCTATGGGGAGCTGGAGTATTATGGGCATAACAACCCATTCCGGCACACGAATTGCCGCGGCTGCCCACACGCTGACCAATGTAAACACTATTGGGACATTACGACGGATTCACGTGCAATGGATCTCTACGTTGCGCACGAGCATCACGATGGTTACCTACGGGATGGATGTGTGTGGAGTGAAGAGATAGACATATATGACAAAATGTCCGCTCAAATTCAATATGCCAACGGTGTTCATGTGAGCTATTCATGTACGACCTATTCGCCGTATGAGGGCTATCGGATCGCCTTTAACGGAACCCGTGGCAGACTGGAGGCTTGGGTGAAGGAACGTCAGCCATGGCGGAGGGAACCGTATGACGAAATCCGTATAACGGACAACTTTGGGGAGACTGAACTGATTCAGATTCCTCACGGTGGTGGTGGCCATGGAGGAGGAGATCAAAGGTTGAAAGATCGAATCTTCAAGGATCCCACCATGCCTGATCCGTATCGCCAGGCGGCCGGTGCCCGTGACGGTGCCATGTCAATCTTAGTGGGGATCGCAGCAAGAGAAAGCGTCAAAACAGGTGAGCCTATCAGGATTGCGTCGCTCACCTCCCTCAAACCGAGGGCGATACGCCCTTAACCTTAATCACACGCCTATTATGCGTTTTATTCAAGTCAGCATAGTTCTGCTCATAGTCCTTTTCGCTAGTTCATGCGCGTCCTCCCGCGAAATGGCAACACCTGAACCCACGAACCCTCTTCTAGGGAGTTGGGAGTACGCCATTGATACCCCAGATGGTATTTTTAAGGGTGGAATGTACATAAATGAGGGGGAGTCGGGTCTGAGTATTGGCCTGACACAGGAAGGTCAGCCGGAAGGAACCGATCCGCTTATGGTTGACGAAATCACATTCGACGAGGAATCACAGGCACTTTCTTTTTCCTTTGTTGATGATGACTATGGAAAAATGGTTGTCAATATGGTGCTTGCCGAGGAAGGGATGACTGGCACCATGAGAGTGACCCAGTTTGGTGTAGATGTGCCGATTACCGCGATGCGCGCAGAGGAGTAGCTCTCGGACATGTATAGCCTTATAGGTAAGCAGGTTCGAGTCTATCTCTATGCACACGGAGGTGAAATGATGGGACCAATTTCCGGTCGAGTAGCGGATGTGGCTGCCGACGTCGAAGTTCGTCCTGGTATGAAAAAGGATTTAGCGTTCGTTATAGACATTGAAGTGCCAGAGGGTGAGGTTCCCTACAGGCATGTCTACGAGAAAAGAAATGAAGGGTGGTTTGCCATTCAGGATATGGAGATCATAGAGGATGAAGAGGTAGTGCCCGGTTGGTTTAACAATTGATTACCTATGCGTATCTATCCCGTCATAATTACTTTGGCAGTTATTACTTCCTGTCAAATTCCCGAACAACCGAGGCCAATGATAGAACGCACGTCCTTTGGCATGCTACCGGAAGGGGAAGAAGTCGAGCGTTTCCAATTACGAAATACTGCGGGAGTTGAAGCTTCAATCATTACGTACGGGGCAACACTGACTGCCCTGACCGTACCCGATCGGGACGGCATTATGGAAGATGTCGTATTGGGGCACGAATCACTGTCCGGTTATCTCGAAGCCAATCCGTATTTCGGTTCGATTGTGGGCCGGTACGCCAATCGTATTGCCGGAGGGACCTTTAATCTGGACGGAGAAGCCTATACCTTGGCTCGCAACAATGGTCCGAACCATCTGCACGGGGGTGTCAAGGGGTTTGACAAGGTAAACTGGGAAGTGGCAGAAGTAATTGAAGACACTAATCAGGTGGGTTTATCCTTGAATTATGTAAGTGTCGATGGAGAGGAAGGATATCCTGGTACGCTCACTGTACGTGTAACCTATCTGCTTACGGAGAATAACCAGCTTGTTGTTGACTACGAGGCCATTACAGATAAAGCTACCCCAGTGAATCTTACGCAGCATGCTTATTTCAATTTAGCAGGAGGGGGGTCGATAGAGGGGCATCACTTGACGTTAGCCGCAAGTCACTACACCCCGGTTGATTCAACATTGATTCCAACCGGAGATGTACTTCCAGTAGAAGGAACAGCGTTTGATTTTCGATCAGGAAAAAGGATTGGTGAGCATATAGGTCAGGATGATATACAGCTACTGTATGGAGGAGGGTATGATCACAATTTTGTACTTGATCGTGTGTCAGGAGACTTAATGGCGGCTGCGACTGTATTGGAACCGGAGAGCGGTCGAATTCTCGAAGTCCATACGACCAAGCCAGGGATTCAATTTTATACGGGTAATTTCCTGGACGGGAGCATCACGGGTAAGGGTGGAGTACAGTATGGGCGAAGAACAGGTTTTTGCCTGGAGACACAGTATTACCCAGATTCACCGAATCAGCCAAACTTTCCGTCTACAATTCTGCGACCTGGGAAGGTATATCAAACACAGACGGTGTTCGTATTCCGAACAGAGGGATAATAGATTGGCACTTCCCTTATCCCGAAGGCTTCCGAAAACAACCGATCCACTAGCGAGTGGACGACCGAATGTTACTGTAACGCCTGATTGAAATCAGCAATCAGGTCATCTTCGTGCTCAATTCCTACCGAAATACGTAGCAGGGAATCCCGTATTCCTGCGATTTCTCGCTCCTCCGGTGTGAGTCCCGCGTGAGAACTGATAGCCGGCCGTGTCATGAGTGACTCTACGCCACCGAGGCTCGGTGCGTAGAGGGGCAAATGGAGGCGGTCGATCAAGTCTGTGACAGCGTCCAGCTCCCCTCTAAGTTCAATGCTCAACATTCCACCAAAGCCTTCAAAGAGACGAGCTGCCCGCTCGTGTTGCGGGTGGGAAGGAAGCCCAGGATAGTATACATGCGCAACTTTATCGTGGTTTGCGAGGAATTTGGCCAGAGCAAGCGCGGTAGAGTTGTGCTGTCTCATTCGCAGCGCAAGCGTCTGCATACCTCGGTTGAGCAAAAAGCAGGCATGAGGGTCGAGGGCACCTCCTAGATGCTTAAGAGTTTTGCGCGCTTTATATACTAATTTCTCGCTGCCAACGATTACTCCTGCGACGATATCAGAATGACCGTTCAGGTATTTAGTCGCGCTATGAAGAGACAGGTCAAATCCGGCAGCGGTAGCTTTATAATTGAATGGCGTAGCAAATGTATTGTCAATCAGCGATATAAGATTGTTGGCTTGCGCAAATGCAACGATGCCCTCCAGGTCACAGACATGGAGCAGGGGGTTCGTAATAGATTCGACATAAATTGCACGTGTATTTGTCTGGAGAAGTGATCGCCATGTATCTGGTGCATCTGCATCAAAGAACGAAACGGTTATTCCAAGGTCCGCCAGCAGCGTGCGCACAAATCCGTGCGTACCACCATAGAGACTGTTCTGTGCAAGCAAATGTTCGCCTGGTTTGAGTACTGACAGGATTGCTCCCGTGATGGCTGTCATGCCACTTCCTGTGACCAGGGCCTCCTCTGCACCCTCCAGTACTGCAAGTTTGCGATTGAGCACTTTCTGGTTGGGTGTGTTATTGTAGCGGATATATCGTAAGGGGCTGTCATCATGCTCAAACATGGCAGTCTGAAAAATAGGCATGCGTACTGCCCCCTCCACGCGACCCGCTTCCCCCGCATGAATGAGCTGTGTGTCAATAGCGTGGTTCATTAATTATTCTTGTTCGTTTAATGGAAGCCCCAATAGAGACGATATTTGCGAAACGATACGGTCAAGGCACATGAAGTGTACCGACTATTACGGTAACCGCTTCTCCTCCGACTTGGACCGCAGATATATCGTTACGCGGCCCCAATACTCTTACGCGAGCTCTCCCGGGGCGCTGCATCCAGGTTCCCTGCGATGCAATAAAATCGGGTACATCAATGAGACCATGATACCACAAGTATGCTCCCATTCCTCCCGTGGCACTTCCTGTAAATGGATCTTCGAACACGTCTGGCGGACTGGCAAAATGGCGGGCGAACGTCCCAGAATCTATTTGGGCAAACAGGTGCACACTGAAAAATAAAAACTTATGACGCAGCTTTGTGAGGGCATCCACGTCGACCTGAATTTTTCTCAGACATTCTTGTTCTCGCACGGGCACCATGAGTTGCGGGGTTCCGGTGCTGACGACTTGCACGGGCTTTCCGGGTACGAGATCTTCGGTTGACAGTCCGAAAACCGATGCAGCCTTGTCATGGGGGACCGTAGAGAGGAATTCTGGCTTGAGTTGTGTCATGACGATCTCGCGGGGTGGTTCCTCGGCCGATAAAACATCCACAGGCACGATCCCGGCCTTAAGCTCGAGGGAAATTCTAGTCCGCTCCCCTGTGAGCGCTACGCGGTTGGCCTCTATCAACGTGTGGATAGATGCAATAGTAGGATGGCCGGCAAGCGGAATTTCTTCAGCCGGCGTGAAATACCGGGCCCGTACGTCAGCTATATCTGAGTGCAGGATAAATGCGGTTTCCGAAAGATTCTGTTCACGTGCGATCGCCTGCATTTGATCGCTGGTCAGTGGATCTGCGTCAAGTACAACTGCACAGGGGTTGCCTTGGAGGGGCTGACTTGCAAATGCATCTACTTGAAAGAAGGGGAAGGACGCCATCTGTCAGGAGCTACCAGACCATGAAATGCGGATCGGAAGCACAACACTTGCAAAGTTGAAAGTAATGGCTTTTATTACTAGTCGCAGTCACACGAGATCATGAACCGTAAGCAGCGCAAAAACATCGTAATAGCACTCGCTATCCTCGTGGGGATCACCGTGATTCTGGCAATTGTAACCCAGTTGAGCAGTTGATAAGCCTAACTTATGGGCTTGCTGGCAGCCGGGGTTATGCTAGCTCGGAAAAGAACACATCAAAGTCATCCTCATCTTCCTCCTCATTCTCCAGGAACGGATAGATATCCTGTAAGAGCTCCTGAAGCTTTGTACGTCCGCGATTGATTCGGCTCTTCACGGTACCCATCGGCAGACCGGTGATAACAGCAATTTCCTCGTAGCTGAGCTGCTGAATATCACGCAGGATCACAACCTCACGGAAGTGGTCAGGTAGTGCAAGAAGTCCCATCTGGATATGCTGATCCTGGATGGCACTCTCGGCATGCTTGTCAGGTGCGAAGGTCTCATCGGGGAGGGGCATTTCAAACTCCTCACCATCCCGGTTGAACGACTGGATGGAGTCCATCCGACGCCTGCTGCGTTTGCGGTACTCTGTTTTTGCCAGGTTGCCGGCAATCGTATACAGCCAAGTGGAAAACCGGGCAATTCTTTTGTACGAGTGCCGGTTGCGGTATACACGAAGGAAGGTTTCCTGGATTAGATCCTCACAGGCTTTCTTATCTCCCGTAAACCGGTACAGAAAATTGACCAGGGGACCGGTCCAGCGCTCCCAGAGGATATTATATGCCTCGACTACGCCAGCCTGGAAATGCTCCATCAGGTCCTCATCGGACATCTCCTGTAGCGCGTCGAAGCGGCTGAGAGCCGAACGTCGTCTAACGTCCTTTCGAATGATGCGTGCTATGTTCCTCACGTTTCTCTTGATTTATTTTTTAACGGGACCAATCTCGGCCCCCGTTACGTATTATATATACACCTTGTTACACTCTATGGCATAACGGACTTAGGTTTCATAAAATTGCCTTTACTGTATAAAGCAAGAAACCCCTGTACGCCCATAGAGTAGCTCAGCGAATGTTCGTCAATTTGTTGTACGGCGGAGCTTGTGACAATCTGATGTTGTAGTCACCGGCTCCAGTACAGCTAAGAAGTTTACGACATATTTTTTACAAAGTCAAGTGGTTGCCCATTGATTATAATCAATTTGATTTTGTCCAGGCAGCAGGTAATCCTTTCGAGAGATAGTAGTCTCCCATTTTCGTTGAGTGGCTACGGCAGAGTTGCTGTTAGTGTGGCCTAACGGGGATCCGTGCTCGTTACTGTTGAATCGACCATGGAATCGTTCCGATGATCCACGGCCGGGTTGTGGGGCTATCTACAACACGGACACATTGCACGAAGGCGTTCCCACGTGAAAATGCCGCTGTTATGTCCATCATCCCAGGTCAGGCGTAAGCCTACGCTGCCTGCTACTTCAACTTTGACATTCTCCCACCGCATGAGGGCAGGTAATTGGAAAATTTCTGGATCTGGCAACTCATGCATTTTTTCATGTCCCTGACAGCCCGCGCACGGACACGCGCGCCGTAGCCCATCCAGCGGAAAGACGCAGTCATGATTATCAGACCATTGGATGTGGAAAGTCTGACGCTCGCGGTTGACAGTCACGCGCAGGCAGGTTACCGTGTCAGGCGTACTGCTCATTCGGCAGTATATGGTTGACTGACACTATCGCAGGTCTCTTGGCAATGAGATACCCTAATTGCATGACTCTTTCCTCCTGATCGGTTAATTACGCTTGTAGCGTCCATTCTTATCCTTGTTGAATGGATATACCCCCTTTAAAAGGTCCTGGAGTTTAGCGCGTCCCCGATTAATACGGCTTTTGACGGTCCCCATTGGAAGACCGGTGATCTGAGCGATTTCATTGTATGTAAGTTGCTGGATATCACGAAGGATCACCACCTCTTTAAAGTTTGGCGGGATAGAATCCAGGGCATCATGGATATACTGGTCCTGCAACGCGCTTTCTGCGTGCTTATCGGGTGAAAAGGTCTCGTCCGGTAAGGGCATTTCGTATTCTTCGTTGTCTTTGTTTACAGACTGGATAGAGTACATGTGACGACGTTTCCTTTTACGGTACTCACTCCTTGCAAGATTGCCGGCAATAGTATAGAGCCAAGTGGAGAACTTGGCAATACGCTGATAGGAATGTCGGTTGCGATGAACGCGGAGAAAGGTTTCCTGCAGGAGGTCTTCGCAGCGCTTGCGGTCCCCCAGAAAACCATACAGATAGTGCACTAGGCGCTCGCTATATCGGCTTACCAAGATATCGTAGGCTTCGACGGTCCCTGACTGGAAGAGCTCCATCAGGTCCTCGTCCGGCATTTCATGCAGGGCATCAAATCGACTGGCAGCCGACGAGCGTCTGCGGTCATTATTACGGGCTACTAAGCGGACTGTACTGGCCACGACCTGCGTGCTCTCACACGATATTAATTGGATTGGAGAGTAAGAGTAACAGTTTCCTATGTAAGTCTGTCTGTTCGACACTCCTGCATAGCGAAATTACGCACTGCTACGTTATAGTCGACCGCAATCAGCATGCATTGATACATTGTCGTATAATAGTTGCAAGATACTGAATTGGAACACAACAGGCTGTAGAGTGACAGCGGGCTTGATACCGACACCCAAGTATGTACGTCGATACGGAACGGTCCACTTGTGTCTATTCTCGGCAAAGAAACAGCTGACGCTCTGTGTTTAGATAGGTCGACGGTATAATTTCCAAAACATATATGATGGTATTCTCGGCATTGCGGGGTGCCTGATGATCAAAACCAGAGATTAACTTGCCAAGCAATACTGATCAAAAGACCGAAGACCTGATCCGTTACCCTACAGACGGAGTATTGGATTTGCACACGTTCCATCCACGGGATGCGGCCGGGGTAACACGCGAGTATCTTCGCGAGTGCCATAGAGAGGGTATATACTGTGTGCGAATTATTCATGGTAAGGGCACGGGAACGCTGAGAACTATCGTGCACGCAGTATTATCTGATTGTCCGCTGGTTGACTCTTGGGGAACTGCGCCAGATTCAAGTGGCTGGGGAGCAACCGTGGCTAACCTCAAGAGGAATTACACTTCTGATTGACCGTCGTATTCTGCCGTTGCATAATCAATTAATAGGTCACAGGAGTAGTAGCCCGAGCACCCTCACTGTATGGTTGCTCCAATCCAGGAGGTGAGTATATCTGCACTTGCCCATATGCTTCGTGCTGTTGCGCGAGCACGGCGTTCCATACGAGCCTGCCTGAACAGGCGAATTTACCTAAGGTCATCGTCTTGGCCTGATTGCCGGCAATAACTTCTGTGTGGTGCTGGCCGAATCAGCTTCCCTTTCTCTTAGCCCCTGTCATAAAGGGAATCCCGGCGGCACGACCTGCTCTACTCGATCGGTTATACACGTATAGAATCAAGCATTTGACTGACTCAATACGCGCTTGAGTGCTTCAAAATTACTCCGGATATGGTTTGCAGAAATGTCCATTAGCGCCTGTTCGGAATCGTTCAGATCAACCGTTACTATCTCTTGGATGCCCGAGTGACCAAGACGCACGGGCAGGCCAATAAACAGATCAGAAAGACCATATTCCCCCGAAGGGCGTGCAGCGCAGGGAAGCACTCTACCGGAATTCTTTACAATTGCTTCGACCATTTGTGCGGCCGCAGCACCGGGGGCATACCATGCAGAAGTACCCATCAGCTTTACGATCTCGCCGCCCCCGCTTTTGGTACGCGCTACAATTTCGTCGATTTGGTCCGCGGCGAGCAGTTCCGTGAGGGGTATTCCTCCGACAGTAGTATAGCGTGGAAGAGGTACCATTGTATCCCCATGTCCACCCAGCAGGAGTGCCTGAATATCCTTGACAGACACATAAAGTGCCATTGCAATAAAGGCTCGAAATCTGGCTGTGTCCAGTACTCCGGCCATTCCCATGACACGGTTAGCCGGGAAACCACTGGCCTCGTGTGCCACATAAGTCATCACATCAAGTGGGTTCGAAACCACAATGATGATAGAATTTGGGCTTCTGGCTACAAAGGACTCGGTTACCGTGCGCACAATGTTGGCATTGATTCCCAGGAGGTCGTCGCGGCTCATGCCTGGACGCCGGGGGACTCCACTGGTGATTACGCAAATGTCGGAGTCTGCGGTAGCTCCATAATCGTTTGTAACTCCCTTGACTTCCGTATCAAACAAATGAATTGGAGCAGATTCTGCTATATCAAGGGCTTTCCCTTCCGAAAGACCATCCTTAATATCAATCAGGACAACCTCATTGACCATGTCCTTGTGGGCCACGCATTCTGCAACGGTGGCTCCGACATTACCAGCTCCAATAACCGTAACCTTGTTCATAATAATTACCTTGTTATGTTGAAAGCGAAAGTGGTACGCATAACCACGCAAATTTACTCATATACATCCTATGCATGTTCGGGATGCAACGTTTGTGATCGTTGACCTGGAAACGACAGGAACGCATGCAACGCGCGATCGGATCATTGAGATCGGAGCTGTCAAGGTGCGGTCGGGTGAGGTGGTGGACACAATGGAGACGCTGGTTGATCCCCAGTGTACTATTTCGCGACACATTACTCGAATTACAGGTATCACTAGCGCGGATGTTTCTGATCAGCCGCTGATAGAAGAAGTACTGCCGTACTTCCTGGATTTTTTGGGAGATGCAATTTTTGTTGCGCACTACTGCCGGTTTGACTCAAACTTTATTAATGCCGAACTGCAGCGTACGGGCTTGTCTCCACTCAGCAATCCAACGCTTTGCACGCTGCGTCTGGCACGTCGACTGCTTCGGGGATTACCATCCAAAGGTCTCAGTAGCCTGATCACTTTTTTCGACCTTGATCCGGGACCGCGTCATCGTGCTTTGAGTGATGCAATCGCCGCGCAACAAGTACTCACCCGATTACTTTACAGGCTGGAGGAGCAGTACGAAATGACTGAAGTAGACGCGCTTCTTGCTTTTCAGTATTCCACGTATAAGGGGGTTCACCCGTATCAGGGACGGCAAGTGCGAATCCGAGAGAAATTATTGCCAGAATTGCCGCGTGCATCAGGAGTGTATCGCATGATAGGCCCAGGAGATGAACTGCTATACATTGGCAAAGCTCGTGTGCTTAGCGACCGGGTTCGCAGCTATTTTGCAGGAGTGGAGGGACATCCCCCGCATATTCGGAAAATGGTGCAGAAAGTACAAGACATCCAATGGACGGAGACAGCAACAGAGCTTGAAGCACTTCTTTTGGAATCACGCCTAATCAAAGAGCATGTTCCACCGTTCAACAAGGCGGCACGGAAATATCGTCGACGTTCGTTTTTGCGTCTTGGTACAATTGCGGATTCAGACTGGATTACGGTGATTGAACATGTACGCGCAGACGGAGCTCGGCATTACGGGCCTTTTGCCAATCGTCGGGAAGCAGAGCTTTTGGCCGAGGCACTCGTGACGTTGTATGGTACCTCACCAGGTTCGTTCAAGAACCCCGAACGGGTTGGTGTAGGATTGGGATCAGCCCGGATCGGTGGTCGTCTGACGGAGGAGGGGTTTGCGCAGGCGACAGCTTTTCTCCAGGGAGAAAGCAGCGAGGCAGTGACCGCGCTAGAGCAGAGAATGCAGCACGCTGCCAAAAGGCAGGCTTATGAGCGAGCAGCCCAGATACGTAACTGGCTGGTCGCGATGAAGACGATTCATTCGCGTCCGCACTTTACTCGCGTTGCGCTGTTAGAGCGGAGCGGTGCTGTACTATACCGGAATGAGGATAAAATAGAAGTGCATTTTGTTGTTCATGGTTGTCCGACTTTACATCGGGTTTGGCCGTATGACAAAGATGTTTTCAGAGAAGCACTTGTGGTGTTTCAGGATCAAATGTTTCAACCGCAAGATCGATTAAAAATGCATCAGGTTGATGCAGTCAGTCTCCTGAGCTCCTGGATGTTCAAGAAGAGGGATCACATACATGTGCTTTTGTGGGCAACGGAGAAGTCTTTGTCAGCGTTTGAGTGTGAGTTGCGGTCGTTGCTTGAAGAAATGCGCACTAATTGAGGGCATTCTGATTTTTTTGGGGAACAGACCGGGTTGTAACTTGGAGTATCTGGCTAGATTTGCCTAAATTCGCACTGGCAGATTTTATTCACAATAAATGCTTGCAGAGACATTTTTTGTTGCGGCTGGCCTGGTGGCGGTGATTGCAGCGTTGGGGATGCTGGTTTCGCGCAGTCCTGTGCGGAGTGCGCTGTGGTTGATCCTGGTTATGCTGTGCGTAGCCGGACTGTATATGACTTTGAGCGCTGAATTTATTGCTGTTGTTCAGGTATTGGTCTATGCCGGGGCCATTATGGTTCTGTTCCTGTTTGTCATTATGCTGCTCAATCTGGGAGCGTTACCCAATCTTGAGCGGGTTGATTTCAAGAAGGGGGTTGGATTTGTTTTGGGTACTGTGATCTTGGCCCAGTTAGTCTACATCACGGCTACGGCCTCTGACCCACTGGTAAAGGCGTCATTTAATCCTGCGGAAACCGGGTCAGCCCTGAAGATTGCGGAGGAACTGTTTACGCGCTATGCACTTCCGTTTGAGATCATTGGGATTTTGCTGCTAGTGGCGACTGTCGGAGCAGTTATGCTGGCAAAGCGCACATTCGAGTGATTAACAGCATTCGGTTCATAATTCAATGGAAATTCCGCTTACATGGTATCTGACGCTTAGTGCGGTGCTCTTCTCAATCGGAGTGATGGGGGTACTTTTTCGAAGTAATCTCATCGTGATACTGATGTCCATTGAGTTGATGCTTAACGCGGTTAATCTCACACTGATTGCCTTCGGTCAGTTTATGGGAGATATAACGGGCCAGATACTGGTATTCTTTGTAATTTCGGTGGCTGCCGCTGAGGCTGCCGTAGGTCTGGCGATTGTGATTGCGATCTTCCGTAACAAGCTCACTGTGGATGTTAACGATATCAAATTATTCAGGCATTGAGTCAGTTAATGTCCACTGATCTGATTGTTCGATTCATCATTCTTTTGCCACTCGCTGGAGCGGTATTCCTGGGATTGGTCCCTCTGTTTGCGCGTGGTATACGCGCATATAAGGGATTTCTGGGTGCTGTGGGCGTGCTGATGGTTGCGATACCGTTTGGCCTCACAGCTTTCCTTTTTGCTCAGGGGGTAGATTCTGCATATGTTGCTGCCCTTTACACATGGCTGGGTGCTGGTGATTTTTCGGTTTCAATTGCCTATCGGATCGACGAACTCTCTTTGATCATGACCCTGGTGGTTACGGGGGTGGGAGCGTTGATTCATGTGTATGCGATCGGCTATATGGCGGAGGATCGATCATTCTGGAAATTCTTTTCCTACCTGAACCTGTTCATATTTATGATGCTCAACCTAGTCCTGGCTGACAATCTGTTAGTCATGTTTCTGGGTTGGGAAGGCGTGGGGTTGTGCTCCTATCTGCTGATTGGATTCTGGTATGAGGAACGCAAGAACAGTGCGGCAGCGAGTAAGGCCTTTATTGTCAACAGGGTAGGGGATTTTGCATTCCTGCTGGCTATGTTCATTCTGGTCAAAGAGTTGGGCAGTTTGGATTTTGACGCTGTTCTTGCAGGCGCGGAGGCGATGTCAGAAGGAACCATAGCAACGGTCGTGCTGCTCCTGTTCGTGGGCGCCACAGGCAAGAGCGCACAGATTCCGTTGTTTATTTGGTTGCCTGATGCAATGGCAGGACCTACGCCGGTATCTGCTTTGATCCATGCGGCGACTATGGTAACCAGTGGGCTCTATTTACTGGCCCGGCTTTCGTCGCTGGTGCTTATGGCACCGGGCGTGATGATACTGATTGCCGTAATCGGCGCAGTTACGGCTTTGGTCGCGGCAACGATTGCGCTGACGCAGCGAGATATCAAACGTGTGTTAGCCTATTCGACCGTGTCTCAATTGGGATTCATGTTTATGGCGGCCGGTGTAGGAGCATTCTTTGTTGCAATTTTTCACGTGGTCACTCATGCTTTCTTCAAAGCGTGCTTATTTCTAGGCTCTGGCAGCGTGATACATGGAATGCACCATATGGAGCATGACCTTCGACACAAGGGGTATGAGGGTTCGTTCGATGCACAGGATATGCACTACATGGGAGGGCTGAAAAAGTATATGCCATTGACCCGTTGGACCTACCTCATAGCGACCCTTGCGATTGCGGGCATACCGCTAAGTGCAGGCTTCTTTTCGAAGGATGAAATTCTGTTCAAGGCCTTCGAGTACGGGTACGACGGTAATCCTTATGCATGGTTTGTCTGGGGAGTAGGTATTGTTACAGCACTCCTTACTGCGTTCTATATGACTCGCTCGTATATGCTGACCTTTGAAGGGAAGGCTAGGTGGCCTATGCAGGATCAACTGCATCCGCATGAATCACCGAGATCTATGACATGGCCGCTGATGATTCTAGCAGGCCTGTCAGTAATCGGTGGTTTCATTGGCTTACCCAAGGTTGCCAAAGAGCTTGGACTGTCCAATTGGATTCACGATTACCTAGTCGGGCACGAAGGTCATCTGGGACCTGTGGCCGAACCTGAGATTCATGCTCATGTGAGCGTCATGGCTGAGATTGCGCTTATTCTGCTTGGCGCCGGTATTGCTGTGGTTGGGGTTATATGGGCTTGGCGATTTTTTGCCAGATATGAACTTGGCGGTGACCGGGTCATCCAGAGCCGATTCGGTTCCCTCTATCGCTGGTGGCAGTCCAGCTATTATTGGGACAAGTTTTATGATCGTACGCTCGTACGGCCCGTGATTGGTGGTGCGCAAAAGGCCTTTGCACCTTTTGATCAGCATATTGTAGACGGACTGGTCAATGCTGCGGGGCGCGTAGCCATGGTGTTCGGATGGCTGTTTGGAAGGTTACAGACTGGTG
The DNA here is from genome assembly GCA_022821385.1 of Rhodothermales bacterium. GTDB lineage: Bacteria > Bacteroidota > Rhodothermia > Rhodothermales > Bin80 > Bin80. The sequence continues at coordinate 14,171 of JAJEDR010000062.1, forward strand.
TTGTGCAGAATTATGCGCTCGCAATCGTACTTGGGACCGTTCTGATCATTGCTCTCTTACTGCTGTAACGGGAAAGAGATAAAGGCTATGGAGTTTGCACATATCTTAACGGTCATCATTTTTCTGCCCTTGATAGGAGCGTTGCTCATGCTCCTCGCACCGACCGACCGGGCAGTGCGGCTGTTTGCCCTGATTGTGACAACGGCAACCTTCCTGCTCTCACTCCCACTCTGGTTTGGTTTTGAGGTGGCAGCTGCGGCTGAACTTCAGTTCAATGTGATAGATTTTCCATTGATTTCTGAAACCCTTGATGTTCGCTACCTGGTGGGAGTTGATGGGTTCAGTCTGCTTCTTGTACTTCTAACGACATTTCTCGGACCTATTGTGGTGTTATGCTCCTGGACGTACATCAAGGAAAGCTCGAAAGGATATTACATCCTATTGCTTGTTCTCCAGACGGGCATGACAGGTGTGTTCTGCGCCTTTGACGTTCTCCTATTTTACATTTTTTTCGAGTTAACCTTGATCCCGATGTACTTTCTGATTGGGATCTGGGGAGGAGAGCGCCGCATCTATGCGGCGATCAAGTTCGTGATCTATACGATGGTTGGCTCACTTCTGATGCTCGTCGCGATTTTGTATCTGGGATATGCGGCAGGCAATGCCGTAAACGATGGCGTGTTTACCACGAATTATTTCAAGCTTCTATCGTTTGACGTGCCGCTCGGGATGCAATCCTGGTTGTTTGTTCTGTTTGCGTTCGCATTTGCAATCAAAGTTCCAGTTTTTCCCTTTCACACATGGTTGCCGGATGCTCATGTTCAGGCACCGACAGGCGGCTCAGTTATTTTGGCTGGCGTCCTGCTAAAAATGGGTACTTATGGGCTGGTGCGATTCTGTCTGCCCTTTTTTCCCAGCGCATCTGCGTCGCACACCACACTCATTGGTATTTTGGCGGTTATTGGTATTGTGTATGGTGCACTGGTATCGCGCGCACAAAATGATGCCAAAAAGCTGGTTGCCTATTCAAGTGTCAGTCATCTGGGATTTGTGGTACTGGGTATTTTTGCAGTAACACTTGAGAGTATCCAGGGCGCCATGATCCAGATGATTAATCATGGTATTTCTACCGGAGCGTTGTTTCTCATTGTCGGGATGCTGTACGAGCGACGACACACACGTTTGATGGCCGATTATGGTGGCATTGCCAAATCAGTCCCCGTGCTCACTTTCTTTATGGTTTTGACTGCTCTTGCCAGTGCAGGGCTTCCAGGACTTAATGGGTTCGTGGGGGAGTTCCTGATTCTGGTTGGAGCATTCGGCAGCGACGCTCCCGGCATGCAGGTATTGACGGTGGTCGCAACCCTTGGAGTGATCCTCGCGGCAGTTTACCTGCTTTGGATGCTTAGTCGTATGTTTTTCGGACCCTTATCGACCGAGGCAAACCGTAAGATGTCGGATCTGAACGTTCGGGAGCTCGTCATATTGGTCCCGATGGCATTACTGATGGTTCTCCTTGGCCTCATGCCGCAACCCTTCTTAAAGGTAAGCGAGCCGGCAGCGGCGCGTCTATTGGAAGTGGTGGAGCAGAAACGTGCCTACGCCGAAATAGATGACCCTATGCTACAGCGCAGGCTTGAAATAATGGAGAGAACATCTCCGTCCTCCTCAACCCCGTCGGCAGATGAATCGCTGCCTCAACCATAGCCAACTCAGTTTTTCAATGGCCGCTTCACGCGTATCCTGTTTATTGTTCGCACTAATTCTTGTTGGTGGTGCCTCTCACGCTCTGGCTCAGGAGGCAGACCATAACACTGAACCTCTCATTGAAGCTGACGGAGTTGATTCAGGCGAGGGTTTAACTGATCCGGCAGAAGGGCAGGAAGCTGCTGGCGCACACGGCGATGAGGGAGATCATGGGGATGGGCACGCAAAGGTGATCCCTCCACTCTGGCTGGTTGCCCCATTCATCATCTTACTTCTGATGATTGCCACAGGGCCGCTGTTCTACGTACATCACTGGCATAAACACTACCCCAAGTATGCAGTGGGCCTGGGTATGTTCGTGACCGTGTATTATCTGTTCGTACTGCATGACGGGATTTCGATGCTTCATGCGCTCCAGGAATATCTCTCCTTCATTGCCTTGGTGGCCTCTTTGTTTATTGCCGCGAGTGGAATCTTCCTAAAGGTGAATGCTCGAGGTACCCCGTTGGCGAATATTTCACTCCTCTCCGTAGGGGCGGTAATTGCAAATTTAATTGCAACAACCGGTGCAGCGATGCTGTTTATCCGGCCATATATGCGGCTCAACAAGGGACGCTTGAAAGCTTACCATATTGTCTTCTTTATTTTCATTGTGGCTAATGTAGGCGGGGCGCTGACTCCGATTGGGGACCCGCCCTTGTTTCTAGGCTTCCTGCGTGGTGTTCCGTTTTTCTGGACAGCGGCGCACGTCTGGTATATCTGGATTCCGACCATGCTTGCATTGCTGGCCATTTTTTATGTCATTGACAGCCGCAACAAAGCGCAATCCACGACTGATATTTCCTCTGGAAAAACAATTGAGTTGCAGGGCACACGCAGTTTCATCTTTGTTGTGGTCATTGTGTTATCGGTGTTCATCGATCCGAATGTGATCAGTGCATTAAAAGGTACTCCATTGGATTTGGTGGGCACCTATCATCTTCCATTTGGGATTCGTGAGATCATCATGTTCTCAATGTGTGCAATTGCCTTCAAGTTCTGCGATAAGGAAGCACTCACAAAGAATGAGTTTACTTTTGAGCCCATTCGGGAGGTTGGCTGGTTGTTTTTAGGCATTTTTGCCTGTATGGTGCCGGCACTGGCGTTGATCTCGCATTACGCCCAAAGCAATGCTGATGCGTTGACTGCTACCACGTTCTATTGGGGGACGGGTACACTTTCGGCAATCCTAGATAATGCGCCCACATATCTAAACTTCCTGGCTGCCGCAATGGGTAAGTTCGGACAGGATGTGAATGTAGCGACGGAAGTGCAGGCGTTCGCAAACAGCATTGATTCCATGCTGTATCTGCAGGCAATTTCGGTGGCTGCAGTATTCTTTGGTGCAATGACTTACATCGGCAACGCACCAAACTTTATGGTCAAGGCCATTGCAGAATCGAATAATGTGGATGCACCTTCCTTTGTCGGATACCTGGTCAAGTATGGACTGACCATTTTGCTGCCGGTCTATGCGCTTGTATGGCTGGTTTTCTATAGCGGTTGGATATTGTAGGTGAACGAATGAAGCGTAAGCCTTTAGATCGGGATGCAATTGATCTGGCACTGCGGTCACTTCCAGGCTGGGAGCATAGCGACGATCGCCTGGTGAAAACCTTCGTTTTGGGGGATTTTCGTGAGGCAGTGGCTTTCATCGTGCGTATCGGATTCTGTGCAGAATCCTTGAACCATCACCCCGAACTGTACAATGTTTATAACCGTGTCAGGGTCGAGATAACTACTCATGATGCGGGGAACAAGGTCACCACTATGGATATGGTATTGGCGCGAAACATTGACGAGGTGGTCAGCAAGTAGTCTTATTAATGGAGCTAACAACTGCATTTGATACTATTCTCTCGGATTTAGTCGGGGGTGCTTCAATCCTTTGGCTGGCGCTTGCTGGTGTCGTGCTGATTGTTTGGGACATTTTTCGCAGCAATGCACCGATTCTGCCTTGGCTGGCTGGTCTGGCAGTGGCAGTGGCTGCGGCAGTAGAAATATTCCGGCTTGGGGATCCTTCTTCGACTGTGTTTTTCTCACTCATCCGGACTGGGGGGCCAGCTTCATTTGTGAACCTGGTCATTCTGATCAGTGCGCTCTGTTCAATTATGCTGTCCGTACCCTATCTCGCGCGCATCAAGCACGGTTATGGAGAGGTCTACGCGCTCATACTGTTTGCCACAAGCGGAATGGTCATGTTGGGGACGGCCAACAACATGGTTACTGTTTTTGTTGGCCTTGAGACTATGTCGATTGCACTCTACATACTAACCGGACTTGTTCGAAGCGATGAGGGGGCTATGGAGAGCGCACTTAAGTACTTCCTATTAGGTGCTTTCTCAACCGGTTTCTTTCTGTACGGCATCGCATTAATGTATGGTGCCACTGGAACCATGTACTTCACAGAAATGGCGTCGGGGTATACAGGCAGCGAGTTACAGCCGCTGTTTTGGGTTGGCGTTGCCTTGTTTCTAGTCGGGTTCCTGTTTAAGGTTGCGGCGGTGCCATTTCATATGTGGACTCCCGATGTTTACCAAGGTGCCCCCACCACGTTGACTGGCTTTATGGCCACCGCGTCAAAAACAGCGGCTTTTGCGGCTCTGGTGTTGGTGCTTTATCACGGCATAGGGACCTTGGCGCCCGGTGATGGAGAATGGCAGTTGGCATTAGCACTAGTTGCCCTGGTTACGGTGGTGATGGGCAATATACTCGCGCTTAATCAGGACAACGTAAAAAGGATGCTGGCCTACTCATCCATTGCTCATGCGGGTTACGTACTGATTGGGCTCGCAGCAGGTACGAGCGAAGCTTACGCAGGTGCGGTCTATTATCTGTTGATCTACGCTCTGATGAACATTGGTGCATTTGGTGTGATTGCACTACTGGAATGGGATGGCAAAGAGGGGCGGGTACAGACGATTGACTCGCTGTCGGGCATTGGTTTTAAGAAACCGCTACTGGGAGTAACGATGGGGGTCTTTATGTTTAGTCTGATGGGTTTTCCTCCTCTGGGAGGGTTTTTTGGCAAGCTTGCTGTATTTGCTCCTGCCGTCAATGCCGGGCTTACCTGGTTAGCTATAGTCGGTGTACTTGCGAGCGTGTTCTCGGGGTATTATTATCTGCGTGTACTGTACGTTTTCTGGATGAAATCCCCTAACGCAGCTGATCCGGCTGCCCGGTCGGCGGACTTTCCTGTACCTCGAACCTCTTCGATAGTGATAGTGGGGTGTGCGGCCCTGTTACTGGTAATTGGTTTGATCCCGGGGTTACGAGACCTAACCCTTTCCTTTTTTGCTCAGGGAGGACTTGCAGCCCTGCCGTAGTATTCTCTTGGATGCGTTCTTTGATCACGGACCTACTGCCGCATGCTCCCAAGATGGGGCTGTATGTTGCTCCTGACGTGCCGGAAAAGAAGGTGAGGGGAGCAGTTCGGGATTACGCAAAAGGTGTGCACTCAGAAGATGTGATTGCGCTCTACGACGGTACACTGCTCGGCAATGGCAGGGACGGTGCGATTTTCCTGGATGATCGTCTGATCTTTCAGAACTCAGACTTTGAACCTGCTCAGACTGTGCATTACCGCGATCTGGTAAATCTGGTTACCAAGCGTTCCAGGCTTCGTGGGACTTTCATTGAGATGGAAGTCAACAGGGGACGGGCAACCTTCTCGGCAAAGCTGGATCTTTCAAGAAATCCAGGCAGTCTCGAGTACATTGAGCGGTTACTCCAAAATGTCATGCTCATACCAGAGCAATCCACTCCCGGTGAGACTGATTGGAATACAGTATCTCGGGTTCTGGAGGAATTGCGCTCAAGTGGAAAGCTTACAGAGGCGGATTTTCACAAACTCATGAATTGCCGTCCATAACTTGCTCAACTGGTGGGGATTCCTGAACAAATTGAATTATTCGTGGTATCTCTCCGCCAGTTTATTCATATCAAAAAATGGCCTTCAAACTACCCAATCTTCCGTACGCACATGATGCGTTGGAGCCCTATATCGATGCGCGCACCATGGAGATTCACCATGGCAAGCATCATCAGGCGTACACTAATAATCTGAACAACGCCCTGGGGGGACATGAGAACCTACAGGGACAGTCTATTGAAGCATTACTGCGTGGCATAGGTGAGGTGCCCGAAGCCATTCAGGGTGCTGTTCGCAACAATGGGGGTGGCTATGCTAATCACAACCTTTTTTGGACGGTGCTTAGCCCAGCCGGCGGTGGTTCTCCAACCGGAGCGTTAGCCGCAGAGATAGACAATGCATTTGGATCATTTGATGATTTTAAGGCCAAGTTCTCCGCGGCTGCAGGTACGAGATTTGGTAGTGGATGGGCTTGGCTCGTCGTTGACAGTAATGCTACGCTTCAGGTATATTCCACAGCCAACCAGGACAGCCCGTACATGGAAGGCCATACGCCCATCCTCGGGTTGGATGTTTGGGAGCATGCGTACTACCTCAATTACCAGAATCGTCGCCCCGACTATGTTGCCGCGTTTTGGCATGTGGTCGATTGGGATCAAGTTGCTGCGAATCACGCTGCTGCAACAGGCTGATTGTCCGGGTGGTGTAATTGCCCGCTGACATAGCCCAGGAGTCATATTAGTATCGTGGGAGAGGTATTTGATTTTATCCCCGGCGGTCTTGTATTCGTGTGTGAGGAATGGGATAGCCTTCTGCAGTTACTGTCCAGAGGGACACAGATTGGGAAGTTCGGGGATTTACTCTCCATTTGTACTGCGTGAGACTCACGATTTGCAGTTCACACTCGGGCACATTCCGATTGCTGATATCCAGTTTGATCCCAATAATCGGGATGATATTCCGGCAGTATTGATGGGCTAGAGGCACCGTGGCCCGACGAGAACATTCGGAGAAGAGCCGTTGAGGTTCTCAAGAGGTGTGTGCGGCCTGAGGTTCGTCCTCCGCACTGAGAAAAGAAAACCGTCCATTCATTGCACTGGCTGCAATGCTGTGCATCTTCACTGAACCGAAGAGCTAAAGGGCAAGAGTTGCAGCTTCATTTCAACGACTTTTGATGCTCCAATTCCAGATTAGCGTACGATTAACGGTCGTGTCACCTGCCTGTTATCGGTGATGAGCCGCAGATGATACATTCCTCCCGAAAGCTGCCCGGTGGCCAGCTGTAGGCTGTGGGAACCGGCCGCCTGGGCCGCATTCAGCACGCTGATTACCTCACGCCCAAGAAGATCATGGACTGACAGCTGGACTTGGCTCGTCTTTGAAAGCGTGTATTCAATCGTGGTGGATGCTCCCGTGGGATTCGGGTAATGCGTAAAGGTTGCCGGGATCTTTAAACTCAAGGGGGATACCGTCTCCAACGCTGTGGCCGTGGCATTCCATAACCTGAGTGCTATTCTGCCGGCCGATGCAATGAAGTGTTCGTTCCCGGAAATGGCTATGGAATAAACAGGGTATCCATGGTTCAGCCGGTCAACCTCCCGTCCTGTGGCTAAATCCCACAGACGAATCATATTGTCATCTGATCCCGAAGCCAACAGTGCGCCATCCGATGAAAATACTACGGAATTAACGTCACGTATATGTCTATCAAAGCGCTGCATCTCCTTCCCCGTGGCTACATCCCACAGACGGATTGTGTGGTCATCTGACCCCGAAGCCAGCTGCGTGCCGTCTGGTGAAAATACCACGGAATTAACACCCTGGATATGCCTAATAAAGCGTAGCAGCTCCTGCCCTGTGGCTACATCCCACAGACGAATCGTACTGTCCTCTGACCCCGAAGCCAGTTGCGTGCCGTCTGGTGAAAATACCACGGAATTGACCCAACTTGTATGCCCCTCAATGCGCCGTATTTCCTGTCCCACGGCCACATCCCACAGACGGATGGTAAGGTCATCCGACCCCGAAGCCAGTTGCGTGCCATCCGGCGAAAATACCACGGAATTAACCAGATTTCTATGACCTTCAAAGCGTCGGACTTCCTGTCCAATGGCCAGATCCCACAGACGGAGACTCCAGTCATGTGACCCCAAAGCCAGTTGTGTGTTGTCTGGCGAAAATACTACGGAAGGAATATTTCTTGTAGGCCCTTCAAAGCGTCGGACTTCCTGTCCAGTGGCCACATCCCACAGACGGATGGTATCGTCCAATGACCCCGAAGCCAGCTGCGTGCCGTCCAGTGAAAATGCCACGGAATTAACCCGACGTGTATGCCCTTCAAAGCGTCGCACTTCTTGTCCCGTGGCCACATCCCATAGACGGATCGTTAGGTCCGCTGACCCAGAGATTAGCTGCGTGCCATCCGGTGAAAACATTACGGACAAAACCCAACTTGTATGCCCTTCACAGCGCCGCACTTCCTGCCCAGTGGCTACATCCCACAGTCGAATCGTATTGTCCCGTGATCCCGAAGCCAATTGCATGCCATCCGGTGAAAATACTACGGAACGAACCCAGCCTGTATGCCCATTAAAGCGTTGCACCTCTTGACTCGTGACAACATCCCACAGACGGATCGTATTGTCATCTGATCCCGAAGCCAACTGCGTGCCGTCCGGTGAAAATACCACGGAAGTAACATAATCTGAATGCCCTTCAAAGCGCCGCAGCTCCTGTCCCGTCGCCACATCCCACAGACGGATTAACCTGTCCCGTGCCCCAGAAGCCAGTTTGGTGCCATCCGGTGAAAATACCAGTGAAGCAATCTTGGATCTGTACCTCCTCTGAAAGCGCTGCAGTTCCTGCCCGGTAGCTATATCCCACAGAAGAATCGAACCGATCTCTGATTCAGAAGCCAGCTGCGTACCGTCTGGTGAAAATGCAACGAAATTACCACCGAGTCGATGTCCTTCAAAGCGCTGTACTTGCTGCACCGCGGCTACATCCCATAGACGAATCGTTTTATCCCCTGATCCAGAAGCCAGCTGCGTGCCGTCTGGTGAAAATACCACGGAAGTAACAGACGAAGTGGGTCCTGCGTCTACAACTGTCCAACCTTTCTGTCCTGCGGCGGACGCAGACAGCGCAAACGTCAACACAACGATCCCGTATTTCATACTCATGATTCGCTGCCCTCTCTGGACGCATCAGATCTCTTATCTGAACTTCTCCCCCTGTCACCTTCTCCAATATACGAGGTATCCCAGCAGTTTGGCGTCCAAATCAACGAAAATGACATTTATAATTCCCCTATTCGGGGAATTCACTGCGAAAAAGATGGAGATTGAAGCCTCAAAAAACGCTTTAATCCTCAGAAACTTACGGCTGGGAGGAAAAATGGGAAGTTCAGACAAGAGGTAGCAGTCCACTCGTGGGTCCGTCGTACAGTCAGTGCTTTCTAATGGGAATCATATTCGTAACCAAGACTACTTGTTACCTGGTTCCTAATTGGCTAGATCCTTAACGGCCGCTATGCCTATACGGTTAGAGCTGCTCTGGTGAATGAGTAGTTCGGGACTACGATCCTCAGGCTTGATGTTTGGGAGCATGTGAACTGCCTCAATTACCGGAATCGACGCCCGGAATATGTTCCCCCGCTTTGGCATTTAGTCAATTGGAATCATGTTGCTGTGAATCACGCTGCTGCAACGGGCTGATTTTCCGGGCGGAGTAATTGCTCGCTGATAGGCCCGGGAGCTATATCAGATTTTGTAGGAGGTGTTTGATCCTACCCGCTCGGTTTTTTATTTGTGCATGAGGAATGGAATGGTCTTCTGCAGTTACTGCTTACGGGGGATAGACTGGGAACTTCGGGGATTTACTCTCCTTTTCTACTGCGTGAGACTCACGATTTGCAATTCACACTCGGGCAGGTTTCGATAGCTGAAATCTAGTTTGATCTCAATTATCGGGATGATATTCCGGCGGTGTTGGTGTGCTGCAGGCACTGTGGCATGACGAGAACGTTCGGCTGAGGATCTTCGAGATTCTCAAGAAGCCCGGGCAGCCTGAGGTTCGTCCTCCTCAAGGAGAAAAGATAAACGTCTGTTCATTGTATCGGCTGCAATGTTGTGAATCTTCACTGAACCGAAGAGCCCAACGGGCTCCAGATACCGTCTCATTTCATTCCGAGGACGTTTGATGCTCCAATTCCAGATTAGTATACGATTAACGGTCGGGTCACCTGGCTGTCATCGGTGATGAGCCGCAGAAAATACACTCCTCCCGAAAGCCGCCCCGTGTCGAGCTGCAAGCTATGGGAACCGGCTGCTTGTGCCGCATCCAACACACTGACCACCTCGCGTCCAAGAAGATCATGGACTGACAGCTGGACTTGACTCGCCTTTGAAAGCGAGTATTCGATCGTGGTAAATGCTCCTGTAGGATTCGGGTAATGAGTAAAGGTTGCCGGGATCTCCGGACTCGAGGGGGTTACCGTTTCCAATGCTGTCGCCGTGGCATCCCACAACCTGAGCGCTGTTCTGCCGGCCGATGCGATGAAGCGTTCATTCCCGGAAATGGCTATGGAATAAACAGCGTAACCATGGTCCAGCCGGTCGATCTCCCGTCCAGTGGCTATATCCCACAGACGGATTGAATTGTCATTATAAGAACCCGATGTCATGAAAGCATCCGACGAACCAGAAGCCAGCTGGGCGCCGTCCGGTGAAAACACGACGGGCCCAACAGCACCTGTGTGCCCTTCAAAGCGCTGCACCTCCTGTCCCGTGGCTACATTCCACAGACGAATCGTTTTGTCCCCTGACCCAGAAGCCAACTGGGTGCCGTCCGGCGAAAATACTACGGAACTAACCCAAACTCTATGCCCTTCAAAGCGTCGCACCTCTTGCCCCGTGGCTACATCCCACAGGCGAATCGTTTTGTCCAATGCCCCAGAAGCCAACTGCGTACCGTCTGGAGAAAATACCACGGACTCAATAGAATTTGCATGCCCTTCAAAGCGCTGCACCTCCTGTCCCAAGGCTACATCCCACAGACCGACCGTACTACGGTCTCCAAACCCAACAACAGCCAACTGTGTGCCATCTGGTGAAAACACCACGGACGTTACACGTGTACGTCCTTCAAAGCGTTGCGCCTCTTGTCCCGTGGCTACATCCCACAGACGGATCGTTCTGTCATTTGACCCAGAAGCCAGCTGCGTACCGTCTGGCGAAAATGTTACCGAATTAACCCACCCTGTGTGCCCTTCAAAGCGTCGCACTTCCTGCCCTGTGGCCACATCCCACAGACGGATCGTATTGTCATATGACCCAGAAGCCAACTGCATGTCATCTGGAGAAAAAACTACGGAATTAATCAAAGCTGTGTGGCTCCTGATGCGCCCCACTTCCTGTCCCGTGGCCACATCCCATATACGGAGACTCCTGTCATCTGACCCAGAAGCCAGCTGCGTTCCGTCTGGTGAATACACTACGGAACGCACATCACCTGTATGCCCGTCAATGCGCAACAGTTCCTGTCTCGTGGCCACATCCCACAGACGGATGGTATTATCATCTGCCCCAGAAGCCAATTGCGTACCGTCCGGTGAAAATGCCACGGAATTAACAAACTCTGTATGCCCTTCAAAGCGTTGCACCTCCTGCCCCGTGGCCACATCCCACAGACGGATCGTGTTATCCCGTGATCCAGAAGCCAACTGGGTGCTGTCCGGCGAAAATACTACCGAGTTGACCCAACCTGTATGTCCTTCTAAGCGTTGTACCTCCTGGCTCGTGGCCACATCCCGCAGGCGGAGCGTACTGTCCGCCGACCCGGAAGCCAGCTGCGTACCGTCCGGTGAAAATACTACGGAAGTAACCCAACGTGTATGCCCCTCAAACCGTCGCACCTCCCGTTCTGTGGCTATATGCCACAGACGAATCGTATTGTCTGCTGATCTGGAAGCCGACGACCCGGAAGCCAGCAGGGTGCCATCTGGAGAAAACGCCACGGAATAAACATCATCTGTATGTCCTTCAAAGGTCCATACCTCCAGCCCCGCGGCTACATCCCACAGACGGAGAGTCCAGTCCCATGACCCAGATGCCAGCTGCGTGCCGTCTGGTGAAAATACTACGGAAGTAAGTCCACGTGTATGCCCATCAAAGCGTTGTGTCTGCTGCCCTGTGGCTACATCCCACAGACGAATCGTTTTATCCCCTGACCCAGAAGCCAACTGCGTACCGTCCGGTGAAAATACCACGGAAGTAACAGACTGAGTGTGTCCTGCCTCTATGATTGTCCAAATTGGCTGTCCAGCAGCGGACGCAGACAGCGCAAAAGTCAACACAACGATCCCGTATATAACCCTCATGATTCATTGCCCGCTCTGGATACATCAAATTCCTTATTCGTAGTCCCCCTGTTCGGCTTCTCCAAGATACGATATTCCCCAACAGTTTGGGAGCCAAGCCAACTAGAATGACTTATATGTACTCGTTTTTGGGGAATCCACTGTGAATAAATGGGGATTGAAGCTTCAAAGAAACGCTTTAATCCTCAACAACAATCGACTGGGAGGATACTTGGAGAATTTCAGTCAAGAAATCGCCGTCTTCTGGTAGATCTGTCCTACGGTGAGTGCATTCTAATAGGAATCACATCCGTGACCAACACCACCTATTACCTCAGTCCTAATTGGCCAGATCCTTAATAGTTACTAGGCCAATACGATTAGAACTGCTCTGGTGAATGAGTAGCTTGTTTTCGCGCGTAACCCATACATGTCGGATGATTCCCACACCACTGGGAATCGCCCAGCTCTGAAAAGATTCTGTTTCAGGATCGAAACGAACCAAAGCATCAGGGCGCATGGCAGATTCATTGTACCAGACTTTATCATTGATCACAGCCAAGGAATACGGGTGGGAGCGTGGTCCACTTGGTGATTCCCATTCCTTGATTTCACCGGTTGCAGGATCGAGACGACCAATTCGCCCTTTGGAAGAATTCACGAACCAGATAATTCCCTTTGAGTCAATACCCAGTCGACGGATGCGCGTATCGGGATCAGACACGGTATAGTACTGAACCTCCATTGATTCTGGGTCCATAGCTCCAAGTTTATTGGTGCCATTGTAGGCAATCCATACAGTTTCGTCCTGAGCCACGATGATGCCATAAGGGCGTGGCTCAGTCGGTACTTCCTTAAGCTCACCCGTAACCGGGTTCAGCCTTCCCAGCATTGCCGCTCGCTGGGAGGTGAAGTACAGGTTACCATTTGGATGGAAAACTGCCGTATGCGGATCCCTTGCTTCGGTCGGGTACTCAGTGATGTCTCCTGTTGCTGGGTCAAGTTTTCCAATTGTACCGTTACTGTTACCAGTGTACCAAATAAAGCCATCCTCATCCGGGACAATGCTGTGAGGTCTTGCCTCAGGGGGCAGGGGATATTCTTTCATGGTGCCGGTTACAGGATCAAGTTGTCCCACCAGGCTTGCCCACATTCCAGTCCACCAAATGGATCCGTCCGGTGCTTCAACTGGATCCCGAGAGCGCTGTCCCAGCGTAGGTACAATCCATTCCTGAATATCTATTTCAACCGGTCCATCAACCAGTGTTGGTTTCCGATCTTCGCGTGCAGGGAAATGTTCAGCCAGGTATTCGGCGATGCTGACTGCTTCTGATTCGGATAACTGAATCATTGACTCCTGGACAGAACGCCACATTTCTACGCCATCAAACCCCGATCTAGTGATGGCACTTATCGTGTGGCAGGATGTGCATGCCTGTTCTACAAGTACTTTTGCATGTCCCTCGGGAAGGGGAGTACTCTGTCTATTCTGAGCCAATATTGATTGTGTGCTCATCAACACGAGCAGCAATAGATATAGCGTAAGGCGCAAGCAATGCATTAGAGAGGTGCTCATCGTGGTCCTCAAAGGGATTAGCGAATAAATGTGTAGGTGTACTTCATAAGTACTCTCCGACCATCCAGGAGCGGAAGTTCTGGATCATTACTCAGACGGTCAGTGTTGCGTCCTTCATTGTACACGATCCAGAGGTCATTTCCTTCACGGAAGTTGTAGCGAAAGCGAACATTTGCTGAGACCACATCAGATGCAGTATTGTACTGCAGGAAGGCATTAATACTGGCTTGCGTTGTAAAACCAATCTGCGTCCGAATTCGAGCGATGTGCACAAAAAAAGCCTGCCCTCTGTCCGCGAATCGGACACGATTAAATTGATAGGTTGCTCCCAGCTCCAGATGACGTGAGAGGTTCCATGTAGGCTCTGCCTGGATTTCGATATTGGTACCATCGTAAAAGCTTCCGACCCTTGCAGCCCCATCCACACGTAAAAGACGTCCACTCTGTGCCATATACTCCCATCCAAGATCATAGAAATTGTATTTTCCGATAGGCACTTCTGTGTCTTCGGGGAATTCTACGGCTTCACGTAGATCTTCCGTACGTGCTCGAAACTCAAATGTATGATATGATCCCGATTTCATCGAAAGGAACCAGCTGAACCAATAAGCGCCAGTTTCGACGCTGCGATCCGAGTCACGCCGGAATTGTGTAAACAAGAGACGTGGACGCATAGACAGAATCTTGGAAGCTTCGCTTGCAAACCAGCCATAGCTGAATGTGACGAACGGCTGGATGAAGCCGGTACGTGAAATAAAACCCATTCCGGGTTCAAAATTGGGGCCACCCCAGGTCGATGACAACGTATATGCAAGTCCGATCTCAGTACGCCGCTCAATTCGTGCACGCGCATAGCTGTTGTCTCGAAGCGTGATATCGGGAAGGGCTTCGTCAAACACTTGCGCCCACTTGAATTCAAGGAATTCCCGGCTGCCTACCTTTATCTGGCTATCAAGGCCGTACACAATATTCCAGTACCCATTTGATGCAATCCGCGTAGTGACCATGCTGCCCACGTATGAGTTGGGATTGAATACCTGTTTACGTAGACGATAGACGCCAAAATTCTCAGATGGATTCCCGTGTGCAGCGGCGGTTTGCATGTTAATGGCCCCAACATCCCAGCTGCCAACACGACCCACCAGACGTGCCCCTCCATATATGGGCACAGTTTCTCCCTCGTAAAGACCAATCTGACGCGTATTGAAGAGTCTGTCGAACCGTCCTGCGGTTCGGAAATCAAAGATTCCCGCACGCTCTTGAAAAAATCGGCGCTTTTCGGGGAAGAAAAGGGAAAAACGTGTGAGGTTGACCTGTTCGTCATCTGCCTCCGCCTGTGCAAAGTCGGTATTGACGGTTAAGTCTAGAGTCAGGTTGTTGGTGATATTGTACTTCACGTCTCCTCCTATATCTCCGGTCCAGCTTGATTTGTGTTCATACCTGGACTCGTCGTCCAGGAGATTCGCCTCCGTAGCGCCTCCACCTGATACATAGGGCGTGATATATATCGGGCGCCCTGCGCGCACGTCGCGCAATTGGATACGGCCGAGTTGGCTGGGCTTGGCGAAGGACATGTTCCAATTCGGAGGTATCGCAGGAAATACATGGGTTTCGTTTTTCCTTGCAATCTGGCGTGCCACCGAAAAGCCCATCTCAACCACGCCCTCTTCAGATTGGAAACCCAGACTGGTAAAGGGGATCCGCATTTCAACCGACCATCCAATATCGGTCACCTGTGTAGCTACATCCCAAAAAGTATTCCAGCTTGAATTAATAACCGTTCCAAAGGGGCTTCCTACAATTCCCTCCATATCATTCGAAATGGCCATATCGACACGAATCCCATTCGGATTGGTAAAGAACCACAGTCCATTTTGACGGTCATTGAATGTATCCAAAATGAGACTTACGGTATCATCCCCGCTATACAAATCCCGGTACATAGAGTTAGCTCGAATTCCGGCCGGGTTACTGTCGTACAGATTTCCTCCCAGGTACAGATACTGATCGTCATAGGCGATACGAATATCTGTTCGCTCAGACGGCGCCCCCCGGAATACGGGTTCGTACATGACAAGAGGTAATGGGTCAACCTCTTCCCATGCCGGATCGTTTATAAATCCGTCTATTTCAATAGGTTCAATAAGCCTTGTAGGGATAAAGGGGACATCGGCCTCTACAGATTGGGAATGGGACCTCGTTGATGTCAAGGGAATCACTACGCAGACCACAATTGCAGCGCGCAATAAGGCCCGCCATTTTATCGGCCGAGGCATGGCCTAAATCCTTTTAGTATTGATGGAATGCCTGTGAAACAAAGTGCAGCACTACGGGCAGGCTTTCACGCCAGTAGGTCCATGTGTGTCCACCGTCCCGGATGCGGAATTCGTGCGGAATATCACGTTTCCGCAATTCTATATGTGCCAGCGAATTGCCTTCGTACAGAAAATCATCGTCACCACAGTCAATGAACCACCGGACTGATCCGATATCTTCTGCCGGCAACGAGCGGATCAGTTCTACTGCATTATGCTGTTTCACATAGGATGCAATTTCCTCATCTGAAATAGTTGATATGTCATTACCCCATCGTCTCATCGTATTCTTGTATCCTTCAACCGAACTAGGTCCAACCCATGCACTCAGTGGTGCAGCAGAGGAGAAGAGGTCAGGTCGGTGAAGCGCGTACATGAAAGAGCCCCCACCGCCCATCGAGAGTCCAGCGACTGCACGATAGCGTTTCTCGGATTTGATCCGAAACCGCTCCTCTACGTGGGGCATCAGTTCCTCAAAAAAGAAGTCTTCGTACCGCCATGTGTTGCTTACATCATTGAAATAACCGCGAACTCCGGTATTCGCGTCGGGCATCACGATTACCATAGGCGTTGCCTTTCCCGCTCGGATTGTTTTGTCCGCAATATGACGGACTTCGCCGAACTGGATCCAGCCTGTCTGATCGTCTCCTGCACCGTGCAGCAGGTAGAGTACTGGATAACTGCGCTCACTAGTATGGTAGTCCGGTGGCAGATAGACCGCAAATTTTCGTTCTGAGTCCAGAATATCGCTCTGCATCGTCAGTTCATCATGCACGGTGCTGTGTTGCGCGATCGTCCTACCAGGCACGAGGAATAAGACCAGTGCAAATACTGCGGCACATTTTCCTGCTTTTCCTCCGAGGCCGCAATCCAGGCTGTATTTACCGGGGCCAACAAATAGCATGCCTGCGCAAACGGACAGATTTTTCAGGGCATGTGCGGGGCTTCCCTGTCCAGTGGTAATGTGCATCAGGGAGGCTACGAGCATGGTAAGTCCCAGCGCAGTTATTGCCGGGCGGTAGAATAGCCCAAGCGCAATACATATTGCACCAACCGACTCAGCCAGGGCGGCAAGGAATCCAAAGAATGTATGGCCAAAGCCAATACCGAAAACCTCCATAGCTCCACCGACATCCGCCCATACTTCGGGGCCGCCAGTGAGTTTACCCCAGCCGTGGAAGATCACCATGCTAAGTCCGAAACCCACCCGAAAAATGAGTAGTCCCAAGTCGGCATGCTTGTTTAGTTTGTTCCAGATCATGTTTGATCAAAGCTCTGTTTGAGAAAGTGAAAGTCCAAGGTACGGATTCAAGAGATTTTCTGAGCGTTCCTGATCACAAATATCTGAGTATTATGAGAGAACCTGTATTCACGGTGCCGCAATGTCGTTAAACAACCTTAATATTTAATCAATAACCGAAATTCACATGCTGATCGACACACACGCGCACATGTATGATAGTTGCTTTACGGACGATTTGGATGCTGTTCTTGCACGCGCACATGAGGCTGGGGTGGGAGAGATCTATTTACCTGCCGTGGACGTGGAGTCAGTACACCTTGCTCTCAACCTGTGTGCGCAGTATGACAACCTCCGCACAATGGCTGCCATTCATCCAACTTATATCCCAGAGGCGGCAGACGGTGATTTTGACAAGATTATTCAGCTATGCGAAGCTCCTCAGGTAGTTGCGGTGGGAGAATGCGGACTAGATTATTACTGGGACAAGTACTACGATAAAAGACAGCCCGATTTTTTTGCTCAACATATACGGTTATCTGTAGAGACAGGATTGCCATTGATCATACATCTGAGGGATAAGCAGCATCAATACAATGCACACCGTGACGCCGTCCGCATACTTAAGCGGGAACTGCCTCCACTTGGCAACGGACGCGCGCGCGGAATATTTCACTGCTTTACTGGTCCAGACTGGTTACCGGAAGCAGCAGCCAAGTTGGGGTTTCTATTGGGTGTAGGTGGTGCGGTAACCTTCAAGAATTCCGGTGTCGCGGATATGCTGCGCGACGTTCCGTTGAGTCAGATCGTACTCGAAACAGATGCCCCCTACATGACGCCGGTTCCATACAGGGGGCGGCGCAATGAGCCGGCCAGGGTAAAACTGGTCGCCGAAAAGATTGCCGAAATAAATAACTGTACAGTCGCCGAGGTGGCGAAGATTACTTCCGCCACGGCTCGGCGACTGTTCTATTCCGACAGTGTCTGAGGACTACTTGTTTTCGTCATCGACAATCTCAAAATCAGCATCATCAATCACGTCCTCCTCGGACTCGGAGGCCTGTCCATTGTCTGATGTAGCCTCGGTATTTTCTTGCGTTTTCGCCTGTTGTGCAGCATAAATCTCCTGGCTCGCTTCTGCCCAAGCCTCATTGAGCTGATCAATGCCACTCTCCAATTCTCCGTAATTCTGGGATTGATGCAATCCTTCCAGACGCTCCAGTGCAGAAGTAATCTTTGCTTTTTTCTCGTCAGGAAGGTTTTCTCCGTACTCAGAGAGATTGTTTTTGGAAGTATAAATCAGCGTATCCGCTTTATTGAGCAGTTCAATCTCCTCACGCCGCTTTTTGTCCTCGGCGGCATTTTCTTTGGCCTGCTGTTTCATTTCCTCAATCTCCCTTTCCGAGAGACCGCTGGATGCCTCGATGCGTATGGACTGCTCCTTGCCTGTAGCCTTGTCCTTCGCACTCACATTCAGTATTCCGTCCGCGTCCATATCAAAGGCAACCTCTATTTGCGGTATACCACGCCTTGCCGGAGGGATTCCATCCAGGTGAAATTTTCCGATAGTTCGGTTGTGTATTACCAGATCCCGGTTACCCTGCAGTACATGGATCTCCACAGAAGGCTGATTATCAGCTGCGGTTGAGAACATTTCCTGCTTCCGTGTCGGGATCGTTGTGTTCGCTTCAATTAGCGTTGTCATAACTCCGCCCAGGGTTTCGATCCCCAAATTCAGCGGGGTTACGTCAAGGAGCAATACGTCACTGATATCCTGAGACAGAACTCCGCCCTGGATAGCCGCACCCATAGCCACGACCTCATCTGGATTAACAGACCTGTTTGGCGTTTTGCCGAAGAATTTATTAACGGTCTCCTGCACGAGGGGAATTCTCGTTGAACCGCCAACCAGGATCACCTCGTCAATCTGATCGCGATTGAGTTTGGCATCTTCCAGGGCTTTCTCCATTGGAGTGACAGTACGCCGCACCAAATGGCCGATCAGTTGCTCGAATTTTGAGCGTGAGAGCGTATCAGTTAAATGTTTCGGACCATCTGCGGTCGCAGTAATGAATGGCAGATTGATTGAGGTCTGCGTGCTGCTTGAGAGTTCTATTTTGGCTTTCTCTGCGGCTTCCTTCAGGCGCTGGAGTGCCATTTTGTCGGCACGCAGATCTACACCCTCAGACTGCTGGAACGAGTCGGCGAGATAGTTGATTAGCTGCTGATCAAAATCATCGCCACCGAGATGCGTATCGCCATTGGTTGACTTCACTTCAAAGACACCGCCTCCAAGCTCAAGGATAGAGATATCGTAGGTTCCTCCTCCAAGATCGTATACCGCAATGGTACGATCTTGCTGCTGCTTTCCGAGACCGTAAGCGAGTGCGGCCGCCGTAGGCTCATTGATGATTCTCCGAACCTTCAATCCAGCAATCTGGCCCGCTTCTTTTGTTGCCTTCCGTTGGGCATCGTTATAGTAGGCAGGCACAGTAATGACTGCCTCCGTGACTTTTTCTCCCAGATAGTCTTCTGCAGTGCTCTTGAGCTTCTGCAGTACCATTGCCGAAATCTCTTGAGGTGTGTAGGTCTTGTCCTCAATGCTCACACGGGCGGTTCCGCCGTCTCCCTTTACAACCTTATACGGAACGGTCTTGAGCTCGCCCGGCACCTCAGAATAGCTGCGGCCCATAAAACGCTTGATCGAGAAGATGGTATTCTCGGCATTGGTTACCGCCTGCCTTTTGGCGGGGCCGCCGGCAAGTCGCTCACCGTCTTTCTTGAATGCTACGACCGACGGGGTTGTGCGTCCGCCTTCAGTGTTTTCGATGACCTTGGGTTCGCCTCCTTCCAGGACAGCGACCACAGAGTTTGTTGTTCCCAGGTCAATTCCAATAATTTTGCTCATTTCTTTTTTGTTAGAGTTTGTTGTCAACGATGTGAACACAGCAGTAGCGAACAATAATCCGGCCATGACTGCAATTGGACAGAATGGCACATTTCTGCGTCAGTTATGTCCGTATCTGGCCACGAACGCGCGACAATGATTCGGGTACAATGAGGAACTCTGTGCAGATGTGCCATGCGGTTCATACCCAATGCCATTACAGCATTTCGCATTGTGGTCACTCCTTTACTCATCGTTTGTCTTTTTCGGGAAACGGTGTGGTCGCATTCGCTTGCATTTGTCCTGTTTATCCTTGGAGCATTGTCAGATTTTGCGGACGGTTATGTTGCCCGTGCGCTGAAAATGCAAAGTCGACTGGGACGTTTCCTTGATCCCATGGCAGACAAGGTGCTGGTACTGGGCACTTTTTTCGCATTGGCTTGGTTGTATCCGCAACAAGTGCCTTGGTGGGCAGTAGGTGTAATTGTCTTGCGTGACGTACTGGTGACCGTGTTGCGTATGATTGCCGAGGCTAGTGGGCGGTCCCTTCGCACTATGCGCGCTGCCAAGGCCAAGACTGCATTACAATTGGTATTTTTGGGTTTATTCTTATTATTGCTCGTATTGCGTCATATATTTGGTACAGGACCATTTGCCGGTGAATTGTTGGAGGGTTGGTTTATGTACGGATTCATGATCCTCGTGGTCTTAGTGACGGGTTTGACGGGGTTGTTTTACATCCAACAAAAAGTTGAGAAAAATAATTAAGCAAACACGACCTATTTCGTTTCGAGTAGCTCGAGAGTTACTGAGGATTGGGGCGGCAGCCTATACGGATGGGAAGCCGTTTGTTTGGGCCTCTGGAATGTTGTCACCGTTTTACTGTGACAATCGTCTCACGCTATCGTTTCCAGAAGTTCGCAGAATGCTGATGGACGGGTTTGCCGAGAAGGCTTCGGGACTCGAATTTGATTGCGTTGCCGGCGTAGCAACAGCTGGAATTGCCCATGCTGCGTTTTTGGCTGATCACCTATCTCTTCCCTTGGTTTATGTTCGACCGGAGCCGAAGGGTCATGGTCACCAAAACCAAATTGAAGGACGCCTCGAAGAGGGGACGAGAGTATTAATGATTGAGGACTTGGTTGCTACCGGTCTTTCGGCCATCCAGGCTGCCGAGGCCATCAAGGATGCCGCCGGCTTAGCGCCAGTAGCTACCCTAGCAATTTTTACATATCAATTGGACGGTGTTGCCGAGCGGTTTGAGGAAAAAGGATCCCCGCTCATAACACTGACCAATTTTGATATTCTTTTGGCCACAGGGCTTGAAACTGGGTACTGGGATCCCGAAACAGTAGAATCACTGCGGGAGTGGCGTAACGGTTATCAGGCGTGGACGTTTGCAAATTGGAGGTAAGTGGAGTGACAAAGCTCGTTGCGAGCATCGTAACTGTAGGTGAGGAGCTCCTTGTAGGTCAGGTTCTTGATACGAATGCTGCATACCTTGCAGCAGAGTTAACACGACTCGGCATCCCCGTCGTGCGGTCATGGACTGTTGGTGACGATAAGGAAGCCATAAGGGGAGCGCTTGCTGAGAGTATGCGGCATGGTCGACTGACTGTCTTAACAGGTGGTCTGGGACCGACTCCTGATGATGTTAGCAGGGAGGCCGCCGCAGCATTGATAGAATCGAATCTCAGTGTAGATACTGCTGTGCTTGCCGCAATTGAGCGTCGATTTGCCCTGTTGGGCCGGGATGTGCCTGCCGGTTCTGAGCGTGTTGCCAGTGTTCCAGACGGGTTTGACGTGCTCCCCAATTCCAGGGGAACAGCTCCTGGGTTATGGTATGAAGCAGATAACGGAAGTATCGTTGTCCTCCTGCCTGGGGTACCTCATGAAATGCGGGCGATTTTTTCTGAGCATGTGGTCCCCCGGATTCGTGCATTGAGTGGTCGCACAGTAATTGCGCAACGAACGCTCCAGACCGCAGGAATAGGGGAGACGACGGTCCAACGCCAGATTGATGCCATATCTCATCTATTGGACCCGGATGTTGTCGTGGCGTACCTGCCCAGATTACATGGTGTCCGAATAAGGCTGACAGTCACTGGGGAGGAGGCCAGTGACCGCCTAGATGCAGCGGAGAGACATGTTCGCGCAAAGCTTGGAACAGCGGTATATGGCTGTGACGATGATACGTTGGAAGGTATCCTGGGGGATCTGCTGAAGCGTCGTGGCCTTACAGTTGCGGTTGCCGAGAGTTGTACCGGTGGTTTGGTATTGCACAGGTTAACAAACATTTCGGGGGCGTCAAGCTATGTAATGGGCGGTATAGTAGCCTACTCAAATGTTATTAAACAACATCAACTGGGGGTAGACGGGGATACACTAAAACAATTCGGTGCCGTCAGTGAACCTGTCGCCATGCAAATGGCAGATGGTGTGCGTGCGCGTCTGGGGAGTGACGTGGGCCTGTCTGTGACAGGAATTGCAGGCCCCTCTGGGGGGACTGAAGAGAAGCCAGTTGGCACGGTCTGGCTTGGGTACGCAGACGACCATGACACCCGAGCCGTCAAACATCAATTTGGCCGGGACCGTCGGCGTAATAAGGACAAAAGCGCAATCGCTGCGATGAATTTCATGCGTCAGATATTGTTACAATCGTGACAAGACTTTTAGTTGTATCAACCGTAAGAGTTGTATTATTGGAAAAAAATACGAGAAGAAGGTCATGGCTGAAAAGAAAAATCCAAAGAAACGGGCGCTGGATCTTGCAATCAAGGAGATTGAGCGGCAGCATGGTAAGGGCTCCATTATGCGGATGGGAGACGCGCCACCTGTACAGGTGGAAGCAATCCCAACGGGATCTATTGCACTGGATGCCGCGCTTGGTGTGGGAGGGATCCCGCGTGGTCGGGTGATAGAAATATTTGGACCCGAATCCTCGGGTAAGACCACACTGTCGATCCATTGCCTGGCCGAAGCACAGAATCTTGGCGGACAATGTGCATTCATTGATGCAGAGCATGCGTTTGATCCCTCGTATGCGGAACAGCTAGGTGTAGATATTGACCAATTACTGATGTCTCAGCCAGACACGGGAGAGCAGGCCTTGAACATCTGTGAGACACTGGTCAGGAGTGGTGCACTCGACGTGATTGTAGTTGACTCTGTGGCAGCACTGGTTCCCTCGGCCGAAATCCAGGGTGATATGGGAGATGCTCATGTGGGGCTGCAGGCCCGCCTCATGAGCCAGGCATTGCGGAAGCTAACCGGGATCGTCAGTCGCTCAAAGGCCGTGTTGATCTTTATTAACCAGCTCCGAGAGAAAATCGGGGTTATGTTTGGGAACCCGGAAACTACGCCAGGTGGGAAAGCCCTCAAATTCTACAGCTCGGTCAGACTGGATATCCGCCGTATTGGTGCGATCAAGAGCGGAACAGACGTTGTCGGCAATCGGACGCGTGTAAAAGTTGTCAAAAACAAGGTAGCTCCGCCTTTTCGCAAGGCTGAGTTCGATATTGTGTATGGAGAGGGAATCTCGTCAGCGGGAGAGCTCGTGGATCTGGCGGTAAACTACGATCTTATCGCCAAGAGCGGGTCGTGGTATGGCTATGGAGACGTGAGGATGGGGCAGGGGCGGGAGCAGGCAAAAAGGTGGCTCACAGACAATCCAGAGGAGTATGAGTTAATCAAGTCAGCCGTACGCACAAAGCTAGGGCTAAAAGATCCGGCTGCCAGCCTGCAAGCATAACGGTTCTAAGGAACTTGCAGCCTTAGCTGTGTATCCAGTGTTGCTTCAAGTTCCTCTATGTTCACGAGGCCGATGATGTGGTTTGTGATCATGCCGTCTGCGTTAATCACGTACGTCGCAGGCAGTGCGACCACTTTATAGACGGTTGCAATTGCCTCGCTGCCAAGGAGGATTGGATAGGGTATAGCCAGTCTTTTGGTGTAGTGGGTAATGATTTCAGTATCTCCATGA
Source organism: Rhodothermales bacterium (assembly GCA_022821385.1). Taxonomy (GTDB): domain Bacteria; phylum Bacteroidota; class Rhodothermia; order Rhodothermales; family Bin80; genus Bin80. The sequence continues at coordinate 38,146 of JAJEDR010000062.1, forward strand.
TCTAGGGATATCCCAAGAACCGTGACGCCGCGCGCCTCCCATTCACGGTGCAGTTGCGCCAATAGTGGCATCTCCTGAAGACAGGGAGTGCACCATGTGGCCCAGAAATTCAAAAGGACTGTACGCCCCTTTAAAGAGGACAATTGCAGTGAATCTCCCTCCAGTGTTTTCAGTGTAAAGTCGGGAGCCGGGCGTTCAGACATGCCCGGTACAGTCCCCTGCTCTGGCGGATTACATGCGATACAGACAGCAAGGACCAGTAAGCAGGTTGCAAATCTCAAGAGGCCAGTGGAGAACTGATTGCTGAATGAATGTTATCCGCGGTTACAGCCCTGTGGGATGCATTAAAGATTGCCTTGCCCTGATGAAGAAGGATAACCTGTGGAGATTCGTGTCGAATTCCAAAGTGAGCTTCAATGTGGTTGGACAGGGGCCGAGCAGTTTGAACTACAAGCTCAAAAACAGTGATGTCAACCGTAGCCATTTCCTGCTTTGCCATCGCAGATAGATCACAGGTATAACTGTGCTTGAATAATACGACGGGTTCTGACTGAGATTGATCAAGGGCATCCCGGAGCCCCGCGGTAGAATCAATTGACCGGTATGACATAGGGGTGTTTCAGAGGGTTGCGATGATATCTACAACAATAATCAGGATTCAAGGTTCTATGTGCACCAAAATTTTACCTGATACATGAGCAATCGATCGACCGGTGCAGAGGATGTGCGCTGGGATTTGACGCACCTTTACGAAGATGAAACTGCTCTACGGCAGGACTTAACAGCATTGTACGATGCTGCCACGCGTTTCTCTGAGACTTGGTGGGGGCGAATAGCAGACCTAAAGGCGTCCCAACTGCAGAAAGCAATTACTGAGTATGAACAGCTCCAAGAGCGGTCTGGCCGGGCGATGACTTATGCGTATCTGCACTGGGCAACGGCTACGCATGATCCAGCGCGTGGGGCACTCCTGCAGTATGTCCGCGAGACCTGTACAAAAATTGGGAAGGTGCTGCTTTTTTTCAGTCTGGAGTGGGGAAAGGTGGATGACAAGCAAGCTGAGCTCCTGATGAAGGAGGATACGCTTGCCGGATATCGCCACTTCCTAGAGTGTGAGCGGCTGTTCAAGGACCATACCTTATCCGAACCAGAGGAGCAAGTGCTTGCTGAAGCACAGGTGACGGGCAGATCTGCATGGATGCGCTATTTCACCGAAACCACTAGCCGGATGCGATTCACGCTGCGTGGGGAAGAGCTGTCCCAGGAACACATACTTGCAAAACTGCACGGACAGGACCGGGAATTGCGTAAGGAAGCGGCGGAAAGCTTCACGGAAGGACTTTCCTCAAAGGAGCATACGCTTACGTTCATTTTCAACACGATTCTCGCGGACAAAGCAGCAATCGACCGTATGCGACGTCTGCCGCACTGGCTTAGGGCCCGCAATCTCAGCAACGAGATATCAGATGAGACTTCAGAGGCCCTGATAGCGTCTGTGGTAAGCCGATATGATCTGGTTGCCCGCTTCTATCATCTTAAAAGCAGGATACTTGATCTGAGCCCACTATATGATTATGATCGATACGCTCCTGTCGGCGATAGCGAGTTTTACTATTCGTGGGATAAGGCAAAACAAATTACGCTGGAGGGCTATGGGGAATTCCATCCACTCCTAGGCCAAATTGCCGATCGTTTCTTTGAGGAAAAATGGATTGATGCACCCGTGAAAGAGGGTAAGCAGGGCGGAGCGTTCAGCCATGGCGCGGTTCCCGGGGTACATCCGTATGTCTTGCTGAACTATACCGGACGCGCGCGAGATGTACAAACACTTGCTCATGAATTAGGGCATGGTGTGCATCAATTTCTTTCGAGAGAACAGGGGTACTTACAGGCCAGTACGCCGCTAACCACAGCGGAGACCGCCTCCGTTTTCGGTGAGATGCTAATTTTTCAGCGTTTGTTAGCAGAGGAATTGGATCCGCATAATGTGCTGGCACTCTTGATTAGCAAGATCGGCGATACCATGGCTACCGTTTTCCGTCAGATTGCCATGAACCGCTTTGAGGTTGAGATCCATTCTGCGAGGCGTGAACACGGAGAGCTTTCTGCGGACGCTTTCGCAGAGTACTGGATATCAACGCAGTCAGCAATGTTTGGAGACAGCGTTACACTTACCGACAATTATCGTCGCTGGTGGAGTTATATCCCACATTTCTTACATACACCGGGTTATGTGTATGCCTACGCATTCGGTGAGTTGCTGGTCTTGGCCCTGTATGCCCGCTATTTGGAGTCTCCTGATGCATTTCCTGATCAGTACGTTGAGCTCATGCGGGCAGGCGGGTCGGACTGGCCACACGAGCTTGTCGGTCACATGGGCGTAGACTTGCAGGATCCGGTCTTTTGGCATCAGGGCCTGGATGCAATAGAGAAGCTTATTGAGCGCGCCGAGGCCGTCTACACCGAGTGCCAACAGGCCTCAAGCTGAACCTCCATCGAACTTCATATTGCCCAATCCCAGACCAGCACTGATCGGGCTATACGGCAATCCCCCTTCACTAGACCTTCTTTATGCCGCAGGGGAGTATTAACCAGATTGGAATAGTGCGACACGCTTGAGGTAGGCTTCGCGTGCAATCCGCACATCTTCAAGAAATAAAGGTAGCTCGTCAAGCAACAGTGCCTGTGGACCATCTACCAATGCTTTGGCAGGCTTGGGGTGGAAATCCACCAGCACCATGTTGGCCCCCGCAATCACGCCTTGTGCCGTAACATGCATGACATCCATAAGGCCATCTGGGCTTTTTTGACGAGTACCGACCGAGTGAGACGGGTCGATGCAGACGGGCATTCGGGTGAGCCGGTGTACAACCGGAACATGTGAGAAGTCCACAAAATTTCGGTGCGGATCTCCAAGGTTACTCTTCATGCCGCGCAGTGCAAAGATCACGCGGGGATTGCCTTCGCTAGCCAGGTATTCTGCGGCATTCAAAGATTCATTCAGCGTAATACCAAACCCGCGTTTGATCAGAACGGGATACTCATCTTGACGGCCAACACACTTGAGCAATTCAAAGTTTTGCGTGTTGCGCGTGCCGATTTGAAGCATAACCCCGCTTGGATGGCCCGTGTCCTCTAGTGCTCTGCTGATTTCTTCGATATGAGATTCATGCGTGACTTCCATGGCGATGATCCGAATGCCATATTTGCCGGCCAACTCAAAGACATAGGGCAGGCAATCTTTGCCATGTCCCTGGAAGGAGTATGGGCTCGTTCGCGGTTTGTACGCCCCCATGCGGGTGCATACCTGCCCATTCTCCTGGAGGGCCTGCATCATGAGCTCTACATGCTCGGGGGTGTCCACTGCGCATAAACCGGCAAAAACATGCAGGCTTTTTTGGTTGAAGGTAACCCCGTTATATTCAAACTCGTGAGGGAAGTCTTCCTGACCATGTCGACCAAGTACACGGTATGCGTCCTGGACACGAACAACCCGCTTCACGCAAGGCAGGCTTCGCATGAAATCCCTCGCTAGGGCTTTTGTATTTCCTAGGAGATAGATCTCGGTCAGTCGGTGATCAACTCCCTGGACATGACGCACCCGATGGGTGATGTTCGCAAGCGAATCCAGGTAGCGCATCAATAATGCGTATTGGGGTGATTCTGGATCCGTATCAGGTTTTAATATGAGTATCACGAGTACATTAAGTATTTATTTTTGGGTAAGACCGGTCGCCGCGGCCTCATCCAGTAAAACGGTTACATTATGATGAGATTGCAGGGAACTGCCGGGAACGTCTTCTGTCTGCGGACCCTCAAGACAGCGGACCACCGCGTCGGCCTTATTTGCCCCGGAAGCCAGCAGGAGGATTTGACGGGTTTCCAGGATCGTCCTGATTCCCATGGTTACTGCCTTGCGCGGCACATCTCGGGAATGCTCGAAAAATCGCGCATTATCGCGAATCGTTGAGGATGAAAGCCCTACTATACGGGTGCGCGAGTCAAATGCAGATCCTGGTTCATTAAAGCCAATGTGGCCATTGCTGCCCAAGCCGAGAATTTGCAAATCTATCCCTCCTTTGTCCTGAATCAGGTCATCAAAGGCAGAAGGCTCCCCGCTCACCGGCGGGAAATTAATACATTCCGGACGCACATCCACATGTCCGAAAAGTTGGTGCTGCATGAAGAACCGGTAAGATTGGTCATGGTCCGCGGAGAGACCAACGTACTCGTCCAGATTCATCGTGGTAAGTCCACTGAAGGTTATTTCTCCACGCTGGTAACACGTAATTAGCGATTTGTAGAGCCCGACTGGGGTACTGCCGGTGGCAAATCCAAAGACGCCGGTTGGCTTTTCAAGGATAGCAGCGGCCACAATATCAGCGGCATGAGAACTTATCGCCTCGTAATTCTCCAGGCACTTGATCACCATTCGTATTAATCTCCGCTAGATTATTCTTGAAGAAGGTCCAGTAGATGAATCAATTTGCTGCGGAGTTCTCGTCGGTCAACGACGATATCAATAAAACCGTGATCCCGTAGAAACTCTGCACTCTGAAAACCCTTGGGGAGGTCCTGTCCAATGGTTTCCCGAATCACTCGGGGGCCGGCAAAGCCGATGAGCGCTCCGGGTTCTGCAATGTTGATATCGCCCAGCATTGCAAAGGAGGCACTAACTCCGCCGGTTGTAGGGTTGGTCAATACAGCTATATAGGGGATCCCTTTTTCATGCAGTTTTGCAAGGTTAGCGCTGGTCTTGGCCATTTGCATGAGGCTGAGTGCACCTTCCATCATACGAGCTCCACCGCTTTGTGCGATGACGATTACCGGTATATTCTGATCAATCCCGCGGCGAATGGTGCGCGCGATTACCTCCCCGACAACAGAGCCCATTGATCCCCCGATAAACCTGAAATCCATAGCTGCTATGGATACGGCGTGTCGCTCCATTCTTCCCAAAGCGGCTTGCACGGCATCAGACAGCCCGGTTTTCTTTTGCGTAGCATGAAGTCGGTCTGAATATTTCTTCCGATCTGTAAAACCCAGGGGATCTTTCGCAGTCACATCCCGATCTTGAAATTGGCAGGATCCTTCGTCCAGAAGTAGCTCGAAGTAGCCCTCAGGATCCATACGACCGTGATAGCCACATTTTGGGCAGACCCTTAAGCTGGCTTGAAGCTCGCGTTGATTGTTAATGGCCCCACACTTCGGGCATTTTTCCCATTGCCCGGCAGGCATTTTGTTCTTCCCGTTGCCTTTGGTCAGGATGCCTTTTTTTGTTCTGTGAAACCAAGCCATGGATTGGAGTGGAGTAAACCCAGTTAAACTGCTTTAACCAAGTGTGTTCTCCATTAGATGCGGTTATTGTCTTTCAGGTGTGTAGATTCTTCGCCCAGGCGTATATTTCGGTTGCAAAACATGCAAGGAAGGTAAATCAAGCAATAAGCCCCATGAAAGTCTATAGTACGGATCACATCCGAAACGTTGTTCTCGTAGGTCATCAGGGCAGTGGAAAGACCACTCTGTCTGAATCTATGCTATATGTCAGTAAAAAGACACGTCGTTTAGGGACAATCACGGAGGGGTCAACGGTAAGTGACTACCAGCCAAGCGAAAAAGAGCGCCAGATGTCCATCTTCTCATCTCTCCTGCATGTGGAGTGGAAGGGGCACAAGATCAACATCATTGATACCCCCGGATACCCTGATTTTGTGGGAGAGGTAGTCGCTGCTGTCCGTGTAGCAGACACTGCCATTTTTGTCATGAATGCACAAGAGGGAGTAGAGGTCGGTACAGAGCTGGCCTGGAGTGCGGCTGCAGATAATGAGAAACCGGCGATGTTCGTGATCAACCAGATTGATCGTGCACAGGCTGATGTTGAGTCATTAATTGAACAAATGAGGGATCGTTTCGGGGTGGGGGTAACTGTGGTACAGTTTCCCGGGAGTGCACCGAATGTGCTCATTGATGTATTGGTCATGAAGCAGCTTACTTTTGATCCGGGTGCCCAAGGTCCGCCAATCTTCAGCGAGATCCCCGAAGCGTTTCTTGAACGTGCAGAAGAGTTGCATAACGCATTGGTGGAGGACATCGCGGTTAATGATGAGGAGTTGATGGAGAAATATCTCGAGGAAGAGATGTTGAGTGAGGAAGAAATGCGTGCGGGGCTCAGGGAGGCGATGTTATCACGTTCGTTGTATCCAGTCTTCTGTACGGCCGCTGCCGCGAACACGGGTACCGCTCGCCTGATGAGTTTCATTGACAATGTACTGCCATCACCGCTGGCTGCACCGGCTGTTCCAGTGGAGGATGGCGATGCTCTTGATGCTGATACAGAAGCCAGTCCCGTAGTATTCGTTTATCGTACAATGGCTGAACATCATGTTGGCGATTATTCTTTCTTTCGTGTGTGCAGTGGCGCGATTGAACCTGGAATGGACCTGGAAAATGGCAGTTCCGGGACCAATGAGCGTCTAGGACAACTCTACGTATTATGTGGGAGAGATAGGGAAACAGTCCCGCGTATGGTGGCGGGCGATTTGGGAGCGCTTGTCAAGTTACGTGACACCCACACCAACAATACGCTTCGCAAAAAGGGTCATCGCGTGCTGGTGAAATCGATTCCCTTTCCTGAGCCACGGTATCGCGAGGCAATCCGACCGAGAACAGAAGGTGAGGAGGATAAGCTGGCGCAGGGTTTGCATCAGATCACAGCGGAAGACCCCTCTCTAGTGGTTGTACACGAGCCACATTTGAGTCAGATTAGTCTGGGGGGGCAGGGATCTATGCATTTGAAGGTTGCTCAGTATAGGCTCAAGTCCAAGGTAAATGTTGAGGTGGATTATAGTCGACCTCGCGTAGCATATCGGGAAACGGTGACGACCGAAGCACGAGCGTCCTACAGACATAAGAAGCAAACAGGGGGGGCAGGGCAGTTCGCAGATATTTCAGTCCTGATCGAGCCTCTGGAAGGCGAATTCAAGAAGCGTCCAGACATCTCAGTGCGTAATACGGTTCAGTCTACTACGGGCTGGGGATCCACGATAGAGTTCATTGACGGCATTGTCGGTGGCGTGATTGATATGCGAAGATTCTTTGGTGCAATCCAGAAAGGGGTGCTGGAAGGCATGCAGAAGGGACCGGTTGCCGGTTACCCGGTAGGTGATGTGCGTCTGGTGATTTATGACGGGGGTATGCACTCGGTTGACTCAAACGAGAATGCCTTTCGCACTGCCGCCCGCTTCGGATTTCGTGACGCGTTTCGAAAAGCTCGGCCCGTGATCCTGGAGCCTATTCATGATGTGAGAGTAACGATCCCGGATACATACACTGGAGATATTATGGGCGACCTGAATGGGCGCCGCGCAACGATCAAGGGTATGGAAGCTGAGGGAACCATGCAGATCATTCTCGCACAAGTACCCGAGGCGGAGCTATATCAGTATTCAACACGGGTCCGGTCAATGACGCAGGGGCGAGGCATACACAGCGCACGCTTCAGTCATTATCAGGCCATGCCGAGGAACGTGCAGGAGCAGGTGGTAGTTGCTGCAGCTAAAGCTGCTGAAGAATAGGAGGCAGGCTTATAGGACACCATTCCTGTATCCGGGTTGCCAAAGCAAGTACGGCTGCCTCTTGACGGGGTTTTCCGACAATCTGCATACCGACGGGTAGCCCCTCAGGGCTTAGTCCGCAAGGGACGCTTGCGACCGGTAAGCTGGTTAGTGAAAGTACGGAGGTGGGGGCGAACCAGTCGTAGTAGGTAGATAGTTCTGTGCTTTCGATCCGGCGAGGATAGCCATCTGAAAGCCTGAAGGGGAGGACAGCCGTTGTAGGTGTCAGCAAAAAATCCACATTTTGGAATACCCTTCGGAACGTCCGCCAAACTTCATCAACAATACGCTCCGAGTCGGCCAAATCCAATGCACTGTAATTCAGTGCTTCGTTGAGGTTTTGGGTCAGGAGTTCACCTGCTTCCTCAGGTTGGTTCAATCTGTTTCTATGAATAGCCAGCAGATGGTGGGCGCGAAGGACAGCGAATGCGCGAGGAGCATCAGCTAAGCTAAGGTTTACGGATTTAACGGAGATACTCCGGGATTTAACTGAATTGATAGCTGAGCGGCAGGTAGCGGCAACGACGGGCGCAAGTTCTAGGTTGGTGAGGTGATCACAGTACCCAAGTCGTATGTTCGCTTCCAGTTCAGGTAGTCCAAAACCAGGATGATGCGCAGGATATTGTAATGGCCTTGCGTCATACGGACCAGCAACAGCCTGCATGAAGAGACCTACATCCCCCGCGGTTCGGCCAAGTCCCCCAGCCACGGAGAGGCGATCCCGCAAGAAGCTCGCTGAATCCTCCGGGATGATTCCCGGCGAGGGACGCAAACCTACGATGCCACAGAATGATGCAGGCATCCGGAGGGAACCACCCAGATCTGTTCCATCTGCAAGGGCAACCATGCCGGTCGCAACCGCTACTGCTCCTCCTCCGGTAGATCCCCCCGGGGATCGTGTAATATCCCACGGGTTACGAGTTGCCCCGAAGACCTCATTGGTGGTTTCACCTCCGACAGCAAAAGCGGGAGTATTAGTTTTTCCCAGAATGAGTGCACCGGCAGCTTTAAGCCGGGCAACAATTTCGGCATCCCGTTCGGGAACGTGATCACGATACGCAGATGAGCCGTAAGTTGTGCGCAGCCCGCATGTGTCCGTAGTATCCTTGATACCCACGGGAAGCCCGTACAGTAGGCCCTTGGGTTGCCGGGTTTCGAGTGTGCGTGCTTCCTCCAACACCCGGTCATTGAGGGTTACGATTGCATTGAGTCCAGGGTTGAGTTTCTCGTATACGTTGAGACAGGCACGAGTAAGCTCAACGGGAGACAGTCTTCGTTCCCGCAATGCTCTCTGGAGGGTTGTTGCCGGGAGACAGGCAATGTCCATATCTGCACACACGAATCAGGTGCGTTGCTTTTTGACGGGATACTCAATCTCCTCGAGCGTAAACTCTTCAACGAATGATTTATCCAATCGGACACGAACCGTACGCGAAAATATGTTTCTGTCTAAAACTTTCCCAATCCCATTCGCTGTGGAAACGCGCGAATGTTTTCGCGGGAAGGACTTAAGCGTTTCCATGTAGTGTTCAAGTTCATAATTGAGGCAGCATTTGAGCTGCCCACATCTTCCCAAAAGTTGTTCCTCGGAAATATAGGACTGCGTCTTTCTGGCTGAGTGGATGGATACCGGAGGCATTTGACGCATCCAGGAGGAGCAGCATAGCTCCCGGCCGCAGACCCCTAGACCTCCTATCCGTGCGGTTTCTTCACGTGGTCTCAGGCGACGAAAATCAACACGAGTCTTGAAATGTTTTCGGAGATCGCCGATAACTGGTCCCAAGGGAAGCTTCTTTTGTGAGGAAGTATAAAAAATTGAAAGCCGTTTCCGATCAAACTGCCATTCCGAATCCACCACTTTGAGTTTGACCTGTTTCTTTCGGACAATTTTTCGTGCAGTAACCAAGGCATCCTTTTCGGAGGCCTGGTTTTTCAAATGGATATTTCGGTCGTTGGAAGAGGCCAGGCGAAGAATCTGGTGATAATTCAGGTGTTCTTTTGCGTGAAGATGCAACAGCTCACCAGTCAATGAAACTTGTCCATAATCCAAACCACGTTGCTCAGAAACGATCACATCGTCACCTGCCCGCAGGGGGAGATGACGTTTGTTTCTGTAGATTTTTCTTCGACGTCCCTTGAATACCACTTGGACCAAGTCGCACTGATCTCGCCCAGGATCCTTTGAAGATTTTGGTAACCAGTCAAAAATTTGTACGGACGGGCAACTGTCGTTACAGCCACCGTACCCCACCAAGGTGCTGCCACTACATCCACAAGCTCCGTTTGAGCCACACGCCATAATCAACCCGATTACTTAACCGTGCAATTTACGCCCTGCTACATACAACGTTCATACGCGAGCTGAAGGGATGCGCAGTAGGCAAGGTGGTTTTCGACTGGGACAGATCCCAAGAGAAGCGCTGTGGTTATGCAAGAAAGTGAGGTTACAGGGTTGTAAGGGGCTTGAAAAGCACACCACTATGTGGGCCGCGCATGGCTTGCCCGAGGTTGAAAGACAGGTTTATAAGGAGCAACGTTGTATTCACATTCGACTCGGTGAGCAACCGGGCTTCTTCGACAAGGCGAATCATTGCATCCAGGTCTGCATTGTCCAAGTTTCCGCAGAACCGGGCAATCTCAGCATGCTGATCTTGGTTGACGATTGGGGCGTTTGCTCCAATTGTTCGGTAGAGTGAAACATCACGCATCCAACCCAAGAGAAGTTCGAGTAAATTCTTGATACGGTTACGGCCGGCCTGATTAAACTCCTCAATAAGTGCTGTTTTCGGACCGATCTTTTGCGTAAATGCAAGACGGAGAAAGTCCAGAATTCGTTCGCGGTCGTGCCTCAGGTCTTCATTCTCAGCGAGTTCCACTGCACGGGAATAGGAACCATTAGACATGTTCGCGGCAGTAGTGGCGAGGCGTGCATCTATATTTTTGCGCTCCTGCAGCGCCTGGGCGATGACATCTGTTGCAAGAATGTCAAATGCGATGTGTTGGCAGCGAGACAAAATAGTTGGCAGCAGTAAATCTTTGCGGCGCGTGAGTGTAATGAATACTGTGTCTGGTCCCGGCTCCTCGAGCAATTTTAGAAAAGCATTGGCTGCCTGTTCGTGGATCGTGTGAATATCAAGAATAATCGCAATCCGATAGCGGCCTTGCTGGGGCCGCCTAATCATTTTGTTGCGTAACTCCAGATTAATTCTTTCGATGGAGTAGAATGGCTGTTTGAGGGATTTGGGGGCGTTTTTTCGATTCAGCGAGGGAGCGCGGATGAAGTCTACAACAGCATATTCATCCTGAGAGAGCAGAGCTAAACGATCGGCGACATCCTCAGGATCAGCATCACTTGGCTGTGGCATCATGATCTGGATATCAGGATGCCGGAACTTTAGTGCCCATTGACAGGGCTGGCAGGATATACTATCGTCGCAACCTGTACATTGTAACACCCGCGCAAACGCTAGTGCAGTCGCAAGTTTGCCTACACCATCAATACCGTGAAACAGATAAGCATGGGCTACTCGTTCCGAAGCAACGGTACTTTTCAGCAGCTTAATGACTTTATCCTGCCCGATGATGTTGCTCCACTGCATGTCTACCGAAAAAGTTGGGTATCTTGGTACCCCGGCTTGGATTGGTGGTTGCAACCAGTCTTGGATAAGTTCAGTTGAAGTCAGGCATTAGGCGTGGTAGCTCAGTAGGTTAGAGCGTGCGACTCATAATCGCAAGGTCGAGAGTTCGAGTCTCTCCCACGCCACTTTGCATTCTCCTCAGTTCAGGAGCCCACAGGCTATATGGTGGTTGAGCGACAAGACATGGGGGTTATGGTGCATCGGTATCAAGAAGCTCACCAATGATGTCTTCGTGATCCGGTCTGATCAACACGAGTAGGGCGTGATGGGGTACGATCAAGTATTTTGTGTTCTTATAGGTAAACTCAATCGTCTCCTTGCGCTGATAGAAAGCCCGGTCTCCTACCTCTGCCTGAAGGGGCAGGTATCGTCCGATTGTTTTCGGTTCGGCCCAGGGTTCATTTTCGGAGTAGTCCGGGTTCGGGATCAGGTGACCGGGGCCTACCAGTTCCACTACGCCGGATCCGATCCTGTCTCGTTCGGCAACGGAGGCAGGCAGAACCAGTCCAGATTCTGTCTGTTGTTCACCAAGGTCAGGTTTGATCAAAACACGATCTCCAACAACGATTAGCTGTGACATTCTTGGGTGTATAGCTTGCTTATGACGACGGTGAGAATGTATGTCTCAGGTAGAGCGTTGAAACCACTGCTACTACCAGTACGAGGATACCCGGCAAAATATTCCCCAGGATCAGGTAACCGGTTGCAAACAGGCAGGCGTATACCACTACAACACCAGCAACCCATTGGCGCATCATAGTGCTGATCGTAGCGTCTGGATGAAAATCGGGATACAGTGTCGCAACGGATGACCAGCCGGGACCGGCTGGACGAACAAGTTTGTAGAACTCTTCAAGTGTGGACTGATCTGTTGGCTTGGTCAAAAAGGTTGCCGCCAGCCATAACGCAGTGGTGAGTCCAACCACAACAAACAGATTAGAGGGGAAGGGGGCCTGAAGGCCTGGGATAGGCACTCCAACCAATGTAAGCAGAACCAGAACGATGGGGGCCAGGGTTGCGACGAGTTCACTCCACGCGTTGATTCGCCACCAGTACCATCGGAGAATCAGAACCGTGCCCAATCCGGCTGACGCGGTCAGGATCAGAGTCCAGGCCTGACTGATAGATTCCAACTGCGTGGCCAAGAGAATGCTAAGGAATCCTACAACGAAAGTAAATATGCGCCCGGCGCGTACATAATGGCGTTCACTGCTGTTCGGTTTCACAAATCTTCGCCAGCAGTCATTTACCAAATAGGAGACTCCCCAGTTCAGTTGCGTCGAAATAGTACTCATGAAAGCTGCCAAAAAAGCGGCAAAAACCATTCCAAGCACACCAACAGGCAACACATCTCGCATAACCAGCACAAAGCCTTCCCGTGAGTCTGTCAGATTAGGATAGAGAACCAGAGAAGCCAAGGCGACAATGATCCATGGCCAGGGCCGGAGGCAATAATGGGCTACCGTGAACAGCAGGGCGGAATAGGTAGCATTGCGCTCGCTGCTCGTTCCCATCATGCGTTGCGCGTTGTATCCACCGCCACCCGGTTCAGCGCCTGGATACCAACTGCTCCACCACTGAATGCCAATAAATGCCACGAATGCGGGAATAGATAATGCGAAGGCTGCTGCGGCTCCAGCCGTCTCTCCAACGGTCGGGAAAAACCGAAAAGTCTCAACAGGTAACTGTGACTTGAGACCGGCGATTCCACCCACTTCAGGTACGCGAAGAACAAATATGGCCATCAGGATTGATCCGGCCATAGCCAGTGCGAATTGCATGACATCTGTAACAGCTACGCCCCATAAGCCGGACAGGAGTGCAAAAATAGATACCAATATCGCCAGCACACTGACCACAACGAGCGCAGCGCTTATCGTAAAGTTGCCGATCACAATAGCGGTTTGGCCGAAAATAGTCAGATCGGGCCACAATACCTCAATCGCGGTTTCCATAGCAAGAGAAACCCATCCGATGATCACGACATTGAGAAGTAGACCAAAGTAGATTGCCTTGATGCCTCGGAGCCAGGCTGCGGCTCGTCCGGCGTAGCGAACCTCCACAAATTCAACATCTGTCTGAATTCCACACCGTCGCCACAACCGTGCGAAGAAGAATACCGTCAACATACCGCCAAAGGCAAAATTCCACCAGAGCCAATTGCCGGCTATGCCGTTTTCCGCAACAAGTTCTGTTACGGCCATTGGGGTGTCGGCAGCAAAGGTTGTGGCTACCATACTTATCCCAGCAAGCCACCAAGACATGCGCCGCCCGCTCAGAAAGAATTCTGATGTATTGCGTCCAGCACGCCTGGAATAGTAAACGGCTATGCCGGCAACAGCCAGAAAGTAGAGGCAGACAATCCCCCAGTCAAATGGTGTCATGTTTTCATGATGATCTACCTTGACGGGAAGTTAGCCGAAAAAACTGATAATCTTCCATTTGGGATTCTGGTGCTGCAATGTACGCAATTCGTATTGCACATCCGGTCTATTGTAGTGGCTTACTGCCTGGACTGAGCACACCTTGATGGTCATAGGACAGGCGATCTTGGATGTCCGCTCTGAGAATTCGAATTCCTGCAGAATCCTTGGAAGCCGATCCATTGGAACACTTCGATAGCAATCGCCCAATAAAAACCATCCTCGAATTGAAATGCATGATTTCGTCTACATTGATGGAGTGTCGTTTCTCACCTAATTGCTGATGTCCTAAACTGTTTTCAGGTATTGTTTACAAATTCTCGGGCGAGTTCTGGAGTTTGTTCCCTCATCTTGTGCAAGGGGAGGGCAAGGTCCGCCTTTCATGCGGGCCTTCATCTGTTGGTAAGGATGCCGCACTGTGTGTGCTTGGGAATGGCAAACTCCGATCTTAGGAAAGGAAGCAAGAGTGCTTTGCTAGAGAATAAATCCCATTTCCCCCGCCGACCCGTGCAAACACGAACAATATCCAGGAATTGCGTCACAGGTCTCGCTTACGCAGATTCAGAAGCGAGAGCCCGAGCAATACCATGATGTAAGCCAGCGCAACGATAACGTAAATCCCGATATCAGAGCCTCCAAGACGTACAAGATCTAGTTCTGGACGCATAGGGTTCATATCCACCAGCTCTGCGGGATAGTAAGCCAGATTGTTCCCAAGGTTCGAGACCACCTTAAGCGGAAGAAACTCAAGAGCGTCACGTAAAATCCTGCTTTCCATTCGGAGCGTCAGCAAGGGAATGATTCCTTCGACAATAATGTACAGGAACAGGATACCTAACGCCGATCCTGAAGAGCGGAGGTGCGTCGAGAGCATCAGGCCGAAGCTTCCATAGACCAGCAAGCCTAGGGCAATACCGCCCATGTAACTGAGATCACTAGGCCGGAAAATAATTGAGCCACTCTCGTCGGGGCTGAACATCGTACTACTAATGCCGATCAGCACGGCCACTGCCATGAAAAGTAGGACGAGTCCGGCAAGCAACATGATCTTTCCCGTGAAGAACTGCTCCTTGCTGAGCCCGTCAATTATGTTCTGGCGTGCCGTGCGCCATGAGAATTCTGGGGCGAAGAGCAGGATCATCAGAATGGCGGTGAAGAGCGGTCCGAACCCAGCTACGTCGCGCAGAATATCCGGCCATATCTCGGGCAGAGTATAGACTGCATCTGGAATAGTTAGGGCCAAGCGGATCCCTATGACTGCACGAATCGCGGTGAAAAGGCCGAACGCACCAATGGCCAGCCAGAAGATTCGCCGCTTAGCCGCCTTGAGCCATTCGATTCGCAGGAGCATAATCAGAGTCTTCATGACGCGAGCCCAGTCTTTGGATCCATGGCGTCCCGGGTTACGTCAATGAAGACTTCTTCCAGGCTCGGCCGGTGCGGCACCAGAAGGGACAAGTATATTCCCTGCCCAGAAAGATAACGTGTCACGTTTGCCAGATCCCCCGAGTCCAGCGCTACGACAATGCCGTCTTCCGTCTTGCGCACAGATGTGGCGTCTGGGTAGGCTTCCATCGCGCCCAAAAGGACGTCGATATCTTCCGAACGAAGCAATACAGCATTCCCTTCTCCCACCATCTCCGCGACCGGGCCCCACTTAATTATTCGTCCATCGCGAATGATGGCGACGTGGGAACATGTACGCTCGACTTCCACAAGCAGATGGCTCGACAGGAATATCGTCTTGCCGCGCTCGGCAAGAGTGTGAATGATCTCGCGGATTTCCCTGATTCCCTGTGGATCGAGCCCGTTGGAAGGCTCGTCAAGAACAATCAGCTCGGGGTCGTTTAACATGGCAGCCGCGAGCGCTAGCCGCTGCTTCATCCCTTGCGAGTAAGTCTTGAACCGGTGCTTCGCGCGGCGGGATAGTCCGACGAGCGCTAGGCACTCCTTAATGCGGGATCGATTCACTCCTTTGATAGCCGCAACAATTCGCAGATTATCGCGACCGCTCATGTATGGGTAGAAGTTGGGCGTTTCCAGCGTGGCGCCAACGCGAGCTCGTGCGGCAGTGAGTCCTCTGGAATCGGAATTGCCAAAAAGGCGGAAGCTGCCCCCCGTTGGCATGATGATGCCCACGAGCATCCCGATGGTGGTTGTCTTGCCGCTCCCGTTGGGACCGAGAAAGCCGAATACCTGGCCCTGTTTTACGGCGAAAGAGATCCGGTCCACGGCTAGCACCGATTTCTTGGCGCGCATTCCGTACCGCTTGGTCAGGTCTAGCGTCTGGATCACATCAACACTCGTAGAGGCTTGGTCTTGCAAGTCCATATCAGGAGCGTTCAGTGAAAAATCATCCATTGTAGTCAACGACGAGGCCACCTATAGTTGTAGGGATCAAAAGTTTATCCATAGAACGTTGGTTTCCATTCGGGCTTAAGAATTAAGATGAGATTGCCGTGAGCCAGGCTATCTGGCAAAATTGTAGCGGTCGCAACCGCACCAACGAACCAACCGCATAGAACCGTAACCATTGTTGACCACTATCCAATTTTAGGGAATTATATACCTGAGTACCCAAAATAACTTTGAGATTAAGGTAAAGACTGCTGATTTTACCGATTCTTGATTGTACGTGGAGGCGTGTTTAGAAGAATCTTTGCGAACTCCTCTGGCTCCATAGGAATTGATCCGCTTACCTCTGACCAGTCCTTTCTCGGACGACCTCGGGGCCTGCTGGTTTTCTTCGTCTCAGTGGACGATTTAGGCTTTTTAGGTTTTTGCTTCATGGTTACAAAGATTAAGCTGCTAAACGTAGATGCTTCTGCAAGTACTCCATACCCCGATCTCCTTTAACGCTGTTACAGTGTGCACAAAGCAACTGCAAGTTGTCAATATGATCCGTACCGCCTTTGGATCTGGCAATGATATGATCCACCGTGAGATTTCTGAACTGGAAGTGGGTATCACATCCGGCACATAGGCCTTGCTGTGCACCATATAACTTCGTTTTATTCTCCTTGCAGTTATACCTGGGCAACTTGCCCAAATCCGTACGTTGAGGTACGTCCTTCCTGAGAAAGACCTGTTCCAAGATAGATTTTTGTTTAACTCCGTCTTCGTGATATACGGCACCTTGATTCTGACGTAAGCGAAAATTTACCAATTCATAAGCCTTTTCCGAAATGTCAATGCCCACCCAGTTACGGTCCAGTAATTCCGCTGCTACGCACGTCGTAGCACATCCACAGAATGGATCAAATACCAAGTCTCCCTCATTACTGGATACCTTGATGATGCGCTCTAAAAGTTTGAGCGGCTTCTGAGTACGGAAACCAGTACTTTCTGGCTGATTACCCCGTAGGGCTGAGATATCCCAAACATCTCGCATCGTGACCATTCGGTAAGGACCAACTTTATCTTCAAAGATTTCTATGTTAGAAAATCCATATTTGTGTGCTATGTATGATTTTTCTTTTTGAGGATAGAATTGATATGATGTTGTTTTGCCATATGACAGAATAATATCATGTTTTCGGCCTAGCCATCTTTTACCGGCTCCACCAGTTTTATAATACCATACAATTTCATTGATAAAATTCTTTCTACCAAAGATGACATCCATCATGATCTTCAGGTAGTGGCTCATAGTCGGATCACAATGTAGATAGATTGAGCCCGTAGGTTTGAGCAACCTCTTCATTTCCAGTAAGCGTACGGCCATGTAGATCAGATAGGATTTATCGCTATCCCTTTGGGTTGCCATGATCACACGCCATAACGGTTTGTTCTTATTCTGCAATAAGTCCAACCATTCTACATCCAGGTCACTGAGGGTCCATACATCCTTGAATTCAGCTCCAGCCGCCTTGCTTCCAATGGGAGCTGCATAATTCGCGTTACTGTTGAATGGGGGATCCAGGTAGATCAGGTCTACGGTCTCAGAGTTCATGCCACGCATGATATACAAATTGTCACCGGCCCAAATGGTCTTGGCACGAAAATTGGGGGGGGGGGCTTTTGTCTGTGGGCATTGTGCTATGACCTTGTTTCTGGATTCCGAGTCAGAATCTTGTAAGTGATCTGTTTTCCAAACAGGCCCTTCGCAGTTTCGCCCATTTGCTCAACCGTATCCAACCGGCGTAGGTTATGCCGGCCAACAAACTCGTCTACGTAACGCTGCAAATGCTCTTTGGACATCTTATGGTAGGTACCATAGTAGCCCCGCTTCAACAACGACCAAAAGGATTCCATGCCGTTGATATGCGCCATACCGTCAACATATTGTTTGACCGAGTGCTTAACTGTTGCGTGAGCGGCTCTCTTTAACGCCTGGTAAGCTTTTGCGTCATCGGTGTAGGTTTGGGCCTTTTGCCTTGACGTGCTGTACACGAAGCCTGTGAGCGTTTCAGCGGTGGTATTTTCAACAACCTGTGCCTGTATCTGCTTTGTAGTACGGTCTTTCGTTCCAACTACGGCCGTTTTGCCAACGGTTCCCCGCCCGGCATTGAGTTTCTTATCTGCGTGCTTGTTCTTTTCCTTGCCACCAATATAGGTCTCATCTACTTCAACCGGACCGTTGAACTGTTCAAGGTCATAGTTCCATGCTTCACGGATTCGGTGGGCCAGATACCATGCAGTTTTTTGTGTAACATCCAGATCACGGTGCAATTTCATACTGGACGTTCCCTTGATTCCGACATTGAGAATATAGATGGCCATAGCCCAGGTCTGATAATCCAGCTTGGTATCCTGCATGACCGTTCCTATGCGGACACTGAACCGTTTCCTGCATGATCTGCACCGATAAGGCATTGTTGGGTGCTTCGCCCTAGTCTGGACGATTGTTGATCCACAATGCGGACAGGCAGGTTCATTTCCCCAGCGTTGCTGTGCAAACCACGCTTCGGATGTTTCATTATCGGGAAACATCTTCATCAACTTTCTCCATGAGAGACCTTGGCGGTACGATTTACCTGGACCTGTTCTTTGCTTCTCTTTCTTCGCCATTGTCGCGAGTATTTTATTGTGTCTGAGTACCCAATATACGCATTATAACGAAATAAAGTTTCAAAATATACACGATTACTTTGTTATTTTGGGTACTCAGGTATATATTTCCCCAATTTTACTACTCTATCCAACTAACTACTCTTTGCCGTTGGAGGTAAAAGATACACGGCTTCTTCATATAAATGAACTTTCGCGCCTACCATCGAAAGCAGCAGGGCTCTATTTGGCCAAAATCCATGGAACAGGGAATTTATCATTCTTGGTGGAACCAATCCCATTGCCGAGGGTGGTGGCCGCGTTTGCACTTCGTCAATACACGGTATTATCTATCGAAATCCCAGTTAGGACAAATGTTACGGTTCGTTTATGACAACACGTAAGTGGTGTGGGAATCTATACGTACGTCTTCGCCGGCTATGTGGGATCATAGAAGTGCAGGAAGAAACGAGCAAGCATTTGTCTACAAATAGATCAACGACATGGTGTATGCGGGCGGACTAGATCATGTTCAAGCGTGTGCATCTAGCAACGTGCCGCTACCTGAGTGCGTACACACCACCATAGGTAAACTAATCCTAAAGTATTTCCAAGGGGCCATGTGCGAGCCTGTCGCAATGTGTTTCAGCGGGGGAAAGGACAGCATGATGGCTCTCCAGGCGTTGCATAACGACGACCGGTATGAAGTTGTTGATCTTATTACCACGGTCACCGATGCTTACGACCGCGTGAGCATGCATGGGACGCGTCGGAGTTTACTCCGATTTCAGTGCGCAGCCATTGGCCTTCCGGTGACGGAAGTTGTCGTTCCGCCGGAGGCGACAAATGCCATTTACGAAAGAAAAATGGGGCAGGCATTCGCAGCCATGGCAGCCAAGGATTTACGCAAGGTTGTGTTCGGAGACATATTTCTGGAGGACTTGCGTACATATAGGGAAAACCAGATTGCAGCTTTGGGTCTGACAGGGGTGTTTCCGTTGTGGAAGCAGTCCACGCGAACCTTGTCACGCCAGTTCATCACGGACGGTTTCAAGGCAATTGTCGTCTGTGTAGACGGCAAGGTATTGAATGCCTCTTTTGCGGGACGAAGTTTTGATATGTCGTTTCTGAATGATCTACCGACTGGCGTGGATCCGTGCGGAGAGAACGGAGAGTTTCACACGTTTGTACATTCCGGGCCTGTATTGTCTGCTCCAGTTTCTTTTTCACACGGCGCTACCGTGCGGCGCGGCGATTTCTTTTATCACGACTTGCACCCCGCATAAGGCGATGACTACACTTTGAGGCGATTATTATAGGGTTTAATGGCTTTTCCACACGTCATGCGCGGACTCACTGGCGTGGCATCTATCCTGTCTGGATTCCATGGGGAACGGGAAGCCGGCCCTTGTGTGGGTCAGGCGTGGGAATGGCACAGAAGTGAGATATAATTCCAGTTCCGTTAAAAGTCTCCCAGCATACGATAATCGGTCGGAAATAGGAGTAGGCTTCTTATTTTACGGCACAATTAATAGTCACAACATGGAACGTTCTGGATTATTGACCGGCAAGACCGGGGTTGTCTTTGGTGCCCTGAACGAGAGCAGCATTGCCTGGGCAATTGCTCACTCTGCACACCGGGAAGGAGCACGGTTTGCACTTTCTAATGCACCGGTTGCTAAACGACTTGGATCATTGGATGCACTAGCTGAGCAGGTTAATAGCCCAGTGATCTGGGCGGATGCGACGAAAGATCAGGATCTGATTGCGCTATTTGATGAGCTCAAGGAGCATTATGGTCAGATAGACTTTATCGTTCATGCTATCGGTATGGGGGTAAACGTTCGCAAGCGCCGGCCATACGAAAACCTGAACTATGACTGGTATGCCAAGACTTTGGATATTTCTGCGATCAGTCTGCATCGAATCATTCACCATGCAATGCAGACCGAGGCCCTGAGAAGCGGGGGCTCAATCCTGACGCTTTCCTACATTGGAGCGCAACGGTCATTCTCGCATTACTCCGAAATGGGTGATGCCAAGGCTTTACTCGAAAGTATCGTACGAACTTGGGGATCTCGGTTAGGTGAACATAATATTCGCATTAATGCCATTTCCCAGAGCCCAACACGCACCACAGCTGGGCAGGGAATATCCGGTTTTGATGCTATGTTTGAATTTGGCGACAGAATGTCCCCATTGGGGAATGCGGATGCGGCTAGTTGTGGAGATTATGCGGTAACCCTTCTAAGTGATCTGACACGTATGGTCACAATGCAGACGCTGTACAACGATGGAGGCTTCAGCGGTATGGGCATTGCGCACGCAATGGTTGAGCCCATGATGCAGATGCTAGATGCAAAAAAACAATAGTTAATTTGGTGCTGAAGATCAGTCCTCTACCAAGTTTGTGTATGCGATTCTTGTTGCCTTGCGCGGTAGCCATGTGCTGCCTCATACATCCTGATTCTTATGCTCTGCAGGCACCTACAAGCAATGAATTGGATGCAGAACGACTCTATTATGTGACCAGTCGAAAGACAAGTCTGTATCGGGATATCGAAAGGTCAAAGCCCTATGTTCGACTTGCTTTCAGGGAGCCAGTCACTTTGCTGGCCGCTGAAGGATCCATCATGCAGATACGTACGATGGATGGTGCCACCGGGTACGTGAAAGAGGACGAAATATCAAATATTTGGATCCTCGTGTCGAAACGCCGCAAACTCGTAACGCTCCATCGTGGCTTGGAAGTTGTAAGTGAGTTCAGGGCAGACTTTGGTTACAATGCCTATTCAGATAAAGAGATATTGGGTACAGAGGGCAATCCCGATCATTGGCGGACACCGGAAGGGGCGTTCTATGTCGTGCGAAAAAACCCTTATAGTAAATTTTACAGGGCTTTTCTACTCAATTATCCCAACGCAGAGGATGCCGCAAGGGGGTTGCGCGATGGACTGATCAATAAGCAACAGTTTGATATTATCATGCAATCTGAAAAAAGAGGGATCGCGCCTCCCATGGGAACTCCACTTGGGGGAATGATAGAGATTCATGGCCATGGCACAGGCTTGTCCTCTAACTGGACGCAGGGATGCGTTGCCGTTCGTGATGAGGACATGGATTTTATGTGGACTTACGTGAAGGAAGGGACTCCAGTTATAATAGAGAAATAGTCTAGTATGACCGGATACAATCGTGCAAACAGGCAAAAGCATTCACGTAAGGATCCGATTTCGCGTTGGCATGTGCGAAGTATGATGGAAGTAATCTATCGACTCGTGGAGAGTACGAACCCGAAAACAGTGTTGGATGCGGGATGCGGAGAAGGATTTGTAAGCCAGTACCTCGCAACGCGTAATGGTTCAATGAGCATTACGGGGGTAGATGTCCAGCCCCAAGCCATTGAATTTGCGAAGAAAAATTTCGGAGAAACGGTTACCTATCGGTTGGGGAGTCTGTATTCGCTTCCTTTTTCGGATAACTCATTTGATACGGTGGTCTGTAGTCAGGTTCTTGAACATGTGGACGACGTTGAAACTGCCATGGCTGAACTTAAGCGTGTTGCAAGGCGCTTTGTCGTAATCACGGTACCTCGTGAGCCTTATTTCAAATTAGCTAACGACTTTGCTCGAGCAATTCGCTTCAGCGAAGATCCGGGTCATGTTAATTTTTGGACCAGTTCAGACTTTCAGATCTTCATGCGAGTACACTTCAAGCAGCCGAGGTTCGTGCGTAAACATGTGATCTATCAGTTTTCGGTCGCATCGGTTGATTCAAATAATGAATCCTTAAGACCGGATGAGGCGTAAAGATAGAATATAAGCTTGGTGTCATTGGACAAGGCCGAAAAAGTGAACAAGTCATTATTGCTCTTATTGCCCTTGCTGGTGCCTTCCGCGCTTGCTCAGGTACGGGCACCCAAACCCCTGGAGTTGAATTCAGACACCGGGGAAGGTCCGGTGTTTGTCGTGCCGGTTAACGGCATGATTGATAATGGCTTGGCGCGTTATATCGACCGGGCTGTCGATGACGCAACCAGTCGTGGGGCGACGCTTACAGTCTTCGAGATTGACACATTTGGAGGACTGGTAGATGCCGCTGACAAAATCCGCAAGACGCTTTTGAATGCGGAGATGCCCACAGTTGCATTCATTGATAAGAATGCAGCTTCAGCCGGGGCATTGATCTCCTATGCTGCGGATCGCATTGTGATGGTGCCGGGGGCTTCAATCGGGGCGGCTACGGTGGTAGAAGGAGTAGGCGGAGAAGCTGCTCCAGACAAGTATCAGAGTTACATGCGCGGCCTTATGCGAGCCACTGCAGAGGCCAATGACCGTGATCCCCAGATTGCCGAATCTATGGTGGATCCGTCCCTGGAAGTGGAAGGAGTGTCTGAAGAGGGTAAAGTACTGACTTTAAGTGCGGAGGAAGCGTTTGAACTCGGCGTAGCAGATCGGGTACTCGAGTCAGTCGATGAGTTGATTTCCGCCTATGGATTAGACGCCCCCATGCTGGTGGCGCATCGCGAAACTGGCGCTGAGCGGTTACTCAGATTTCTGGGTTCTCCTGTAGTTCAGTCAATCCTTATGCTGATGATGCTAGGTGGATTGTACTTTGAGTTGCAAACACCTGGGGTGGGATTCCCTGGAGCAATTGCCTTGCTTGGAATTGCTCTCTTTTTTGCCCCTCATTACCTGTTGGGTTTAGTTGAGATATGGGAGATACTGCTCTTTGCAATTGGAGTTGGATTAATATTGGTTGAATTACTTTTACTCCCAGGGTTTGGGATTGCCGGGATATCTGGATTGGTGCTGATGTTATTTGCTCTCGTTGTCTCGCTAGTCGGTAATGTGGGGCTGTCATTTCCTCCGATAACGGATATTATGCCCAGTATCTACACCGTGGCAATAACACTGGTGGCACTGGTTATTGGTGCAGTTATGATGGGGCGTACACTCACGCACACCGCTGCCTCAAATCCCTTCGTATTGCACCCCGAACTCAAAAGCAGTGAGGGTTATACGACCGCTGTTACACACTCGGAGTACATTGGCAGAGTGGGGCGGACGCTCACGGCCCTCAGACCGTCTGGTGCGATGCTGATTGACCAGGAGCGTGTTGATGTGATTACGGCGGGCGAGTATATTGATCAAGACGTACAGGTCCGAGTGGTTAATGTGCGTGGCAACCGTGTCGAAGTTAGAATTCACGAATCCTAGCTGTGGAAACTTTAATCCCCATTCTGTGCATTTTGGCAGGGCTCCTGCTGATCACCGTGGAGGTCTATTTGATCCCAGGATTCAACGTGATTGGTGTACTGGGTGCTCTCCTGATTGTATTTGCAGTAGGGTATGCATACAGTGAGTCCGGTATATTGGGTGGAACGATTGCCTTGGTAGGGACGCTGGGTAGTGGTGTGCTGTTGTTCGTTCTACTTTGGCGTTCAGGGGCATGGGACAGATTTATACTATCAACCACGCTCAAGACAGAAGTTGATGAGGCTAGTCGCAGAAAAGATAAACGTGCCCGCTATCTGGGGAAAACGGGAGTGGCAATTACACCGCTTCGGCCAACGGGAATTGTAGAGATTAATGGCGAAAGGATTGAAGTGGCCACTGAGGGTGAGTTCATTGCGGTAGGAAGCAATATCCGTATAGTTGCGATGGATCGTCGGCGATTCTTTGCGCGATTGGATACTGCGTAGGTCAGACTACCATTGTAGTCGAGCAGAGAATGTGAAAGTTCGACGCAGCAGATAGCTCATCTCATCGGTCAGCCTCCGATTTTCGTCCTCAAATACACTCTGCTGTCGCAGGTATCGATGCGCGGGATTCGCACGATCAAAGGCATTGAGTACATCAAGTCGCAGCTGTAAAATGCCATTGCCAGCTCTGTCTCGTATGAGTGCAGCCAAGGCAACGTCCAATTGACTGAATGGAGCAAGCTCATGCCCAGGTGCTGTAGGATTCGTGAAGGAGTAGCCATCAAAGGTTGGTATATCACTACGGTCTTGGTCTCTATAGTAAATATCTGATCCCAGGAAATCATAGTAAGTCTGCTGAAATCCCCATTTCCGCCCCCAGGCGCCTCGCCAGCGGACTGTTCCTTCCAGCAGCGGGATTGGTCGCACGACTATTTTGGTGTGGAACTGTCGGGGGATATTCCAGGGAACAGGCAAAACCACAGGCTCTTCGTTGAGGAACGTATACTCCCGTCTTGATTCGCTGTACTCATAGCGCAGTTCAAGGTCAAGCTTTTCACCCTTCTGCATTAGTTCAGCCGCTGTTCCGAATGCAAATCCATGGGTGTTTGTCACGAACTCATTAATGGCGGTGATCGGAGAGGCCTCCGTTTCCCGGCGCCAGAGCATCGGGTAATCAATTCTGTAAAGCCGGCGCTGATCCTTGTAGTAGTACTCAATCCCAAACTGCCAATAAGTCCAGAGCTGTGCTGAAAGGTCAGCACTGTAATGATAGGCAAGAGGTGCACGGTTGGTTTCGTCTATAGGCAGCCAAAAGCGGGTTGACGGGACAATCGTGCTTGGGCTGATAGTGGCAATCTCAAATTGATTCAGGAATTGATAATATACACCGGTAGCAAGTCTAAGGGATACTCCGTAACCTCCTCTGTACGGAGATTTGAATAGTATCGCAGCACGCGGCTCCAAATGAAACCGGTCCTGTGCTTTTATCCAGGTCAGGCGGAAGCCTGTGGTTAGCTCCGTCCATGGCCAGGGGCTCCAGGTTTGCTGTACGTACCCGGACGATGTGCGTGACTTGCGCTCATGTTCCAGAACACGGGGAAATACATGTTGGATGCTGAAGCGATGATTTGACCATGAGAGATCCCAGCCTGCACGCACATGAAGCTGAGGAGTCGAGTAATCAATGGATAGGCCAAGATCATTATTCAAGAGACTGTTCTGGTCGCTGGTTTCTATGACATTATATTGGTACAAGCTGTACGCTGCATGGACACTGTTTTGGCGGTCAAGTCCACCGTAATCATGCGAGAGTGCGTAATTCCCCCGGCGCCACGAGGTACGCCAGCTAAAGAGATCCGTGAGCTGCTGACTCCAATATATGCGCATGCTTTGATTCTCCCAGGCATGGCGGTCAGGAGGGACCTTTCCAGTACTGTCTGTTGCAGCCGACAGTAATCTGCCTTCAAGCGCGCTGTTTCCTTGATACCAGGAGAAACCTGCTTCTTTGTTGCTGGACAATTCGAGTATTGTTGCAGCATGCAAATCGTTGAAGGTAATATCCGGCAACAGGGGCGCGGGAACGGTTTGGAGTCGATCGATGATCGCATTGTAGCCCCCCTCATTGATACGTTTGAGCGGGTAAATACTCGCACGCATAAGAAATGCGTCAGGACGGTTCCAGTCTCTCAGCAGCTGATCAATGCTTTCACTGCGAAAATTATTCCACCAGCGATTCCAGACGCTGCTCCTGAATGCTCCCATTACTGATACCCTTGCGGGGCCAAGTTCAATTCTGTTGGCAATACGACCGTTAAATGAAATTGGATCGACTTGTACTTCAATAGTTTTAGTTGCGTCAATTGAATGCTCTGCATTGATGACACCTGCCAAATAGCTTCCATGCACTGGATCAAAGCCGGCCTTTCGAACCGTAACCTGGCGTATGGCAAAAGGGCTAAGGACACCAAAGAGCCCCAGACGGATTGGTTGGAAAATTATACTGCCATCAAGTTGGAACATGTGCTCTCCGAGTCCTCCACCCTGGATATGGAGTTCCCTGGTGCTCAGGTCAGCATATACGCCAGTTATTTCATCGAGGTTAAGAACCGCATCGGGTGTTCCCAGGCCGGCAGTTTGTCTCAGGACTTCGGGCCCACGTGTATCCATTTCAAATGGATAGGCACTAAAGTTAGGGAGAGATTCGCTAAGCAGGGGAGTAGCAATAATTTCCACGTCGCGCTCCTGGATAACCCAAACAGATAGCCAGACTTCAATCAAGAGGGTTGAGTCCGCGAGTAGGTCAATCTCTCGAATATCTGAAACGTAGCCGACATGGCTTATCGCAATTTTTGCACGGCCGCATCGAGTTGTGGTCAGGGCGAAATCTCCATTCAGGTCAGTTATTGTGCCTTCAGATGTTCCGTCAAGGGATACGTGTGCGTCTCTGAGTGGAATACCGGTTTCTTGTGAGCGGACAATTCCGGTGAGTGTGGAGACCGGGGATTCAAGAATAAATGTGCCGCTGGGCTGTCGAATGAATGTCACGCATGTTCCTTGCAGCAGGAGCTCCAGGTCCGATTCTGCATCGGTTGCAACAGGCCCGGCCCATTCCGTCCTTAGACCCTCCAGTGTACTGGAAGCATAGGAGATATCCACACCCCAGGCGGCCTGGAATCGTTCGACCGCATCAAGTAGATATAGATGGGACTGCGCAACTGAGACCGACGCACCTCCTATAAGGACGACGGCTAGGCAAACTCCCCAACGAATTACAGCACGCACGGAAACGGAGCCTACGGGCCACTTGTACTATGCAATGAGCAATGTCCGCGTGGCCGGGTGGGTGCCAATTTCCTACTTTATGGTTTCTCAAGAACAAAACCACCCGGGACAGCGCGGTAATCACAACCAGTATCCTTCAACGCACAAATGTCTCGAATGATTTCCTCAGGGCCTTCCGGGGATTCTTTCAGAACGCCGATAGACATTGTCTCTAGAGCGGGAGATGCAATCGTGATCTCCACATCATAGCGTCGTTCGATTTCTTCGATAACGTTGCCGAGGGGCCAGTCAGAATACTTGAAACCGCCATCTACCCATGCGCGCTGTATCGGGCCCTGTACAGACTCCATCACCAAGGGGGCTTGGCCATCGTGACGTACTTGGGCAGACTGCCCAGCAACCAGGGTAACTGCTAGTTCGGATGCGGTGACCGGGGTGACTCTAACCTGTCCTGAGCTAACGGACACATGAGTTGCCGCATTGATCTCATCGGGCCACGACCGCACGTTAAAAGACGTCCCCAGCACTTCAGTGTGTGCATCAAAAGACTCGACTACGAAGGGGGTAGAGCTAGGAACTACGTTCAGGAAAATCTCTCCTTCACGGAGTGTGAGTTTGCGTGATGTTTCGCCAAAATTATTCTTGTACTGTATATGTGTGCCACTATTGAGAACGATTGAGCTTCCATCTGGTAGCTCATGCGTGAGCTGTTCACCGAACGGGGCAGTCACGGAAGTAGGTTGTTGCGTGAGCGTGATACCAACTGCCAGAACCAAGGCGATGCATGCCGCCAAGGCAACCGCGACAGTCATGCGAGGCACGCGCCGCCAGATAAAGACTTTTGTCAGGCGGGGGCGAGTTGCTTCCTCAATCACGGGCCACATTCCTGCACCCATTTGCCGGAAGTCATCAAGACGGGGCTCCTGAGAACAGTACCATTCTGAAAGCTGCCAGGCTTCCAGCGTTTCAGCAAGTTCTGCGTGATCCAATTCGGACTGGACCTCGCGGGGAAGGGGGTGGTAAGCTTCTTTGTTCATATAACCTGGGGATCTTTACGGAACGCTTTTAGCTTGCCCCGGAGATCCCGGAGGGCGAGCATCAAATGCGTATTGACAGTTCTAGGTGTAAGATTCATGACTTCGGCAATCTCTGCGTGGGTAAGCCCCTCAAAACGGCTAAGCTTGAAGGCCTCGCGTCGACGTTTGGGTAGACTTTCAATCCACTCGGAAACCTTTTCTTCCAAGACGGCAAAATCCGCCTGTTCATCTGGAGAGGGTACATTTTCAATAATGACCTCATCTGCATCTACGCTATTCGTATAGTGTGAGTCGCGGGCCAAGTTAAGTGCCCGGTTGCGCACCACGGTGTACATGAACCCAAGGATCGATTTGCTAGGATCAAGGGTTTCTCTTTTCTCCCAAACCTTAACAAAGGCGTCCTGCACAATGTCTCGAGAAGTATCTGCATCTCTTGTATATCGCCAAGCGAACCGGAGCAAAGCTGGATGTAGTTCTTCAAACAACTCCCGAAAAGCATCACGATCCGACCTCGCAATACGCCCGCTCAGTTGAGCAAACGTTGAAGACGAAGGTCTTGGCGTTTTCTGATCACTCAGTTCAGTTTCTGGTTTAACTGCTCGAGTCATATACACGTATACTGGCGTAGATGATGAACTATAAAAGCCCAAAATTGAAATTAATTTTAAATCGCGGAAAATAGGCCAAAATGGCCATAAATTAGGCCAACCTAGAATTTACTTTAAGTCCAATTTTGTCAGGCTATAAGGCCTGCAAGGGTAGCCGTCATAAGGTTTGCCAGCGTTCCCGCAAGTACTGCTTTAATGCCCAGTTCGGCAATTAGTGGCCGTTGATTGGGGGCCAGTGGAGAGATGCCGCCAATCTGGATTGCTATGGAGGAAAGGTTTGCAAAACCGCACAAAGCAAAAGTTGCCATGATCATTGACTTTTGCCCGAGTTCTCCTTGTTGGATCATTTCGGCAAGCTGTAGAAAGGCAACGAATTCATTGGCGACAACCTTGTAGCCAAGCATTGATCCAACGCTCACTACATCTTCAAGGGGAATTCCAATCAGCCATGCAATAGGCGCCAACGCCCAGCCCAGGATTTTGCCCAGTGTCAATTCGAGGCCGAATATTCCCCCGGCCCAACCCAGAATAAAATCCGCCATGGCTAACAGGGCAATGAAGGCTAGTAAAACTGCTGAGATCGTCAGCACGAGTTTGAGTCCTTCTCCGGCTCCGGTTGCAGCTGCATCTATAATATTTTTCGATTCACCAATCTTTGGGGTTACCACCTTTCCGAGAGTAGCCGGTCGGCCGGTTTCGGGAACCATGATTTTGCTTAGAATAATTGCCGCAGGCGCAGCCATCAGACTGGCACCCAGGAGATGTTCTGCAAATCTGAGCTGCGCTACATTCAGTGGGATCCCCTGAGCCGTTGCATACGGGAGCGCCAGAAAGCCCACATAAGCGGCCATTACCCCACCGGCTATTGTGGCCATCCCCGCAGTCATGAGGGTCATGATTTCCGAGCGTGTCATGCCTTCCAGATAGGGCCGAATCACCAGAGGAGCTTCTGTTTGGCCTATGAATACATTAGCAGCAACCGATAAGGATTCTGCTCCGCTGGATTTGAGCAATTTTGCTACGATTCGCGCCAGCGACTTTACAATCCATTGCATGATGCCCAAGTGATACAGAATACCCATCAATGCTCCAAAGAAAATGATAGTTGGAAGCACTTGGAAGACTATGGCATTCCCCCAACTCTGGCCGGTAACCAGTGGTGTTCCCGGTGCCATGCTTTCGGTTGGAGGGAGGGCTAGGTCACCAAATACAAACCGGGCTCCCTCAGTCGAAAACTGCAATGTCTTAACAAATGCATAACTGAGCCAGGAAAAAAAAACTTTCGGCCAACCGAGCGGGGAGAAAAACTCTCCCATGGCATCACCTTGGAGGATGAGCACTGCCAGGACTATTTGTGCTAGAAGTCCTAAACAGATAAGACGCCAATTGGCCAGACGGCGGTTCTCTGAAATCAGTAATGCAAGCCCGATCACCGTTGAGAGTCCTACAATCGCTCGGACAAAAGAAACAGCAAATTCCATGAAATGTCTGTCATACAGGAGAATCAGTCCCGTACTTAAAGTGATGCTTTAAGTACAGGGCAAAAAAAAGCTATTTTAAGGAAGGTGCAAGAGCGAGCTTGCACGAGATAAGGAAGCGGGTGTCGGTCCCCGAGCAAATCTCCATTTCTATAATACTGCTACACTGCCGTCCTGAAATCCACACGGTACGACACATCTGTGTGAAAAACCGGGACGATTCATCGGTTCAAAGCAACCCCTAGGCTTGAAGCCTCCCTTGCTCCCGCTGTGACTGACTCGCTCATTGTGTCGGGGATCGTAAACGATTAATCCAGTAACGTAGGATTGCGGGATAGCGGCGATCCAACCGGACAAGGAAGCTTTTTCCATAGCTGAGTCATGTCTGACAGAAAATAGGTATTTTCCGGCAGACACGATCATAATTTCCAGGATAAGTCATGCTCCTCGATGTTGCATCCCATCTTGACGCCGTAGAGCGCTCCGTCGTATATCTTGATCACGACGGGAAGGCGGCCAGCGAAGTCATACTTTCCCGCAGCTACGTGACAACGGTTGACGACGTGTGGGATGCCCTGACGAACGGCGATCGCATTCCGCGCTGGTTCCTTCCGATTAGCGGCGATCTGGAACTCGGTGGTCAATTTCAGTTTGAGGGCAACGCAGGCAGCACGATTACTGCCTGCAAGCGGTTGTCGTATCTGGCAGTCACATGGGAGTTCGGCTCCAATGTCAGTTGGGTGGAGGCGCGGGTATCGGACGATGAGGCAGGCTGTGCTCGTCTCACCTTGGTGCACACTGCCCATCTTTCCGAGCAGTGGGATGAGTACGGCGCAGGTGCCACAGGCGTGGGCTGGGAGATGGGCCTTATAGGGCTCGCTCTTCATATTGACCAGCCCGAGGAGCCCAAGCCGGACGCAGCAACATTCCATATCACGCCCCACGGGAAGGCGCTCCTAACGGGTAGCAGCGAGGCGTGGGGGGAAGCGTCCATTAGTGGCGGCACGGACGCTGAAGCCGCCCGGGCAGCTGCGAGGCGCACGACCGCGTTCTACACCGGCGAGGTGGTTGACGAGGGCTGATTGTTCTCCGCTACTCTCGGACAACTGTGGCAAGTACGGCCATGAGATCTGTTCCACAACTGCCGCAGTCTTGTTCCAAACATCGCTGTTTTTGGGGAATACAATTCAATACATGGCCGCCACGTTTAACCATTGTCTTGGGCTTTTCTAGAACGGTTCTGCTGTAATGCCCGAATTTGATACCACGCCCATCTTTGCAGGATTAAATGATCGGCAAAAGGAAGCGGCTGAGACTGTTGATGGCCCTGTATTGGTTGTGGCCGGGCCGGGATCAGGCAAAACACGGGTACTGACTTGCAGGATTGCATGGATACTTGCCACGCAGACCGCGCGCCCATTCGAGATCCTTGCGCTCACATTTACGAATAAGGCGGCGAAAGAGATGCTCGAGCGGGTGAAAAAACTCCTGCCACCAGGCATGACATCTGGAATGTGGATCGGTACGTTCCATGCACAGATGGCCCGACTACTGCGGATTGAAGCAGAGAGCATAGGATTCACACGCGACTTCACGATATACGACACAGACGATTCGGAGCGTGTTATTAAGCAGCTTATTGATGAAGCGGGACTTGACCGGAATGTTGTGAGGCCGCGCGCGGTTCGCGCACATATCTCTGAGGCAAAGAATGCCCGTAGACCGATTGGTGAAACAAGACAGGGCAAAACATCAAGGCAGTATAGGGCTGCCGTGAAATTATTTGATCCCTACAACGACGCTTTACAAGCAGCCAATGCCTTTGATTTTGACGATCTGCTGCTAAAACCACTGGAGATCTTCGACAAGCATCCTGATATACTGGAAAAATACCAGAACAAATGGACGCATGTGCTCATTGATGAATATCAGGACACAAATCGGGTTCAGTATGCGCTGGCTAATGCTTTGGTCGGAAAGCACCGTAATTTATGCGTTGTTGGCGATGATGCGCAAAGTATCTACTCATTCAGAGGTGCAGATATCCGGAACATCCTCTCTTTTGAAAAGGATTTTCCAGAGGCTAAAGTGGTTCGTCTCGAACAGAATTACCGTTCGACAAAGGCCATTCTCAGTTTGGCAGACGCAATTATCGTCCAAAATCACGATCAGATACAGAAAACACTCTGGACGAATAACGAGACGGGGGATCCCGTAACATTGGTTGAGGCCCGTAGCGATCGGGATGAGGCTAAACGTGCGGTCGGAATAATTAGAGGCGAAAGAATCAGGAATGCGCTCAACTGCCGTGATTTTGCAATCCTTTATCGAACAAATGCGCAGAGTCGCATTTTTGAAGAGGCCCTGCGTCAAGACGGGATACCTTATCGGATCATAGGCGGGATTTCGTTTTATCAGCGCAAGGAAATAAAGGATGCACTTGCGTACCTGCGCCTCTTGGTTAACCCCGGTGATGTATCAAGTTTTCAACGCGTCATCAATTACCCGCGCAGAGGAATTGGCATAAAATCGCAAGAGAAGATTTTTCAATATGTGCGCAATACTGGGTGCGGACTGCAGGGGATTATTCAGGGGGACTTACTCTCCCATATTAACCTTCCACGACGAACGAGGAATCAGGTTCAGTCCTTTGTGAATCTAATCAATCATCATGCTGCAGAAGCCGCGGTGGGAAAAGTCCCTGTCGATGTAGCCGCAGCGATCCTTCGGGCGTCACGGCTCCTGGATGACTTGCAGGAGGATGATACCTTGACCGGACAGGTGAGGCTTGAAAACATTTATGAGTTATTGCGCGCAATCCAGGAGCATGATTATGGGGATGAGGCGCGTACGCTAAGTAATTACTTGCAAACGGTTGCACTCATGACAGATGCAGATGAAGACGATCCTGCTTCGGATCGCGTCGTTCTGATGACACTTCATGCATCGAAGGGTCTGGAGTTTGAAGTTGTCTTCATTGGTGGTATGGAGGATGGACTGCTGCCATTTATACGCGGAGAACGAATCAGCGAAAAGGATCTCGAAGAGGAGCGGCGACTATTTTATGTTGGCGCGACCCGGGCCAAATCGCGCCTCTATCTGGGGTGGGCTAAAACGCGTTACAGATATGGAAGGCAAGCAGACTCAACGACCTTAAGCAGATTCATTTACGAAATAAGACCGAGAACACTCAACAAACGGCGTTCCTCAACGAGATCAGGTTCAAGGAAAAAGGATACCTTCCCCAAATCCAGAGGACGTCGACCAGATAGGTTAGTGGGTGCCAGGTTTACAGACAATCACGCCAGGAAGATAGCTTCCAAGTCATCCACACCTGGACATGTTCCAACCTGCAATCCATCTGATCTGAACG
>JAJEDR010000025.1 GCA_022821385.1 Rhodothermales bacterium
TGTGACAACCAATGGGACGGACACCATAGTCTTGGCTCCTTTCGTGTACGGTGGGTACATTTACCGATACACACGGTCAAATGACAAGTGGGTCATGGAGAAGCTAAAAGGGGGGCCTGTCCCCACGAGGACATTCATACCCGTCAGCAAGAAAGATAGGGAGGAGAACCAAGACATTAGAAAGGCTTATATTTCAACCTCAGGCCCCACTGGGACGTACCGTGCGAGGATTCTCAGCCGGAGTAACGGTGTGGCTGTCTTGAGCACAGGTGAGATCCTTCATTTCCCTCGTCGGATGCCACTGAAACAGGATTTTGAGCCACGAGCGGAACTATTTAATCAGAATGGGGACTTGGTCGGCTATGGCCAGTTGCAATTCGACAACCCTGAGTTAAACGGAAACGCTCGCGTAATGGAGTCCATCAGCATCCAGTGGATTGACACGGCTGATCGTCTATACCTTGCCCGGAAGAACGGTGAAGGCTTCTTTGTGCTCAGTGTGGCGAATCTAGAAATCGGTTCAAAATGAGTCGCGAGTATTGCTGCAACACGAACAGTATATCACAGCACGGATCCATGAACTGTATGCGCTGTCTCTAGAAGAGAAAGATTACGCCTCTAAGACATTGCTGCAATGGTTCGTGGATGAGCAGGTAGAGGAGGAGGAATCCGCCCGGGAGATCATGGAAAACCTGCGCTTGGTCGGTGAAGGGGGGGCCGCGTTGTTTCTTCTGGATCGTGAACTCAGCCAACGTCTGGAAGTCAGTGCAGAGGGTGAATAATCCAACGGCCTTCCTTGGAACAACGAAGTTAGACTACACCGGATAATGTCCGTACTCAACTTTCTAGCTCCCGGGGCAATCCCTCAGGAGGAGTTTGATGCAATTAAAATTGAGATTCACGAGGCCGCTCCAGGCGTCCTGATGTTGGTTGGACAGGGTGGCAACATCGGGATATCTTACGGAGAGGATTCGGTTTTTATGGTTGACACGCAATTCGGGCAACTCACCGAAAAGATACTGGCAGCTATAAGGACGCGAACAGACAAGCCTGTACAGGTTGTACTGAACACACACTGGCATGGGGATCATGTGGGTGGCAACGGCAATTTTAGCGCGAGGGGGGCCCTTATAGTGGCCCACGAAAGAGCGCATGCACGCCTGAGTATTGATCAGTTCGTTGGTGCATTCGGACAAAAAATACCAGCTGCTCCAGAGGAAGCCCTTCCTGTGATCACGTTTAAGGAGAACATCTCATTTAACTGGAATCGGGATATCATAGAAGTCTTTCATGCCCCCGAGGCCCATACAGATGGAGATGCCATTGTGCATTTCCATAAAGCTAATGTCATCCACATGGGGGATACCTATTTCAATGGGATGTATCCGTTTATAGATGTGGATACCGGTGGATCAGTTGACGGGATGATTGCCGTTGCAGACGCCGTGCTTGCTCGTTGTGACAAAAACACAAAGGTCATCCCTGGACATGGACCGCTGTCCAATCAGTCTGAACTACAGGCGTATCGGGAAATGATGGCCACTGTTCGTGGGGCCGTAACGAGATTGATAGGTGTGGGTAGGTCGAGAGAGGAATTCATTGCAGCAAAACCCACGGCCGCTCTGGATGCTGTCTGGGATGGAGGTGTACTTGACCCAGATACATATGTGGGTCATATCTACGACTCGCTCACAAAAACTAGTGAATAGTTTCGTTAATTTTTACCAGTAAGCCAGTGGTTCCACAGATCAGGCCTTGGAACTCGTCAACAACGACAGTACAAGGATTAATGATGCACCACCCTAGTGGGAAGTCAATCCCAGAAATCATGGAGCTGTTCTCAGAAATCTTTTGTTGACCGCGACAAAAACAGTTGTAAACCGAGAGGATCTTGCGAGCAATATTCGTTTTTGCCTCGGCCGGTGTCTATTCAAACAAAGCGCTTCATTAACGATCCTGGCGGTCCACATGATCTTCCAAGATAGCCTTGGCCGCTGATTGCAACCTTGTAGGCGGTACGTCAAATCCACAATTCTTCCATGCGTGTTGATCACCGTCAGCCAGGAGAGTTGTGGCCGCAGTCAATTCTTCAGACTCAAGCGCCCCGGCGAGTCTCAGTACCCAAGCTAAGGGCCAGCTTCCTCTGCCAGGAACACGCTTATTTCGGTATGCATCATCCTGACACGTCAGGTGCCTCAGAGCTGCACGCGTAATCCGATCATAGGTCTCCTCATCCAATTCATTAGGCCAACGGTTGACAACCTCATGAAGAATCCCCAAACATCCTGCAGCTTCCGGTAAGCTGATACCAAAGTGGTTGACGCAGTCAATGGCCTCATCCATGATTTGGGGACCAAAGTTAAGGAGAGCATTCCTGACGCCCCAGCCTGTGTGGGTATTACGCAACAGAGAGGGAATGGTCCGCGGATCATTCAGTGCCATTACGGTATGAAGAATACTGAGGTTCATTTCGCCTGGCATGATCTCGTAAGGCTCGCCACTAACCATACGGGCATACTGGTCCGTTTCCTGCTCAAGTAGCTCAATCAGTGCTTCCACCAATGGGGAATTCGCCGTGAATCCTGACTCAAGAATCCAGGTAGGTCTACGCCCTGGATCATAATCAAGAGGTATTTCACCCAGTGCCGCATCTACTCTACGATAGTCGCCGCTGAGCAAGTCTGCCGCAAGGTCCACTTGGCTACGCTCAACGTTTTGCGACACACTCGTATGAGTCAATAGTAGCAACCCAACTCCCGAAATCAGCAAAGCATTCCGAATCCACCGATACGGTTGAATATTCATGTGTTATAGGTGCGTTTGACTAATGAGGACAACATTTACTCCCACACTAGCTTGAATTTCCAACAGACACCTTAAAGCGACGCCATGGGGGCATTTGGAAATTCAAGAACTAGCGCTGAATAAGCCCGATCGCAAGTGCGGCCTTATAAAGAAGTTGGCGATCGGCAGAATTCATGGGCACAACATCGAGGTCAATCAGCAGATCTCCCGGCCGCGTTTTGTTCGATCGGACCCCACACCCCTTGAGTCGAATCCGTATCCCTGGTGTAGAATTCGGCGGAATATCAATCGTAAGCACATCCCCGTATGGATCGGTTATCGTTTTAGCACAGCCGAGCAAAGCATCCAGTGCGGTGACAGACAGCCGCATCAGCAGGTTGTTTCTTTTTCGGGTAAAGACGGGGTGGGGGAGAATTCTGAACGTAAAGGCGCGAGCGCCGGGCTCGTCTGAAGCACGGATACGAAACTTGTTTTTAATGCCGGGGGGCAATACAATCCGGGTGAGCGAACCATCCTTTCCCCGAATCATAACGGGGCCTCCTTGGAGCGCCCGTTCAAATGAGATGTGCACGACATTGCCACCGCTACCAAAAATTTCTTCAAAGAATTCGCCGATACTGGAGAACAAATCATCCATAACAGCCGGAATCGGCTCGGGATTGCTGATTGCTCGAAGCTGGTCATACCTCACCCGCCGTTCCGGATCCGAAAGAATGCTGTAGGCTTGTTGGAGTTGCTTGAAGCGTTCCTCTGCCTGATCATCACCCGGATTACGATCCGGATGATGTTGCTGAGCGAGCCGTCTATAAGCGATCTTAATATCTTCCGCAGATGCAGAGCTTTCGATTCCCATCACGGCGTAAAGATCATCTGCAGTAGTTAAACGGGACATGAGAGAATACGTTATTATCAAAACATACGGGAATACCCGCTGAAAGGTACGGACAAGCTAATGGGACGAATCTCCAAAATACTTATTGCCAACCGAGGCGAGATTGCACTGCGTATTATGCGCACCTGCAGAGTACTCAAAATTCCCTCTGTGGCAATTTACAGTGTGGCTGATCGAGGAAGTGCGCATGTAGCCTACGCAGATGAAGCTTATTGTATTGGCCCCGCACGATCCGTGGATTCTTACCTGAATCTGGATCGCATTATGGCTGCCATTCACGAAAGTGGAGCGGATGCGGTTCATCCGGGGTATGGTTTTTTATCTGAGCGGGCGGAGTTTGCTCAAGCCTGTACCGAGCGGGGTGTAATTTTCATTGGTCCATCCGCCGCCGCGATTGGCGCCATGGGTGACAAAATGCTGGCCCGTCAGCTCATGCAGACACATAATGTGCCCGTTGTTCCGGGAACGGATGGAGCGGTTACTGACCTCGATGAAGCCCTTGAGATTGCTGACCGGATAGGCTATCCTGTGCTTGCAAAAGCGGCTGCAGGGGGCGGCGGTAAGGGGATGCGCAAGGTACATAGTGCACAGGAGATGGAGCAAGCCCTGAATCGGGCGCAGGGTGAGGCGGGCTCGGCCTTTGGCGATGCCCGCATCTTCATTGAGAAGTACTTGGAAACACCTCGACATGTGGAATTTCAAGTACTCGCTGATGCACATGGATCATGTGTACATCTGTTTGAGCGCGAGTGCTCAATTCAACGCCGTCACCAGAAATTGATTGAAGAAGCACCTGCCGCATGCATGACAGAGGAATTGAGAGCGCGAATGGGCGCTGCGGCCGTGCGTGCAGCGCAGGCCTGTAACTATGTAGGCGCGGGCACCATTGAATTCCTGGTTGATAAAGCGGGCAATTTCTATTTCATGGAAATGAACACGCGCCTCCAGGTTGAGCATCCGGTGACCGAGTACATCACGGGCCTGGATCTGGTAGCCGAGCAGATCAGAATAGCGGAAGGGAAGGCTATCCCATTTACACAGGACGCACTTACAATTAATGGACATGCGATTGAGTGCAGGATATATGCAGAAGATCCGGCCACCAACTTTATCCCGAGCCCGGGCACGGTGACATTTCATCAGGTGCCTGTGGGAGTGGGTGTTCGAGTTGATGCCGGACTACAGACTGAGGGAGATATCCCGATCCATTACGATCCAATGATTTCGAAGGTGATCACCTGGGGGCTTACACGTGAGGAAGCAACTCAGCGGATGATCTTTGCATTGGAGGACTATCATATTGCGGGCGTAAAGACGACGCGAGGATTTTGCCGTCGGGTCATGGAATGTGCAGCCTGGCAGGAAGCTCGCCTAAGCACGCATTTCGTTGATGAACACCCGGAGCTTCTGGCAGAGGAATTTGCGCTTCCCACCGAGGCGGCAGCTATGGCAGCAGTCCTGTTGCAGGAGCAAAGAACAGCAAGCCCCCTGACAGGTGGGTCTGCCTGGCGATCCCGACGGCGCAAGGGAGGAATTCTACCGGGAAATGACTTCGCGACGGACGTATAAGCTCAGACAGCAGGTCTTACAGTCTGACGGTCACGATTGACGTGTTTTTGTTCAACGACGACTATTTTGACGCTGGACAGCCTTGGACTCAACCCCGTCTACGGATCAATTCGACTGCTTTTTCAAGCTGCGACTCTTCCACAGATAGTAAATAGCCGGAATAACGGCGAGCGTCAATACCGTGGAAGAAATCATTCCCCCCACCATCGGGGTAACAATCGGTTTCATGACTTCTGATCCGGTACCATGGCTCCACAAGATCGGCAATAAACCAGCCACGATAGCCAGCACCGTCATCATTTTCGGGCGCACACGATCAACAGCTCCCACGATGATTGCCTCGTAGAGGTCCCTGGGAGAGGTCATCCTTCCTTCCATAAGCCTTTTGTTGTAGGCCTGATCAAGGTAGAGCATCATAATGACCCCCGTTTCCGCAGCAACACCTGCCAGAGCAATAAAGCCGACTCCGGCTGCAATGCTGAGGTTGTAACCAAACATGTACATCAACCAGATTCCCCCAACCAGTGAAAAGGGCAGCGATAACATCACGATCAAACTCTCTGTGACATTCTTAAAATTCAAATACAGAAGCAAGAAGATGATCAAAAGCGTGAGGGGTAACACAACCTGGAGGCGCCGGCGGGCGCGTTCCATGTATTCGTGTTGCCCACTCCAAATCATGCTATAACCCTCGGGAAAGGTGATCTGCTCATTCAGCGATGCCCGGGCAGTCTCGACATAGGTGCCGATGTCTACGTTCTGGAGGTCAATATAAATCCAGGAGGTCTTTCGAGCATTTTCGCTTTTGATGACCGTGGGACCCTTAACAATACTGAAATCAGCTACATAACTGAGCGGAATTTGAGTTCCTGTAGGGGTAGGAATCAGGACGCGCTCAATTGCGGGCAGGTTATCACGCAGTTCACGGCTATAGCGTACGTTGACGGGATAGCGCTCCAAGCCCTCAACAGTCTGCGTGACATTCATCCCTCCGATGGCGGACATAATTACATCCTGTACATCACCGATGGTCAACCCATACCGGGCCGCCTCCCTGCGGTCAATCTGGTAATCCAGAAAATTTCCCCCAACGGTTTTGTCGGACAATGCGCTCTGGGTGCCAGGTAGAAGCTGTAATACCGCAGCGATCTGTTCCCCCAGATCC
Organism: Rhodothermales bacterium; assembly: GCA_022821385.1. Classification (GTDB taxonomy): domain Bacteria; phylum Bacteroidota; class Rhodothermia; order Rhodothermales; family Bin80; genus Bin80. The sequence continues at coordinate 6,432 of JAJEDR010000025.1, forward strand.
GAAAGCACGGTTAAGTCCGGCCCCATCAGTTTAATGCCTAAGGGGGTTTTGATTCCAGTTGCCAGCATGTCAATCCGTGTCCTTATGGGCATAGTCCAGGCATTGGTTAGGCCGGGGAAGTTGATCGCATTGTCAAGTTCACTGATCAGTTTTTCCATGGTCATTCCATCGCGCCATTCTTCTTCCGGCTTGAGTGTAATGGTTGTCTCCAACATGGATAGCGGTGCCGGATCGGTCGCAGTGTCAGCGCGCCCAGCTTTGCCGAGAACATGCTCTACCTCGGGGAAACTCTTGATGATTTTGTCTGTCTGTTGCAAGAGCTCCTTCACTTTTGTAATACTTATGCCGGGATCTGTCGTGGGCATGTACAGCAAATCGCCTTCATTCAAGGGAGGCATATATTCAGTGCCAAGCTTCCTTAGAGGATAGATGGTTACCGCAAGGATTAAGAGAGAAGCAATAATAGTGGCCCACCTGAATTGAAGGACGCGATGAATTACGGGCTGATAGCATCGGATGAGTAGCCGATTTATGGGGTTTTTCTTTTCTGGTAGAATTTTACCGCGAACTAGATATCCTATCAAGACAGGGACCGTAGTGATCGCCAAAAGCGCTGATGCGGCCATCGCATAGGTTTTTGTAAAAGCTAGTGGCTTGAACAAGCGCCCCTCCTGCGCCTGCAGGGTGAAGATGGGCAGGAATGAAAGTGTAATGATCAGCAGCGAGTAGAAGAGAGCGGGCCCCACTTCCTTACATGCATCAACAATGATTTGCCAGCGGTCTTTCTTCCCCGCATGACGCTCAAGGTGTTTGTGTGTGTTTTCAACCATTACGATGGCTGCGTCAACCATAGACCCGATTGCGATAGCAATCCCGCTGAGTGACATGATATTGGCATTGAGGCCTTGTGCATTCATCACCCAAAACGCAATTAAAATCCCCAGCGGAATCGTGAAGATGGCGACCAAGGCACTACGGAAGTGTACCAGGAACAGAATCGTCACCAGTGCAACGATCAGGCTTTCTTCAAGAAGCTTGATTCTCAGGTTGCTGATTGCCCGTTTGATCAGGCTACTACGGTCATACGCAATTTCAATCTGCACACCTTCCGGCAGGCCTTTTTCCAGTTCTGCCAACTTTGTCCTTACAGCATCAATAGTCTTAAGTGCATTTTCACCGTAGCGCATGACCACAATACCGCCTACAACTTCTCCTTCGCCGTCCCAGTCAGTGAGTCCTCGTCGAAGTTCTGGTCCCAGATGTACGTTCGCAACGTTGCGGATAAGGATGGGAGTGCCATTTTCATCCACACCAACCGGCGTATTCTGAATATCTGTAATGGATTGGATGTACCCGAGGCCGCGAACCATGAATTCGGTTTCTCCCATTTCAATCAGCTTCCCTCCCACATCGTTATTGCTCCGCTGTAAAGCGACACGAACACTTGATAGGGGCACACCATGGGCCAGGAGTTTATTTGGATCCACCTCGACCTGGTACTGCTTGACGTAGCCACCGATAGAAGCTACTTCTGCGACTCCCGGCACACTCATTAATTCGTAGCGGAGAAACCAGTCCTGAATTGAGCGTAACTGGTGGAGATCGTAACGATCCCCTCCATCAAGGACATATTCAAAAACCCATCCCACTCCCGTCGCATCGGGTCCCAGCGTGGGTGTCACGCTCTCGGGCAGACGATCACCGACATAATTGAGATATTCCAGCACACGGCTGCGTGCCCAGTAGATATCCGTGCCATCCTCGAAAATGATATAGACAAAGGAGTGTCCAAACGATGAATAACCACGTACGGCCTTGGCAAAGGGAACCGACATCATAGCCGTGGTTAAGGGGTACGTCACCTGATCTTCCACGACCTGAGGGGCCTGCCCAGGGAATTCGGTGAATAAAATGACCTGTACATCGCTTAAGTCAGGGATGGCGTCCACCGGTGTGCGAAGCATTGCGTAGATCCCGGCGCCTGCAACTGCAAACGTGAAGAGGATCACGAAAACCCGATTCTTAACAGAGCTCTCTATAATCTTCTCGAGCATGGTTTCGGGGATAGTTTCTGGTTGAACAAAAGGCCTAATTTTTAATGATTGTGTTGATGCTCCATCGGTGCTGTTTCATCGGTAGCAGAGCGGCTCATCAACGTATCCATATCCGTCATCTGAGTCTCCGAATCTGTTGGCGAGGAGAGCATTTTGCGAAGAGTCTCCTGGAGTTGACTCTCGCTGTCTAGCATAAACTGGGCGGAGGAGACAACCTGTTCATGTCCAGACAGACCAGCGAGGATGCGGACATACTGGTTATCTGGCCCGCCCTCCTCGCCAATTAAAACTTCACGAGGTTCAAATCGACCATTTCCATGTGCAATGAATACGATAGTGCGTGTTCCAGAGCGCACGACTGATTCGGAATGAACGACCAGTGCATCGGGGATTATATGTCCCTGCAATTCCACATTGGCATACATACCTGGCTTCAGGTCCAGGTCAGGGTTTGAGAAAATCAGGCGGACATGGACATCACGTGCTTTTTCCCGCAGGTAGGGATATATGTAGGACACCCGGCCGGTATAGGTCTTGCCCGGTAAATATGACAGCTCCATTTTTACCGGCTGCCCATCGCTGATCCACGGGACTTCATTGTCATAAAAACTGGCGTGTACCCACACCATATTCAGATCAGCGATCTCAAAGAGATCCTGGCCTGCCTCAATATAGGCTCCCTCAATTGCGTTTCTTTTGACAACAATGCCCGTAGCAGGGGCAACCAGAAGGATGGTTTTCCGAATCTCCCCGAACTGGGTCAGCCGATCAATTTCTGCTGGAGGAATATCCCAGTTCTCCAAACGATTCCGGGCGGAGACCAGGAGCCTTTCGGCATCTTCCTGTATGGACGGAAGACTACTTTTTGCAAGTTGCCGGTAGTTTTTGAGGGCGAGTAAATACTCCTGCTGTGTGGAAACCAGTTCGGGTGAATAGATCTCCAATAATGAATCCCCCTGCTGTACTTGGTCGCCAACAAAATGAACATGGAGATTCTGAATCCAGCCGGAAACTTTCGTGTTCACCAGAAAAAGATTCTCTTCGTCGTACTGAACTTCACCGACCGTGTGAATCGTGCGGGAGAAATCCAGCTGCTGAACCGGTTCTGTTCGAACTCCCATATTCTGGACCGTGACAGGGTCAATCAACACTGCATTGTCTGATTGCATCTCGGCATTCTCTTCGTAGACGGGGATCAGATCCATGCCCATTTTTGATTTGCCAGGTTGGTCATAGATTTCTGTCGGATCCATTGGGGCGCGCCAGTAAAGGATGGTTTGCTCATCCGTCAAATCTGTCTCTTGAGATTGCATCCCTTCCGGTTCACTGGTCAAGCGTCCGAAAAAAAAGCTCGCAACCACGACAATCATCAGGAGCAGAATCCCGCCCGCTATTTTGATTTGTTTTTGAGTAGTCATCATGCTCTTGGTCAACGAAGTGATGGAAATATGTCAAGATCGGCGAGGGAGTCAATGCCGAGTACCTGCTCCAGGAGGGCCGTAATCTGCAGGTAGCGGGCGAACGTGTCTTCATAGTCCGTGTTGAGCGTGAACAGCATCCGCTCCGCATCCAATAGATCCAGGTAATCTGTATCTCCTGTGGTGTAGGAGTTGAGTGTGGCTTCTAGTACCGTCTCTGCCTGTGGAATAAGGCCCTCTCGAAATAACAAGATTTGTCTGGTCACTTCCTCTAGCTGATGAACGAGGCCAGTGATCTCCGTCTTGAATGAAGTTTCAAGCGACTCTCGGAGCGCGTTAATTTCGCTGCGATATACACGGGCTTCCTCCAGCTGAGCTCGCAGCCGAGTTCGTTGAAGCGGTACCTTCATGAGTACTCCAATAGCGATGGCATCTCGGCCCGAAGCGGTTGCTGGTACATCCGCACCACCAATATCAAAGTAGGTGATGTTCAGGCCGAAGTCTGGTTTGAATTGTTTTCGGGCCAGCAATATTTCTGCATCTATGCGCCGCGCAGTTGCACGAAGGGCATCAATTTCAGGGCGTTCGCGCAGAGCAACATCCAGTAGCGCTCCGGTATCAAACTCAATGAAGGGCAGTGACTCCACCTGGATGGAGTCAAGGGGTAAGCTTGTCGTGGATTGATTCAAAAGGTATGCTAGCGTTTTGACAGCGACGTGTCGCTGTTCTGCGAGCTTGAACTGCAGACGAGATAGAGCATTTCTCTCCAGTTGTGTTTTCGAGATCGCCTGTTGGACGTCCAAGCCTACCTCGTAACGGGTTGCCGCAGTTTGTTCAAAACTTTCCAGCCGATTTCGGAAAGCAGAAATATGCCGCTCCTGTTGTTGAATGCGATAGAGTTCGTAGTAGGCCTGCTTGACTTCAAGGAAAAGGGTCTTTTCGAACGCTTGTGACTCGAAATTCTTGGTTTTGGCGTTCAGATTGGCAATGGCTCCCCGTAGTTGTAGTTTCCCAGGGTAGGGAAAGGTTTGTTCAATGCTCCACTGACTCCGCTGCGTGCCGAGCGCGGTAAGGAGTGAGTAGGGTTGGTAGGTGATTCTCACCGTTGGGTCTGGAAGTGCGGAGACCTGATCTCTTCTAAAGGTCAATGCTCTTGCCTTCAGACGAGATGCCAGCAGCGACGGGTTGTTGCTGCGGACTTCTTCAAGAAGATCATTGAGGTTCAATAAAGCATTTACCGTCGTATCAGGCTGATGCTGACCATCAGCAGCGGTCGGGCGCAGTGATAATGCTAGAAATACGACGGCGAAGGTCGCACCAACGAGAAAGCGTTGTTTCATCAGTTCTGATCAAATAGAGTAATCCGTTGCAATACATCGAAGTACAGTAAGTCTGCACTTCGGTACTGGAATCACACTATTTCTCAGATCAGAAAGATGAGCAGCAGGGCCTGCCTGTCTACAGCAGGAAGTGGAGGGATGGTTTTTTGGGAATGCCTTTGATTGAAGTCTCTGAGCACTTCCTTTTCGAAGGGTGTGTGCGTGCGAGAATCAGAGAGCGGCTGCAAGTCATTCCGGCAATGGTTTAGAAACAGAGCCTCTTCAACTGCCAGTGTTGCTTCAAGTGTACAACATTGCAGGGTATCCGAAGAAGGGCAGGGCAGGTTTGTAGCATGCGTCATGCCCCCGTTTTCATGGATGCAGGGAGGGGTCCTATCGGAAGAATGGATTGGTTCCGATGTAGCATGATGGCTCCCGTGCCCGTCCATTTGACTCATTGCGCATATGGGTTGCAGGAGCGGCCCCGCTGCACTCAACAGTAGTCCCATACTAAGCAGGAGAGGGAGAAGCGTGTGTTTTCTTAGTGCAGAGAGCATGAAAAGGAGCCTACTTCCATAGGCCGCGGCGGATCCAAGACAAACCTGTATTAATACTACCGATGTCATTAGATTAGGTTCGATTTAGCCCGAGTGCCGAGTAAATTTGGTAAATGGTACATAATAATCCCCTGTCGCCGTCTTGAAACTCTGTGAACACACGATGTTGTTCTCCTCTTCTTATGCCAGGAAACAAAATGGACTCCCAAAGTCTTACGGTGACAGCAAAATCTTCTACATTGTGAGACTGCATGATTGCTCCAATGGCACGAAACCAAGAGGACACGATCTTTCCAGAATACTATTCTCCATCGACTTCTTATTGAGAACGTTATAGATCGGTTTGTGGGAAGGACCTATGTACAGGCAGACTGCCTGCGAGACTGCCTATTAGGAAGGAGCTGTATAAAAGCTCTTGAACTATCTCTGGTTCGTGTGTTCGGGCTATAAACACCAAGTCCTACCATCCCCCAAACGCCTCTTTTCGATTACTACGTCCCTCCGTCCCCCTCGAAATGGGAACATACAGTTAACAACGGGCGAACCAGGGACGGATAAACTAAATCCTACCGCTCAGCAGAAATGCCAAAGAAACTGGTTCCTGGCCTATATGACAAGGTGTTTACGGAAGGAAATCATCATGTCGTCGAAAAGGATCCATCACTGCAGGCGCACACCGAGACGCTGCAGAGTCACACTGGAATCCGACTGCTGTCGCAGCATCTGAACAAACTTATTGAGCGCGCACTCACGAAGAAGTCCAAAGAAAACTGGGTTGAACTGGCCAACGACCTGATTCGGGTCATCGAGAAAAATACACATGGGGGCGTAGTACAGCAATCTGATCTTGTGACAAATACCCGGTTGATAGAGCTTGCACAAGGCGTTCAAGCTCAAATAGATACGCAAACCAGACGACCGGGGATACCGCTTTCGTATTCAGAGTTGTTAACGAATTCTTCAAACGATTACCGTATTGGATATGAACTGAAACGGGAAATTGAGTCTGCCGATCGGATTGATATTCTGGTAGCATTTGTCAAGTGGTCCGGGCTTCGCCTTGTACGCGATGCATTGCAGGACTTTGTCGCAAGAGGAGGAAAGCTGCGGGTGATCACGACGACCTATATGAAGGCGACCGAGCGGCAGGCCATTGATGAACTGATCCAGATTGGCGCCAAGATTAAAATCTCGTATGACACTCGCCGGACACGACTCCATGCAAAAGCATGGTTGCTTCATCGCGAAACGGGTTTTTCAACTGCATTCGTTGGTTCTTCAAACCTAAGCGCTGCGGCACAGCTTGATGGACTTGAATGGAATGTCCGGCTGTCTAAGGTGGATGCCGGGCGAATCATTGATAAAATTGAGGCCGCTTTCAGCAGTTATTGGGAAGACGTTGAGTTCGAAAGCTATGATAGCAACCCGAAATGCCGAGAACGATTTGATACAGCTGTAAAGGAAGAGCCTCCGCCTGGACGCATTACGAGCCTGGAGGTCCATCCTTATCCGTTCCAGCAGGAAATCCTGGATAAGCTGGATGTGGAACGCACGGTCCATGGTCGAACGCGCAATCTTGTTGTTGCAGCTACCGGTACAGGTAAAACCGTCATGGCCGCATTGGATTATCGTCGACTGGCTCGCCTCATAAACCCTCTACGCCTCCTGTTCGTTGCCCATAGAGCGGAAATTCTGCAGCAGGCGCGCACGACTTTTCGAGATGTCCTAAAGCACAACACCTTTGGGGAAGACTATGTGGGCGGGTCACAGCCCCAGAAATGGGACCATGTATTTGCTTCCGTCCAGTCTCTTGCAAACTTTGATCTCGATAAGATCAATCCAAAGCATTTCGGGATGATCATTATTGACGAATTTCATCATGCTGCTGCCAAAACTTATCAGAGGCTTCTTGAGCATTTTCAACCCCACTATCTACTGGGGCTCACTGCGACCCCCGAACGTGCGGACGGAAAGGATATTCTTTCCTGGTTCGGAGGCCGCGTTGCTGCAGAGCTGAGAGTCTGGGATGCCATTGATCGTGGTCTACTGGTTCCATTCCATTACTTCGGGCGGCATGACGGTGGAGATTTGTCTTCTGTGCGATGGGTTCGTGGCAAATATGATGACGCTGAATTGACTCGTCTCTTTACCGCTGATGATATTCGTGTACTGAAGATCCTGAAAGTGGTCCGAGAGCACATTGCCGATCCTCTGAAGATGCGTGCATTAGGGTTCTGCGTCAGTGTGTCTCATGCTGAATTCATGACGCGAAAATTCAATAATGCGGGCATTCCTGCCGCCTGCATTACGGGGAAGACTCCCAGAGAAGAACGAAAAAGTGCACAAAACCGGCTGAGAGCGTGCAAGGTGAACATACTCTTCTCCGTGGATGTACTCGGAGAAGGGGTGGACATTCCTCCGGTGGATACCATCCTGATGTTGAGACCAACCAACAGTGCTACTGTGTTCATCCAGCAGTTGGGGCGTGGACTCCGTTTCGCTGAGGGTAAAACCTGTCTAACCGTCTTGGACTTCATCAGCAACAGTGCGAGAAAGTTTCGGTTCGACTACGCCCTTGGCGCCATGCTTGGGAGGGTTGCTCGTAAATCCGTCAAAAAGGCGGTTGAGAAGGACTTTCCTGCTCTGCCATCAGGATGCTCGCTCCAGTTGGATCGGGAGAGCAAGGAAGTCGTTCTGAACAATCTGAAGGCGCAACTTCGTTACAGGTCGAGAGAACTGGTGAACTTGCTTCGTGACCTGGGAGACCGGGCAACTTTGAAGACTTTCCTGGATGCAGCGGAGTTGTCAATTGAAGATTTCTACGACAAGAGAAAAAACAGTTTCGCGTTATTGCGGCGAACAGCTGGTCTCTCCATGGCCAACGAGGGACCTGAAGAGGCCAAGATCGGAAAGAGGTTAAGACTGTTGGTCCATGCAGATGACGCTCTCCGGCTTGACTTCATACGCCGGGCTGCCACAGGCAGTCTGAACGTGAGCGAGTTATCCGAATGGGATCGGCGCCGCCTCCTCATGTTGGTGTGCGTGTTGTTGGGTAGGGGGGCTGCAAACGATATAAGCGAAGGCTACAACAAAATCCTTGCTCATCCCGCTATCTGCGAGGAACTCATTTCACTGACAGATTTATTGAAAGAGAACATCGCTCATGCACCTTCTCAGTATGCAATCGCCCCCGAGGTCCCGCTGGATTTACATACCAGATATTCAATGCTAGAAATTGCCTCTGCGTTCAATTTGGTAGGAAAAGGGGAATTGATGCGCCTAAAGGAGGGGGTCCGCTTTGACAAAGTAACAAACTGCAATATGATCTTCATAACCATAAATAAAGATGAAAAGCAGTATGCCAGCACTGCTATGTACCGGGATTACGCGATCAACGCTCATCTCTTTCATTGGCAATCCCAAAACAACACCAAATCAGGCAGCATGTCGGGCCGTCGCCATACACATCATGAAACTCTTGGGATAACCCCTCTGCTCTTTGTGCGTACCGCCAAGGAGACCGAGTATGGGCTGACAATGCCGTACCAATTCTTGGGACCGGCATCATACCAGTCGCATAAAGGAGAACAGCCGATGAGTATTACCTGGGAAATGAAGTACCCGGTTCCAGCCGACATTATCCGTAACATGCGTCGTGCCGCGTAGCGGTTGGATTCCATTGGGTACTTGAATACTGGGTTAACTGAGGTCAGGATTTTCTGGAGGGATCAGGGAGACCATGGCGATTGACGGTCTTGCATGCTCTCCAGATTAATCATCAGGCCGGAGGATCAGGATACTCCTGCAAAAATTCAATAGTAAGTGCCGCAGAGGGTAAGTCCCCGTTGGGTCAGCCAGTGACAGACAGCCCGTACGGCTTCGCTACTACCACGCGTTGCGAGCGGCTTGCCCAGATTCATGACGCTCAGTAACAGATCTGCCTGAGCTCGTCTTGCGGGGCGGAGCTGAATGAAAAGCTCCTGCTCCAGCTCTGGTTCGTGTGATCGCACTATAAACACTAGGCCCTCCTGACCAATCATGCGCATCACATCAAGCACAACGAGGTGACCGTCCGCAAAATGATGAATCACCTTGTCGAATTCTGTGACTGCCGGAATTGAACCGTTCAATAGTGCGTGATGCATGCCGAGTTCTTTGCGAATTTGAGGTGGGATTTGTGAAGGATGTCCAGCGTGTTTTTGAGCCGCCGCGTGATAAAAATTGCGTCCCGCTGCAGACCACTTGGTTGCATATTTTGTTCGAAGCGCAGCTGACGGGGGTGTGGTTTCTGTTACCCTGTAGTATCCAGAGCTGTGTGCCAAGATTAGGGCTTGTCTAAAGTAAGGTTCACTGTCTGTGGTAAGGAGCAGTTTACCGCCGAGTTCAAGGCGTGCGGAGAGTAATTCAAAAAATGAGGCCTGCAGTAACCGACGTGACGCATGCCGTTTCTTGTACCAGGGATCCGGGAAATTCACGTAAACTCGATAAAGACTTCCGTCGCAAAACAGGTTCCTCAGAAGAAACAAGCCGCTGCCGTGGTAGAGACGAACATTGGATAATCCTGCACGGCGTACACGCTTGAATGCTCGGGCGGCCGATGCGTGGGCTACGTCCGCTCCGATAAAATTCCATTCAGGATGTGCCTGGGCAACAGAGGTCAAGAATCCGCCGTCCCCGAACCCGACTTCCAATACCAGTGGTGCTTCTCGCTGAAAAACCGCTACGTTCGCCGCCGGGAAAGACAGGCTCTGCAGGTCAAGCAGTATTGGCATACAAAGAATATCAGGCGTACAGGTACGCCATGTCTATGTGTCTGGCCGCGTTTGCGTCTGCGACCGCCATTCGTCCTTTCCCTCGAATACGTGCTCCCGCCACTTCACCGGCTTTATTGAGCGCATAGAACGATACATTGAAGGCGGGTTCGCCCGCTTCATTTTGCAGTCGGGCCAGGTGCGTGTGCTGTGCAATGCGCTCACATGCGTACAGGCACGCTTGCTCGGGACTGTCTCCCATACGCATACGCTCTACAATCAGAAAGCTACAGCAGTTTTCCAGATTTGCCTCCCCGCGTCCGGTGGAGCCTGCTGCTCCAACTTCGTTATCGCAGTAGAGACCGGCGCCTATAATGGGAGAATCGCCTACGCGCCCAGGGATTTTGAAAGCCAGTCCGCTGGTTGTAGTGACGCTGCTGATATTGCCCTGCAGGTCAATCGCGGAGCAATGGATGGTTCCCCAGTGGTCATAGTTGCGTCGCATTGCTTCTCCCAGATCACGGTCCTCTGGGCCGTGCGGCGGCAGGTAGTCATCCCGGTTGGAGAGATTTTCTCGCCAGCGGACCCAGATTTCACGGGCACGCTCAGTGAGCAGGTTTTCAATCGGAAACCCGTGCATACGCGCGAATTCCTGTGCCCCTTTGGCCACGAGCAGTACATGATCGGTACGTTGAAGAACTTGCTGTGCGACCTTGGACGGATATTTAATTCCCTGGATTGAGGCGACGGCTCCGGCACGACCAGTAGGACCGTGCATGACGGCAGAGTCCAACTCAACGATTCCGTCTGCATTGGGGAGGCCACCGTAGCCCACAGACGTGTCGTTTGGATCTTCCTCTACCAGATTAACCCCCGCAATGATGGCGTCGAGAGCGTCTGCTCCGGAGTTGATTTCCTCAACCGCACGTGCCACGGCCGCAAGACCATTACCGCTTGCAATAGCGACGGGGCCCGCGAAGGTGAGAATTTTTGGTCGGAGGACTGCCGCTGCACTGGCTGCTGAACCGGTACGGATAAAATCACGTCGGGTTATGGGGCTGTTCGTCATGGGAGAAATAGGTGAGTCTGACCAGTTAAGTTACCCAAAGTAGTTATAGACTGAGTGCAAGTTGAACAAAATCTTCAGCTTTGTCGACTTCGGGGTGGGCGCGCATGACCCTGCGCAGTAGTAATTCGGCTTTGTGACGCGAAAGCCCTAGCGTCTCGAGAGCGGTGCACGCATCTGCCCGGGCGGTTGCAACTCCGGCCGTATCTGTTCCTGCCAGATCCAGCTCGCTCATGCGATCAACCAGCTCAACTACGAGTCGTTCGGCAGTCTTGCGGCCGACGCCATTGATTCGCTGCAGCATAGGAGGCTCCCTCAAAGTAATATGTTGCACCAGTTCCGCTGGTGTCATAGTTGAAAGTGCCGCAATGGCAATCCGCGGTCCCACTCCAGATACACTAATGAATAACCTGAAAATCGCCCGTTCTCCCGAAGAAAAGAAACCATATAATTGTTCAATGTCTTCCCGGACATGGTGATATGTGAGCAGTTGTACCTTATTGCCGGTATCAGGTAGTCGTTCGAAGGTGGACATGGGTATAAAAACCCGGTATCCTATCCCGTTCACATCAATGATTGCATGGGTTGGTCCTTTGCGACTTAGTGTACCTTTAATGTATTCAATCATGATCCCCGAAGCATACGACCAAGATACGACAGCTTCCTTTACTCGATTATATCATGGATAATCTGGAGACGGACGCACGAAGCAATCGGGCGATCGTGGTAGCGCTGGGTATTATGGCAAGCCGGGTGTTGGGCCTGGTTCGATGGAGCCTTACCGCGCGTTATTTCGGCAGCGGGGCCCACGCAGATGTCCTGAGAGCGGCGTTTCAAGCACCGAACGCGCTGCAAAACCTGCTTGGTGAAGGCACAATGTCGGCAGCGTTTATTCCGGTCTATAGCAAAATGCTCGAGGAGGGTAGACCGGAAGCAGCAGGTCGGTTCGCCGGCAGTATTCTGGGTTTATTGACCGCCGTGGTTTGTACAGGGGTGCTTCTCGGGATATGGTTAGCCCATCCGATCTGCTCTATACTTATGCCGGGTTATGTGGCGGACGCAGCCGAGATAGCGCAAGGGCGGCGGGAGGTGGATCGGTTGCTGTTGGCTGTGGATATGATTCGCCTGGCTTTTCCTATGGCGGGAATATTAGTGTTATCGTCATGGGCACTGGGTGTACTCAATAGCCATCGGCGGTTTTTTATGCCTTATTTCGCCCCGGTGCTGTGGAATGTGGCCATTATCGGGACTTTACTTGGTGTGGGTAGCCTGATCGGCCTGACTCCGGGGGATCTCGGCGGGGAAACAGAGACTTCCATCTTGCCGGAGGAACTCACGCGATTACTCACGGCGGTTTTTGTTGGCGGCTTGGTTGGAGGACTGCTCCAGTTTCTTGTACAGATCCCATCCGTTGTTTTGGTGCTGAAGGGATTCCGCTTCAGTCTGTCCACGCGTGTAGACGGTGTTCGCCGGGCACTGAACGCGGTAGTGCCCGCGCTGGCCGGTCGTGGAGTCGCGCAGATTTCAGCATATCTGGACATATTGCTAGCAACGTATCTGGTGGGGGGGGCCGTAGCGAGCCTTGGTTACGCGCAGGTACTTTATATTCTGCCGATTTCCCTCTTCGGTCTCTCCGTTGCCGCTGCTGAGCTGCCCGAACTTTCCAGGATAGGGTCTAACAGCCTTCCGCGCACAGCGCAGCGCATTAATGCAGGGTTGCGCCAGGGTCTGTTCCTAGCGATACCTACGGCACTGGGGTATATAGCACTGGGGTACGTAATTATCGGCGCTATCTATCGCGGGGGTTTGTTTGATGTGGACGACAACTGGCTTGCGTATGTCATTTTGGCCACCTACAGTTTGGGGCTCTTGGCAACCATTAGCAGTCGGTTATTACAGAATGGTTTTTGGGCACTCGGCGACACACGCACGCCAGCCCGCATGGCCATGATCCGTGCAGCGATTGCGTTGACGGTTGCAATACCGGTAATGTTTGCACTTGATAGATTGTCGGTGTCACTCATTACGGGACCTGGGACGTCAGAGCTTTATTTCGGTGCAGTTGGGTTGGCCTTTGGCAGTGCGGTGGCCTCATGGGTTGAGTGGTGGTTGCTTGGACGTGTACTGAAGCGCCGTTTGGACACCACGTTCACACCTTGGCGGGCTGCGGGAACAATGGCATCGTTCGTCATAGCAGCGCTTATTCCTTCTGGAATCCTGTGGTATTTCGTACAAAGTTGGTCGCCAGTCTGGCTAGGCGTCACGGTTACTTTTGTTTTTGCTGCTACCTACCTGCTACTGGCTCGTCTGTCTAGGCGCCCAGAGCTATCGGCATGGATCGGACGTCTTAGGTAGGGGCTTGATTGAATAAGCAAGCTGGTGGGGTGATCGCGCATTTTCCGCTATGCATCAAGTGATGACTCACCAGGATGCGAAGGAATGAGAAAATTTGGCTGGCTATGGATCGAGTTCCTGTTTGTTGAAAGTCGAGATAATTATGTTATGGCTCCGGCGCCAATTTCGCGATATTCTACCGGAACTGTTGTGGATAGGGATCCCGGCCACCGAGATCCTCCTTCAGACATCCATTACTTTCGCTCCTATTTAGTCCGTGAGATTATCCGCGCCAAAAATACTCTCTCTATCCCAAGTCCTCAATGACATCTTGCATGTAACTTTGAAGCCACGGTAATGGCTCGGTTCGCAGCCAAGTTGTGAGTATATCTCGTATACCTGCGTCACCCCAAAACTCCGCTGCTTGCAATGCTGCATCTCGTATCTCTACATCGTTCATTGTCATTGCTCTCTGTACAAGCCTAGTACGCCAATACTCTGTTCCGGGACATATTTGCCGTCCAAGACACCGCAACACCGAAGCAGAGAAGGCGGGGTGCTCGGCATCAATGCAAGCTGTGTAAAGCCACTCAAACACGCGGTCGGAACCTACGGATCGTATTACTTTGCCAATAATATCCTCGGCTGGATGATCTATGCCGTCTTCAAGTGGTCTAGCCTCAAACGAGGCATACAACAAGTCCCTTAAACGCAACAGCCCTTGGTCCGCCATTACATATCCACATTGGAATTTCTGTCCAATAACCTCACGTTCTTTCTGTAACTCAACGATGTCCGGCGAAGTCGCAAGTGACATGTCTTGGGCCAATGAATCACATGGATCATCTGATATCTAAGACCGGCTATCCAACACTGTGGAGTTCAGCACAAAAACCGGGTCTGTTGGCCGCATGGTTGTCTGATATTCACGTTGAATAGCTTTGAACCCCATAAGTTCGAACGCTCGGCCCAAAAACATGGTGCGTTGGAAAGCAGTAAGATAATGCCATGTCGTTAAGACTTCGAACGAAAGCTTCGGTTTTGCGGAGGATTATGGATCACGGACTATTGGTTCTACGCTTCCGCAGGCACAAAATCGTTTAGATAGAGGAAAGCTGGAATCTGGGGACGGGGTAACTAGCAGTATAGAGCGCGTATCATCTGCGCCAACGTATCTCGCTGATGTTTCTTGCACAGCCTGATGAATCTGGCGGGTTGTCCGACGGTATACACTTGCAGATTTTGCACGCGGAAGATGGCTTACCGTTTGGTTTGCCGGACTTGATATTAGGAGCGAAGACGGAGTAATTACCGTTGATTGCAAAATGCCAACGGATTCAGGTACGGACAAGAAAACAGTATTTGCCAGATGTCTTGGTGATTGATCAACATCTGCGAGGGGGTGGGTGTACATAATGATGAGGGTACCGGGACCACTGCTGCGGAAGGGTACAATGTCGTGTATGACGATGAGGGCGGCCTGTAGGCCGAACATCCTGCGACTTCCTGCCAGACCATCCTCGGGCTGATAACTAATATCTCGGGAGGGATGCACCTTCCCCCTCCTTCCCCTATGGCCAACATGCAACAAGGGCATAATTGGGGCTTGGGGTGGATCAGAATAACGCTCAGCCTTGGACGAGATGCGGAATAGTTGGTATATCACAAGTATCGTTTTGGGGTACTATTTCATCATCTCATCATCAGGCCTCGCGGGTGGTTCAGTGACATGATTGCTATCACACTCAGATGTTCGCCATGGTGGAAAGGGAACAAGGAATTCAATAACCCGTTTCGGACGAGTAGGACTGTTTGAGTAATATGTCCGACATTAAACCTGACACCACACGTCTTTTTTCTCTGCTTCGCAGGTTGACGAAGGGAGGGAAGTTGTCACCAGACGAAACCCATGAACTTTCAGAACTCATTCATACCATGGCAGGAGCAAATGTAATTGCCGAAATCGCATCTTTCAAGGAAGCGATGCTTTCGAGAATAGACTCAAAGTTTGATACGCTCTCCGCAAGGCTGGATGCACAGGACAGCAAGCTTAAATTCATGGCTTGGCTGATCGGAATCATTGGTGGGATTTTTGGAATAATTGGGATCATCGTTGCCTACGGTACATTCCTAGCGGGCTGATCCAGTGCCCTTTTTGCTCTGGTAGAAGCAGACGCCGTTCCTGTACTAAACTTTTGGAAATTAGTGTTTCGTATTCGGAGTAAATTCAAAGTCAATCTTTGTGGTCCAGTCAACAATTTTCGAATACCACGACTGATTATACCTGATGAATCCGTCATCACTCTCATAGTCGGACGAATGAGTACCCGAGAAGAAGCGATATTGGGTAACTCCAAAGAGGGCAGTGGCAAACATTTGGTCTCCTATTCGGCTGTTCCACCGAAGAGATGCTAAACGATTGTGCCAGTCCAGATCGTAGCGGATGCGATCATTTCCGCCCGGAATCGGTCTTTCTTCGTAGGAAAACCTGTCCTCGCCCGCATAGCCGCTAAGATATACGATCTCGTTGCGATAAGATATAGTTCGCCTTCATGTTTATGTCATAAAAGGCAGCTCCGATCTAGTGATTTTTTCGGGGTTGGATTGTCGGGATGCCCGCGGGAGGGTTTTATCGTTATGGGTATGGTGCAGGTAAGAATCGAAGATGTAGCCGCTCACAGTACGGAGTTCAAGTACTAAAGCAACTAGATACTCCCTAATTGTTTGGCACAAAAACCCTATTATTGCCAGCCATGCCGTACTCAGCAGCAACGAAATCCACCTGTACAACCACGGGATCCGGAGTTCCTCCATCGTTCAGCTCCACATCTCGATGGAAGATAAAAGCTCGCTTGCCATCAGGGTAGTAGGCTGATTGTTCAAGGAGCTTCCGGATCGGGCCAAGGGGCGCTCCCTGAATCGCTTTATGATCAATCGCCAGATCCACATCGATTGAGCCAATGTGCCTGGAGTGTGGCATGAGGAGGGGAGGCACCCAGCCCCCGACTATAGCGGTGTGTTCTTCGTACTGATCGAGCACCTGCGTGAGCTCGATGAGTACTCTATGGGCCGCTTTCACAGCGCGGCTTCCGTAGTCGTTAGCCGTGTATTGTTTCATGGAGTCTTTTCCCTGTTTAGAGCTGTCTCCCATAGGGGCTTGATAATTTGGCTATGCAGGAATGCTGCGGATTCGTCCCCTCGAGCTCTCGTCTGCTTGAGATCGATGAAGAGCTGAAAAGGATGGGCTATCCATATTCCCCCTATCTTCTCCTTACCATGAAATACGCCGTCGTCGTAAGCATCGAAGATCTGGACATTTGCGCCCCTGCTGACTTCCCGAAAGCCCGCATGGCGAGCAACCCGTTTGATCTGTTTAGACTCCACGTAAGCCGTCGCACGGTGATACGAAATATGCGGAGCAAAGCGTTCAGCACCAGAACACCCAGCCAGCGCATAGCGGGCGCCTAATGTCTCGGCTGCTTCAGCCAGACGGCGCTCTGTTTCCTGCCTATTTTCGAGGCTGTAGTAATTATGGATCTGGTTGCGCCTCCGCCTAAAAGTTGTTGCCCAACAGTCAAGAGCGTCATTGGGTCTTACCAATGCCAAGCCCCGTGCTGTTTTTTGAGCCCATTCTCTGTCCAGGAGGAGCGGTTTCGCCTTTGCTACAAGACCATAGCTGATATCTGCTTCCTTGGCTAGGGCGGTCATGCGCCACGGCTTATAAGGGTGCCTGAGGAGGACCCGGAGGACACGAGAAGCCTTGGGTGCGAACAGCGACCGAAGCTCAGAACGCTCCGAAAAGGGATTGGACTGGCCCGTCCTCTCTACATAAATACCCCTTACGGCGAGTTGCCCGTTACCCGCAAGGTCAAGATAGCCGTGGCCATGCTCTTGTAATATAGCGGCGGATGTTTCGGATACATAGGGAGCAACAAAAATGCCGTAGGCCCGCGGGCCCCCCCTAGCATGCGCCCGTTGGACGTAACGGGTAAGCTGGACGGCTGCTATTCTTGCCCAACGAGGTTGTCCGTTCGATTTCACCTCAAAAATGAGGGCGTAAGGGACAGTTTTGCTGCCTTTTGACGGACCTTCAATTTCTACTTCGGCAAGAAAGTCTGGGCGTGCGTTGTCAATAGGTTTCTGATAGCTGATCCGCAGATCAGATACGGCAGGAATGGCCCGGAGCATTTGCTCTATGATAGGACCCGCATGAGTACGAATTTCTCTTTCTGTCATTGAATTTGATATTATTACCGTATGGTGATAATACCTTTTATAGTGATAATGTGTTTCATAGCCAAGTGCAGTGGCTAGTGCAGAGCAACTCCGAAAGCTGCCGGGATACACCGCATCGTTTCTTTCCGGTTTCTGACCTTGTGCCAGGTTTACTGTCCAGTATCAGCGCAAAGGAGAGGTGGTTGCTGCCATCATAGTGCGCGGTGACTCAGAGCCGGCTCAAGCTGCGGTTGTACTATGCGTTTTCGGGACGGCCGGTCTGAGTCACGCGAATCGTCTCCGATGGAAGCGTCGTTTGCCCAAGGTGCTCCACCGATCACTCTCATTGATGGGGACAAGCTTGTCGACCCGCTCATAGAGTACGGGATCGGCATCCGCAAGCGCGCAATAGAGATCCTTACTATTGATCTGGATAGTTATCGCACGTAGAGAATACGGAAGACGAGTGAGCGAACAAGAACGTCGCACTGCCACGATGGTAGTAGTGAACGCTCACTCGGCGGTCTGGTCGTGATGTCTACGACCGACCCAAGCTGCATTCTTTGACCAGACACAGCTGGCAACCTTTCCGAATCCTAAATTCGACGGTACCTTAACGGAGAGGTGCCAGTAAACTCCTTTTGGAGGCCATTTCAGGGCAATATGCTAAAGTACTTCCGGCAGTCACGGTAGCAAAACAGCATTTCTTTATGCCTGCAACGGTTCAGTTTCGCACTCCCGCAGCGTAGTTAGAAGTGTTCGCCGTTTGGCCATTGCACCGCGTTGAACCACTTGCGGGCTGCTGTATCGCCCGGTATCCGTTCCGGCGGTGCACAAACTGTAATCCCCTTTCTGCGTGAGCGCCTTGGTTTAGCCGTGCTTTTTTGGTTATCCCGGATACAGCGCCAGATGTCAAAGATTTCAAGTATCCTATGTAATCCCTTTTTTAAGTTCCAGGCTCGTGCAAATCTATCTGTATCCCCATAGTGCAAATCCACTGGCACTGTAATGTGGATCTGGACAAGCGGGAACAGCTGAGTTTCCTGTGCAATGAAACTCAAGTTGTAGACGTAGTAGAACCAGACTGTTTACAGTAGAATCGGGGCATGATCGATGTGTGGGATGAACGAGTTTACCGGAAATGGGTGAAAGCTCTTCGCAATGACTGGCGTTGGAGTAAATGGGCCACGGAGCCCTCATAAAATCAACGCACGGGGAGTGCGGAATGAAGTATGGGGTGTCACGGTAGGCTATTTGCGCATTTCAGCAGGATAAATGTTGTAACAATTATCTGGAATCCAAATCGTTGGGGCGAAGCTTTGAAGGCGCTTCTAGGGAATTCCAAAGCATGACTACAAATAGTTTTTCTTCCATAGGACCTGGCGATTTACTGGTTGCACCACCGAACCAGATATCTCCACCATTTGATCGTACACTTGTTGTGATTTGTATGCACGATTCGGAGGGTAGCCTAGGCTTCGTGATAAATCGCAAACACCGCTTTGATTTGGGTAGCTTGATTGCGTGTGATTTTCCACATCAGGGGGTTTATTTTGGCGGTCCAGTTGAGGAAAATTCGTTGGCCTGTCTACATCAACATGGTTCCTCCGTGCAGGGGGCACTACCTTTCACGGATGAGCTGTCATTCAACTTGGATGTAGGGGCTGTATTGGGGGCGCTTGGAGACGAGATTCTTCAGCCGTGGCAGGTTCGGTTTTTTGTGGGATACTCTGGCTGGGCACCTGGACAACTTGAGGCAGAGATCAAGGCAGGTGCGTGGTTCGTAACGCGCGGAAATGAAGAACTGGTACTCAACTCCAAACCCAACACCCTGTGGCGTACCGTTCTGCTAAAAATGGGTGGAGAGTACGCTCTTGTAGCCAACTTTCCTGAGGATCCGATGCTGAACTGATCCCGGAGCTATTCGCTCTTCACCAGCCGCATGAACTCTGCGCGTGCTGTGCCCCGTGACAGGAAGATGCCACTCATTGCGCTTGTAGCAGTAACCGCATTCTGTTTCTGTACTCCGCGCATGGCCATGCAGAGGTGAGTGGCTTCAATTACGACAGCGGTTCCGATTGGATTAAGCACCTCATCAATGACATCCCTGATCTGGACCGTCAGGCGTTCCTGTACTTGTAGCCGACGCGCAAAAGCATCAACGACCCGCGGGATCTTGCTTAGGCCGACAATGTGATTCTGGGCGATGTAGGCGATGTGAGCTTTGCCAAAGAAAGGAAGCATATGGTGCTCACAAAGGCTGAATACATCTATGTCACGAACAAGGATCATCTCGTTGTATTCTTCCTCAAAGATTGCGGATTCCAGAATGGCTTTTGCATCAATGTTATATCCTTGTGTGAGGAATGAGAGCGAACGTGCGACACGTTCAGGCGTCTTCAGTAGTCCCTCGCGCCCAGGATCTTCGCCAAGCAGGTGCAAAATTTCTGAGGCATGCCCGCTAAGGGCTTCAATAGGGGATTCAGTTTCTGCAGACACTTCTGCATAGGTACGTTCAGAAAGGACTGCACTATTCATCGGGGCCAAAGTATTCGGCGGAGTTTTTTGGTGTTTCATAGAGTCGGACACGATAAAGCCTACCCGCTGGCAAAGCCTCTGCCAGTCGGTCCCAAATTGCAATGACAAGATTTTCGGTAGATGGCAGGACCCCCCTTAGGAAGGGGACATCTAGGTTCAGGTTTTTGTGATCCAGATGACGGATGACGTGTTCATCTACAATGTGCCTCAATTCTGCCAGATCAATCACGTAACCCGTATCCGGGTTTGGTTTACCAGCGACGGTAACGGTCAGTTCATAATTGTGTCCGTGCCAGTTGGGATTGTTGCAGGGACCAAAGGTTGAACGATTCCATTCGTCTGGTTTCTCGGGATTATGCAGCCGGTGAGCGGCGTTGAAGTGGGCCTTGCGGGTAACGTAAACCGTTGGCATTTCAGGATGCAGTAGTAGGGTGATCAAGTGCTGCTGCACACGGCGGCAAGGAACGAAGCGGACTAAGGATTGTTCAGCGAAGACAACTGGTCGAGGTCCTATGCCAACGTTATTTGAGCGCATAATCTCCGGGGAGATCCCCTCGGACCGCGTGTATGAGGATGAAGTATGTGTTGCATTTCGGGATATTGCACCCCAGGCGCCGGTTCATGTACTGGTGGTTCCACGTAAGCCGGTACCTGCCTTGAATGGGGGGCTTGATGCGGCACTAGCGGGACACCTCTTGATGGTCGCTAGCAAAGTAGCCCAACAGGAGGGGCTTATGGAAGGTTATCGCGTGGTCATCAATTGTGGACATGATGGCGGGCAAACAGTTGATCATCTTCACATCCATGTCCTTGGCGGACGTTCACTTTCATGGCCGCCGGGCTAGCACGGTATGGACCAATGCGGTGGGCCCCTTGTTGTCGGTGGCTTGTGATCGTGTGGGCATTGGTATTGGCACTCTCGAGCGGCAACGCTGAGGCGCAGGGTTCGTTGCAGAAGACCACCGAATTTGCCAGAGAATTAAACCAGTATCGCTGGAATTCAGCAATAGCATGGAGCGCAGAAGTTGCTCGCTGGCAGCTTGATTTGACCAATCGGTTTCTGTCAGATGCGTACATCCAATTCGACAACCGCTTGCGCTTCCGGGACGAAAACCGATTGCAGTTCAGAGCTTTTCGTCCCTTGGGGAGCCGCTACGGCACCAGTATTCGTGGTGATCTGGACTGGTTTGGTTCTGGGCGCGCATCTTCTCAGGTTCTTTTGGGCGGAGCACAGATAAGGCCCGTTCCCACATTAACGATCGAACCGGCGGTGGGTGTGGCTTCTGATCGCCGGCCTGGGGTCATTCAGACAGAAGGTGTGGCACCCTTGCGGATTGATACGGGGCCGGCAGGTTCGATTGCAATTGACTTGGCCTCGCAAGAGCTTCAAGGCTATCGTATTTCGTTTAATTCCAGTGCTGCATGGCAGCGCATTGCGCCGCGTCGCGCCGGGGATTTGACTGTGGCAGGCGATGCAGCGCGTTCGTTTGGGGCAGCCAGGCTGGAATCAAGCGCACGCTTTGTCAGTCGTCGACGGGACGCCTATCAGGCGGTATCATTCCTGAATCGGGGGCAGGCACGGGACCCGGAATCAATTGAATCAACGACCAGCGACACGCTTGACGCGAACCTGTTGGTCTGGATTCCGATCGCGCGCGGCCTGCGGGTAATTGCACAAACGAACATCCGCTCGAATCAAAGACGTATTCGCACACCAAGGTCTCCCGAAGAATCGGTCACCTTCGAGACCAACTTTGCCCGTCAGGCATTCACGGGACAGGTTGGGTTTAATTATGAGCGGAACCGCATTGACGCCCAACTGCGCGCAGAGTATGGGGTGGTAAATGAACGCCGGGTGCTCAGCAACAGAGATGAACTGCCGGTTTCGGAAGCTGTCCAAAAGACAACGCTCTTGCATCAGGCAGATTATGACGAAGGGGTATTATCCCTCAGCGGGAATGTTCGGGCCGATGTTCTATCAACGCTTTCAGTTCTATTTACGGGGAGTTCCCGTATTGTCCGGCATGATACCCCAATCGTTAACCTTGATGACCGGGACGAAGTTTACCACACAAGCATGATTGGACTCAGATACCGCCGCAGCCGGTATTTGTCAACTGAGGTGAGATTGTTTGCCTCTTACCATCACACCGTTTTCCTGAATGCTGAGCGCTCGGCGGAAAACAATATCCAGCGCACACTTCGATTGCGCCCAGCGATAAACTGGACGCCCTCGCTGGGGACACGCATAAGGTTGGCAAGTGAAGTGCGGGCCACGTATACGACAGATGACTTTGTGCTGCCTGGCCGTAGATCTGCTGATCAGTCTGCGCGGGAGATGCGGTTGGAGTCAGAGATAGAGAAAAACATCTTTGCTGATACGGACTTGAGGTTATCTGCCAGTTTCGCAGACTTACGTCTGGGGCGCCTGCAATGGGAAAATTTTGCTGAAGTACCATTTGATACGCTCAGAACTTACAGTGCATGGTTGCGCGTACAGACAGGACGCCGGCTTCGTGGTGAGGTTGGCTGGCGTGCATTCCTGCGGAGTGACTACGACAGAGCAATTTCCGTGCGATATCAGTTTCTTAATGAACAGGGCGGAACAGCTCACGGGAGCATCACCAGACCAGGTAGACGCTGGATAATACAAACCGGGCCGTCCAGTGCGCTTTATTGGACGCGCTCCCAGAGCACTTTGCGTCTGGAGGCCTGGGCTAGCTGGCAGCAGTTGCGGTATTGGCTATATGGTCAATTGCCGCCTGCAAATGAGGATATAATTCGACGAACGGCGCGCAGCGGGACACGAAGGCTGTTTCCATTGGTCTCCTTGAGTATGACGTGGCGGCTGTAGCACATGAATGTTGGAAATAGATCAATGAAAAGTACTCGGATTCTTGGCGTTACCGGCGGAATTGGATGCGGTAAATCTGTCGTGTGCGCATATTTGGCGCGCCTAGGGGCTGAAATATTCGACGCGGATTTGATTGCGCGGAATCTTATGGAATCCGACGAGGAGGTACGCCAAGAAGTAACCCGGGCATTTGGGAAAGAAAGTTATCGGGCGGATGGATCATTAGACCGGAAATGGTTGGCAGGTCAAGTATTTGCTGACGATACCCGTCTGGCGGAACTGAACGGGATCGTACATCCGAAAGTAGCCCAGGCTTTTCGTATCCTCAGAAATCGCCTTCAGGGGGGGCTACTCGTCCATGAGGCCGCACTCACATATGAAGCCGGGTCGGAAAACAGTCTAGATGCGATCTGTGTAGTAACGGCTCCGAGAAAGGTGAGGATTGCGCGGGTGATGGCCCGGGATCTTGTGAACGCAGAGAAAGTGCTTGCGAGAATGCGCAGGCAACTGCCCCAGGAAGAGAAAGCACGCCGCGCTGATGTTGTGCTTGTTAACGATAGTGACATGGCGGCAGCCCGCCGCAAATCCCGAAGATTGTATGATTTGGCAATGAGTGGCGAAAGGCTCAGTTCTGAAAACTTCCGGTTCACGCGTCAGCTGTAGGCAGAGTAAATCCAAAAGTGGATCCACTTCCGAGGAGGCTTTCAATCATGAGTTGGCTGTCGTGCGCCCCAAGAATATGCTTCACGATAGCTAATCCCAGTCCAGTACCGCCAAGTTTGGAGGAACGGCTAGGCTCTACCCGAAAAAAGCGTTCAGTGAGGCGCGGGATATGTTCGGGAGCAATTCCAATTCCATCATCAACGATAGATATTTTTACCGATCCTTCAGGTAGAGTCCGTGCAGTTATCTCAACCTGCCCGCCTTCTCGGCCATACTTGATGCCGTTGTCAATCAAATTGCTGAGTACTTGACTTATCCGACTTCGATCTGCCATAATTGGGGGCAAGTCAGACGGCACTGCAGACCGTATCGCGACACTTCTGTCCGCGGCCAGCGATTCAAGCGATTCAATGACTTCTTCGATAAGCTCGTTCAGGTTGAATGGTTTCAGCACCATGGAAAACTCTCCCATCTCTATCCGAGCAACGGAGGCGAGATCTTCTGCCAGGTTACCTAGACGGGTTGCGTTCCGGAGCACCTTTTTTACAAAAGCCCGCCGTACGCGCTCGTCCTCCAATGCTCCATCCAACAAAGTTTCTGCAAACCCTAGAATCGCAAAGATCGGTGTTTTGAGTTCGTGCGATACGTTGCCAAGGAATTCGCGCCGATAATGTTCGACACGTTCCCGTTCCTGAATTTGGTACAGAATGCGCTGATTTGCTTCAAGCGCAAGCTCGTTCAGTTCATCAAGCTCATCTCGCAGTGGAGCAGGGGTGTTGGTGATGGGCGTGGGATCGTCCTCACCGATTTTGGCTAGCGTTGTTTGTAATCGGGCGATACGCCGCGCTACAATCCAGCGTATAAACAGGAATGTGCCGGCGCCAACGAGAGTACTGATGCACAGAACCACCCACAAAGGTAGACGAAACCCGATCAGGGCGGTCAGGAACAAGGTTATCAGAACAAGTAAGCTGACACGCCAGGAGAGTCGGAGGGCTAAATTTCCATGGTTAGGGCGGAGAACATGCCTCATGCGAGAAGATCCGGGTTCATTCTACTTCAAGAAAGCGGTAACCTACTCCCGAGACGGATACGATATAATCGTTGCCTTGGTACTTACCCAACTTTTTATTGACCCTGCTCACATGCACGTCAACGGTACGCTTTCCGACTTTTGAATTCTTACCCCAAATTTTTCGTATCAGTGTTTTCCGTTTGAACACCCGTCCAGAAGTACTGGCAAGGAAGTACAGAAGTTTGAATTCTTTGCGAGCAAAACGAAGTTCGGCCCGTTCCTTCTGACCATTACGGAAGACGCGAAAGCGCTCGGGATCGATTACCAGGTCGAGTACGGTCACCGTTAAACCGTTGTCATGGATACGCTTCGTTCCGCGCAGGAGCGCTTTAATCTGGGAGACAATCACACCAATTCCAAAAGATTTGGGCAGATAGCTGTCGGCGCCGGCATCTAAGCCCCGGATGTGATCTTCTTCCTCAGAGCGTGCGGTAAGAAATAAAATGGGAATTGATTTGAACTTGGAATCACTTCTAATACGGCGGCAAACTTCCATGCCGTCAATATGCGGCATCATAATATCAAGCACCACCAGATCAATTGATTCAGTCTCAATGGCAGAGAGGGCTTCTGCTCCGTCTTTGGCCGCAATAACCCGCATTTCTTCTTTTTCAAGATTGTATCGCAAGAGATCAAGAATGTCGTCCTCGTCATCGACAATCAGGATTGTACACGAGTCTTGGGCAGTGGCGGTGGAAGAAGTCATCGGCATTGTGAGTGCAAGGTCGTTTAGACGGAAAATCAGACAGTCTGGCAGGTGCAATAAAAATTTGCACGATCAGGCATGTTTCAGTGAAAGTTAAGAGAATGTCACGTAGCCAGAGGGTGAAATTCGTTTCGGCTATTCGGCTCTCCCAAAGTTAAGCAGTGCTGCAATTCCGTTGTTCGAAATCCACCTCTTTTGTACCTACGAGCAGACGATTTTGGCACAGTAGTCAAATTCTTATTATTCACGATACTGTCCACCCACAGGACACTCAATTCCGGGTTGGGATGCAGGCAGCACAATATGAAATTAGGCATTCTTGAGTTGGGATGGCGAAGAGAAATATTCGGAAATTACAACCAATATATTTGGTTGCCGACTAAGCATTTTGTCGGGCAGAGAGTGATCTATCTGAACCACGGTCAAGTGGGACTCTATAGATAATTGCGTAAATTAGCGAAGGAGCACAAAACGTCGTTCTGGGGGCCGGATCCGGTAGGTACGTTATGGTAGGAAGCCTTATTCATCCAGAAGGGTACTGTACAGTCTGGGCCGAATACTAAGCAGCAATTGTCCCTTATTGGGTCATTGTAGCGGCCAGTCGCCCAAGAAGTTGCTCGCTAATCTGATCTCAGGTGGTTGATGACAGAACGTGGTTACGGGTTTGGCACGCTGCCTGTGTTCCTCGCGGGGATCAGCACGATCCTCGGGGCGATCATGTTTTTGCGGTTCGGCTATGCCGTAGCCCACACGGGCTTGCTGGGTATAGTCGGAATCATCCTCCTGGGTCACCTTGTAACCATTCCGACGGCTTTGGCCCTTGCAGAGATTGCGACCAATCGCAAGGTGGAGGGGGGAGGAGAATATTTCATTATTTCCCGATCGTTTGGGCCGACAATTGGCGGGGTGATTGGGATATGCCTTTACTTGTCCCAGGCGATATCCGTTGCTTTTTATATGATCGCCTTTGCCGAGGCTTTCACCTGGTTGGAGCCGGTGCTGGCGGACCAGTTTGGCATCGCATTTGATCCGCGTTTTATCTCAATTCCTGCCTTGATCTTGCTCCTGGGTCTAGTGATACTGAGGGGAGCAGACCTAGGCGTCAAGGTATTGTACGTCGTTGCGGCGACGCTCCTGGGATCACTGATCATATTCTTTTTGGGTTCACCTCTGGAGGGTTTTGATCCCGGTTCAATCAGTTTGATGGACAAGATTGAACGGCCGGATTCATTTATTGTCGTGTTTGCTATTGTCTTTCCTGCGTTCACAGGCATGACAGCCGGCGTGGGATTGTCAGGAGATTTGCGTAATCCACGTAAATCCTTGCCACGAGGAACGCTGTGGGCTACGATTGCAGGGATGGTGGTTTATGTGGCGATTGTCTTTAAGCTTCACATCAGCGCTTCGCCTGAAGTTATGGCGGAGGATCAATTGATTATGGCGCAGATTGCTGTGTGGGGTCCAGCAATCCTGATAGGTTTGTGCTGTGCGACTTTGAGCAGCGCAATTGGATCGGTGCTGGTGGCTCCCAGGACACTACAGGCACTCGGTGCTGATAATACATTGCCAGGGAAGCGGGGCAATACATGGGTGTCGCATGGCGAGGGGGCTGCCAATGATCCTCGTCGTGCAACAATAGTCACAGGTATCCTGGCATTGATCATTGTGATCGTAGGCAATGTGAATCTTGTTGCAACGCTGATTTCGATGTTTTTCATGGTGACCTACGGGTCACTTTGCGCGATAAGTTTTCTGGAGCATTTTGCTGCACGTCCCAGTTATCGTCCCAGTTTTCGATCGCGTTGGTACATCAGTTTACTGGGAGCAATCATGTGCTTCCTGTTGATGTTCCAGATTAGCTTTGCGTTTGCAGTGCTTGCTATTCTGGTGCTTGTAGCGTTGTATCAGGGATTGCGCATAGCGAAGGGGGGCGAAGGAGATCTTGCCTCGCTCTTTCATGACGTGATTACCCAGGCAACGCGTTACATGCAGATTCGATTGCAGCAGCGCCGTGTAGATCAGCCCCCCGATGAATGGCGTCCCAGTGTGATCATGGTGAACGACCGCACGTTCGATCGGCGTAGCCCATTGACCATGCTGCGATGGCTCTGCCATCGATATGGTTTTGGAACCTACGTGCACTTCATCAAGGACAAGCTCACAGAGACCACCTTTTCTGAGAGCAATGCTGTGAGGTCTCGACTGTTAGAACTGGCCAGGAGGCAGCACAGTACGGTATATATGGATACTGTCGTGAGTCCGTCAATTACATCAGCTTTGGCACAAACGCTACAGGTTCCGGGAGTATCCGGGATGTCGAATAATTCTATCCTGTTTGAATTTGCACAGCGGGATTCCCTGGATGTAGTTGAGAGTGTCGTTGATCAATGTAAATTTGCAGCCGGTACAGATATGACATTAATGGTGCTTCGTCACAGTGAAACCCACTTTGGCGGTAGAGAATCCATTCATGTCTGGTTGACTTGGAATGATAAAGCCAATGCGAATACCATGATTCTGCTCAGCTATATTCTTTTGGGACATCCAGATTGGGAACATGCACAGGTTCAGGTTTTTGCTGCCCTGCCAGAGACGGAAGTCGAAGGGACACGGCAGGAATTTGCACAGTTGATCAAGGAGGAGAGGCTACCGATTTCCGAGAAGAATATCCAGTATATCGCAACCGAAACTGCTGAGACATTTAGAAAACTGGTCATTGAAAAGTCTTTTGACGCCGACTTGACGGTTATTGGTTTTGATATGCATGGACTCGAAACACGCGGGGCGGAGGTATTCACAAATCATGGTCAACTTCATGATGTGTTGTTCGTGCGTGCTCCGAGACAGATAAAAATTGATTGAGGATACAGAGTGAATATCACCATTTTGACGAATGAGTACCCGCCGAATATTTACGGCGGTGCAGGTGTGCATGTTAAGTATCTCGTACGTGAACTGGCACGTTACAATCCGGTGCAGGTCTATGCATTTGGAGAACAGGACCAGGTTACGGAATCCCTAAAGGTTCAGGGTGTGTCGGATGCAGGGGCGCCAGAGGGTAAGGATCCTCGCTTTAACAAGTTTTTTGGTACGTTGCAGCGAAATCTGGCGATGGCCGCGGCAGCGGAAACCACAGATATTGTTCACTGTCACACATGGTATACTCACTGGGCCGGCTGTCTGATCAAACAGCTCACAGGTGCAAAGCTATTGTTGACCACACACAGCCTGGAGCCGCACAGACCTTGGAAGGTGGAGCAATTGGGGCGTGCATACCACGGAAGTTCCTGGATTGAAAAAACGGCTTATCAAGCGGCAGATGCTGTGATTGCTGTGTCCCCCCAGATGAAGGAGGACGTAGTCTCTCTTTATGGTATTAATCCAGATTTAGTGCACGTGATTCCTAATGGAATAGACTTGGACGAGTACCGACCAACATTCGATGATGCTGTGCTGCGCAGGTATGGCGTGGATCCCGACCAACCATATGCTTTATTTGTTGGGAGAATTACCCGGCAAAAGGGAATAATTCACCTGTTACATGCTATCGCCCACCTTTGCCCAGGCACGCAGGTGGTTCTGGCGGCAGGCGCGCCGGATACGCCGGAGATTGAAGCGGAAATGATCCAGAAAGTCACTGAACTGAAGAACACAGGGCGCCACAATGTGGTCTGGATCCGTGAAATGATGCCACCCCCCGAATTGGTGGTGTTGTATTCCCACGCCCAAGTGTTTGTCTGCCCTTCGGTATATGAGCCATTTGGAATCATCAACCTAGAAGCGATGGCTTGTGAGACGGCCGTTGTAGCCTCAGATGTGGGAGGTATTCCAATGGTGGTGACAGAAGGAGAGACTGGACACTTGGTAGAGCTTGAGGGCAAAGGCTTTGCACGGCGGTTGGCGGCCAAAATTGATTTATTGATGCAGGACGCTGACCGATGTTGTACAATGGGACGCCGGGGACGCGAACGTGTAGAGGCGAATTTCAGCTGGAGAGCTGTTGCAAAGCAAACGACAGCGCTCTACCAGTCACTCCAAACAACTCAGGATACCTGATGTCGGATCTGGTAGTGGCCCATAAGATACCCCAGGATTTTTTGTTATGTAGTCGCTTGATCAAGTTTGATGAGCGCAACTGACCAGCCCTCGTGATTGAGATC
This sequence comes from Rhodothermales bacterium, assembly GCA_022821385.1. Classification (GTDB taxonomy): domain Bacteria; phylum Bacteroidota; class Rhodothermia; order Rhodothermales; family Bin80; genus Bin80. The sequence goes on from JAJEDR010000025.1 coordinate 36,142, forward strand.
TAATCGGGGGAATTACATTGCCGTCGCTTGCCAAAATCTGATTCCGACCAGTATTGCATCTTCCAACCAGTCTTTAAATCTGGTCCGAGCAGCTTCAGGAGATTCCTTGTAGTTAACCTGGAACATGCTATCCGATGCTGATTTAATTAAACGGACTTCCCTCTTTCCGTCCTCTGTCTCTACGCGCTGGAACCACGCTGCGGAACATGCCAGGATTCCACGGAATGTGAAACCAAGGCCATGAAAAGAGATCAGTAGTTCAGAGGTATTTGTGCCGGGCATGACCAAGCGAACCCATGCCCGGTATGTTTGCGTATTTGCATAGTACTCCAGCTCGCGTGCTGTCTGGATAATTTGGTAGCGCCAGTAGCCACTTCGCTCGTCTTCGGCCGCTGCACCGTCCGCAAAAAAATTGCAGTTATCCAGTACGCCAATCATTTCACGTTGCAAATCATTTGCAACTTCCTTCAGCCGACTTTCGGCATAGCTTCTGAGCATATCAGCGGTGTCCTTAACAGATTCCCATTCCGCTATAAGTGTATCCCTGCGAAGAGAAAGTTGTCTGCCTGCATGCTCTATGGCATCCTTAACCTTGCGTGACTTTATTACATCGTCAGCAATGCTGATGGCATCAATAAGTTTACGCCGTTGCTGTCGGGCAAACAAATTAATCAATGGTTTTAAATTACCGGCGTCCGCATCTTCCAGAGCCTTGATGTATTCTGCTCGATCTCGGTCTCTGATAACAAGTGGGAGCAATCCCGCTTTTATAAAAACCAATGTGGCTAATGTGCGCGCAACACGCCCATTACCGTCTTGGAATGGATGTATCTGGGTGAATCGGTGATGGAGCCAAGCCGCTTCCACCTCAGGTGCAACCTCAGCATGGGAGTGGTGCATCTCGAGCAGACAATCCATTTCCGAGGCGACATGCTCAGGTGGGCAGTATTCGTGCACGGAACCGTCCGGGCGACGAGGATTATTGGGCAACTTTTTGTACTCTCCGTGGAGAAGCGGATACCTTCTTTTAATGCCCAACGTATCAATGCCTTCTACATGGGTCTGGGTTTTTGTTATTAACCCGTGAAGTTCCTTGATATAACTTGTTGATAAGGAGCGTTCGTCTTTTACGAACGAAAATACAGATTCAACAGCGCTCTTATGATCCGAGACCATAGCAATTGTGGTTTCTGGATTCGACCCATTGGTGTTCGGAATTAGATGGGAACGTAAACCATGCTCAATAAGCAACTGCGTAATCCCCCGGTCTAACGCATAAAGGCGTTCGATTAGGCCAGTTTCGATTGACCATTCCCGCAGGAGTTTTTCTTCAAAATCACGATAGCTCTGTCTCTCAATCAGTCGTTCGCGCTGCTCGATCCACACCTGAGCCAGTGCGCTTAACTCGTCGTGTGCGAGCACATCACCTGAGCGGTAGTCTTCTATATGCGTCCAGGTATGGGCCATAATTCATAGGGACTATCTACTTGACTGTAACACTTGAGTAGCGAGGCTCTGGATTTGCCTTTGATGTAGTCCGCAGATCGCATAGTGCGCCTTCTTTCCAACTGCGTTTTCGTACGAAGACAGTCTGTCTGCTGCTTCACCCCATACCCAGGAATTGCTAAATGCACCCCCTGAACTGCGCAACCCCGCATCCATTTTAGTGGCATGATTGGTTGTGGGCTGCCTTAGAGTTGAATGGGGGTCAAGGTATATTAGATCTGCCGACTGATCATCCAATTGTCGCATCCAGTCCATACAATCTCCATAGTACGACGCGTTCGGTCTCATCCTTGGTACCCGCAGTTAAAAATGTGATGATTCTTGAATGTAATGTCTCAGATATTGAGAATTTACACGAGGTTACAGCTAAGTATGTAATCTCCAAACTCATCAAACCAATGTCCGCTTCATAATACCCGATCGGTCGACTGAGCGAATGACTACGTTTGGCCCGCAGCACCCAATAGACAGGTTGGCCTTCGGTGTCATCGCTAGTCATACATTGATTTCGCATCTGGAGCGTTGCTCAATAGCATTTCCTTCAGTGTCCGTCAGGCCGGTACCACAGCATTCAAGCTACGCCGGTCATTCGTTGTCTTTGGATAGCGACAAAGCAGCCAAATTCGCAAAATTACGGGTCAGGTACATGGTCAAGGCCAAGAGCAAGAACAGACCGATACTGCCTGCCAGGAGTGCATAATCCTGCAACTGGAGGAGCAGGAAAATGAAGGTGTAAAGGAGTACAAGAATTCCAGCCGTTAGCATGCCAATATTGCGCGAGCGGTAAATCGTACCCGCATAAAGAGCAGCAAGTCCTATCGTAGCGACTCCGGATAGGATGTAAGCACTGTTGAAGGGCAGGTGTTCGCCAAGCGAGAGGAGCATCAGGAAGAACAGACAAAGATCAAGCCCCATCAAGATGTATTGGAACGGATGCGCACGTAGCCCCATTCGCAGCTCAATCAGAAAGAATGCCAGCAGGGTCAGCCCCACCAACAAGAATCCATAACGAGTGGATCTTTGTGTCTTGCGGTATTGATCAACCGGGGGATACAGCGAGAGCCCGAAAGCCGAGTCTAACAAGTGCACTTCTTCGTCGCGCCATGACTGCCCGAAAGGGCGGTTCAGATCCAGAACCTGCCAATTGGCGGAAAATCCATCGTCGGTAACTGTTCGTTCGTCCGGGAGGAAAGCACCGCTGAAGCTGGGAGCATCCCATGAAGAAGTAAGCTCAACCTGTGTTGTCTTTCCCACAGGGACAAACAGAAGCTCATCATTGCCGTCGAGTCTAAGGTTAAAGCTGAACTCGCTTTGCGTATCTGCAGCAATCCGGGAGCTGATTCCGGCAGGTACCAGTCGACCTGCTTCCCGCATGCCGGAACTGAAAGCCAGGGTGGTGTCGGACCAGTTAAGCAGGACTTCGTCTTTGATTCCCCGCATATCCGTGATGCCAAAAGCTATGAAGGCCTCCTGCCACCTTATCGCATCCTCTTCAACAGACCATGTACTAAAATCAGCACCCGGGAAGGTCCCGCTGATGGTTAGATCTGCGGTGTACAGGATCGTTTGGTAGATGCCCCTGTAGCGGATTTCAGGTTCGATCGTCCCCGTTATGTTCAGCGTTTCGGGCAGGAAGAATGCGTGTCTCAGCATCGTACGGCGCTCCGGGTCATCGCTACTCACATACTCGGAGCTCAAGAAGGGGACGACAACTACGGGCCCTAAGAGTGTTTGCTGTCCACTCCATTCATTTCCGATATCGTGGACAGTATCGTCATGCCTGATGCTGCGGTCGTTTACCAGATCACTAACTATCGCAAGGGGGATCATAAGGACCAGTGTCAGCATGGCCATAGTGGCCAGCCGCAATCCCACAGATTGACCTAAGCGTTCAAGAAACTCGTTTGCCATGAGTTATGTATGGTATTCTTCTATCGGCGGGCACGCGCAGACCAGGTTTCTATCGCCATAAGCTTCATCAATCCTGCGAACCGTAGGCCAAAACTTATGGTGGCGGGTCCAGGGTACAGGGAAAGCTGCCTGTCCTCTAGTGTAAGGAAGATCATAGTCATCCGCGCAGACTAATGCCATAGTATGCGGAGCCTGCTTGAGAATGTTGCGTTTTTTGTCTTGTCGGCCTTCTTCAATTTCCTTAATCTCACCCCGAATTGCGATCATTGCTTCGCAGAAGCGGTCAAGTTCAGCCTTGGATTCGCTTTCGGTAGGCTCAATCATCATAGTGCCGGTAACGGGCCATGACATGGTTGGAGCATGGTAGCCGTAATCCATAAGACGTTTGGCGATATCAACCGCCTCGATACCTGTTGTGCGCTTAAGGGGCCGTACATCCAGGATAAACTCGTGTGCGACATGGCCTTGTCTACCGCGGAACAGGAGTTCATAGTATTCGGACAGGCGGTGAGCAAGATAGTTGGCGTTAAGGATTGCAATTTCCGAACAGCGCCTGAGTCCGTTGGGGCCAAGCAGTGCGATGTACGCCCAACTGATGAGCAGTATGCTTGCGCTGCCATACGGTGCAGATGCAACCGGATCAATCGCCTGTGCTCCGCCTGTTTGAACGAGAGGATGCCCGGGCAGGAAGGGGGCAAGGTGCTCTGCAACACAGATTGGGCCTACGCCCGGACCACCACCACCGTGCGGAATCGCAAAGGTCTTATGCAGATTCAGGTGACACACATCGGCACCAAAATGTCCGGGTTTGCAAAGCCCCACTTGTGCATTCATATTGGCCCCGTCCAGATACACTTGGCCGCCGTGCTTGTGGACTAGATCACAAATATCACGTATTTGCTCCTCAAACACCCCGAATGTCGTCGGGTACGTGATCATAAGCGCAGCCAGGTCACTGCTATGTCGTGCAGTTTTGTTTTCCAGGTCGTTAAGGTCAATATCTCCGTTACTCAGGGTTTTGACGACCACCACTTTCATCCCGGCCATGACAGCGCTGGCAGGATTGGTGCCGTGTGCCGAATCGGGCACAAGACACACGTTGCGGTGAGACTCCCCCTTGCTGGCGAGATAGGCACGAATAACCAGGAGTCCAGCATATTCACCACTGGCCCCGGCATTGGGTTGCAGCGACACGGCAGAAAAACCTGTTAGTTCACCCAGCCATTTTTCAAGGTCACGGAAGATTTCGTGGTAGCCGATCGCCTGATCAACGGGCGCAAACGGATGTAGCCCACTGTAATTGGCCCAACTTACGGGTGCCAACTGCACTGCCGCATTCAGCTTCATGGTGCAGGAGCCGAGTGGGATCATACTAGTCGTAAGCGATAGATCACGAGAGGCGAGGCGATTCAAGTAGCGCATCAACTCTGTTTCGGAGCGATACTGGTTGAATCTCGGATGTGTCAGAAAAGGCGTGTCTCGGGGCAGTATTCCGTCATAAGATGCGGGTATCTGTGCGACCAGGTCAGCCGCACCCGATGTATTGGCACCAAAGAGGTTGAGCAGGTTATCCACATCCTTACCGGTTGTGGTCTCGTTCAGCGAGATGCAAATTGCTCCATCGGCCAAGTATCGGAGATTGATTTCTTGCGACTCTGCCCGCGCGCGAAGGTCGGCTGGTGGATTCTCTATGCAAATTGTGTCAAAAAACTCCTGGTGACGAAGCTGGTAGTTGTTTTCGAGCAGTCCTTTTGCTAATGCGCGGGTCCACATATGGACGCACAGGGCGATGTTTCGGAGTCCATTGGGGCCATGAAAGACCGCATAGGCTCCGGCCATTACGGCGAGTAGAACCTGAGCCGTGCATATATTGCTGGTCGCGCGTGCGCGCTTGATATGCTGTTCACGCATTTGCAAGGCCATGCGCAGTGCAGGTTTCCCATCCATATCCACGGTTACTCCAATCATCCGTCCGGGTACCTGGCGTCTAAAGGCATTCCTGGTTGAGAAGAACGCAGCGTGCGGTCCTCCGTATCCAAGAGGAACCCCGAATCGCTGGGAGTTACCAATCACTGCATCCGCGCCGAATCGGCCGGGTGCCCGAAGCAGCGCAAGGCTGAGTAGATCAGCAGCTACAGCTACGTAAGCGCCCGTTCCATGCGCCTGATTGCAAAGTTCTTCATAGTCATGAATGACGCCGTCCGAGCCAGGGTATTGCACCAGCGAACCAAACACATCGGGGGTGAACTCGAACGACATATGATCACTAACGACCACCTCAATCCCCAATGGAGCTGCACGACCCTGCACAACACTGATGGTTTGAGGATGACAGTCGGAGGACACCAAAAACTTTTTGCGCTTGCGTGTAAGACGAAAGAACATCATCATAGCCTCCGCCGCTGCAGTACCTTCGTCCAGAAGGGAAGCATTGGCAATATCCATCCCAGTGAGGTCAATGACGGCAGTCTGGAAGTTCAGAAGCGCTTCCAGGCGACCCTGAGAAATTTCGGCCTGGTATGGCGTGTACTGTGTGTACCACGATGGATTTTCCAACACTGCCCGCAGGATTGCTCTTGGCGTGATTGTGTCGTGGTACCCCATGCCGATATATGACCGAAAAATTTTGTTGCGACGTCCAATGGTTCGGAGATCGGAAAGGACTACATGTTCCGGGCGTGCCTCAGGTACATCAAGTGGACGATCATCAAAGATTGATTCGGGGATGGTATTGCTGATCAATTCGTCTAGCGAATGTAGGCCGAGCATCTCTACCATGTTCTGCACATCGTCCTTCGACGGACCTATGTGACGAGCAGCAAAGCGATCTGCGTGCGGTAAGTACGTGCTCATGTGACAATATTGTGTGATTTTGGAGCAAAAACAGGTGAGCAGCACTCAGGCCTCCATATCTCTATCACTCTCCCTAGAAAGGGATTGGAGCGCCTGATGGGCAGCGCCTTGCTCTGCTTTCTTTTTTGTCCTTGCCTGACCTCGCCCTCGGCGACGCCCTTTGACGTAAACATCAACGGTAAAGATACATTTGTTGGGGGGGCCATCCTTTTCTGCAACAACATACACGGGCGGGTCCCATCTATTGGCTTGGGCAAGTTCTTGGAGAAGGCTTTTATAGTTGTCGTCTCTGTTTGCCAGACTAGGCAGATCTATTCCGCCCAATACATGTGTATGAATAAATTTCCGTGAAGCGCTTATACCGCTGTCCAAGTGGATAGCCCCAATTATAGATTCCAGGCAGTTGGCGAGAACGGAATCAATTTTGCGATTGTTTTGCAGGTCTAGGTGCGGACCAAATTCGAGAAAATCAATCAGTCTAAGTTTGCGGGCAATTTTTGTGCAGGTTTCACGACGTATTATTCTGGATCGCAGAGTGGTCAGAAACCCCTCCATCTGGTCCGGGAATTCCTGGTACAGATATTCGGTAACGACTGCACCCAGGATGGCGTCCCCCAGGAATTCAAGACGTTCATAGGAGCCCAGTAATCCAGCGGATTGCTCATTCTCGGCAGAGGGATGGCGTAAGGCTTTCTCAAACAGTGTGAAGTTGTAAATGCGGACACCGAGAGTTGCTTCAAGTGCAATCCAGCGTGCGTTTCTCCGGCGATACCGCGTCCGGTGAAACGTTTGAGTCAGGTTCCTGATCATGCAACCATATAATCTGAATTGAGTATTCTGATGGGACGAAATGCTGGATAAAATTTATTGGTTCGCGTCATGATCTGGATGATAGTTCCTATTGTTGCTATTGTAGCTCCCTTTGCTTACCTGGCATATAATAAATGGGTAGATCTTCAGAAGGCTAATTTTGGATCATTCCATGCGGAGGACCATACTGCGCGTCTGATTGAAGCAGAAGATGCACTTGCGGCCGCGCAGCGGCGGATTGAGAATCTGGAAACGATCGTAGTCAATCGGCTATTGGAAGCCCCATCCTCAAAGGACGGCGTGGTGGAAGCGGATCCGTCTGAGCTCATAGCACAAAGCACCTCAAATTAGATATAATGGCGATATCCCCTATTATCATTCTGGTCGTACTTACAATCGGTGGGATCCTTGTAGTGAGTCTGTCGGTGAGGCTTTGGACATTTCTGGGCCGCAACAACAGTCGCAGCGATGTAGCTGCGTTGCGGGAGTTTTATGCACGCCTTGAAGCGACAGAGTCGGAACAGGATGCGATCAAGCGCAGGGTCGAAAACCTTGAGGCCATTGCTACAACGAATGGTAGAAGTTTTGGACCTCGTCGTGGCAGGGAAGAATCGGTTCGCTCATAGTCGGTTTGGGCTTTTTGATCCGAATTAACTGCGGTCATTTCAGACTCCTCCGCGCAGAGAAGCATGCGCCGCTCGTGTGATGGAGGCTCCTAGGGCAGCAGAGTCCTTCTCATCGTCCAACCCCTCAATCAAGATGATCAGCACATATGCCGGGGCGTTGGGTGGGTATACGATTGAGGCATCGTGGTGAATCCGGGTAATCTGTCCAGTTTTGTGAGCGACGCGTGTGTCTTCTGTCAGTCCAGCCGGGATCATTTCATTGAATTTCTGATCCAGGAGTACGTCAACCATTTGGCTATCAGCTATCTCACTCACCGCCCGTCCCTGGCTGATGGCTTCCATGAGGGTTGCGAGGGCGCGGGCTGTCGTTGAATTACTGAGGCCCAGATCAAATGCTTTAAGGTCCTCGACTCCCCGAAGTACCCGCATGCCGGGAGCATTGAGGGTGTCGACTGTTGCCTGAATGGACTCAGCTCCAAGGAAGTCAATCAGGAGGTTAGTGGCGAGATTGGATGACACGGTGATCATTTGATAGACCAGTTCCGAGATCGTCATGTATCCTCCCAGCCGTTCATAAATGGCATCGTCGGTATCCTCTTCAATACTGTACAGGGATCCATCAACGATTGAGCGAAAGGAGTTTTGAATCTCGAGAGTTGAATCCAAGTCGAGGCGGCCTGCCTGGATTCTTTTCCAGACCTCAATCATGACGGGCACCTTCATGGTGCTGGCAGCATGAAAGGAGCGGTCGCTAAGGATATCCAATGTCGTCTGCGTGCTGGCGTCCCGAACCGCTACGGCAACGGTAGCCCCCGGGTATTCACTGATAATTGATTGCACCTCATCTTCCAAGGTGGTCGAGGGGTTGCATGCGATCGCAGACCCGCAGATCAGGGCCAGCACCATGAGTTTGGAGGGTGTTTGAGACACGAGCTTGTCAAATTCTACAGGTTCGAATATCGGTAACTATTATGCCTTTTGCACCCAGATCCTCAAGATCGTCCATAATCCGATTGGTATCCTTGCGATGCGCCATTGCTTTGATTGCGACCCAGTCCGGATTACTTAGTGGAGCTATGGTCGGGGATTCAATACCGGGAGTCACGTCGCACGCTTTCTCAAGTGATGTGCGTGGACAGTCATACTCAACCATGACATAGGTTCTGGCGAGAAGTATCCCTTGGAGTCGTCGCACAAAAAGATTCGCAGCGGTCTCAGTTTTAAGAATTCCAGCACGTCCAACCAGAAGTGCTTCAGTTTCCAGGACAGGTTCGCCAATTACGGACAGTTGTGCTTCCTCCAGCGTGCGTCCTGTCTGAACAAGATCAGCGACGACATCTGCGACACCGAGCTGAATAGATACTTCGACCGCCCCGTCAAGCGGTACAATTTCTGCCTGAACATTTCTTGCTTCCAGATCAACCGAAACAAGATGCTTGAACGAAGTAGCAATGCGCAGCCCCTCGATATCCTCAACGCTAAGGTATTGATGGTGTGGGCCTGCATAGCACAATCGTGCCGCTCCAAAACCCAAAGGTAGAATTTCTTCAAGATTGGCCTGCTGTTCAATCATAAAATCTCGGCCCGTGATCCCCAAATCCAGTACACCGTTGCTAACGTAGGTTACAATATCACGTGGTCGCAGGAAGTAGAACAGGGTCTCGTTTTCAGCATCCTTAACGCGCAATTCGCGCCCTGATCGCTTACATCGGTAGCCGGCGGTCTTGATGAGCTCTACCGAGTCCTTGGCGAGGGCGCCCTTATTGGGCAGGGCAATTTGTAGCATTGGGACAATGTATGATCTTAAAGATGGCGATAAACATCCTCCAACGACAGGTCGCAGGCAAGCATCATGACTTGAATGTGATACAGCAGTTGGGAGATTTCCTCGGCGGTGCGTTCACGGGTCTCGTGGCTTGCTGCCATCCACACTTCGCCTGCTTCCTCAAGAATTTTTTTGCCAATCTCATGCGTGCCTGTATTGACTGCCTGTACAGTGCCGGACATCGGATCCTGTTGTTGTACCTTGTCCTCAAGTTCCTGGAAAAGATCTTCAAACCGCTTCATTTCAAAAATTATTGGACTGATTTGCTCTGCCTGGGGATCTTACTAGCGACGCTTGCAGAGCTTCTGACTAAGGGGTGTTTTTTACTAATGGGAGCTAACTGGAAGAATCAATGGAATCCAAGTTGTCGGGGAGCCATGGGTGCCTAGGTGGGAAGTTGCACTCCGTGCGCCCGATCTCGTTGCCCTCGCTGTCGTAGGTTCTGTTGTACCCTTCCGCAACGATCATTCCCGTTTCCTCGTTGTTGTGCCCGTCCGCACCGTCGCACACCCCAATCAGGTCGTCTATGCACTTGCCGAACTCCGTCTTCTTTAAAATATTGGCTTTAGTTCTTACTTCGCAGTCAATTGTCCGCGTATTCGTCTTGTACTGAATGTGCCAACCCGCAAAGCCAATTCCAAACGCATCCTCGTCCGTTATGGAGCGCCAGCGAATGCCGCCGGGCAAAACTCCGCTGTCACCCTCTTCAAAGGAAGGCAACAAAGCGTCATGGTGCCTTGAAAGCTGGATCATGCCGTCCGGTGGCAATTGATCAATCAGTTCAGCTATTTCGTCGCTCGAAGCTTGGCTTTCCGTATGTTCAACCGAGTTGGAACAGCCAACGGCAATTAAGGCCATTAAGACCGGGGGCGCAAGGAAGGAAAAACGCTTCACGTGTCTGGTATAGGGTTGGGTTGAATGCATGAATTGGTTCCGCTTACTGAAGCGCTTCCACAAAGTTGCTGTCCGACTGGCTACAACCTCGTTACAATCCCGTCCACGAACGCGTCAAAGGGAGCCTCATAGTCACTATGGTTGTACTTCCAGCAACTCTCCGCTAGAAATAACGGCTTGCGCTTATTGCTGTAGTGGTGGTGCGTGCCGAACCACGCCCGCTTGACCAGCGCCCAGAAGGACTCAATGTTGTTGACATGCACGTTGCCCTCAACGAATTTGTGCGCGTGGTGGATCACGGAGTGCTTGTAGTCTCTTCCTGCATACTGGTAGGCGGAGTATTCGTCCGACATTAGGTCCGTGCCACTGGACTCGACGTGGGTGTGTCTGCAGAATATCACAGATTGCGACCGAAATTGGCCACGAATACTATGTCTTCAACAATTGACGGCTATATCTTCGCGTCTCCCCCACAGTCTAATGACTATTTGCCGCCGAATGTCAACTGCCCTTCTGTGACGTTATTTTGCAATCGTCACAATTCGCAAGTCTGCGATAAATTTCTTCAGAGGTAGGCTTATGAATTCCTTCGTTTTTTAGCTAGCTCCTTCATATGTCTAATGAAGTCACCCTGCTGATTCAAAGGTAATTCTCGATCTAAAGAATTTTTCGTACGCTGGGGGACCAAATCAGCCTCTGATATCTGGATCGTGCGAATTTCTACCAAGGCATCATAAACATGCACCTGATAATGATTAAGTGCCTGTTCATCCCACTTTGACGAAGAAAGTGTTAAATCCCCGTAAAAGGTTATGTCATCTTCGCCCAACACGCCGCCCACGGAAGGAGAATTTTTATCATTTATTGCAAATACTTCACCTGGCGAAGAAATGACTCGGACGGTTGGTCCAGCCAGCGTTACTTTGCGGAGTCCTCCATCCTCGAAACGTTCAATTAAAACCCCCTTATCCCCAAATACCGTGATTGTGGCTTCCTGTTGAATGAGCGTAGCATTTTCTCCCGAAAGCTCGTCTAACGTAACTTGAGCAGAAGCTGTAGCGCATACAAATGCAAACAAAAGTAGCGCTATTAATGAACCTCTTGCGAAGCCATTTTTTGAGGTGGAAGTCGAGTGGATTGCTTGCATGATCTTGGTTACTAGTCTTGGGTTTCGTGGGACCAACGTCGCTAATGGTTCAATGATCCGCAGGAGCCTGTACACCAGCCGCCAATATTCGGATCGCGTTGCGGGAGATAAACAAAAGGGTCAGATCGAACGATGCTGACCCCTGGAATCAAAAGGCTTGGCATACACATATGGACGTGCAACCCGCCCGGGTTTTAAAAGAAGCGGTTTCCCGCTTACGCCGTCACCGTTTCTACAAGAAGACGGTTGAGGCGAGGCGCCGAGCGGTCGTTTGTGCCCGCAAGAGAATCTTCAAAGAATGCAATGAAAGCAGAGCGCTCTAGCGGATTCGACTCGAAAGATTCCAAGGCAGAAATGAATTTTTTCCAGAGTGGTTCTTCAATCTGGCCAGCCAGATATCGTGCAAAAAGATGCACCATAGGGTTCGTGTTCTTTACTTTCTTGTTTGCCATGTTATCGTTTGGGCTCGGAGTCTGCAGTCTCTACGGCAAAAATCGGGCCAAAGTTGCGTTTTATGACCAAGAGGTTGACTTACTTACACGAAACAGGCCGGATATACGCAATTAATGAGGTGATGGTATCCTCAGAAGGGAGGTTCAAAACCGGCTTTGCCCTCTTCAAGGGTTAATCCGTAGTCCCCTATACAGAGGGCGAGGGTGTGTCGCCATGCATGGTATCGTCGTAGATATTCGCGTGGCAGCGATGCCAGGTCACAGCCGAGTTTTTGTGCCATGAGGTTGAGAGCGTCATCCCGTGTCATGGCTACAAATCGACCTCTGTTGAAATGAAAGGCCTGCGATACGAAACGCCCCACCCCGGTAGAGACAAGTTGCTCAGCAAATCTTGTCGGGTTATGCAGCCAAAGTAATGGGGTCAGAGTGATGCAGGTCGAGATTCCAGACGAGGCCACTTCGGTGATTGCTTCCAGCCGTCGCTGGTTACCGGGGCACTTTGGTTCGAAGGTGTGCCGGACAGATTCATCATCCGTCGTAACCGTCATGTTGATCTGTGCATTGCCCCCATTTTCAACGATAGTCTGGTAGAGATCCAAATCACGGACTACATCCGGGCCGCGTGTTTGAACCACCAGTTTGGGACGCGGCTTGTGGTAGTGAGTCGTTTCTGCCGTTGCAGTCTTGCCCGCCAGTACCTCCAATACTGCACGGGTGAGTCCCAGCTTTCGCTCAAGAGGTTGATAGGGATCCGTGACACTGCTCATGTAAATCCGTTTTCCGTCCAGGCAGCGACGATTGCGGTGGAGTTTTCGGTTCAGGTTTTCCGCTGCATTCTCCTTTACGCGGACCCAGTAACCCCAGTTGTCCCGGTGGTATGGACTTCTGGAAAAGAATGCAGCGTAGCAGTATGTGCAGCCAAAAGCACAACCGGAGTATGGGTTGAGGGAATAGTCATAGGCTTCTATGAAGCCAGTCGCCCGTGTCAAAATGTTTGATGTTTTGCCATAGGTGATGTCATTCAGTTGCCCTAAGCGTTGAGGTATGAGGTGGGTGTCCATCAGAGTGGTTCGTGCCTAGGTGAGCAGGTAGGTGAGAGCAGCCGAGGAATCTAAGTGCCTCCCACTCGGGTAAAGATATATACACAGCTTACAGCATGTATGAGGAGGAGCGGCAGAGCGACCTAAATTGAATAAGACAGTGTGAAGTAGAAATTACGGCCCGGATTGGGCAGATTACTGAAACATAGATGCTCGTGATAGTAAACACGAAACAGGTTGTCTAAGCCGATACTCAGGTCTATCCCGGGTCCAAGCGTTGTTCCTCCTCGAACGTTGACGACGCAACAACCATCTGTTCCATCCTCATCGGCAAAAATACGGGCTACCCGGTTTTGAGGCATGGCCATCTGAGCTTCCAGATCGCCCCACCATTTGTTGTACATGGCACGAAGGCTGGTCCAGCCGGTGAGGGGAGGGATCAGATACATCGGTTCATCAAGCTCAAGATTCTGTCCGCATGTCTACGAAGCGGTTCCAGTCAACTCATGCCATTCCCGAAGAACAAAAACGGCACATGCGTCACCACCGGTGAGGAATGCGGCAGATGAGTTGTAATAGGTTCTGAATCTTGGCGCGGAAGTGCTTCCGAGCAGATCTGAATCGTTTCGGTCGCCAACGTAATGGAGCACATGATTGGCAAAAATGCTGGCACGAACCCTGATCTTTGAGGTCTATTTCTCAATCCCCAATTCGACCTGAGTACTTCTTTCAGGATTTGGGTTAAGGTTGCCGGTATAGAAATAGCCATCAACGTAGTTGTACACATAGTGTCCGTATTTCTAAACATGCGTGGGGAGTCGCCGAAAATCTGCCATGGATCAACGCAATCGCCCCCCTGGAACCCGGCTCTTGCGTCAGGCTTAGGCTCACATTTCCAAGAGAATAGGATTGAGTAAAGTCGCTGAGGTTCCAACGCCATTGCATCGCAGCAATGGCTTCTTGGTGCTGCGCCTCGCAGGGTGAATGATCCAGATGGTTCCAAACCGAAGTTGCTCCAGAATGAGGAATGGCTTCCGATCTACAGTAAATTCGGGCTAGGCAGAGATGCAGCTTCTGAACAGGCCTGAACCGGAAAACCTGCAGGACAATCGCCTTAACGTCAACTTTTTGCAAACGCTGTATCCAAATACGTCGCGACCAAGAAATTCTCCTTCAAATTGGCTCCTCAGATGTACGCAATCGTGGCCAAGATGCCTTCAATTCGGTGAGAAAACGTGCTCTAGAGCAGACATGATACACAATGTTGTGCAACAGGTAGACGTGGACTACCCCATCAGCGGTATGTTGGATTACAGGGCACTGCCGTAGCCGTGTTGTCGTCGTTGTAGGTTACGTTCATACCGTGAGCCTCGAGCGATTTACCGTCTTCGCTGGAGGCATATACAGCAGTGTCGCAACTCTCGCTTACGAACTGTATGCAGTCTGCAAAGTCCTCAAAGCCGAGAGAACTAGCCCCCTTTTTCATTGTGCATTCGGGGGTTGCGAGCGTGCGGTAGGAGTCCTGCCGGTCATGTTTATACGTGGTTTTGATCTGCATTCTTATGAAAGGAACTAGGAAGTCACCAGCATGAGCGGCTCCCCAATGTCGGCCATCTGAAAGTTGACCTGAATAGTCCCACTCGAACCGAGCGAGGTAGTCAGGAACCGAAGTTATAAGGACGAGGCTGTCTTCTTCTCCCCAATCGGCTCTTAGTAGTGCCTCTATTTCGGTGGAAGTATCTTGGGGCGCCTCCGTTACAGAGGATTCGCAGGAGGCAAATAGCGCGAGAAAGATTGGGACTGCAAGTATGCGAAGTACGTGTTTCATTTTGTTGGTCGGTCTCACGCGGCGTAATCACAGCTTCGGCAGCAAGCTTCTGCACAGACACTCGTCAAAGGTGTTTCCAGTCGTGCGTAGGTCACGTACTGATCACGATCCATTGTCACCCGCTGTCAACTAGGGTTGGCACAATGCCCAAAAGCACGTCGAAACGGCCCTTATAAAGGTGTTGCTTAAGCCTTGAGTTCTGGCTTACCCTGCGGGACTATCGCCATTACCTGGAATGAAGGTGCCCGCTTCATGAATTTCTTGCGTCCCAGCACCTCAGAACGCAAAATCACCGGTTATTGCATTCTTCCGCATCCAAACCCACCCACGCTTACCGATACAGCAACCTATACACCACAACGACCGTATCGCGAATTTCATATGCTCTCTCGTCAGTCAATAGTGCAAATAAACCATCCGGCAACTTCACTGATTCATTATAATTCCCATTTTCCGCATCATAATAGTCAGCAATCATCTTCATGCGCGGATCCTTATTATCCCTCACTAACACAATAACTTGATCGTCGTTCACAAACATCGAATAATTCAGCGGAGGTCCGGGCCACCTCATGCCATTCTGCTCGACCATCTCCTCAGGCGGCTCAAACCCAACCGCTCCAATAGTCCTACGAGCGTACTTCACTTCTCCGTCACTGTTGTACCTAATTAGCGCTGGATACAAAGATGGTACGAAAAGCACATCTTCACCGAAAGCACTCAACCTTCCCGGTATTAGATACTTGTTGCGGACATGCAAGTTTTCGTCCAGCAACCTCCCAAACATTAGTGTATCAACATTCGAAGAGGTCACAAAGAATTCTCTATATCTGTAGTCCGAAGGTATCAACCAATATTTTCGTCCACTGTTTGTTACGACCATTCTTTTAAAATGCATTTCGGGTTCCTCCATTGTCAACAAAGAGCCATCTGGCTGAAAATACGTCAGTCGCCGGTTCATGCTATCGTATATAAAGACTACCGAATCTCCGATTGTTCCTAAATTTCCCATTTGCATTACCTCTCCTGGCGCCCATCCCATGCCCTGCCCGTACGTCGTTGTGTGCCGCCCCAAATTATCGAATGCTTTCACACTCATGTCTCCGTAATCTCCAACGTACACGTTCTTTCCCGGCCCCTTCAATACACTGCCCGGGGTATAGAGCATCATGCTGTCATCAACTGGTAAATAGTGCAATGAATCCAGCGTCACATTACGCCACGCACGACTCGTTGCATCTTGTTCGATCAACGGGATTTGAATTTCGACTTGTAGCCGACCAGGCTCCCCACATCCCAAAGAACTGATCAACAAAACGCCAACCCCGGCAAGTTTCAAGAATGCACTCATATCACCACCTTTAACTTAACCAGGGTGTTATCAATAAGTAATTGCTCGATTTGGCTTTCCTGTTCCGCATCCAGCATGCCAATCCATTTATGCTGTACTCTGCCTTCGCCATCAACAATCAAAATGGTTGGTACATACTCAACATTAAGGTCAGACACTGGAATGACCATTAACGTATCTACTCGTACTTGATACTTGGCTAGCATGCGTTCTTGAAGTCGGCGGGATTGACTAGTATCGATAACTGCCATAAAAGCGAACCGCCTATTCACTTGGCTGCCTTTCAATGTTTTCTGAAGTGTTTTGTAAAATGGCATAGACTGAATGCAGTAAGGGCAACTAGGCGTAAGGGCCAGCAACACCGCACCATCATACTTATCCCAGTCTTCAAACAATTTCACTTCTCCTATTTCCTGTGTGCCAGCAGTAGTATCGAGATCGCTATCGTCTAAGCCGGTAAAAACCGTGAACACAACAAACACAATAATAGCAAGCAACAATGTGCTGTGGGCAATGATTTCCAATTTACCCATAGATTTGAGCGTGCGTCTGCAGTACGCGAGTAATGATTTCATTCTATAATCAATCAAAAACACTTTTGGTGTTTGATAGGCGGCGTTTCTAAGCGGCTAAACAAATCGTGCCTGTATACTGTTACTGTAGTATCTGTATCAGCGGCGATCCGTTTTGCAGATAAAGTGATACGTCCAATGAACGGTATCTTTACTGATCCGATATAGTGTCCGGTCGCGATACTATAGGCATCCATGGCACGCTCACCATTTGGACGAACATTTATTAACAGCCAACCATTAACCACATTCGTTCCATAATGTATTATGCTGGATATCGGAGCTATTAATACCTGTGCATCTTTATCCAACATCCGAGTCTCTATTTGTGCTTCTCCGGTTTCATAGGCTGTCATGGTACGTTGTGCGTACAGTAGACTGCCGGTTGAATCATACACTGCAAACATTGGATAATATGCGGACGCAAATATCATGCAGTTCCCGTATGTGTGAATCCATCCCTCATTACCTAGGGCTGTCGCAATGTCACCTTGATTTTCGAAGACCTTGCCAAAGCGTCGCCTGCCCGTATCGGTTATTACTGTAAATAGCGATTCTGACTCCAAATAGAAATAGTATGAAATACCGGACTCGGTGCGTGCTTGGCGAAGCGGGTTATCGAGTTGTTGCTTTGCCCAAAAGCGATTGGTTTGGGTTTCGAAGGTATATTCAAAAAATTCGGCGGTCAGAACTATTAGGGAGTCACCAACAATAATTAAATCGGACACAGGCATACGTATCTGTCCAGGGGCACTCCCAATTCCGCGCGTGTGTAATGCTGCGAACACCCCCGTTGTATAAAATTCTATTACGTGTCTGTCCACTACATCGTAAACCTATAGTTGATCTTTTGTGTCAAAACGATTGGCAAAGGGACCGAATACCGGCACAGAGTCGGTGTATGAAATCTGAAACAGCGAATCCGTGGAAAATTGGTTCCATACGCGTTCCGTAGAGCGTCTGGGATTTAGTGTTAATGCTATGCCTTCAACCACTTCAGTGTCAGGTTTTTCCGCACACGAAGTGAGCGCGACAGCCAGTATGATGGCTACGGCGTAGACTGCTCTAATTGGAATCTTCGATTCTGCAGTCACTGTCGCCCTCGGACTGTCGAGGCTTGGACAATAGGGCATATTGCAATCAGGCAAGCGGACTGAGGCCCCGAAGTGAATTGGACAGCGAGACAAAGGCCTGCTTTAATATGTGCGCCAAACTGCGTCCACCGCGCATGCAACCCGTTTTCTAGCGATCGCAGTGTGCGTGAAGCATCGGCTAGAATCTCGTGCAGTAAGTCAAGGATTGGGATCACCCAGACATTTTGCAAGGATATAACTGCAGCCGAAGTCATTGCACACTTTGCTCCGAACATACGAATTCCAGGATCATTAAACAAAATCATGCGAGCAATCCACTGGACCGCCAGCTCTGAAACTGGTTGTGCAACAGGTCCACCAATCGTGAGAGGCCGAGAATCCTCGGGGACAGCATGTGCCGCGCATTGGCCTAGACCTTACGTGAGTTGCATTCTTGCAGTCATGCTGTGTGCTTCTTGCGGCTCCGATCAAGAAGTGAACAATGTCAAATTCGAAGCCCTAAGTGTGAGCCCCATTGTAGGGCAGCAGTCGTACGATCGAATTATGGGTGAAGTGTCTCTACGCAAGCTGTTCGAACTGCCGGCAATGCCTGACGAGATTGTAATTGCCCCCGCAGGTGTGTTCGCTGATACTATGGGATACATCTATGTGGCAGACAACTGGGATTATCGGATCCATCGCTTTGATGCTTCCGGGAATTACATTACTTCCTTCGGAGAAGGCCAGGGGGAGGGGCCCGGAGAAAACATGGGAATCTTGAACTTCGGGGTATTGGGTGACTCAATGGTGTATATGTTTGAGTACATGACTTGGGAGGTCTCTTATTTCGATCTGGACGGATCCTTCCTGCGGTCTGAGCGCTTGGACGGATCAATACGTGAACATCCAGATCAATACGTGATCACGCGAAAGGGACGAATATATTCTATGTTCTCTCTTCAGGAAAACGTAGACCAAGAGCTATTCGAATCCCGACTCGGCAACGATGTTGTCAAGTTTGGCCAAATCTATGGCGGGGGTCCATATTCCTCAATGATGGCGGCAGGTAGATTGATGACATTCAAGGAGCACATGATCTATGTGTCTCAGTGGTATCCGCTGTTCGTTCAGTATCGTCCAGACGGATCAATGAAGTACGCAAGGACCACAATCGACCATGTCTCAATAGAGGAGCCGAAGTTGATTAGGACCCAGAGAGGAGGGTATGTAGACGGGCCACCTCTGATTCGGAGTTTTCCGACGGTGTATCATGGGCAGCTATACATTCACGCCTACATTGCCCAGACGATTGACATCTATGACGCCGAGACGGGAGACTACTGGCACTCCATCAGGTTGCCTGAGAACGGATTTACACACGCGCTCAACGACCGGATCTACCAGGTTGGAGACAGCACGGTCTCTGTTTGGGCTATTGAGAATAACAGTCCGCGTCCTGAATTATCGACATTGTCCGAATGAATGTGGGTTCTCGACGCACGGATGTAGTGCTGGAATGGGTCATCCACTGATTCTGATCATGGCCTGCTTGTGTTATTGCAAGAGGCTTCGGAGGGTATGATGCCTGGTTTTTGACAATGATCGTGCTCGAGGTACCCGTTGCATGATTCCTGCGAGGCAGATTTCAGACTGAAATCAGGATAAAACAATCTCCCTGCGCAGCCGGGCCACAGGCAGGCCTAGCTGTACTCGGTATTTCGATACAGTACGTCTGGCTATTCTGTATCCTTTCTCCTTCAGGATAACTGTAATTGCCTGGTCCGTCAGTGGATCTGTCTTGTCCTCCCGTTCAATAATACCGGAAATAATAGCTCTGACCTCCTTGTTTGACACATTAACGCCGGACGTTGTCGCGACCCCCTCGGAGAAAAAGTATTTGAGTTCGTAGACACCAAAATCGCATTGAACATACTTTCCGCTCACAACACGACTGATCGTCGAAATGTCCATATCAATCCGCTGGGCAATATCCTTGAGAATAAGTGGCCGCAGATGCCCCTCCCCCAAGGTAAAGAACGCTTCCTGAAAAGCGACAATCTCACGCATGACTGAGAGCATGGTTTGGCGGCGTTGCTGGACTGCGTCAATAAACCACCTTGCCGACTCAAGCTTGGAGCGGAGAAATTGCTTCGTTTTCACATCGGATGGCTTTTTTTGGGCGGTTTGTTGATCAGTGGCCATCTTTTTGATCATCTCCCTGTACGGTTTGGAGACCGTAAGCGTTGGAAAGTTGCCGGAGTTAAGCTGAATGACAAACGAGCCGTCAGTATTGCGAACCAGAAAATCAGGAGTCACGTAGTTTTCCTGTGGCGTGAACGTACCCTCGCCGGGTTTGGGATTGCACGATTGGATGAGGTCTATGGCAGATTTCAGAACAGCATCATTAATACTCAGGCGTTCTTTGATGCGCTCGTACTGTCTTCGGGCGAAGGGCGTAAACAGATTCCCAACCACCTGGAGAGCAATATCTCGACCTGGAACATCTTCCGGGATCAATTCCAGTTGGATCAGCAGACATTCCTGCACGCTGCGAGCTGCAATTCCAGGCGGATCGAGACGCTGGATAAGGCGCAACACGCGAATCACATCTTCTTCTGTCAGTTCCTCACGATAGTTGAAGGTGATGTCATCTACGATTGACGAAATTTCTCTTCGCAAGTAGCCATCCTCGTCAATGGAGCCTATAATTTGCTCTGCGATGAGCGTGTCTCGTCTGTCAAGATTCAAGAACTCTTTTTGTCCGCGCAGATGATCAGTCAGAGATTCGCCGGCCGCAAGTGGAATTTCCCGGTCTTCCTGGTTATGGTCCACGCGGGCTTTATATCCGTACAGATCGTTTGCGTCTGGTAATAGATCCTCAAGGTCAAATTCTTCGTCATTGGTGTTGTCAGTGGACTCTCCCTCCGGCTCCGGTGATACCTCGTCAGCCGATCCCTCTTCAAGTAGCGGATTATCCACCAGCTCCTGCTGAATGCGCTGTTCCAGTGCAAGCGTTGGTAACTGTAGCAGCTGGATATACTGAATCTGCTGCGGGGACAGTTTTTGCTGTAGCCTTAATTCTTGACTTAGGTTCAGCATATGCCGGGCACGCGTACCTTAGAGTAAGTTTTATCTACCCACTGAAACGTAGCGGGCAGTTACGGGGTTTGCAGTTGTTAAAGTCCAGTATCTTACGATCTTACGGTGATTCGGTTAATTACCGAAGGTCAACACATGTTGCATCCAGTCAATGATGAAGCGCCAAAGCATTGCCGCTCCTAACCTTCAAGACAAGGACTTTGAACGTCGGCTGCGCCCGCGTAAACTGGAGGATTTTATCGGACAGGAGAAAATCAAGAGCAATCTCAGAATATTTATGCGGGCTGCTCTTGAGCGGGGAGAAAGCCTTGACCATGTACTTTTATCTGGTCCTCCGGGGCTGGGCAAGTGTGTAACGGCAGATACACAAATACAAACTCCTCAGGGTCCCGTGCCTATGGAGCGCCTGATTCCAACCAATCTTAGTCCTGGCGAATGCAGGAACCACACTGTAACAGTCGTTGGAGCATTTGGCGCAGAGCGCACCTCACACGTGTATGCAAGTGGGTCCGGTCCTACAATTCGTCTATTTACAAGATGCGGAAAATCTGTGGAGGGTACCCCCGCACATCCTGTACTGGCAGAAAAGCAGGGCTACATGACCTGGCGACCGCTCGGATCACTTGAGCTCGGAGACCGGGTATTGGCATTACAGAAAGAATCTGCGCAGGATTCCGCCGAATGCGGAGATTACCAGGATATCCGGTTTACAAAGCAGGACTGGATTGCCTTGGAAGCATCAAGTGAAAACAGACCAAAAGCAACTGGGGGTTTTAAGTGGAGTACGGTCACGCGACTCGAGCGTGCGGAGGCAGAAACATTCGACTTTGTAGTTCCAGGCTCACATTCGTTCATCGGTAACGGGTTCTGCAATCATAACACGACGTTGGGCCACATTATCGCAGAGGAAATGGGGGCTGCCATTACCACCTCTTCTGGTCCAGTACTGGATAAACCCGCAGATCTGGCAGGCATTTTGACCAAATTGAAGGAAGGGGATGTTCTTTTCATAGACGAAATGCATCGTCTATCGCCACTGGTGGAGGAGTATCTCTATTCAGCCATGGAGGACTACTATATCGACATTGTCATTGACAGTGGCCCGAATGCACGAAGCGTGAAGATCCCATTGCCCCGGTTTACAATGGTGGGAGCCACGACACGAAAGGGGTTGTTGACTGCCCCTCTGCGTAGTCGGTTTGGGATAGATTTTCGGTATGATTATTATAGCGCTAAGTTGCTTCAGGCCATTCTTACACGTTCGGCGGGCATTCTGGGTGTTCTGATCGAAGAGGAGGGTGCGTACGAGATTGCCCGTCGTAGCCGCGGGACCCCCCGTATCGCCAATCGCTTACTGCGCCGTGCCCGTGACTTTGCGCAGGTGGAGGGAGACGGTTGTATAAGTCTTAAAATGGCCGACCGTGCACTGACAGCACTGGATGTAGACGCCGAAGGGTTGGACAGCATGGATACGCGTATACTGCTCAGTCTCATTGACAAGTTCAATGGCGGGCCTGCCGGACTCTCAACACTGTCCGTATCGGTCGGAGAAGAGTCAGGAACAATAGAAGAGGTATATGAACCTTACCTGATACAAGAGGGATATATGCAACGCACGCCGCGTGGGCGTGTAGCAACCAAACGGGCATACAAACATTTTGGGAGAAAAGCCCCGGGTGAAATACCAACACTATTTGACACTGGAAACGGAGGAGAATGAAAAAAACTTTTGCTGCTTCGTTGATTTGCCCGGGCAAGGCCCACAGGATTGGCCAAGGGACCGTATGGTTCGGTATACATATCCGATTCTGTGAAGGGCAGGATCTGGAAAATCGTTCACACTGGATCTTGAGTTGTTGATGCCGAGCAACGATCGAGCACTGACGGATTTTCTGAATGTGCTGCGTAAGGAAAGTCAGGGGGAGGTTCGAACGGATGATTACAGCCGTGCACTTTACAGCACGGACGCCAGCATTTACCAGGTAATGCCGCATGGTGTCTTTTTCCCGGCTTCACGGGAGGATGTACATGCTGCGGTTACGCTCTCGGCTGAATTCGGCGTTCCTCTGCTTCCTCGTACCGGTGGTAGCAGTCTTGCCGGTCAGGCGGTTTCGGAGGCCCTGGTGATGGATTTTACCCGTCACTTGAATCGAATACTGGAGGTCAATGAGGCTGAAGGTTGGGTACGCGCTGAACCTGGTCTGGTGCTTGACCGGCTAAACAAGAATCTGGAGTCTACCGGGTTACAGTTTGGTCCCGATCCGGCCAGCAGCAACCGTGCGGCTTTGGGCGGAATTGTGAGCAACAATTCAACCGGAAGTCACTCCATTTGCTACGGAATGACCGCCGATCATGTCCATAGCATGAACGTCGTGCTGAGTGATGGTACACAGGTACATCTGGGGCCGTTGGAGGCCGAGGCACTTAAGCAGAAATCAAAGCTCAGTGGTCTGGAAGGCAGTCTGTATCGGGGAATGTTGGAGCTTACGCGATCATCTGATAACCGTAAGACCATCCTTGAAGGGACGCCTCGTCACTGGCGGAGGTGTGGTGGCTACAACCTTGATCGGTTCATTGGCGAGGGTCCGTCTTTCAAAGTACCCCAGGACGACCGCTTTAATCTGGCAAAACTGGTGTGCGGAGCGGAGGGAGGCTTGGCGGTTATTCAGGATGTGACGCTGAACCTAGTCCCCGTCCCTACTGCGCGCGCGTTGGCAATTGTCCAATTTGGCAGCACACCGGAGGCGCTTAGGCGCGTTCCAGACATTCTGGAGGCCAATCCCAGTGCGGTAGAGTTGCTGGATAACCTGGGTCTGCAGTTGTGCAGGGAGGTGCCCAAGTACGCGCGGCTGCTACAAACTTTTATTGAAGGGAATCCAGATTGTATTCTGATTACGGAGTTTTACGGAGATAGCAAGGCGGAGCTGCGCTCGAAAATCGAGAATTTGCGCACACTCCTTGTTAGGCGAGGACATAAAGGGGGCGTGCAGCCCGTCCTGGACCCGGCCCGACAGGTGAATGTGTGGACGGTCCGCAAGGTAGGGTTGGGTTTGTTGATGAGTATCAAGGGAGACCACAAGCCAATCCCCTTTATTGAGGACGCAGCAGTTCCAACCGAACACTTGGCGGAGTACGTACAAAAAGTTGATGACTTTTGTACGAAAAGGGGGACACGTGTGGCCTATTACGCACACGCAAGTGCAGGCTGCATCCATATTCGTCCGTTGATCAATGCAAAAGTGGCCACAGAAGTGGCCAAGATCCCCGAGATCATTGATTTTTCGGTGGAGCTATTGCAGGGTTACGGAGGCGCACTTTCCAGTGAGCACGGGGATGGGCGGGCGCGCAGTTGGATAAATGAGCGGTTCTTCGGGCCGGATCTGTACCGGTTGTATCGGGAGGTGAAGGAGATGTGGGATCCCCGAGGGTTACTGAACCCTGGCGTGGTTGTGGATGCTCCCCTGGCGACCGATAATTTGCGCTATGGCGCAAACTACGAGGTGATGCCGCTGGAACTGAACCTGGATTTCAGCGCGGAGCACGGTTTTGATCGGGCCATTGAAATGTGTAACGGGGCCGGAATCTGCCGAAAAGACACAACAGGGGTCATGTGCCCCAGCTTCATGGCTACCCGTGAAGAGGAGCACAGTACTCGGGGGCGTGCCAATGCATTACGAGCTGCGCTCTCGGGAGTTATGCCTCACGAGGAATTGACCAGTGCACGCATGTATGAGGTCATGGATCTGTGCGTGGAATGCAAAGCATGTAAGTCGGAGTGTCCCTCGTCCGTGGACATGGCCAAGATCAAGTTCGAGTTTTTAGCGCAGTACCACGCCAAACACGGTACGCCGCTGCGAGCGCGTCTATTTGGAGATATCGCAAGATTTTCCCGTTTGGCCAGTGGAACTCTCGCGCCTCCGATTAACGGGATTTTGGGCAGCACGCCGGTGCGGTTTGCTCTTGACCGTGGATTGGGCATTTCCCGACAGCGCAAATTGCCGGCTTTTGCTCGGAAACCTTTCACCAAGTGGTTCAGACAGCGACCACAGCACACGCAGGCAAGGGAACGTGTTGTGCTCTTCAATGACACGTTCAACACGTTTAACGAACCGCATGTAGCGATAGCCGCGGTAGAAGTGCTTGAAGCGGCAGGCTTCGAGGTTATACTTCCGGGACACCGCTGCTGTGGCCGACCACTCATATCGAAGGGTATGGTAAAGAGGGCGCGCGCTGCAGCTAAGGATACGGTAGAGCGACTGGCACCGTATGCAAGAGCGGGGCTACCGATCATTGGCTTGGAGCCAAGCTGCCTGTTATCAATGCGCGACGAGTACCTGTATCTATTGCCTGATAGCAGGGAAGCACGGGAGGTTGCGCATCAGGCAGTGCTTTTTGACGAGTTTCTGGCCCGTCTCGCGGAAGAGGGAAGATTGTCACTTTCCTTCACTAGTGCAGCGCGAGAGGTCCTGCTGCACGGCCATTGCCACCAGCGTGCACTTGCAGGTACGGAATCAACCTTGAAAATCCTGTCACTCCCCGAAAACTACCATGCGCACGAAGTTGACTCCAGTTGTTGCGGAATGGCAGGCTCCTTTGGTTATGAAAAGGAGCACTATGAAATATCTCGAAAGATGGCTGAGCGCCGGCTGGTGCCTATGATGCGCAACACTAGTGCCGACGCATTAATTGTAGCGCCAGGCACCAGTTGTCGCCATCAACTGCAGCACTGCGGCATCACGCAGCCCCTACACCCGGCAGAGGTGCTTCGGGATGCAATGCTCCAGCGTGCACCCTGATTCCTCCTATACCCCGATCAGTGGCTGCCGAGTTTTTCAGCTCTATAGCCGCCAGCACGAAGATCTTTCACGAGCAGAAATCCAAAGACTACGATCAGTATAATTCCGAAGGGTGCGAGTCTACGGAAGGAGAGTCGGCCGCCCTCATTGTCAGCGGGGTTCAGTTCAGCCTGTGCCCGTCCTACGATCTCTGATGGGACACCGGATCCGCTGACGGACCTTAGAGCCTGCATTGTGCCACCGCGTGGTAATTCGCCATCGGTTTCGTACGTTGCCAGCACATTCGCTACAGTGGAGTTGACGGCCATAATGTCAGCTTCCTGTGGTCCGGAATTTTCCGCAATTGCAGGGAATTCCGTATTAACATCCTCAAATATCTGGATGACAGTTTCACTGTTGAGTGTGTCATGTCCTCTATCATCGGCTATGTCACCCAGCCAAGGCGTTACAAAGAAGGACGCAAGCATTCCTACGGCCCCCATGACTCCGAGACCCAGCGCACCACTCTTGGGATTTCGTTCGGAAACATAGCCCAGCATGGTTGGCCAGAAGTAGGCGATTCCGGCTGCCCATATCGCGGCAGTCAGGAAAGCCATCAAGGTTGTCTCCGCCATGCTGAACAGGAAAAGACCTAATGTGGCTAATACAGCGCTTCCGAACAGGATGCCGGTCGGCGTGAGGGCCTTGACCACCGGGCCGGCAAGTAAGCGGAGTGTACCCATAATGCCAAACACAAACCCGAACACGAGCAAGCCATTAATTCCTCCTGCCTGAAGAACAGAGGGGACCCAACTTGAGGGCGGAAGCTCCATAGATGCTGTGAGCAACATCATAGGCATCATGATGAGCATTATAGGAGCGAAGAGAGCTTTGAATGACTCACCCACAGATACGCCCGCTGAAACTCCTTCCGTTTGTGGAAAGGGGGCGGTGAACATCATGAGGCCATAGCCCAGTGCAGGTACCAGAACCAGAATGAGTTGCGAGCGCCATCCGGCTCCGAGTTGTGCAAAGATGAAGGTCAGAAGGATAGCGGCGATCAGATTTCCGTATGGGAACCACATGTGAAAGTGGTTCAGTTTGGAGGTTTTGTTATCTGGGTAGAGCGCAGCAACGAGCGGGTTGCACCCAGCCTCAACCAATCCTGCCCCAAGCCCGGCGCAAAGCGAACCGGCTACAGCCGGTACGTAGCCCTGGGCTGTCATGATCAGGATAGCGCCGGCCACATGACCAACAAATGCTCCTCGCACGATCCATCGCATTCCGATCACATCGCAAAGCGGCGAAAAAATAGCTTGGCTCACAGTAAAGCCGATAAAAAACACACCGGTGAAGACACCGAGTTGTGCGTTCGTGAGAATGAATTCTGATTTTACGGAGAAAGCAATTCCGGCAATGACTGTGAAAGCGAATGCTGTTGTCAGCAGAGCAAGGCAGCTGCCGTAAAAGAGGCGTTTGCGACTAATCATTTAAGCAGGCGAAGTTTGGTTGGTTCAGGATCAGTTGGTAAAAAGACTTACCGACATAGAATATACAATGGAGAGCTTGCACATGCGCGGGCTGTCAGGATTGCTAAGGATTTCTGATCTGACAGCGGATCTGCAAACTTGTCCCGGCATTCATAGAGGGGATACAGACCTTTGGGCAATCTTCCGGTTGGATACTTGGTACCCGGTGAATTTGGATACGCCTGATTGTCGTGGGATCATACTTTACGTCAAGCTTTGGCTAACATTAATTTGGATGGCGGTGGAGGTCTTGTTGCGGTGACAGGGAGATCCCGTTGCCCGTGATGCTGGTGTCCATGAAATCACACAGGTTGTCAGGTCTAAGTGATAGGGATATCTCATCCGTCCAGGCAGCGAAACCACCGAAGACTCTTTGCGTTAGTTGTGGCGTTAATTGTTTTTCTGTTCATCAGCTTATCCGATTCGTCATGCATCACTTCAAAACCCTCACGATCTTTTTCGCACTCTTCCTGATTGGAGCCGATTACGTATTTGCGCAACGTCCGGCTTCTCCACGTGGAGAAGCCTCGACCCAAATTGGGGAGGCTTGGATAGTTATTGACTATGGACGCCCAATTCTTCGCGGGCGGACAGCAATATTCGGCTCAGGTGAGGAATACGGGACGGCCGTGACAGGTCCTGCTCCCGTTTGGCGCGCAGGAGCAAACAAATCTACTAGGTTACATTCGGAAGTGCCCCTTATGATCGGTGGGACGGAAGTCCCTGCTGGTGAATACAGTGTTTTCGTAGAATTGAGCCAGGGTAGCTGGACATTCATTCTGTCCACGCACGAGGCCAAGGATTCCGGTCGAGCTCCCGGTGATGGATTGTGGGGATCCTACAACTACACGTCGGACAAGGATGTGGTGCGTGCTGCTATGACGGTCAGTGCTGTAGATTTCAGCATTGATCAATTCACGATCTCGTTTCTTGATGTGACCGAGGCGGGCGGGACGCTCGCCATGGTGTGGGAGCATACTATGGCAACAATACCCTTTACGGTAGCTCAGTAGTTGTCCATGTGATTGACCAGCGCTCATTCGGTGTGCGTGCGTGTCGCATCAGTCCTACCAGACTGTCCGCCAATTCGGGCATCTGGGTCGATAGGTTGGTAGTTTCACCGAGGTCCTGTTCCAGGTCGTACAATTCAGTGGTGCCACTTTCATGAAAGTAGACCGCCTTATAGTCGCCGCTGCGAACAGCTTGCTTGGGGCCTGAACCTTCATGAAATTCCCAGTACAGGTGACCGTGCGCCTCCTGCTCTTCTCCGGTCAGTGCGGCGAGGTATGAAATCCCGTCCGATTCGGGTGCTTCAATGCCAGCTATTTCTGCTGCCGTTGGAAGGAAGTCCCAGAATGCCGATGGATGATCGCTCACGGTGCCTGCCGCGATTCGTTCGGGCCATCGGGCTACGAGGGGAACGCGTATTCCACCCTCATAAAGATCTCGCTTGATACCGCGCAGCGGGCCACTGCTATTGAATAGTTCCGGATCGCGTCCACCCTCGCGGTGGGGTCCATTGTCGCTCGTAAACAGAACTAGTGTGTTGTCGTCAATTCCCAGTGCCGCGAGATGGTCCAGTAATCGGCCGACATCCCTGTCGAGGCGACTAATCATGGCAGCGGTTCCTTTGTGGGCTTCAGCCCATTCCATGTCGGCATAGACGCCATAGTCGGGAACTTCCATCCCATGTAATCCGCCGTGGCGGCTCTCATTGTTTGCGTGCGGAATTGTATAGGCCAGATAAAGAAAAAACGGTCCACCCGCGTTTCGGTCAATAAATGCAAGTGCTTCTTCTGTGAACAGATCGTGTGAGTAGTCTACCCTTTTCGTTGCGTATCCGCCGAAGCGGCCAATGGAGACCACTTCGTTTCGGAGAGCTACCTGAGTGGTATCACGCCACAGAAATTCAGGATAGAAATTGTGTGCATGGACCTGATTCAAGTATCCGTAGAAATAATCAAAGCCTTGGCGGTTAGGTATTCCTGGAGATCCAGCCTCTCCCAACCCCCATTTACCGACGAGCCCCGTTGCGTATCCAGCATCCTGAAGCATTTCGGCCACCGTTACGTCTTCGTCCTCAATGGGAATCCGTGCATTGCCGCGGATTCGACAGTGGCCACTATGAAGGCCGGTCATGAGCACACAGCGCGATGGTGCACAGACTGTACTGCCTGCGTAGTGACTGGTAAACCGGATCCCCTCTGCGGCCATTTGGTCCAGCCGCGGGGTCTGGATGGTTTCCTGGCCGTAGCTTCCCAAATCTCCGTATCCCAAATCATCAGCCATGATGTAAATGATATTGGGGGGCGAATCTGATTCAGGATCAGACGTTGAACATCCAAAAAAAGCCAGGATGAACAGGGTCAGCAAAAATGCGTGACTAGGACGATTAGCGCATGAATAATCCGCCATTAATATCTATAGTTTCGCCGGTGATGAAGGTGTTTTCAATCAGGAGTTCTACGGCCTGAGCAATATGATCGCTCTCGCCATTAAATCCCACAGGTGTATCGCTGGCAATAGAAGCCAGTTTTTCCTCCGTAGAGTATCGGTCATGAAACGGTGTAAGAATAACACCGGGAGCGATGGCATTGACGCGGATTTCGGGGGCAAGCTCGCGAGCCGCTCCACGCGTAAAAGAGTCCAATGCCCCTTTTGCCGCTCCATATGCCGTTGCTGTGGGTGCCCCGTGCCGCATAGCGATGGAGGTCATGTTTACGATGCTGGGCAAGTTGCCTTTCCGCAAAAGCGGGACACACAACTGCGTGAGCAGGATTGCCGAAAAAGTGTTCAGCGAGAAGATACGCTCCATGAGCGACCAAGTCAGGTTCTCGACCGTGTGACGCTCAAGCAGGCTGCCTGCATTGTTGACCAGTACATCCAGGTGATCCGTAACGTGGGTTACATCTCGCACGAGTGCACGACAGCCGGCTTCATGCATGAGATCAGCCTGGGAGGTATGCACAACTCCGCCCAGTTCTCGCACCTCTCTTGCTACGGACTCAATGGGTGATTGGTTGTGGTGGAGGATAAGCGTGTTGCTTTTGGCCAGTCGTCGGGCTGTAACGGCGCCTATGCCCGTGCTGGCCCCAGTAATCAAGATTGTTCGTTGCATGATTTTATGTGGACAAGGCAAGTCCAGAAGGATTAGAGACGATGCTACCCATTTGTAGAATCATATCGGATTCGGAGTA
Source organism: Rhodothermales bacterium (assembly GCA_022821385.1). GTDB lineage: Bacteria > Bacteroidota > Rhodothermia > Rhodothermales > Bin80 > Bin80. The sequence continues at coordinate 66,630 of JAJEDR010000025.1, forward strand.
AGAGAGGTGTTGAATGATAGAGTTTGTGCCAAGAATCGAGCAGACCGAGCAGACCCAGCAGAGCTGCGCACGGCATCCAGGATTGACGCATCTTCACGGTGAAGAGGAATCAGGTTATTGACCTTCATGATTCCCGGAATGGGTACAGGCGTTATCTGGAATAGGAGTAAAAGTGTATCACCCTCAAGCTCGGTCTTTACGCTAATTAAGCCAACTGTGGACCATCGTCTGAAGTTCAATATCCTGCATGGGGATTGAACTCATTCTGGCAGGGATATATCCGGGAGGGTTGGATTGTGTTCGTGATGGCGAGTACGGACAGCCAGATTGGATCAATTTATGCGAACTCCAATAGAGTCTGCCCAGGCTTCCCAGCGACTTTGTAGGTGTGAAGCAATCTGAGGAGCCTCCAACGCAAGATCATAAATCTCTGTCGCGTCTGTCGCCAAATTGTAGAGCTCCCATTCTGCACGGTTGCGGTCCCACACCAGTTTCCAGTCACCTTGGCGGATAGCTCGATTACCAATGTGTTCCCAATAGAGCGTACGGTCCGGCCAGTTATGTTGCTGTGTATTCAGGAGTGGCAGCAGACTGGTTCCGTCGGTTTGGGGCAATATAGCATGGCTAACATCAGCGATAGTTGCCAACAGATCAATTACATGGCCGGGTTCATTCACAATGCGGCCTGGCCCATCAATACCTAGAGGCCAATGCGCAATGAGAGGGGTTGCAATTCCACCTTCATGGGTCCACTGTTTATAAAGCCTGAAGGGGGTATTTGAGGCATTGGCCCAGGCTTCCTCATAGGCCAGATATGAACCACGCTCGCCAACCGTTGTGTTCGGGTCATGCAATCGTCGTCCATCCACACTTTCGGCACATCCGCCATTATCCGACAGAAATAGTACCAGAGTATTGTCAAGTTTTCCCATGTTTTGCAACTGTTCAATAACCCGTCCGATGCCCTGATCCATCCGGTCAACCATGGCGGCATAAACTGCCATACGCAGGGACCAGTCGTCCTTGTCAGATTGATCTTGCCATGCAGGCAGAGCAGCGGGACGGGGAGAGAGCATATAATTTTCGTCAACGACGCCCAGTGCCTGCATTCGTGTGTAGCGTTCCTGGCGTAGTATATCCCAGCCGTCATCGTAGCGGTCTTCATACCGGGCAATGTCCTGAGGCAATGCATGTAGTGGCCAGTGCGGGGCGGTGTAGGCCAAATAGAGCAGAAAAGGATTGTTGGATGTATGAGACTGCAGGAATTCAATTGCGTAGTCCGTGAACGCGTCAGTCATATAGAAGCCTGAGTCGGGCGGGCTCCAGGGATCGTCGTCAAGGGCCATTTGCCGTTTACGCGGTTGGTTTTCGATGATCTCATAGTAGCTACTTGCGCCGCTTATGAGGCCGAAATAACGTTCGAAGCCGCGCATACGTGGCCAGTGCTGAGGCCGTTCGCCAACATGCCATTTACCGGACATGTAAGTGCTGTATCCCGCGTCCAGGAGCATTTCTGCGAGGGTTGTAGCGGATTCACTCAGGTAGCCCTGATAGGGGCCAGTCGTAAGTTCACGGTCCACACTGGATACCATAGCTCCCATACCGGCTCCGTGCGGGTAGCGACCGGTCAGTAGTGAGGCTCTTGTGGGACAGCAGCGTCCGGCGTTGTAGAACTGGCGGAAGCGAACCCCGTTTATCGCCAGTGTATCAAGATTGGGAGTGTGGATTTCGCCTCCATAGGCACCGATATCCGAATATCCCAGATCATCCGCCAGAATAATCAGGATATTAGGACGTTCGGGGGATGTCTCGCAGCCAATGGTGTTTGCCGCCAGAAGCAGCAGAAATATTCCTCCGAGGCTAGCATTTTTGTGCATCATATTCAGGTATGAGTATTTTTCAGTACTTATATGAATCTATTACTTTGGGAATGGATTATCCTAGACGTTGACCACTCATTAAATTTCTGATGGAGCCCGCAGCACCAGCGCGCCTGCTTACAGAGACGGACGTAGCCCGGATTCTTGCACGAGCACTGCAAGGCAAGTTTGCACATAGCGATCGGGTTTTGGTCATTATTCCAGATGCTACGCGTACAGCACCGATTCCGCTCGTTTTTCGCCTGATATGTGGACTCCTTTTGGAGCGGGTAGCTGCATTGGATTTCCTGGTTGCTCTCGGCACGCACGCACCGATGAGTGAGTCAGCGCTCTTGGCTCATGTGGGAATTTCGCGTACCGAGCGAGCGGGGAAATATTCGCGTGCGGGACTTTTCAATCATGTTTGGGATGATCCCTCAGAACTTGTGACACTTGAGACGATATCGGCCGAGGAAGTCTATGCAATTACCCAAGGACTCATAAAGCGAGCACTCCCCGTAACGGTAAACCATAAGGTGCTGAACTATGACGCGGCCCTTGTGTGCGGCCCGGTCTTCCCCCATGAGGTGGCAGGATTCTCAGGAGGAAACAAGTACTTCTTTCCCGGGATCAGCGGCCCGGAGGTGATTGACTTCACACATTGGGCAGGAGCTCTTATCAGTAACCGTGCAATTATCGGGACCTATGATACCCCGATTCGGCGATTGATTGATCGGGCTGCCCGAGCGATTCCATGCGCCCGCTATTTTGTGAACATGGTCGTGGACGGAGGTGGATTGGTGGGAGTGTATGCAGGATTTGAAGGGGACGGATCCTGGTTGAGAGCAGCCAGACATGCTGCTCAAATACACATTACCTGGTTGGATACGCCCGTCAAGCAGGCCTTTGCAGTGGTGCCGTCTATGTACGATGATCTGTGGACGGGAGCAAAGGGGATGTACAAACTGGAGCGGGTAATTGCAGATGGTGGAGAGGTTCTTCTATATGCGCCCCATATTTCCGAGCTTTCGTACACGCACGGCAAATTGCTGGACGAAATCGGTTTTCACGGCACCGAGTATTTCAAAGCGAACTGGGACAGGTATAACCGATATCCCTGGACAATTCTTGCACACGCGGCGCATGTGCGGGGAGCGGCAACCTATGAGCGAGGTGTGGAGGTCCCTCGCATCAAGCTCACACTCGCCAGTAAAATTCCCCGGGAACGTTGCGAAAAGGTTGGCTTGGGTTATCGGGATCCCAGATCTATTGACCTTTCCTACTGGAAGCAACACACTGAAGAGGGCTATTTGTACGTTCCTAGTGCCGGGGAGCATCTCTACAAACTCTGTGAAGCAGGGGTTGGGCCTGCTGCAGAAAGATGAGTTCAGACATGGACCAACTCCGTGCCCTGCAAGCCACCCTTTCTGGACATGTGCAACGACAGCAGATAGAAGGCATCCACAAATGGTCACGAATGTCGATGTCAACCGACTTCGGCAAAACGCCTTTTCTCTATCCCCTGTGTAATTATCCAAGGCCTCTCCGCAGCTATGCCGTCTATTACTTCCACGACCAGAGCCCTTTTTATCTTGGCATGCCTATTGCCGGCATTCGGATGCGACTCTGCGCGCTATGATACTTCCGACGGATGGTCTGGTACAATTGATACGCTTTCCACCGGTGAGATCGTAGTACGGAATACCGATGAGCCGCTCTGGGCGCCGGATGAGGGCTGGCAGATCGTGGAAGAGATGAGATATGGAAGCGACACGGGCGATGATGCCATTTTTTTCGGCAGTATTCGCTCCTTTGATGTAGATACGCAAGGACGCGTGTATGTGCTTGATGACCAGTCACAAGAAATTCACGTCTTCGCTCCAGACGGCATTTGGGTGCGCACTGTCGGAACAAGGGGAGCCGGACCCGGGGAGTTCGAAAATGCTGCGGCAGTAGACCTCAGCCGTACCGGTGAGATCTGGGTTATGGAAGTGCGGAAAGGCCAGCTTACTATCTTGGATTCCACGGGTAATTACCAGAGAACGGAACGGGTCAACACCACTGGCTGGGACTTTTGGCCTTACCCAGGTGGTATTGACCAGTTGGGGCGCTACAATGCTTTAGTGCTTTCCACTGAAGCCGAGGACACAAGGCAGCTGTTGGCCCGTTTTGACCAGTCTTCTGCTCCACTTGATACGATTGCATTTCCGGTGAGTCCCCTGACAATTGAAAGCTTTGAAGTCGTTACCGAGGACGGAGGCAGTATGAGTACCAGCGTTCCATTTCAGGGATCTTTCAGCTGGCGATTCTCCTCAGGCGGTAATTTTTGGACGTTGCTTACGCGGCCGTACGAGCTTGCAGAAATCACGGCCGATGGCAGGGTACTTCGGAGGGTGACCAGGGAATTTGAACTTTCGCCGGTCACCGTCGCAGACATGCAAACAGCCCGCGAGAGACTCACTTGGTTTACCAATCAAGGCGGGAAGATTGACGAGTCAAGGATTCCGAGAACGAAGCCCGTTGTCAGCGCTTTCTTTAGCGATGACGAAGGGAATCTTTGGGTTAGGCGGATCGAGACGACTCCCGAGGCTGAGGGGAGTCTGTTCGATGTGTTCAGTGCTGAAGGGTATTTTCTGGGAGAGGTCCGGTTCCCGTTTTCACTCGAGTCAATCGACCCGATAGTGCGAAACGGATTGCTCTACGGCATCATTACAGATGATCTTGGTGCTGATCTGATTGTGAGAGCGCGGATAGTAAAGCCGTAAGGCACCGCCATTCTGTAATAGTGGTAATGGCAACGGACCAATCCGTGACATTGAATCGCTGTGTGCCCCAAGTGTAGGCTCCGCCCAAGTGAAGTAGGTGAGAAATCCCACTACAATGTCGAACTTGGGTCAAGAATTATCTCGAAAGTCTCATTACGAATTAAACCGCATTTTGAGTTGTCGCCAGATATAAGAAGCAGGTTCAGGAACCAGCTGCAACTTCAGCTAAGTTCCTGAATCCAGTAAGGGTAGTGAAACAATGCCTCGTACGGAACCGTACCGAATTTAGGCAGACGCACATTATGGTCCAACTCTGATTTATGGGACAAGCCTACGACGTAAGACCGGGTTCACAAACAGTAATGCCAGCCCATCTTAAGTGGAATCTGCCACGACACTTGCTCGGTACCTATACGACTGCGTAATGAAGACGAAACGTGCTACAGTCACACATGCTTTAACCGCGGCGTTGTTCGCATTTCTTGTGATTACCGATGTTTCAGCACAAATTCGTTTTGCAGGTAATGAAAATGGGCTGAATGTGAATGGGAAGATTATTGATCGCAGTGGGATGCCTGAAAGGCTGTATGATATAGTCACGGAACAGATGCTGCCGACGGGAGCCTTTAGTGTCTATGACTCGGTCGGTTCTTTTCCAATGCGGGTCAAAATTAATGATATGACATACGAGATTTGGGGAGATAGAATTGTAGAGTCATGCAGATCTCGTAACGCGAGCTTCAAGATCCAGATACGACCAGACTTCGTCGAGATAGGGCCTGAACGGAGCAGTAAGGCGTCCGGCCGCCAGAGTGCGCCGTCATTTTTGGTCAACTCATTCAAGGGAGACGGACAACAGGTAGAACTGATTGTTAATTATGGGATTCCTGTGGAATTCACCGATTATCGCTCGGACGAAACGGTAGCAAGACAGGCGAATGTGAGGACGTTCCTCTTTACCAATCAGAGAGAGATCGTCCTCGTTGAGCGTACCCGAAACTTTGATTATTCAACCAATCAGCCGACGGTATTTCCAGATCAGCATCTATGGGTTGATACGCAGCAGATGCAAGTGTCACCAGATGTACGCGGACTCTCTATGAAATTCGAGACGGACACCGGAAAGACCGTGGCTATTCAGCGTCAGGAGGTTACGCTACCGGATTATGATCAGGGCGGCGTCTTATTGAGCGACATTATGCTTGCTTATTCGGTCGAACAGACGGAAGACGGGATCCCCCTGAGCGAGAATGAAATTCTTCGAAAAGATCTCTCAATACTGCCAGCACCGCGGAATGTGTATCTGACTGAATGGCCAATCTATCTGTATTTCGAGGTCTATGGGTTAACCGCGGATGCCCAAGGGAAGACCGATTATGATATAGAAATCAAACTGGAACCCGAGAATACTAGACGTGGGTTCCGTCGTTTATTCAAGCGGAACAGGAACAAGGAGGGCGTATCTGTGAGCTATAGGAGAAGCGGCTCACAGCCGGAAGAATCTCTGTACCAGATACTCGATATTAGTGACCAGAAAACAGGACCGTACACGCTGACTCTGGTTACTCGGGATAACGAGACGGGTGAAGAGTCCAAGCGGACACGGAATCTGTATCTGGAGAGATTACTGTGTAGTGAGTGAGGGGGCTGTGGCCAAGATGTGCCCGCCTGCGCAGCGCGGCGAAGATAATTGCAGACCGTTCTCGGAGAAAGCCCACGGCAGATTGCGGTTTTACGCTGAGTGTACCGATCACCGTAGTAGTGATGCAGCGCATCTTGAGTAGTTCTCAGGGACATTCGTTGTTGTGGCATGAGATGGTCTAGTTAGTCCAGAACCGCTAAAGCCTGGAAATAAGCTCTGCTCCAACGACAAATCCTGTCTCGAAATTCAGGCCAAGTCTGATTTCTGATTGCTCCCATAATCGTACATTACTGGACAGGCATGACGAAAGGGCTTATCCAAGGGACCATCGCTAGGAATCAAAATACATGGCGGGTTCCAGAAATGGCAATTTGATCTGCAAATGAAAGAAACCATTGGATTCATAGGCTTGGGCATCATGGGTAGCGGCATGGCCCGCAATCTGCTCAAGGCCGGATTTGATGTGTGCGTCTGGAACCGAACGGCAAGTCGCATGGCACCCTCGGTATCTGCCGGTGCATGTGGAGCACCGGATGCAGCGGGCGTTGCTGCCAAGTCGGACATCATTGTAATCTGTGTGAGCGAAACCCAGGATGTTGAAGAAGTATTGTTTGGGGAAAATGGAGTCATAAAAGGGGCCAGACCGGGTTCACTAGTTATAGATACCAGTACCATAAGCCCTCAGGCCACAATCAGCATGGAGACACGGCTTCGTGCAGCAGGGCTGCGGATGCTGGATGCCCCTATCAGCGGGGGGAGTGAAGGTGCGGCCAATGGCACGCTAAGCATCATGGTTGGAGGTGATGCTGCTGACGTTGAGCGGGCAATGGATGTTCTCAATGCTATGGGCAGTCGTATTACGCACGTAGGCAGTACAGGGGCGGGCCAGATGGTGAAACTTGTCAACCAGATTCTGGTGGTGGGTACGATGCAGGCGGTCAGTGAGGCACTTATGTTTGCACACAAAGGAGGTCTGGATCTAGCGAAGACACTGGAAGCGGTGGAGCATGGGGCTGCGGGCAGTTGGATGCTCAGTAACAGGGGTACGCAGGCTATTGTAAGAGATTTCAGGCCCGGTTTTACAATTGATCTGCAGCAAAAAGATCTACGCCTAGTTCTGGAAGCAGCAGACGCTATGGGTGTACCGTTACCGGTGACCGGTCAAGTGTTTCAGTGGTATCGTACGCTGCAGGATCGAGGGCTTGGAAGCGAAGGCAACCATGCATTGATCATGGCGCTGGAGCATCTGTCTGGTGTGCAGGTTGGTCAAAAGCAGTGATGGCAACCGTATTTGTAGGCACATATACAGAACCGCTGGACCACGTTAATGGGCGTGGTGCGGGTATCTATATCTATTCATTTGATGCGGGGCGACTGCGCCCTGAGGGTGCGGTTCGGGGACTGCCGAACCCATCCTATTTGGCTGTGGATGTTGCCCGTTCCAGGCTCTACGCTGTGAGCGAAACCCTGGATTATAACGGGTTGGCCCAGGGAGCTGTGCAAGCCTGGGCATGGGATCCAGAGTCGGTCGCGCTTGAATCACTCGGTCATGCAGGTACGCGGGGTGGTGCTCCATGCTATATCAGTGTTCTCAATAATCACCTCCTGATTGCGAATTATGTCGGTGGATCTGTTATTGCTGTGGGTCTGACCGAAAATGGTGGACTGGGACAGGTTACGGGGTATGTCCAGCATACGGGCACTGGCCCGAACGCGGCACGTCAGGAGGCCCCGCATCCACATGCGATTGTTCCAGATCCCACTGGGAAATATTGCCTGGTACCAGATCTGGGTACAGATCGTGTGTGCGTCTACCGAACAGATGGATCGAAAACTGCCCTGCAGAGCGCCGGGGAAGCTGTAAACATCCACGCAGGGGCAGGGCCAAGGCATCTAGTGTTTAATCCCGCAGGTACAGGTGCGTACCTGATGAACGAGCTGGACTCAACCATTTCATTCCTCGCATGGGAAGACGCGCGTGCAACAGTGTTACACACGCTGGATGCACTTCCCGAAGATTATACTGGAGTTCGCTCCGGCGCGGATATTCATATTCATCCGAATGGACGCTTCCTTTATGCATCACTGCGTGGTTTGGCGAGTATCGTCTGTTTTCGAGTAGATAGTGGTACAGGACGCTTGGTGAAGCCTGCCTGGTTCCCCACCCATGGTACTACCCCGCGCAATTTTACACTTGACTCCACAGGGGAGCATTTAATTGTTGCCAACCAGGACTCGGATACGCTCGTTGTTTATCGTATTGACAGCAACTCAGGGCAACTGATCGGACCCCATCAGGTTGTGAATGTGCCCAGCCCGGCCTGCGTGAAGATAGCCTCATAAGTGGTCCGGTGTAGCATTACCGGTTTGTTGGTGTGATTTTATGTACATTTCCTCTCCTAAAAAGAGAAATTTTCCAATGAAACGATTTGTTCGTCGTGGGCTTACCCGCCGCGATTTTCTAAAAGCGACCGCAGGCACAACTGCGATTGCGTTTTCGGGACTTGCTTGTTCAGATGCACAGCATGATACCGAGCAGGTTGAAGCTGGAGGCAGCGATGCAGTGGCGTCTACAAGTGCTGTCCCTGTTGGAGTACAGCTATATTGTTTCCGACATCTCCTGGAAGAGGATTTCGAGGGAACGCTAGCGGAGGTTGCAAAGCTGGGGTATGACGGTGTAGAGTTCGCCGGCTACTACAACTATGCAGATAATCCCGAAGGTCTTCGCAGCCTGGTAGAGGGGCACGGGCTTGGCATTGCCGGTGCGCACATCGGACTGGGAGCGATAACCGGGGATGAACTTCAGCGATCCATTGACTTCCACGGTGAGCTTGGCAACTCGCGGCTGATTGTTGCAGGCATTGGCGAGGAAACCCGAACGGAGGACACCATTATGCAGACGGTGGAAATCTTTACTAAAGCCCAGGAAGCCCTTCGACCTCACGGAATGAGCACTGGTTATCACTGCCACGCCTATAGTTTCCAGGAGATGGTTTTGGGCAAGAATGTCTGGGATACGATCGCAGATAACACACCCGAAGACTTTATTCTTCAGCTGGATACCGGTAATGCCAGTAATGGCGGGGCAGATAATCTTGCGGTGATTCGCAACGATCCGGGAAGGATCAAGTCAATGCATGTCAAGCCCCACACGCCAGGTGCAGAGCACCCGTTCGCCCCTTTCGTAGGTGATGACTCGTTACCCTGGCAGGAAATTTTTGACCTGAGTGAGGCGGAAGGTGGGATTGAGTGGTATGTGGTCGAATATGAAGAGGAGTCGCATCCACCGTTGGAAGCACTCAAAGCCAACAGGGAGCGCGTTCGCTCATTCGGGCGGTAGCTTGCCATGAGGTCAATCGGTGTCGCTGTTGCAGGTACGGGGTTTATTGGTCCGGTACATGTAGAGGCCCTACAACGCTTGGGTATGCCGGTACGGGGTGTTCTGGGCAGTACTCCAGAAAAATCAAGAGCTGCCAGTGAAGCAATAGGGTTGCCACGCGGCTATGCCAGTTATGAGGAGATTCTGTCAGATTCGACCGTCCAGGCCGTGCATCTGGCAGTGCCGAATGTGATGCATTATGATTTTGCACGTCGGGCGCTTCTCTCAGGTAAGCACGTGATGTGCGAGAAGCCCTTGGCAATGAATGCCGCGGAGGCGGACGAACTAGTGGCTTTGGCCCGTAGGGAAAATTTGCATGCCGGAGTATGTTATAATATTCGGTTCTATCCGCTAAATCTGGAAGCGCGTTCCCGCGCCCAGGAGATGGGACGAATACACAGTGTTGTGGGGCGTTATGTCCAGGACTGGTTGCTGTATGATACGGACTACAACTGGCGCGTGTTAAGCTCTGAGGGAGGTTCACTGCGGGCAGTATCGGACATTGGCACGCACTGGATGGACCTGGTCTGCTCTATCACCGGGTTGCAGGCCGAGGCGGTGTTTGCAGATCTGAGCATTGTCCACCCTGTTCGCAAGAGGCCCGTGGGCGAGGTTGCTACTTACGCGTCTACGGAAGGACAGGACTTGTTGGATGTACCCATCGAAACGGAAGACTGTGGCTGCGTAATATTGCGCATGAAGGGGGGCGCGCGGATGGCCTTGTGGGTGTCGCAAGTGACAGCCGGGCGCAAAAACTACTGCAGTTACGAAATTGCAGCAGAGAACGGCTCGCTTTCCTGGTGCAGTGAGCGTCCAAATGAACTGTTCATGGGTCATCGATCAAAACCCAACGAAGTGCTGTCACGCGACCCAGCTCTTCTGAGTGGCTTCGCTGCGGGCTTCAGCAACTACCCCGGCGGCCATAACGAGGGGTTCCCAGATACCTTCAAACAGTGTTTTCGAGCCTTTTATGAGGATATTGCATCCGGTTCAGATCCGCGGGCAGCACGCTATCCGACTTTTGCAGATGGTGCCCACGAGATCATGCTCTGTGATGCCATATTGGAGAGCCACCGTACAGAGCGGTGGATTCACCTTCAGACGTAACTTTCATACAATCAAACTCTACGCAAATGAAAGCAGCATTCTTCTTACTCACCCTGGGATTGGGAGTCATACTGGCGGTTCATCTGGCGATGAATGGCCGGGCTGGTGCAGCCGTGCAGAACCCGCAAATGGCCAATGCCCTGTTTTGGTGCATCGGTGCAGTCACGGCTATTCTTGTTGGCTTTACAGCTTGGGAGCCGGAGTTCTTTGGTCGCTTGCAGGACGTTAATCCGTGGCTGTTCACGGCCGGCATGATGGGCGCACTTTTGGTGTTTGCTATTGCCGCACTTATTCCAAAGGTTGGTGCTGGCGGATTGTTTATGTCGCTCCTGGCTGGGCAGGTGATTACGGCCATGGTACTATCGCATTATGGCTGGCTGGGCTCACCAGTGCAACCAATAACATTGGTGAAGGCATTCGGCGTGGTGTTCATGCTGGGTGGGGCAGCCATGTGTACCTTTACTGACTGATGGATAAAGTGAAACTTGGAGGCACTGAGGTAGAAGTCAGTGCCCTTTGCTATGGAACGGACCTGATCGGTAGCCGCGTAGGTGAAGAGCAGTCGCAAAAGCTGTTGGATGTCTTTGCGGATCACGGAGGTACGTTCATTGACACCGGCAACTTTTACGCGAGTTGGTACCCGGGATGCGTGGGAGGGGAGAGTGAAAGTACGATCGGGCGCTGGATGGCTGCACGAGGTAATCGTGCCCAAATGGCAATCAGTACCAAACTCGGGTTTGACTATCCGGGCTGCGAAGGCGGATTGAGCGCATCAGAGATTGAATCAGAATGCAACAAGAGCCTTCAACGCCTTCAGACGGACTACATTGATGTGTACTATGCACACAGAGATGATTTTGATACGCCGCTTGAGGAGACCATGGAGGCCTTCCATCGTCTAATCACAGCCGGCAAGGTCCGCGTGTTAGGGGCGAGCAATTTATGGCTTTGGCGGGTTGCGGAAGCAAACATGGTGGCGGCCCTGCGTGGCTTAACGCCCTACAGTGTGGTTGAGCAGCGGTATACATATTTCCGGCCACGGCATGGAGCGGATTTTGGACCGCAGATTTGCATCACCGAAGACATGAAGCGGTTCTGTGACCACCACGGCATGTCGTTGATTGCGTATTCCATTCTTTTACAGGGAGCCTACTCCCGTGATGATCGCCCAGTGCCCGCGCAGTTTGCAGGCCCTGAGGCCGAAGAACGTATGCAAGCGCTACAGTCGGTGGCTTCGGAAATCGGGGCGACTGTGAATCAGGTCATCATTGCCTGGATGCGGCAGAGCGATCCACCGGTGCTCCCGATCATCGGGGGCAGTAGGCAGGAGCAAGTTCTGGAGAACCTTGCAGCGCTGGAGGTAGTGCTGTCTGAAGATCAGATGGAGCGCCTAACGCTGGCGGGAGATCCCGATGTAAAAAAAGCGTGGCTAAGATAACCTAATGGGGTAACTGGCAGAAGTTGAAGGGTCAAGGATATTTTGACGGTAGTCGGAAAAAAGGACATATCATATAGGAAGACTACAAGTAGGAATATGAGAGCGACACGGCTATAGGTGTAGGCGTGTCATACTTGAGAATCAACCTCAGACGCATGGCGCGAAATGGTTGATAGAGTACACCACATTCGACTGCGTGCAACGGTGCCGCAGTAAGGATTGCTTAACGAATTTTGTTGAATCATGACGTATTTCTTTCGTACCACACTAATGCTTTTGGCCTTGCTTCTGGCAGTGAATGCGCAGGCTCAGGAGACCATTTTTATACCCGTCAAGATTGACGGGCCTGTACACGATCCGCTCCAGAACAGTTACTGGTTTGGACCCTTCTCGGAAACCGCCTCCGTGGCAGATCTTGACAATGACGGCGACTACGACATCGCTGCCGGCCGGAATTGGTACGAAGCTCCACTTTGGATCAAGCATGAAAGGTATCGATCAGGCGCCGAACCCAACGGGCCAGAAACAGAGAGTAACAGCGAGTTTGCGCTGGATGTTGATTTTGACGGATGGGAAGATATCGTAAGCAGTGGGTGGATGTTCATGAAGGGAGCTTACTGGTATCGTAATCCCGGGAGGCCACTCGAACCCGGCGAGCAGTGGGAATCGCATAAGATCCATCAAGCCTTCAATATGGAAGGTGTTGTCCACGGGGATATAGATGGTGACGGTGATGAAGACATCCTGGTTAATCACTGGAGTCTGGTCGAGGGACAGGGTATGACGTGGCTTGAGCATATCGATGAGGCTCCCTACTGGGTAGAGTATATCGTTGGGACGGATGGCGATACGCACGGTAATGCGCTCGGGGATGTCAACATGGATGGTCGTCTTGATATTGTGACCGGGCAGGGTTGGTATGAGCAGCCAGATGAGCCACGTGGGCCATGGCCATTCCACGCCGATTGGGATTTTGAGAGTGCACTCTCCGAAAAAGCCGGATCAACTGCGCATCCGAACATAGTGCATGATGTTAACGAAGACGGTTTGAATGATGTGATTCTCGGCAGCGCGCATGCTTACGGACTGGCCTGGTATGAACAGTCTGTAGATGAGTCTGGCAACCGGTCATTTACTAGGCACTGGATAGAAACTGATCATAGTGTTTTTCACTCTCTGGCTATGGCAGACTTGAACGGGGACGGGAAGGATGATCTGATTGCGGGAAAGCGCCTGTTTGCACACTATGGGGGCGATGTTGGTGTAGGGGATCCCTCTTTCGTATTCTGGTACGATATAAAGGGTGGTGAATTCAAGCGTCACATACTCTCATACAACCATATCCCTTACTACCCAGATGAAGGCGGAGTTAGCCCGCCCCCCAACAATGTTGTTGGCGTGGGAATGAAGATTAATGCCAAGGACATGGACAAAGATGGGGATGTCGATGTTGTTCTGGCAGGCAAGACGGGGCTTTATGTGTTCTATAATCAGGGTACGCCGCCCAAGCCCAAGTATGCGAATGAACTCCCTCCGCGTTATACATATCCGACTTGGCGCCAATGGCCTGAGTACCGTACGCTTTTCAACGGAAAGGATTTTTCAGGATGGAAAGTGCCGGAGGGTGACGGAGGACACTGGACGGTCAAGGAGTACATGATTGATTATGATGCGCTATCCGAGGCAGAGGACAAGAGCCTTTGGACGGAGGCTGAGTTCGGGGATTTCCAGTTACATGTGGATTGGAGATTCAAGGGAGCCAGTGGCATTTTCGACATGCCAAACATACTTCCAGACGGTTCTTACGAGGTGGACGAGGATGGTGAAGTAGTGACTACTCCTACCCCCAATTCGGATTCAGGGATATTCCTGCGCGGCACGACACAGCAGGTGAACATATGGAATTGGGGTGTCGGATCGGGCGAGCTCTGGGGCGTGCGCACCAATCCCGAAGCAACGCCTGAGCAACGAGCAGCAGCAGTCCCGCGCGTACGCGCGGACAACGCAATGGGCGAGTGGAACTCAATGGACATAACGCTCATTGGGAACCGCATTTGGGTCATGCTCAATGGAGAGCAGGTTATTGAGAATGCTGAAATTCCTGGACTGCCCGAGCGAGGTGCGATTGCATTGCAGCATCATGGAGGATGGGATGAAGAACGGGATGCACTGAACCCCACCAGCTCAAACATTCAGTTCCGTAATATTTGGATTCGGGAGCTCGACGCGCCAATGGCTATCGAAGATCCGGCCAAGAACCCCGAAGGCTGGGAAACACTCTTTAATGGCGAAGATCTGAGTGGCTGGCTTACAGGAGAAAACAACAAGTTCGTCGTTGAGAATGGAGAACTCACCGTGAAACGCGAGAACCCTGATGGGCAAGAGCACAATCTGGACTACCTATGGACTTCCGAGCGTTATGGTGATTTCATTCTGGAATTGGATTTCAAGGTGATCGAGGGTACCAATAGTGGCGTTTTCTTCCGTACGAGCGATCTTATGGATCCTGTTTACACTGGATTGGAGGTACAGATTGCCAATTCTTATGGGCGACCTGATTTGAGTCGTACAGGGACCGCGGGGGCGGTCTACGATTTGCAGGCACCTGCCAAGAACGCCATTAACCCTCCAGGGGAATGGAATACATACCAACTGATCTGCAGGGGGAGCCGGATTCAGGTGAGCCTGAACGGTGAGCGTGTTGTAGATATGGATATTGCACATTGGCGGACCCCTCATGCGAATCCGGACGGTTCCTGGAACAAGTTTCCGACCGCCGGGACCGCATTTGCCCGTGAGGGACATATTGGGCTTCAGGATCACGGCCAGCCCGTGTGGTACCGCAATATTCGTGTCAAGCGACTGGATTGAAATGCAAAAAGTGCTTGCAGCGGGTCTCATAGGATTGGTCGCCGTTGCTGTAACAGGATGGGATGTCGCGGCCCAGCACCGCTATGAGGTACTGGTTTTCTCCAAGACCGAAGGATTCAGGCATAGATCTATCGAGGCTGGCGTGGAGACCATCAGGACGCTTGGAGCAGAAAACAATTTTGGTGTGCACGCAACCGAGGATGCGGACTATTTCCATGCGGATTCTTTGGGACGTTTTGAGGCCATCGTTTTCTTAAATACAACACTTGATGTCCTTGACTCCGGGCAGGAAGCGGCTATGGTGGACTACATCCAGTCAGGAGGAGGATGGGTTGGTATTCATGCTGCTGCTGATACCGAATATGACTGGGAATGGTATGGTGGGCTTGTTGGCGGATACTTTGCGTCGCATCCTGCCGTTCAACCAGCGGGTATTGTCTTCACTGATCGCCTCCATCCATCCACGAAAGATCTGCCGCTAGTCTGGAATCACACGGATGAATGGTACAATTACGAACCTAATCCGAGGGCCAATGTGCATGTGCTGGCTGTGATCAGAGAGTCCTCTTACGAGGGGGGTGCCATGGGCGACGATCATCCTATCGCATGGGCGCACCACTATGACGGCGGTCGTGCTTGGTACACAGGTCTTGGGCATACGGTGGAGAGTTATGCTGAACCATACATGCGAGCTCATTTGTTGGGCGGAATTGAATGGGCTGCGGGATTAGCCGAGGCCGATGTTACCGCAACACTCGCGTCAGCTTATGATGAGGTGGTTCTTACCACCGAGCTGACGGATCCCATGGAGATCGATATTACTTCTGACGGGCGTGTCTTTATTATAGAATGGGCAGGTTCAATCAAGATATGGGAGCCTGCAACGGGGGCTATGCGGGTGGTTGGGTGGTTGCCGGTAGATAAGAATATCGAAGATGGCCTACTGGGTCTTGCGCTGGATCCGCAGTTTGACGACAACCAATGGGTGTACATCTATTATTCGGTTATTTCTGATGGGCCGAAAAAAATCAACCGGTTATCAAGGTTTGTCTATGATGGCTATATGCTTGATATGGATAGCGAAATCCCTATGCTGGAAATACCTGTTCAGCGCACTACGTGTTGTCATTCCGGTGGTTCGGTGCAGTTTGATAGGTACGGGCTGCTGTACTTGTCCACAGGGGATAATTCTGGAGGCGACCGGGATTCACCGGATCCAGATCTGAGACGGATGGCAGACCAGGGGCGTACCTCTGCCAATTCAAATGATTTGCGCGGCAAAATTTTGAGGATCAAGCCGGAACCGGATGGGACGTATAGTATCCCGGAAGGCAATCTATTTCAGGCGGACTCGCTTCATCGCGGCGAGATTTACACGATGGGGCATCGTAATCCTTTCAGGATCTCAATTGATGACTCCACTGGTTGGGTATACTGGGGAGATGTAGGCCCGGGGCTTGTGGATGGTT
>JAJEDR010000071.1 GCA_022821385.1 Rhodothermales bacterium
GCCAAAAATGATCAGGGCTTTCGAAATCATTACATACATAGAGATCCTGGTATCCATCTCCATTGAAATCCTGAAAGCGTACCGCCAACGTCCAGTCTCTCGGGGTGTCCGTCAGGGGGCGACCTTCTTCGTCCAAAAATAGTCCCTCGGTAAAGGGTACTTCGGTAAAGTACCCTGCCCCGTCATTGAAGAATATGCGATCCGGCTCTGCCAACTCTACACGCATCAGGCGATCGCCCTGGCGTACGAGTTTGTAATCATCGGCCCAGTAATCGTTAACCACGAACGAGTCAGCGACCTGTTTCACGACACGTTCGAAAGTAATTTCATTAGGCGGCCAGATATCTTTGACTGTGGCCTCCTTGTAGAAGCCTGCATATATATCCAAATCACCATCATGATCCATATCTGCTAGCGCAACCGAGGTTGCACCGCCGGACTGTGGCAGGTTTGCCTGCGCAGCGTAGTCCGTGAATTGACCTGTGCCATCGTTCAGGAATAACTGTATACCGCTTCCGAGCGACGTAACAAACAGATCCAGATCACCGTCTGAATCCACATCAACCAACGTCGCCCCGGTTGCTCGTGGATTCACCAAACCCAGATTAGCCCGAAGGGTCACATCCTCAAATTGCCAATTCCCCTGGTTGCGGTGGAGTGTACTCCCATTTTCCATACCTGCCAGAAAAACATCAGGCAGGCCGTCTCCGTCAACATCACCTGTAGCCACACCCGATCCATTCACAACATGTCGGTTGGTTACGAAAGCCGAGGTGCTTATTGAATTGCTGAACGCAATGGAATTGGAGACTTCCGTAAACCCTGTTCCTTTTCCGACCGGAGAAACAAGCGGGCGTACTTCATATCCTTCGAAGGGCGTCCACACACGTTCAGACTCCCTACCACACCCGACCAAAACCAGCGCGGCAAGCAGGACAAAGGACAGGGGGCTATTCGCAGGCCATCTGAACATTCAGAACGCCCCGGTTACATCACGCCACCCTTGAATTCGTTCTCAAGGTACTCGGCAATTTCGTCAAAGTATGCTTCCCGTGCGGACACTATTGGTACGTCCACCCAGTTACCGCCCACTGCGAGTTGTCCCTCGCACTCGGCTATCATACGTGCGGCAAATGTGCTGCCTGTGCCTCCCGCGCGGCTGCGCGGACGTGCCGTGACCGAAATGCGCACTCTCACTTGGGTATACCCGGCCAATTGTTCCTCTTCAAGCGCAGCAATTTCTTTCCATGATGTCTCCAGGCGTACATCCTCAGCCGTATCTACGCGGCGATCTAATCGATACCCGTACCGTGTCAGCAACGCATCTTCAGCTGTTGTGACGATATGATTCCGCGCCGAGGTCCCAAGGTTGAACCTCAGCGTACTGCTGGCGGCACGTTCGCCCTCAGAACCGGGACCGGAACAGGCTCCCAGAAATAATGCGATGCCCAAAGCCAAACTCTTTACACGATACATCAAATCTACCCGTATTTTGTCATGATTACCTAAATATACACACAGGGAGGCCAGCGCTTCCAACGCACTGACCTCCCTGACCCTCCCTCTTATCAGATATGCTTAGCGAGGACGGACATTGTCGGTATCCCGCCTATAATCGTCCCCTAGATAGGCCGTCGGAGCAGCTCCGGTACCACCGACACCGCCAAACGTGTAGTTTTGTAGTCCCAGCGTCTCCAATTCCCTGCCTGGCACCGGAAAATGGATGGGAGTACCTGTAACAAGGTCACCCAGTCCCCTGTCGTCATAATATGCCAAGCCAGCCCAGGTCTGGAACGTCTCTATGCGCCGTTCATGCTTGAGCTTCGCCCACAGACTAGCCGAATCCATGTGACTCTGTGCATCTTTAGACGAACCCGGGGAATCCGTAGCAGCGGCTGGATTAAGCATCCCTCGGCTCACGCGGGTTTTGTTAATCAGATCGGCAACCGTGGATGTACTGCCGCTTGTACGCAAAAGGGCCTCGGCTTTGTACATATCCATCTCGGCCATAATCATGTGGGGCATTGCGCCATTAGCATTCCCAGAATTGTAGTACTGATAACGCTTATGATTATGTGATGAATAGTGATAAACACCTCGAGCGGCCGGGAATGGCCCATTGTTTCCCTGGTATTGGAAGTCGGAGCCATCAACGGTCAGGTCGGCGGCATCTCCTACGATCCTGCGATCCGCTGTGGCGATGTCGAAGACTAAGCGTTCTCCCAGGGGTTTTGCCAGCCACGCATCGTAACCACCGGACTCATCCGCCGGCCCAATCGTGCGGTAATCAGCTCTGCTCCAGGTGGTTCCATTTTGTCCGTAAAACTTAAGACAATCCCACTCCGTAGTGCCATCGTCATCACCAATAGGCGAGAAATCTTCGGTGATCCCGGCATCTATGCGGTTGATTACTTCACTCCAATTTACCGCGGCACGTTCAGACTCATCACGAGCAACCTGAACAGTTAATCGCGCAATGAACGAGTTTATCATCTTAACCATATCGTCTGAAGTCACATCCAAGCCCCAGATCCAGTCTTCCGATGCCGTAAACGAGAACGAGCCTGCCTGGGCAATTGCACGCGCCCCTTCAAGCATCTCAATGGCTGCCTGATTCACTTCCGTGTACGGACGCAACTCCAGCGCATCATTCTCCAGGTCCACTGTCTCGTCGACAATGAATGCCTGATCAAAAATCAAGGAGAGTGTTCCATGCATCAGTCCCTGGTTCATTTTTGCAAATGCCTTCAAGCGTGCTGTATCATGACCTTCGCGTGTGAATATGTTGTTATCCACACTTTCTTCTTCTTCGGCACGCGCGATAGCCTGCAGGGCATCGTTTGCATTTGAGATGCCCCGGTAGGAATCGAACCACGGTTCCCTCGTGGAAGCAGCGCGACTATAGGTTGAACTGTTATCCCAGGCAATACGAGGCTCACTTGACATGTCTCTCATTCCCCAGTTGGCCCACGATGAGGAATTCTCATCTGCTAATGTAGAAAAGAACATTGCACCGTTGCCACAATTCTGGATGCTGAGCCAGTAATCAGCAAACGTACCCTTGACTAGGTTCACAACATCACCGGGCTGCGCAAAAGCAATTGTCCGGTCTGGAGCATTATTGTTTTCAACGGCCAGATCCTGGCAGCCGATAGCACTCACCGACAGGATGCCGACCAGTGCATAAAAAGCGATTCGCTTCATTTGATTAATGTTTTCAAGTTTCATGTTCGCTCACCTAACTAAAACTGGAATTCCAGCTTCGCCCGAATCGTGCGAAAGGGTGGATAATTGAAGTCGTCCACACGGTATAACGTCGCGTCCGACCCGGAACCCACTTCGGGATCAAACCCTGAGTAATCAGAGAATGTCAGTAGGTTGCGTCCAATGATGCTAGCTGAAACAGAGTGCAGGACATTGCCAAAGACGCGTGAGAGCTGCTGACGGTTGAATGTATATCCCACCGATAGCTCACGCAGCTTGATGTATGTGGCATCTTCCACAAAATGGCTGTTCCGTGCAGTAGCATCGTAGAGCACTTCGTAATATGTGGTGGATTTCTTCATGTCCTCTTGCTTACTCCCCTGGTCCTGATCGGTGTTGCGACCATCACGATAGCTCCACTGCTTCGTGAAGTTGTAAACATCACCGCCAATCTGGGCACCCCACAGCATGTACAAAGTGATTCCCTTGTACCGGAACGTAGTATTAAATCCAAGGCTGAAATCTGGAAGTGCATCAGCGATCTGGACCTGGTCCGTCTCATTGGCCGCGTCGTAGTACTTGATCGGGATCCCCCAGCGATAATTGCTCCCACCCGCAGAAACCGTCGTACCCCATAGATCATCCTCTCCACCCAAGACGCCATCTGCGCCTGGACCACTGGTATAACTGTTCCCTGAGCCAACCGCGACAACATAGCCGTCGTCGTTCACGTCAAATAAACTCGCATCCGCTCCGAGGGGCAGATCCGAGAGTTCTGTGA
>JAJEDR010000066.1 GCA_022821385.1 Rhodothermales bacterium
TGTGGGAATCGGCGCTACTGGGATGAGTGGGCAGAAGACGTTGCGGAGATTGCGCGAAGGCATATTGTCCGCATCACGGAGATGGTGAATCGCCATGAGGAGGCGCGGGAGGTATTTCAGCATTTTCTCGCGGAATTGCAGGATGATCTGAATGACGGCGTCTCCGAACGGGATGCGATTGAGATGCTAGCGCAGCACATGGTGACGCGTCCCGTATTTGAAGCGCTACATGGCGATGTGCGATTTGTGGATCAGAATCCAATTAGCACAGGGATGCAACTTGTGCTAGACGTGTTGAAGCCGGCCAATATTGAAGTTGAGGCGGAAAGCCTGGATGAATTCTATGCGAGCGTGGCCCGTCGCGCCAAGGCTGCGAACACGCCGATGGCCCGGCAGAAAATCATTACGGACTTGTACGACAAGTTCTTTCGGAACGCTTTTCCAAAGACAGCCCAGCGATTAGGGATCGTCTACACACCTATTGAATTGGTAGATTTTGTTTTGCATTCGGTGGATGAATTGCTGAGAGATGAGTTTGGGCAGTCACTCTCATCAAAGGGAGTTGAGATTTTGGATCCGTTTACGGGGACAGGAACTTTCATCACACGCATCATCCAGAATGGTCTGATCAAGCCCGAATCCCTGGTGCAGAAGTATGCGTCCGAGATTCACGCCAATGAGATCATGCTCTTGGCTTACTACATTGCTGCGGTGAACATTGAGGAGGCGTACCATGCGGCTACGGAAGTGGATGACTACAGTCGGTTCCGAGGAATCATCCTGACGGATACGTTCGAGATGCAGGACAGCCCCGATATGATCGCAGATATTTTGCCCGAGAACTCGGAGCAGCGTAAGCGGCAGAAGGGGGCGGAGATTCGTGTAATTGTCGGGAATCCCCCGTGGCGGGCTGGACAAAGGAGCGAAAACGATGCGGCACAGAATCAATCGTATCCGGTGCTGAACAAGAGAATTGAGCATACTTACGCGAGACACTCAACTGCAAAGCTCAAGATTAGCTTGCGTGACAGCTACGTTTTGGCGATCAGGTGGGCATCGGATCGCATTGGAGAGAGTGGCGTGATCGGGTTTGTAACAAATGCCGGCTGGCTGGAGGGAAATGCGATGGATGGTATGCGGAAGTGCCTAGCAGATGAGTTTACCTCAATTTATGTACTGAATTTAAGGGGGAATCAACGAACACAAGGGGAGCGGTCTCGTCAAGAGGGCGGGAAGGTATTCGGAGCAGGTTCGCGCGCACCGGTGGCAATCACCCTTTTTGTAAAGAACCCAAAGCGCAAGGGATGCAGAATCCTCCACCACGATATCGGCAATTATCTGAGCCGGGAGGAAAAGCTGGAGAAAGTCAAGGCGTTCGGTGGGATTCACGGGATCGAAAACAAATGGACTGAGCTTAAGCCAGACGCTTATTACGACTGGCTTAATCAGCGCGATGCGGGATTTGAGAGGTTCATGCCTCTCGGAGATAAGAAGGGGCGATCAGAAAATGCGATTTTCGAGAACTACTCTCAGGGTGTGAAGACGAACCGAGATTCGTGGTGCTATAACTATTCGGAGGCAACACTATCCTGGAATATCCGTGCCATGGTCCGTTTCTACGAAAGCGAGCGGGTTCGACTCCAGGAGCAAAATGCAGTTGGACGCAGCTGGTCACCAGCCGAAATCACGCGTCTGGTCGATAACGATTCTAGGAAGATTAGCTGGACGGCAGACCTGAAAAAGGATTTGGCAACAAACAAGAAGTTGAGTATTCAAGAAGGGCGGATTGCCACATCCCAGTATCGGCCATTCACCCGCAAGCATATGTTTTTCAGTCGCCGGCTAAATCAAAGTATCTATCAGATTCCCCGGATCTTTCCGCATGCGGAGGCGGAGAACCTATTGATCTGTGTGACAGGGAGAGGGGGATTAGATGATTTTTCTTGTCTGATGGCAAAGGAAATTCCCAGTTACGACTATATCAGTAAAGGTCAATGCTTCCCACGTTGGTTGTATGCTAAGCGTAGCAGGAGCCAAGAAACCTTATTTGCTGAGGAAAGCGAAACGGATGCCTTCGGATATGTTCGAGAGGATGCTATCAAGGAAGAGGCATTACAGGCCTTCTCGGAAAAAATGGGGGGCGTCTCTACAGATGACCTATTCTACTACATCTACGGCGTACTCCATGCCCCGTCCTACAGGACGAAGTATGCTGCAAACCTCCACAAGGGATTACCCCGGATCCCCATCCCGGAAAGCATAAAAGAGTTCCAGGTGTTCTCTCAGGCCGGAAAAGAGCTTGGAGAGTTGCACGTCAATTACGACGAGATTGAAGAGTATCCTCTCAGCTTTGAAGATGGTGGTTGGGAGCCCGCGAGTAGCATATCCTACGAAGCATGGTTCAAACTCGGAGATCGTCCCATGCGCCACCCAGGGAAAGCCCGGCATAAGGATCGAACCCGGATCATCTACAATGAGCATATCACTGTAATGGGAGTCCCGGAAGGATCCTATGACTATATGGTGAACGGAAAGCCCGCCATCGCATGGGTCATGGAAAGGCAGCGTGTGAAGACAGATAAGAAAAGTCAAATCACCAACGACGCTAACCGGTTTGCAATTGAAACAATGCAGGATCCGACATACCCGCTCAGACTATTGGCAAAAGTAATCACCGTCAGTATGGAAACGCGCAGGATTGTCAAGAAACTGCATGAAAAGGACTTCTCCTGGGATAGGCAGGAAGCATCTCCATGATATGATTGCTATTGGACCCTATGGGACACTACAGACACAATCTCGGCCTAACATGAATGCCGGCCGACCAGGATTCAGTCTGGTCTCCAAGGAATCCATCCCGTTCCCCGATGCCCGTAATCAAAATAACCGGGGTGCAGACATTCCGAAAGAATCTCTGCTGATTCCACGACCCGCGGGCCAGGACGATTAAAATACTGATTCCCGTCCGTGACATAGACACGCTCATTCCGTACAGCGGGAAGGGTCTTCCACTGGGGGCTTGAAGTGAGCGATTTCATCTCGCGCAGAGAACGGTCAATATCAAATCCGCAAGGCATGATGGCAATCACTTCCGGCTCGGACGTAGCAAGCTCGTCCAGCGAAATGTACTCTGAGTGATTTCCTGGCTTATTGAGAAGGCTGACACCTCCAGCACAATCTACCAGTTCGGGAACCCAGTTGGCTGCGATCATAAGTGGCTCCGTCCACTCAATACAGGCTATCGTAGGCCGGCAGGGTATTTTTTGCGCTTTGAGACGTAATGATTGAAGCCGACTCTGAAGACTTGACACAAGCTCTCTACCGCTCCTCGAATCCCCCAGGGCATCAGCTACAGATTGGATATCTTTCCAGATATCGCTGAGAGACATCGGCTCAAGTGAAACAATCGCAGGTGCCGAACTAACTAATTCGCAGACTGCCTTTTCCACGTCACTCAGGCTCACAGCACAAACTTCACACTGGGTTTGTGTGACGATCACACTGGGCGAGAGTTTGTCTAACAGTTTGGAGTCAACTTTGTACACAGACAGGCCATCTCTGACAATCGTTCGAACTTGGTCGTCAATCTCGGCACTGGAAGATTCCGTCAGGATCTTTGAAGATGAGCACACTGGGACATGCTCAATCGTTCGTGGGTAGTCACACTCATGGGATCTGCCGATGAGGCTTGATTCAAACCCTAAAGCACATATGATCTCTGTGGCGCTTGCAATGAGAGATACAATACGGTGATTCACCATGCTCACTATTCAAATGGAGGCTCGTAAGCTATCCGATATTTGGTAAGAAAGCTGTGAACTTGTCTTTCCTGAAGCTGTTGCCACCACTCAGCGCAACGAATTTTCCCATTTTGTATCGATAATAGGGTATCGCTTTGATTTTTGGGGCTAGAGACTCAGGTCTCTATGGAGAAGGAGTGTCGCAGATTTGAGATTTTCGGCTCGCCATGAAAAGGCGATACTTTCTCGCGGGTGCGAAACCCATCCAATAACGACTGTTCAGAGAATAGCAACCAAAGCGCCTTATAGAGGTAACGAAACGGATTCAAGCATCTTCGTAAAAGAATCGCGTGAGTAGTTCAGCAAGTATGCTGGCCAGAGCATGTAGTGAAGGTTGGCAGACCTCGAAACGATCATCGTAAGATCGATTCCACAGGTAATAGGGGAAGGTCGCCGATTTTATGGGAAGAGAACGACAGGAGCACTGGACAATTCTCACTGGAGTATTGACCTTGGCATGCATAAAATATGAAAGGAGTGGCAACACGAGCAGCTCTTTCGGGGCCGGGACTGCATAATAACCGAATCCTCATGAAAGGCAGTCTGGGCCAAGGATCACGAAGAACCAGTCTTGATATAAATCCTGGAATTTCACTGTCTGGGACAGGCAGCTAATGGCTGATAGCCGTCGAATTGTACTGGTTGGGCCGATGTACCCTTACCGAGGAGGTATAGCACATCTGTCTGAAACTATGGCCGCATGCCTCTTGGACCGTGGACACAAGGTTGATGCCATCACCTTTACGCGTCAGTATCCGGCGCTGTTGTTTCCGGGTCGGACACAATACGAAACCGGAACGATGGCAGAGCGCGCAGTGGAGGCGGAGCGGCTGATTGATACCATCAATCCGTTATCCTGGTGGAGAACAGCGAGACGCATCCAGGAACTGGGAGCTGAGGTGGTTATTTTTCGCTATTGGATACCGTTTTTTGCCCCTATCTTCGGTACCATGGCTCGTATTCTTGCACGCAATAATATCAAGTCTCTGGTTGTGGTTGATAATGCGCTACCGCACGAGCGTCGACCGGGGGATGTAGTGTTGGGTCGTTATTTTTTCAGGGCGATGCGAGGGTGTGTTGCGATGTCTTCTGCGGTGGATCGGGATCTTGATCAGTTGGGCGTCAGTTGCTCACGTGCCCTCGCACCACATCCGGTGTATGACAACTTCGGCAAGTCCGCAGACCGTGCAGAAGCGCGCGAAAAAATGGGACTCGCAAAGGACACGCCGGTGATTCTCTTCTTCGGTTTTGTTCGTCAGTACAAGGGACTGCACGTGCTTCTGGAGAGCATGCCAGCAGTTCGGGACGCACTGCCGGATGTCTGCTTGCTAGTCGCGGGAGAATTCTACGATGACGAAGAACCCTATAGAAACAAAGTGGAAGCGCTTGACTTGCAGGAACAGGTGAAGTTAGTCAACCATTATATCCCCAAAGATGAAGTAGCTGATTACTTTGCAGCTGCCGACGTTGTGGTTCAGCCGTACCTGTCGGCAACCCAAAGTGGTGTTGCACAGGTTGCGTACCAGTTTGAAGTTCCGATCATCACTACGAATGTTGGCGGACTTGCCGAAATCGTGCCTCACGAGGAAGCCGGACTCATTGTACCCCCCAACGATGCCGCCGCGTTGGCCAGCGCCATCGTGCGATATTTTGTGGACGACTTGCAGGCTGGTCTGAAGGCAGGGGTTCGGCGTCAAAAGCAGTCCCTGGGATGGGACCAGCTGTTGGAAGCTATTGAATCGGTGATGTAGCCCATGTACGCATTTGCAGGCAGAGGTCACTGGGAGAAAGGGTACGGTTACATCGCGCTCATTCTGTTTTTTGCGGGTTGTCAGTCGCTTAACAACGTGGAAGATCCCCCGATAGGATCACGGGATACTCCGTCATGGCAACCGATGAATGTGATTGACGATGCCCGTCAGTTGGCGCTGTTAGCTGAGTCCGGGATACAAGAAGATGTTGGAGATTATTTGGCGGCTCAAATGGCTGGGTTGCAGCCTGCATTCGGGGACTCTTTTACGATCACATTACAGGAGCCCAGGCGCGTGATCTACGGCGTGTCTTTTGGTGATGTGAAAAATCCGGGCAAAATGTTTTGGGCGGATCCTCAATCTGCATCAGGCAGCTACACCGTAACGACGCTCGCTTCTGCTGAAAATAATGTGTTTCACGAGGGAATGGCTGTGGCGATGCCGAACGCGTTGCTAATACCTGACCGCATTGATACACTATTGAGTCGTGGGGCGCTCACTATCAT
>JAJEDR010000050.1 GCA_022821385.1 Rhodothermales bacterium
ACACACGGCGCGGCTGAAACGGCACTGGATCGTATGAGCATTTCCTATGCCCCAGATGCCGATTATTTCGGGACAGACGCCTTTACCTATGTTATCGCCGATGCGGGAGTCCTGACCGATACCGCGATAGTCCGGGTTACCGTTACTGCTGTCAATGATGTGCCCCTTGCATCCGACGATCAAGCTTCCACACAGGAGGATGTGAAGGTTGAGATTCCCGTACTCAGCAATGACACGGACCTCGATGGCGATCCGCTACGGGTACAGAGCACCTCGGCCGCCGATCACGGTACGCTCGAAATCTCTCTGGACGAAACCACGGTGTCCTATACACCGGATTTGGATTATCATGGCCTGGATGCCTTTACCTACGTCGTCACCGATGCGGGAGGCCTGACCGATACCGCGCATGTACGGGTAACCGTAACACCGGTCAATGACGCGCCTGTCGCGTCCGACGATGAGGCTGCCACGAGCGAGGACGAGGCCATTGAGATTAACGTGCTGAACAACGACACTGATATAGAAGTAGACGCTTTACACATCCAAAGTGTCTCCGCGGCCGGACACGGCACGGCTGAAATCACGTCCGATCGACTTAGCGTTACCTATGCCCCGGAGCCGAATTACCACGGCGAGGACCAGTTTACCTACGTCGTCGCCGATGTGGGAGGGCTGACAGATACGGCTACAGTCAGGGTAAGGGTTTCGTCGGTTAACGACGCGCCTGTTGCCTCCGATGATACGGCCGTTACCCTGGAGGACGAATCCATTGAGATTCCGGTGCTTGGCAACGACACCGACTTGGATGGCGATATGCTGCGAGTTCATAGCGTCTCGCCCGCGGAGCACGGTATGCCCGAAATCTCGTCGGGCGGAACCATGGTGTCCTATGCCCCTGATCCGGATTATAACGGCCCGGATATGTTCACATACGTCGTCGCCGACGCAGCGGGCCTTACCGACACGGCAATGGTCGCGGTGACTGTGATGCCAGTCAATGATGGCCCTGTGGCGGTTGGTTCAATTCCGGCTCAGTTACTGGACGAGGGCGGCGGCGAGATAACGATAGATGTTACACCCTACTTTACCGATTCCGATGGCGACCCGCTGACTTTCAGCGCGGAAAGCTCAGACCCGACCATTGCAACCGCCGTAATTAGCGGCGTGGAACTCGTAATTGCCCCGGTAGCCTTCGGCGAGGCCGCGCTTACCGTCACGGCTACGGATCGCGGCGGTCTTTCCGCAACCCAGCGCGTATCAGTCGGCGTCAGCGATCAACCGGTTCGATCGGTATTGGGCGACGCGTTCGCCGCACTGGCGCGCTCGCATCTCGCCAGTGTCCGCATGACCCTAGAGCGACGTGTGTCAAACTACGCGCCCTCCGGGCAGACCGGCACGAACCTGCTATCAGGCTTGCGCGTGGGAGGCAGACCCGTTACGCTTCCGAACTCGCGTATGCTCCGGGCCATGGCGCAAAGAATTGCCTTTGGGTGGCTGCCCGCCTATCCACAGATGGGTAACCCATCCTTTGACCGCGAACATGCGTCAGGCATGACGCCGGGCGCGGCGCCTATAACCAATGCCCCCCCGCAAACCCATGCGCCCGAGGCTTTTCGAAATCCCTTGCATCTTGCAGTGCCTGGGGCAGGTATGTCCGATATGGACTTTACGTTCACTTGGACAGGGCCGCATGCTGATTCACTGCGTCGCGGTGTCACCTGGTCGGCGTGGGGCCAAAGCGACTTTCAACGCTACGGTGGCGCTGCTGCAGAATCCGGGACGGTGGCGGGCGACTACAAGGGCAACCTGAATACCTGGTATCTGGGGGTTGACGCGCAGCTTTCGGATTGGCTCTTTGGCGTCGCCATGGGACGCAGCCAGGGAGAGGGCGACTGGACGGCCGGAACAGCCGCCGGGCAGCTGACTACGACCATAACGTCGATGTATCCATACTTGCGCTGGTCCCGCGGCCCTACCAATATCTGGGCCACTGCAGGCATGGGACGAGGCGAGGCCCGCAATGAAAGGGCTACCGGCCGCATCGGCACCAGTCCGTTAAGGCTTGCCCTGGGGTTGCTGGACTACCGCAGACAGTTGGGACCGACCGATGGCCCCGTTGCGTTTGGGATTCGGGCTGACGCGGGTTGGACACGTTTGTCAACGGTCGAAGGATCGGAAACCATTAATGATATACAGGCTCGTGTTCATCAGGCTCGTCTGGGTCTGGATGTCAGCGGTGAAATGAGTACCGGTCGGGCCGGATTTGCTCCGTTCGGCGCCGTGCACGCGCGATATGACGGCGGCGATGGGCAGACCGGTCGCGGCATTGAAATCTCCGGTGGCCTTCAGACGCGATTCAGCCTCATTGGCCTCGGCTTGCAAGGACGATGGCTTGCGTTCCACTCCGCCGCCGATTTCGAGGAGAGCGGCTTTGGCCTGACCCTCACGGTCGGAAGTCAGAATGAGGAAGGGTTTTCACTGACTGCGGCGCCTCACTGGGGCGGCCATACCCGTGCCGGCGTCGCTCTATGGCAGGATCGCGTACCCGGTATGACACAAAGCCCGAAGATTCGCCCACAAGGCTGGACGCTGGACATGCACGGCACCTATCGCCGGCGCCTTGGTAACCGCATGCTGGAGTTTTCCGCCGCGCACGAAAATTCATTGGGTGGCCCCAACCTGCGAGTGACCGGACTCATTAGCCTTTGAACTGTGGTTCCTAAAAGCCTGAGTCTGCTATTAACGGCCGATATGTAACAACGCCAGTTCGGCGCTGACCGGTATGCGCCGCCTTTACCTTAGACCACGTTGCGAGAATTCTGGAATATCAACTGATAAAATTGCCCCAACAGCTCGCGCTTTAATCTGTCTCGGCCGGCTTTCTGTTTAACATTCATTCCAAGCAAAAATTATAAATGCAGTAGCAATAGAATTGATATAATCCTCCACAGAACTATTCAGGTTGATTGATAAAGAAAACAGAAGCTAATGTTGCTCACTTTGCCAGAACACTCCAGCTATTTGATCTACATAATAGCGCCTAAACAAGAACTCAACTGGTCTACGGTAAGACGGCCTGTCAGAGTCGCACTCTACCAGTTACTCATACTCAACCGCGCACACCCGCCCATGCGTATCTCATGATCGCATCTTGCTCCTGACCCAGCGTAGCCCGCGTATCCACGACCAACCGAGCTTGCTTGTGCAATGCAGGCCAGTCATAACTGGTATGGTCCGTGGCAATTAACACGCAATCTGCCTCAGCCAAAGCAGCGTCCAGGTCGACGACCGATACCATCTCCAGTTCATCAAGCGTGAAAACCGGCACATATGGATCATGGTAATTGATTTTTGCCCCCTTATCCCTAAGAAGCTTGAGGATATCCAGAGCGGGGGACTCACGTAAATCGCCAACATCCTTTTTGTATGCAACACCTACCACCAGAATGCTGCTGCCCCGCAACGGCTTTCCTTCTTCGTTAAGTACATCTTGCACACAGCCCACCCAATACTTGGGCATAGCTGTGTTAATCTCGGTAGCCAATTCAATAAACCGAGCAGTGTACCCCAAGGTGCGCAACTTCCAGGACAAGTACTGAGGATCAATGGGGATGCAATGCCCCCCAAGCCCTGGGCCGGGCAGGAACTTCATGAAGCCAAACGGCTTTGTCCCCGCTGCTTCAACTACCTCCCAGGCATTCAAACCCAGTTTATCGCAAATCAGAAGTACTTCGTTTGCCAACCCGATGTTTACGGCTCGAAATGTGTTCTCCACCAACTTTGTAAGCTCTGCCGCCTCCGTACTTGATACCGGGACAACAGACTCAATGGCAGACTCGTACAGCATCCTGCCCACCTGAAGGCATTCCGGTGTCACTCCACCCATCACCTTTGGCGTATTCTTTGTAGTCCAGTCCCTACGCCCGGGATCAACGCGTTCGGGCGAAAAACACAGGAAAAAGTCCTTCCCCACTTCCAGATTCTCTGCCTCTTGATGAAAGCGTGGCAAAATTACCTCGGTAGTCGTGCCTGGATATGTGGTGCTTTCCAGTACGACAATCATGCCCGGATGCAGATGCTCGGCGATCGCATCTGCAGCACCCAGAATGTGTGAAACGTCCGGTGCTCCGGTCTTACGCAACGGAGTTGGAACACAAATACTTACGGCATCGCAGGTATCCAGAATGTCAAACTCGCTTGTCGCGCGCAGGAACCCTTGATCCACGAGCGTACTCAATCGTTCGCTAGCCATGTCCTCTATGTAGGATATGCCTCGATTGACCAATCGCGTCTTTTTCTCGTCAACATCAATTCCAATAACCCGGAACCCCACCTCGGCAAAAGCTGCTGCAAGCGGCAGTCCTACATACCCCAAACCTATCACAGCAATCGTCAGATCACGTGACTCTATACGCTCTTTCAGCGCCTCATATGCAGATGTTTTCATGCTTTTATTCTACAGAAAACCTAAATCTCTCAGCTTTTGAACGATAAATTGCGTGCTCTCTTCCACGGTTTCTTCATCCGTCCGGCAGACAACTTCAGAATTTTCAGGTACCTCATAGGGATCGTCAATGCCGGTAAAACCCTTAATGATTCCTGCACGGGCCTTCGCATATAAACCCTTAACGTCTCTACGTTCACAAACCTCTAGCGAAGCATTTACAAAAACCTGGATGTAACCACCTTCGCGCTCTATACGCCGGCGATTAATGGCACGATCCTCTTTATACGGGGCAATTGGTGCGCAGATAACTACTCCACGATGCTTAACAATTTCTGAGGCGACATAGCCAATGCGCTGAACGTTTGTAGATCGATCTTCCTGCGAGAAACCCAAGCCTTTACTCAGATTGGTCCTGACTACGTCTCCATCCAAGAGCGTGACCGGACATGACAAGAGCTCCAGTAGTCTTGCCTGAAGTGCGTTTGCAATCGTGGATTTTCCTGATCCGGACAACCCCGTCAGGAACACGGCGAATCCCTGTTGTCCCCGCGGAGGATAAGTCTTTCGCAACTCCTCAATCACACCCTTGTAAGAGAACCATTCGGGAATCTCCTCCCCACTAGAAAGCATCCCCCGCAACTGAGTTCCTGAAATATTCAGGGTTTCCTCGCCCTCAACCACTTCGTCTATCGGCTTGTACACGTCTGATTCTGGTGCATAAACCATTAACCGAAATGGCACCACACCTATACCTACTTCTTTCGCATGGTCCCTGACTAGGTCCTGGGCATCGTACGGACCATAGAACGGTGTACCATCTTTCATCATGCCTGGACCGGCATGATCACGCCCAATGATAAGGTGGGTACAGCCATAATTCTTGCGAATGATTGCGTGCCAGAGTGCTTCCCGCGGTCCACCCATGCGCATCGCGAGCGGCAACAGACTAATTAAAGCCTGTCCTTCGGGATAATAGTCTAGCAGCTTTTTATAGCTACGTACACGCGTGTAGTGATCTATATCTCCCGCCTTCGTCATCCCCACTACGGGGTGGATCAGCAGATTCCCACCTATCTCCTGAGAGGCTCGGTCGGTCAACTCCTTGTGCGCACGATGCATTGGGTTGCGCGTCTGGAAGGCTACGACACGCGAACTCCCCTGACTCCGAAAAATTTCGCGCAGTTGCCGAGGCGTATGACGAAGGTTCGGGAAGTCATAATGAGGAGGCAACTGAACCCCTTCCAGTGTGCCGCCTAGATAATACGTACCTGCCCGGTTGAAGAGATATTCCACCGCCGGGTGTTCGCTGCTGACCGTGTTAAAGACCTCTCTCGCCTCTCGCTTCTTGTCTGGCTTCCAGAGATCTCCGACATGAAGGATCGCCAGGAGTAACCCTGTGACATCACGAAGTGCTATTTGACGATGCCCTTTGATTCGCTTCACATCCTCCTCAGTAATGTCAAGCGTGACCGGTATGGGCCAAAGGGTGCCACACGAAAGGCGCATGTCCCGCAGAACACCATCGTAATCCTCCTGATTCAGGAAACCCCTGAGCGGGGAGAATCCACCGCAGAGTAACAACTCCAAATCGCATAATTGCCGATCTGAGAGAACTATTGACTGAAGATTGACCGAATTGCTTCGAAGAGCCTCCCTGCGCTCTTGATCCACGAGAGACTCCGTCAATGAGCCTCCATGAGGCTCAATCAAAACTGCCATAGCGTTTCTGTTGGGGGAATAGCAATAGGAGAAAGTAGACTACCTAAAATCGGAGAAACGCGTTGCACCAACAAGGTGCATATCTGTTCACATGACTTTTACAACCACCGTATGGAGATGATTGTTGTGGAGACCAGCATTACCAATAGACTAACGGGCAGTCCAACACGTAAGTAATCCCGAACCCTGTAATTCCCCGCGGCCATGACCATCAGGTTTGTCTGATAACCCACGGGGGTCATAAAGCTGGCGGCCGCGGCAACTGCCACGGTCAATACAAATGCCTTGGGGTCCGCATCAAAAGTTGAGGCCATAGAAAATGCAACCGGCAACATCAGTACCGCGGCCGCCTTGTTTGCGATCAACTCCGTGAGTACGTTGGTACATGCATACAGTACAAGCAAGGCCAGAATCGGGCTGACTCCGCCAATTTCTGTCAGGACTTGGGCAAGGTTCTCTGCAACACCTGTCTTTCCTACAGCAACCCCAAGCCCAAGTGCGGACGCTATAAGTAACAGCACTTGCAGATCCAATGCGTTTCGGGCAGTTGCAACCGTGATACAGCGTGTCACTACCATGGCAAGTGCAGCTGTAAATGCCGCTGTTGGCAATGGAACCCTTCCAGTACTGATAGCCAAAACCATGGCTGCCAGGATACCCACTGACATTACCATCCTTACTCTCGAATATTTTCGGCGAGACACGCCGCGGGGCACGACATAGAAGAATTCTGCGTGACTTGCGTTCCAACGCTCCTCAAAACCCGCTACCGCACCAACCAACAACAGGTCGCCGGC
This sequence comes from Rhodothermales bacterium, assembly GCA_022821385.1. Taxonomy (GTDB): domain Bacteria; phylum Bacteroidota; class Rhodothermia; order Rhodothermales; family Bin80; genus Bin80. The sequence continues at coordinate 6,967 of JAJEDR010000050.1, forward strand.
CTTTAGGGTTGTATCTCTCATACCAGCACCTTCAAGCACCCCCGACTTGTGCTGCACAGCCAGCACAACCGCACCATATGCAGCAAGAAAATCCACCTCAGCGAGGGATTTGCCGATCATAGTGGAAGTATCACTGATCACAGCCTCGTACATTGGAAGAAGATTGCCAAGTCGTTGCTCGGAAATAGCCCTTCCGGGACCAAATCCTGGTCTGTCCAGCAGGTCCTCCAGAACCGAGAGACTGCCGCTAAAGCATAGCACATCGTCCTGACCCAAAATTAATTGCGGATCGAAAGCCATTACGTGCTTGCCACGCCTAATCTGAACGATTACAGCAGATTCGTCTCCAACACCCAACCCAGCCTGTTTCAAGGTTTGACCAATATGAGGGCTGCGCCTGGTTACACGGACTTCAAATAAACACTTTTCCAGACGGGAACGGGTAAACGTCGGCTCACTAGCTCGATCTGGCAAAAGTCGCACTCCGAGAAAAGCCATAAATATTAATACAACGACAGCTGCCGGCAGCCCAATCAAGGTAAAATCGAAAAGAGCTAGCGTAAGTCCCGCATCCTGTGCCAATCCAGAAACCACCACGTTGGTGGAAGAACCTATCAGCGTGATCATTCCGCCAGCAATTGCAGCATACGATAACGGGATGAGTAATTTAGAAGGAGAAAGTCTGGATCTGTAAGCCCACCGCTGCACAGGTTGCGTCCATATTGCAACCACGGGAGTATTGTTCATAAATTCCGAGACCAATGCCGTCGGCACCATGAGCCGAAACAGGGCCGTCGACAGGTTAGAGACCCTCCTCAGCAATTGCCGCTCAAACCGGCGCAGCAGTCCGCTTTCCTCTATTCCGGCGGCCACAACGAAAAGTGACCCAAGTGCAATTACCGCCCCGTTAGAAAAACCAGCAAATGCCTCCGATGGAGTGACCACCCCTGCAACCAAAAGCAATCCCAGAGCACCGAGAAAAATCAGGTCCGGCCTAGCCAGATCCCGAACTAGTGCCACAGCGATCGAGACGATCACAGCAATAGTCAGATACGCCTGCCAATCCATTGCCGTCTATAGTTGCCAAATCGAATAAACTCATGCTCCTCCAGCAGGAGACACCCTCGGACGACCAATGCAATGATAATCAAATCCTCGCTCTGCCATCCTGCGGGCATTATACAAATTACGCCCATCGAAGATAAGTGGTTGCCGCATTAGCCCCTTCATTCTCTCGAAATCCGGCCGCCTGAATTCCGGCCACTCCGTGCAAATGAGTAACATATCCACGCCTTCCAAGGCGGCATAAGCACTCTTGGCATAGGTCACCGAATTGCCAAGAACTGTCCTGGACGTCGCCATAGCCTCCGGGTCAAAAGCAGTAATGCGTACCCCCTCCGCCAAAAGTCCGCGGACAACTACATGGGCGGGCGATTCGCGAACATCATCCGTATTAGCCTTGAAAGCAAGCCCCCAAACTGCCGCGTGTTTTCCCCGCAATCCTTCCCCTAGGTAAGCCCGCACACGATCTACCAATAACATCCGCTGGCTTTCGTTAACCTCAAGTACTGCCTGAAGCATCTTGAAAACATAGTCATTGCTATGCGCGGTACGCAGGAGTGCCTGTACATCCTTTGGGAAACAACTTCCACCAAAACCAATCCCAGCATACAGGAAATGCCTGCCGATACGGCGGTCACTGCCGATCCCAATGCGCACTTTATCTACGTCTGCCCCCACGCGATCACACAAGTTGGCCACCTCGTTCATGAAACTGATACGTGTTGCCAAAAAAGCGTTTGCCGCGTACTTGGCTACCTCGGCTGAGCGCTCGTCCATTACAATGATAGGATTTCCCTGTCGAACGAATGGTTCATAGAGGCGTCGCATGATGTTGCCCGCATGGTCACTTGAAGTCCCCAAAATGACTCTTTCCGGCTTCATAAAATCGTCAACGGCAGCTCCCTCCCTGAGAAATTCCGGATTGGATACTACGTCAAAATCCTCCTCGTACCTAGCCCCCTGCGCAATCAGTACCTCCCTGACCTTGGCAGCAGTCCCTACAGGAACGGTGCTCTTGTTAACTATAATCCTGTACTTCGCATTATCCCTGAGCCAAGTGCCGATTGCGTGTGCGACCTGCAGCACGTAGGACAAATCCGCTTCTCCGTCCGCATCAGGCGGTGTTGGCAATGCCAGAAAAATGATCTCGGCATTTTCCAGAGCTTCATTGAGCAAGGTGGTGAAGGTCAGGCGCTCTTCGCGCAAATTGCGGTGCAGGAGGCTGTCAAGATCGGGTTCGTAGATTGGCATTTCTCCTCTACGCAGACTGGCAACCTTGGCCTCATCGACATCAACGCACCAGACATCATTGCCCATTTCAGCAAAGCAAACGCCCGACACCAGACCAACGTAACCTGTTCCGACTATCCCAATCTTCATGAGTTAGCACTTCCGAAGCAATAAATCACCACTTGTACGCGAAGCGAATACTATTGGGTCATCCCATGTAACAACAAATCTTTGCATAAACTTGTCTCATTTGATGGAACCGTGACTAAACTGCCTGTATATAGTAGAACTGTTTCCAATTAACAATCGGTTTATATCTTCTGGTCCAACCAACATAGAGATGATTTACAGCGTTATTATGGCAGGGGGGATCGGCAGTCGATTTTGGCCACGGAGCAGAGAGGCGCATCCCAAACAGTTCATTAATGTCTTGGGAGAGGGAACCCTACTCCAGAAAACAGTGAAACGTGTTGCCCCGATAACACCTCCAGAACGAACCTTGGTCGTAACTCATGAGCGCTACACAGACCTTACACGCAGACAGTTACCCGCAATCCCCGAAGACTGCATTCTTGGCGAACCTATAAGCCGCAACACTGCTCCGTGCATTGCTTACGCAGCGATCAAACTGCTTGCGATTGACCCCGATGCAATCATGATTGTGTTGCCGGCGGATCACTTGATAAAAGATGAAGCACGCTTTATTGAGATTCTGAATAAAGCGGTCGCTGCGGCTGAGCAGCCCGATGCCCTGGTTACGATTGGTATCCAACCCTCCTACCCCGCCACCGGCTACGGGTACATCCAGTATGACACCCCTAGCAACCAGAGTACCGACACCCATAGAGTCCGCACCTTTGCCGAAAAGCCTAACGAAGCCACTGCAGAAAGATTTCTGGATTCCGGTGATTTTCTCTGGAACAGCGGGATTTTTGTCTGGCGTGCGGATGCACTCCTGTCAAACATGCAAACACATCTAACGAGTACCTGGGCCGCCTTCAATAAAGCAGCGCAACACATCGGGACCGAGCAGGAAATCGCAGCCATCCGTAGGGCTTACCACAAGAGTACGCGCATCTCCATTGACTTCGGCGTCATGGAACGAGCCAGCAATGTCTACGTCGTTCCTGGAAATTTTGGGTGGAGCGACATTGGCGACTGGCGTGCAGTCTACGATCTGAGTGATAAAAACCGTCATGGCAACGTGCTCAGGGGGAATGTTATCGTGCACGATACTAGTCGCTCGCTTGTGCATGCCGGTAAACGCCTCGTTGCCGTTGTAGGCGTCCATGATGTCGTGATCGTAGACACCGATGATGCACTGCTTGTCTGCCACAATCGTAGCACACAGCAGGTCAAGAATGTGGTTGACTACCTGCACGCGCACCAACACAAGGATTTCGTTTAGCCCTGCGAAGCCCGGTACACGCTCAACGTAATTCCCAGGACTTATTTACTGTCAACCGACAGCAAGGCCACGCGTACAACTGCGTTCGCTTTTGGGTCCGTTCAATCGGGATTTGAGCGCGCCCCAATCTAATACCAGTTATCACTGATTCAATGCGGCCCGCCATTATCGCCATTGTTCTCCTCCTGCATGCCCCGCTCGCCCGCTCCCAGGACACTCCTATCAGCATCACACTGAATGAGGCTGTCGAGATTGCCCTGCTAAACAATTATGCCCTCCAAGCCAGTAAACTTGCCGAGGAGGATAACAGGTTGCTGATTCTTAGCTCCGTAGGCGTAGCTTTCCCAACGATCGAGGGAACGAGCTCCTACACGAGAAATGTGAAGGACGCCAATCCTTTTGCCGGCAGCGCTGCCGGAGACTTCTTCTCCGGGTTCGCCTTCATCGACTGGCTAGGCTTTAATGAGTCAGCGCGAACAGATGGAAATAATACTACACACCCAATTACATTTGCCGAGTTTGCCGATCGACAGCGAAGAGGACTGGACGCAGCGGGAATCATGCCCAGCGAGCCCAGCGATAACCCGTTCTCGGTTGCTAATCAATACCTGAACTCGGTTTCGATAACGCAAACGATTATAAATGTGGCTAATTGGGTCAGAATCGTGCATCCCGATGGATTCCGGACCGCACTTCAACAAATCAGTAAAGCGGCCGAGCGGCAGGAGCAAATCATTATTGGCCAGGTTCGCGAGGCATTTTATGGTGCATTGCTTGCCGAGGAAGAAGTTCGTGTTGCTGCCCAGAGTGTGACAAGGATTCGTGCCTCACGGGATGAAACAGCAATCCGTGTTAGCAGGGGAATTCTGCCTAAAATTCAGCGACTCAGCATGGACGTGGAGCTAACCAATCAGGAAACAGCATTGGTTCGTGCACAATCCCTGGCAAACAATGCAATTGACCAACTTAAATACATGCTTGGACTGCCCATGGAGCAGGATATTGTCATTAATGGAACACTGACAATTGATGAGATATCACCATATCTCTCCGTTGCAGCTACTGATGCATTCCAGCGTGCAATTCGCGGACGACCGGATATTGAAGAAGCCAGGCTTGCTTATACGTTTGCTCTGAACGAGATCCGAGCCACCAAACTAACCCGCTTCCCGACGTTGGATGCCTTCGCCAATTTCAGCTACACCGGTCGGGTCCCGGATACTCGAACTTTTACTATCACGGATCCTACGAATCCATTCAAGTTTTCACAGAGCACTAACAACTACTTCAGCGAAGCGTACTGGCAGTCCGCTGTAAATGTTGGATTCAGACTCCAGTGGACAATTTTTGACGGATTGCAAAACAGACGTGCAGTCCAGCGTGCGCAGGTTGCGGCCCGTCAGGCGGGATTGGCACTTGATCAAGCTACGGCTGCAATGAGATTGGAAATTGAATCCGCGCTGCGTGACCTCACAACTGCCTATCACCAGATCACAAGCCAGGAGACCAATGTAGCGAATGCCGAGCTCAATTATGAGTATACCCTGTCCAGATCTAATGAGGGCGTAGCTAACCTCCTGGAAGTGAGGTCTGCATCCGAGCAACTGGATACCAGTAAACTGAACCATCTGCGTGCCGTACACAGCTTCCTGATTGCTCAAAGTAACCTGGAGGTTGCCCTTGGCGTACCGATAGGGAAACAGACCGATCTCAGACTGGCCTTGGCTGGCAAGTAACAAAATCAACCTATGAGAACTCCTTATATCCTACTACTTTGTTGCTGCTTCTGGTCTGCATGTGCAGATCCGGGAAATAGTCCAAATGCCGAAAGTGAACCTCCGCCGGTGGCGGCCAAACATGTTGAGACGCTCGAAATGCTTCCCATTGCGTTTGACGATTTTATCGAGCTCACTGGGACCATTGAAGCAAATCATGATGTGATCGTCTCGGCGCGGACGACCGGCACACTGGAAATGATAGCCTCCCTAGGGGAAACTGTCCGTGCAGAACAGACAGTTGCGCGTGTTGACGATGAACTCCTGCAGACAGCGCATCGTCAAGCCGAAGCACAGGTTAGTAATGCCCGCGCTGCATTGAGAGTTGCTCAGGACAGCTTCGATAGACAACAGCCCCTTTTTGCAGATTCAATCATCAGTGCCCTGGAATTCACGCGTCTGGAAACGACGCTCGATCAGGCAAAGTCAGCACTGTCTTTGGCTGAAGCCGTTTATGACCAGGCTACGCGCCAACTGGCTAATACCGTTCTTCCTGCACCTATTACTGCCACAGTTGAAGAGCGCTACATTGAGCCCGGTGAGCAGGTTGTGGGTGGTACGCAATTACTTCGCCTGGTAGATTCACGCAGTGTCCAAGTCGTGGCAGGCATCTCAGAGAGGTATGCCGGCGAGATCGAAATCGGCACGCTGGCAAGAATCAGCCCACGTAGCGATGGAGCTCCTGCACGCACAGGACGCGTCAGTTTTGCCGGCAGTGTAATAGATCCCAATAGTCGCTCATTTGAAGTAAAAATTGCGGTGGATAATTCGGATGGAAAATTGAAACCCGAAATGATCGTGCAGCTGGCAATTGTGAGACTCACCATTGAAGGTGCACTGGTTATCCCCGGCAACGCCATCACCCGCAACGAAGCAGGACTGGCTATTTATGTCATTGAACAACGTGAGGAGGGTAGCTTCGCCCAACGTCGTAGCATTACCGTCGGTCCTGAATATGCCAACCGGGTCGTGGTTACAAGCGGCCTGACCGCCGGCGAAACAGTGGTCATCCGCGGACAATCAACCCTGGGAGACGGTGACCGCATAATCACAGACCAACATTATTATGCACTGGATGAGTATGGGATTCCTATCCTGAATGCGCGCTCGGATTCCACCATAGACCTTTGATCGGCTATAATGAAAATCACTGAGATTGCGATCAAGTACCGCCCGAGTGTTGCAATTTTGACCTTGATGCTTACGGTGGGGGGTCTGGTCAGCTACTTGACGATTTCGAAGGAAGCCTTTCCTTCCATCGAGATACCAACTATTATTATCACTTCTGTTTATCCGGGAGCCAGCCCCAGCGACATCGAATCCCTGATCACCCGGATCGTGGAAGAGGAAGTGCAGTCCGTATCTGGAATCAAGGAAATTCGATCCTCCTCCGTGCAGGGAGTTTCCACAATCATCGTGGAATTCAATCCTGATGTGTCACTTGACCTCGCTTACCAGCGAGTTCGAGATAAAGTACAACTGGCAAAACCACGACTGCCCGGTGATATTGAGGAACCCATCGTCAGTGAATTCGATGTCGAAGATATCCCCATCATGAGTATCAATCTGGGGGGAGCGTTTACACTTACCGAACTCAAAGATGTCGCAGAGGATCTGGCGGACGAGATTGAAAAGAGCCCCGATGTCCTGGAAGTACAGGTCATTGGCGCACTCGAGCGAGAGGTTCAGGTGAATGTAGATATCCGTGCACTACAGGGATATGGGCTCACATTCACCGATCTCATTGAGACCATCAACGCCGAGAACTCCAATACACCTGGAGGAACGATCAGAGTTGATCGCCAAAACTACATCCTGCGCATTGACGGAGAATTCCGGGAAATTGAGCGGGAAATCAATGATTTGGTGATCGAAAGCCCAGGGGGATTTCCCGTGTACGTAGGTGATGTGGCTGAGGTCGACTTCGGCTTCAAGGAACGGTCCACTTACGCGAGACTGCAGCTCATGCAGGAGGAACGGGGAAATCGTCTGGTCAGAATATCTGAATCAGGGATGTATCCCGTCATTACGCTCAATGTCAAGAAGCGCAGTGGAGCAAACATCCTTGATACAGCTGACGACATTCAAGCCGTCCTTGGTGAGTTCCCCTTCCCTCGCGGATTACAAATTCTAATTACCGGCGACCAAAGTGAACAGGTCGGACAGCTCGTAACCGACCTTGAGAACAACATTATCAGTGGATTGATTTTTGTGGTCCTAGTGCTATTGTTCTTCCTGGGCGTCCGTACAGCAACACTGGTGGGGATTGCTATCCCGCTCTCCATGTTCCTCTCCTTTCTCACGCTTCAGATACTGGGGCAGGAGTTAAACTTCGTGATCCTTTTCTCGCTGATCATTGCGCTCGGCATGCTGGTTGACAATGCCGTGGTAATTGTTGAGAACATTTATCGGTACAAGGAACTGGGTTACTCCAGATTTGAAGCTGCCAAACGTGGAACCGCCGAAGTGGGCTCCGCCGTCGTAGCATCAACTGCAACTACCGTAGCAGTATTCATTCCGATGATGTTCTGGCCCGGCATCACAGGGGAGTTTATGGGGTACCTCCCCATGACGCTCATCATTACGCTGACCTGCTCGCTCTTCGTTGCTATAATCATAAACCCTGTCATAACGGGGTACTTCGTTCGCTTGGACACCGACCCGAAAAAGCGTTATTCCGCCGTCCTGCGGATTGGATTGTTTGTGTTTTTCGCCGGTATCGCGCTGATTATCGGACTTACCAACTGGCAAACACTCCTGGTACTCTCGCTTGCGATACCAGTGCTCATGACACTGCACCGCTTCTGCTTCAACCCTGTCGCCAAGGGCTTCGTCGCCAAGGGCATGCCTAGGCTCATTAGTTGGTACCGTAAGTTTCTGGACGCACAGCTGCAGCGTGAGTATGAGGTCCGATCTCCTGCTTTCGCACGCAAACGACTTTGGTCTGGTGTGGCGCTGACCTATCTTGCGGGGTTGATTACCGCTGTGGTCTCCATATTTATGGCTACGCCAGAAGGGCCCTCACCATTTTTTGGAGCCGCAATCTTCCTTGGACTGGCATCCGTTGTGCTTGCAATTATCGCGGTCTTCCGCACTCCCAACCCTTATCTGCGAAATTCCTTCTGCCTTGCCTGTTTAGCTCTGGGTTTCCTCCTCTTAGTTCTGGGCGGACTAGTCATGTCCTTTGCCAATGCGGCTGCTGGAACCGTTCTTCTTTATCCCGCGGGCATATTGATGGTGATGGGACTTGTGATGGTTCTCCTGCATGGCTGTGAAATCATCTATCTGGGTGGACTCCAAAGTATAAAGGCAGGTGGTTTCTTTGCTCTGCTGTCTTCGACTATTCTGGGCCTAATGTCACTTATTCGCGGGGCAGAATTTCAGACGATCCTGATCCTGCTCTGCCTACCCGCGATCGTCATGGCTATTGGGGCACTGGGATACTTCATGAACGGAAAGCTGCTGAAGCATCGAACCCGAATCCTGTTGACAGACAACCGTTCAAGACTTCTTATAGGAGTAACGGGCGGTTTCGTGGCTATTATTGGGCTATTTGGGGCTGCTCCGACTGGCGTGGAGTTCTTCCCTGACACGGACCCCACTTTCATTACCGTTGATATGGAACTGCCGTTGGGAACGCACCTGGACGAGACAAACAATGTTGCCAACATTACGCAGTCGAGGGTTGAGGAGCTTTTGAACAACAACAACAACGACCGTGACAACATCAAAAACATGCTCGTGAATGTTGGTACCGGCAGCGGAGGAGATGGGCTTACAGGAGGCGGCCCCGGCAGCCCCGAAAGGGCCCTTCTCACGCTGAACGTAGTTGATTATGGTGATCGACCCGAGTCGAGTCGAAATACGCTCCAACGATTACGCGAGTCTCTGCAGGGAATTCCCGGAGTCACCTTCGAGATCAATAAAGACAACGCCGGCCCACCGGTGGGCAAACCCGTCAACATTGAAATCACCGGGCAGGATTTTACTGAAATAACGCGTATCACCGAGGAAGTCACGGCTTCTTTGCGGCAGGCAGCCGCAGACGGTACGATCCCGGATCTTGTGGATCTTAATAACAACCTCAATACCGGCCGCCCAGAGGTCCGCATTCTGATTGATCGGGAAAGAGCAGCTCGCCTGGGGCTTGATACGCGTAAAATCAGCAACGTAGTCCGTTCAGCCGTTCAAGGCAGTGAAGCCACAAAATATCGCTTTGGGGAGGAGGAATACGATGTTACCGTGCGCTTGGGCGAGGAGCAGCGTGCAAGCCTGGAAGCGCTCAACCAACTGACTGTTCTGCATGAAGGAGCTCAGATCCCCTTGTCCGCAATTGCAGATTTTGAAACTGCCAGCGGCTATGGATCAATCACACGGCTTGATCTGAGCCGGGTTGCTACCATTACCGGCGATGTTGTTGCCGGGGCCAACGGGGCTGCTGTGTTACAGCAGGTCCAGGCACATTTAGGGGACTATCGAGATTCCCTGCCCTTGGGGTACCAGTTGACCTATACGGGCGAGAGCGAGGATCAGGCGGAGGCTTTTGGATTCTTGCAAACCGCAATGGCCATCGGGGTTGCCGCAATCACCCTGATCCTGATTGCTCAGTTCAACAGTGTCATTGTCCCCATAATTATCATGTTGGCGGTGGCATTGGGACTCATTGGCGTACTTCTTGGCCTGATTCTAACACGCACCCCTTTCGGTCTGATGACCTTTATCGGGGTCATCAGTCTGGCTGGAATCGTTGTTAACAATAACATTGTGCTGATAGATTATATCCGTCAGTTGCGTGATCGCGGGCTGAGTAAAGTAGAAGCGATCATAGATGGTGGCGCTACGCGTCTGCGTCCCGTACTGCTAACCTTTTTAACTACGGTGATCGGACTTGTACCACTCACTTTCGGACTCAACGTGGATTTTGTCGGTCTATTTTCGGATCTAGCCCCCAATATTCAGTTTGGATCAGAAAACACACAGTTCTGGGGGCCCATGGGGACTGCGATCATCAGTGGACTTACCTTTGCAACATTCCTTACCCTGGTCATTGTACCAGTCATGTATTCCGCTTTCGACTCGCTGCTTATGCACCTTCGAGCCAGTAGGAGTGCCTCAATGTCAGTGCCAACCGAATGAGAAATCTGGGGGATTTCGCTGATGCGAGTCTGCGAATATTTGAAAGACCCCCGCCTGAACCCCATACACGCGACATATACCTGATTGGTATCTGTGGTACGGGCATGGGCGCCCTCGCAGGACTCCTCAAAGAGGCGGGATACGCAGTGCGTGGATCCGACAGCAATGTGTATCCGCCGATGAGTACTTTCCTGGAACAACAAGGCATACCTGTACTGAACGGGTACACGGAGGAAAATCTCGCCCCTACACCTGATCTGGTTATCACCGGCAATGCATGTACGCCGACACATGTTGAAGCAACAGTAGCACGGGAGCTGTCTCTGCCCCAGCTTTCGTTGCCGGAGGCTTTACGTCATTTTTTTCTGCTTGAGCGCCGGAGTTTAGTGGTTGCCGGGACGCATGGAAAAACAACAACAACGGGGCTCCTAATACACTTGCTGTACTCGGCCGGCCGCGACCCGGGATTTCTGGTTGGAGGCGTTCTCCAGGGACTCGAAAAAAGCTTTTCCATAGGAACTGGACCGCAGTTTGTCATAGAGGGCGATGAGTACGACAGCGCCTATTTTGACAAGCAGCCCAAATTCATGCACTATGCGCCGCAGGTTGCCATTGTGACTTCTATGGAGTTTGACCACGCCGACATTTACGCATCGTGGGATGAATATCAGGAAGCGTTCATTGCCTTTGCGGACCTGGTACCTGCGGATGGATTGCTAGTCGTCTGTGGGGATGATCCTGCTGCCGCCCGGCTCTCCAGTCCTGCTCCTGTACTCACGTATGGACTTAGCGACAAGCATGATGTGGTTGGACGTATCACTGAGGCAACAGAGGATGGCGTACAATTCAACCTGGTGCATTGTGGGCGTGATCTTGGTACTATGTTTCTGCCAATGAATGGACATCATAATCTCCGCAATGCCCTCGCAGCGAGTACTGTGGCACTGCATGAAGGATTAGCGGCAGACGAGATCGCCCGCGGTTTAGCATCCTTTCCTGGAGTTAAACGGCGACAGGAGGTCCTTGGAGAACCCGGCGGCATCCTTGTCGTGGACGATTTTGCGCATCATCCAACCGCTGTGCGTGCTACGATTCAAGCAGCCGGCGAACGCTGGCCTAATCGCCGGATCCTGGCAGTCTTTGAGCCGCGTTCCAATTCCAGTCGACGAAAAATTTTTGAAATTCCATATGGCAATGCATTCAAGGACGCCGAAGTGGCTTATCTTTGTTCGCCTTCCTTTCGGCACAATGATGCTCCTGAACGGTTCATGAATATTGATGTAGTTCTTGATCATATCCGTAAATCCGGCACTGAAGCGCACGCTTTTGCATCCGTACCCCAATTAATGGAGCCTCTGATTCAGGAGGCCCGACCCGATGATGTTATCCTTATCATGAGTAACGGAGGCTTTGGAGGTCTACACCAGGATTTACTGGAGTATCTCTCAACACGCTGTAGCGGCTAGCTGCATATGTCAGGCATTATTGGACATCTATTGATTCTGACTGCTTTTGTCAGTTGCATCCTGTCGGTCTTCGCATTCTACCGCGCTGCTGAATTCAAGAACGATGATGTAGACTTTTATCGCCTGGGCAAACTGCTCTGGGGAGTGATGACAATCTGTCTTTTCAGTGCATGGCTCCTCCTTATCGTTCTCATAGCAACCCATCAGTTCCAATACAACTACGTTTGGGCTCATTCATCTCTGGACCTGCCCTTTCATTTTCTGTTCTCTGCCAGTTGGGAGGGGCAGGAAGGATCCTTCCTGCTTTGGATTATCATGAACTGCTTGATGGGGTTTGCACTTTTGCGTTGGGCTGCACCCGGTTACAAGGCGCCGGTGATGGCCGTCGTAGCGTTCTGCCAGGTCTTTCTGCTCACAATGATTGTAGGAATCAAGCTTGGCCCTGTCGAAATCGGCGCCGCCCCCTTTGCCACAATTGCAGAAGCCAATCCGGATGCCCCGATCTTCCAGTCAAACCCTGACTTTGTGCCTGCAGATGGCACTGGCCTGAATGATCTATTGCAAAACTACTGGATGGTGATCCACCCGCCGATGCTTTTTGTGGGCTTCACCACCATGATTGCACCGTTCGCTTTTGCTGTGGTTGCGCTGTGGAAGCGTCAATACGTCCAATGGGTCCGACCTGCACTTCCTTGGACACTTATCAGCGTTATGTGTCTGGGAGTGGGGATTGCCATGGGCGGATACTGGGCCTATGAAACGCTTAATTTTGGCGGATACTGGGCTTGGGATCCCGTAGAGAATTCTTCTTTCGTACCATGGATCATCGGTGTGGCTGCCGTTCACTTGATGCTCATTCAGCGCAAGGGAGGGATCGGACACAAAGCCGCTCTCTTCCTGTCCATCCTAGCCTATATGCTGGTCGTGTATTCTACTTTTCTCACCCGCAGTGGCATACTGGGAGATGCTTCCGTGCATGCTTTCGTCGACCTTGGACTGTATAACCAGCTCCTGATCTGGATCCTTGTGATGGGTCTGTTGGGTTTCGGGTTGTTTGCCTGGCGTTACCGTGAACTTCCGAGCGCACAGCAGGAAGCCCATTTTCTTTCACGCGAGTTTTTGGTATTCTCAGGGTCCGTACTCCTGACTGTCGTCGGGGCTGTCGTTATTCTGGGCACAAGTGCTCCGATCTTTGGACAACTGTTCCGCAATAACCCGGCAGCCGTACCCATTGATTTTTACAACAGCTGGACGCTTCCGCTAACGGTTGGTATCCTGTTTTTGGCTGGGCTAGGGCAACTTTTCTGGTGGACCAAGATGAACGTCCAGAAGGTGAACCGTGTATTGCTATGGCCGGTGCTCCTCGCCAGTGTGAGCACTGGTATTGTGTTGGTTTTGACACCATTTGCAGCAGAGACCGTCGCCTCAGGGGAGAGCTTCTGGCAGCGCCATGGATATGGCATACAATTAATGCTCCTTCTTTTCGTGTCATTCTTTGCACTTTACGGCAATGCCGCTGTGCTTTGGCGCGTTGGACGAGGAAACCTGAAACTGGCTGGCGGGGCACTCGCACATGTGGGACTGGGCATTATGGTTATCGGCATCATTGCCTCCTCGGGGTTCAGTCGTGCGATTTCTGATGCACCGCGGGGTAGTGACCGAAATAACTTTGTCGTTGAGCAAGGTCAGGTTGTTTCTGTTGCAGGATATGAGGTGGCCTATGCTGGCACCGAACCTGGCGAACGGGGCCATACACGCTTTGTGCTTGACTTCAAGGATCCCGGCGGACAATCCTTTCGTCTCAAACCCGTAGCCTATGAATCAAATACAGGCCAGTGGATTCAGCACCCTGATCTAAAACTCTACTTCGAAAAGGACATCTTTGTCGCCGTGACTCCACGCGCTATGGTGGACGGCAACAGTTCAAGCAATGAGGTAACCCTGCGCCGCGGGCAAAGTACCCTAGTGGGCGATGGCGCATATCGGGTCACTTTTACCGGATTCGATATTTCACCGGATATCCAATCTGTCATGAGCGAGGATGAAGCCGCCCGTTTAGAGATTGCCGTAGGTGCAGTGCTGCAGATAGCCAATATGACCACCAACCTGATTGAAGAGATTACACCGATTTACGCCATACGAGCAGATCGCAGCGTGAACGCTATTCCTGCACACTCAGATGGGGTGGGATACTATTTCACAAATATGAACGTCGACACCGGAGAGATCACGCTTACGCTTGATGGTGCAACCGGACCTGACTACGTGATCGTACAGGCTCAGGAAAAACCGGCAATCAGTCTGGTCTGGATCGGCATTGTCCTGCTGAGTGGGGGGTTCCTCCTATCCGCGGCACGGCGAGCTACGGCTTTGAGTTGGCCTCCTTCCCGCAAGCCTCGAACGCGAACGGCGTAGTCTTCGCTTCCTGTTCGTTTCAAGAATGGGGACTTCAGTTATTCCGAAACCTAACGAACCAATAAAGGACAGGGATAAATTTGGCCCCGAGACGCTCTTGAATTAGCGCTCCATCCCTCGGTTCAGTTTGTTCGAGATCCGATCGGACTGGGAGTCTGGTTGGAATTCTATTTTCTCGGAGGCATATTCTTCCGTCAGCCATGTATGCATGGACGGGATAGGAACAGCGTATCCAATCCCGCTCTCCTCAAGTAGTCCCTTCTCTATAAAGCGATCAAACAATTCTTTCGCCTTACTTTCGCCATACTCATTCACCAGCAAAGACATTATCTCTTTAAACTCAGCAGGTTTTCCTTGGGGAACACCCGCCATGGACATTGCCAGACACCGGATCTGATCTCCACGAAAACGATCTACGCGTTGCTTGTAATACACCGCTCGACCCTTTTGACCCGCTTTCAGTACGGCTCTTAATCCATTGACAGTCATGGTCCCGTCCCTCGCTTCAAGATAATCTGCGGCACGTTTCGAATAAGATTGAACATGTCTGGGCCACCCCTGCGTTTCCTTCGCAATTGCTTCAATCCATGCCGTTGGATCTCCCTTGGCTCTTCCCTCCTTATTAAGCCAATCCTGGATCACCGCACGCTCAGATTTCCTGCTCAACGCTCCTAGTTCCACAAAACAATCCTCTGCAAACCTCGAAATTCCAAGTTCTTCAAAGGATTTCAATGTTGTCCCCAACCCACCAGCTATCAACACCACAGGCCGGCCTAGCGTGCCGTTGTGGACCACATCAAGTACGTTGGACGCAATTTTGGCTTGCTCCCCAGAAGGTTTGTTGGTCGTTCCCAGCACCTGTGCTTCATCCAGGATAAGCAGCAATGGGGCTTTCCCTTTTTGTAGTAGGCCCTTCACGGTCTGGGGAGGCAATTCCGCGCTGACTCCCGCTTCTGCAATGCCTGGAATTGCAATCTTTGCCGCCCCACCTTCAACGTTGAGTTTTCTTCTTAAATCAAGGGACTGTCTCAGTTCATCCAGATCCCAAAGAGCAGGCGCATGAATCCTTGATGTTGTCCATCCACTTCTTTCTGCCAATTTTTCACATTCATGAAGCAGAGCACTCTTTCCCGCGCCCGGCGCACCTTGGATAAGGAAGATCGTCCCCCATGTTTTTTCAGACGCGTATTGAAGAAGTTCGTTAAAATTGCGCAGAATCTTTTTTCGTCCGTGAAAATATCTGGCGGGACCACGGTCAGGAATGAACTTGGATGATGTATGCCGAGATTTAGCCATCACAGGGAGATGCCATATCAAAGCTTGTAAAACAGCCTTCAGTCTTTAGCGGTTCCGAATCTTGCGTGCAGTCGCGTTGCTGGGTGTCTCGTATCTCTACCTGCCGCACAAGACAACCACCTAGCATTGGCAAACACTATTTGGTTCTCCGTCAACGCCTTAGGTATCAGTGGTGAACTGGCACATGTCAGTTCCTGGAGATACAGTAGACCAATTCAAAGTATGGAGCGAGTTTATAGTTGAAAGAAAAGTTGGTTTAGCGAGATCCAGCTATAGGTTGAGGCAGGAGTCCCACAACCGCGTTTGTGCGCTCACGACTAGCTGTTTGGATTACTAGGGTCGGAGAGTTGGATCGGCCCGTATCCCAGATAATAATTCTCCATGGAGCCTTTTTCAAAATTCCTCAGTTGGGCAATTTATTGGGGAATTTTGAAGAGGTTCGACATCTCGATTTGGTCGTATTGAAGGAAGCATCCGGGTCCCGAGCCAGTCGAAAAAGCTATAGTGTTTTTAACGCGCGGGTCCCAAGATACAATCCAGTACACATTAACCGTAATACAACATCTTTATCCGACAATGTGATAGAACAAGATATAACTAACTGGGGAAATCCTCGAAGTGTCATTATATTGTGCAGCGGTCTATTGCAGCGTGATGGTTGGCTATACAATGGTCACACTGCCTCTGCAGTGTGACCATCAACTCGTACAACGATCAATATGGCTAAAAAGAAGTTATCCCAGGAAATCCTAGCCTACACGCACGGCCGCGACTGTCAATAAACCTGCACGAGTTGGACACGCTCTATCTGGACGCGGGGGAAACGGTGCTGTCTGCAGACGTTGCACCGATCGTAGATGGCAAACCCGGTATGAGCCAGCTGTCATCGGTTGGAGCAGGAGACTTCCGCAATATCGCGGCACGGGTGCGCCTGCAACGAGTGGTGTTTGATGCGGCGATACAACTCTACGACGCTGGTCAGCAACACTATGGCTCAGCAAAGGCGCTGGTCGTGGCGCAGATCATTGGTCTCATGGAACGGATACTGGCATCTAACCGGGTGCAGGTAACCCCAGATGACTACCAAACAGACCCACTCCGACGGAATGTGACTATGGCCCTGAATATCAATCGCATAGTCGACCACCTTCACGGTACATTTCTACGAGACGACGATGTGGAAATATTGGACGTTGAATTAGAACCTTCCCGCAGGTTTATGAGCACTGGCGATATGCGCAAATGGGCCACTGCGCGCCCTGTACACACGCCAGTCAAGAGCCACATCAACTACTGTGTCTACGACTCGGAATTAGAGCGACTGGAAGCTAGGAATATGGACTCGATGGAACAGGTGGACGCATGGGCCAAGAACGACCATATGCATTTTGAACGAAACTACATCCATCAGGGCATGGAGCGCAAATATCGCCCAGATTTTCTCGTCAGACTTACTAATGGGGTACACCTGATTTTGGAAACGAAGGGCAATGAAAAGCCATCGGACCATAGCAAATGGGAGTCCATGCGGGAATGGGTGCGAGCCGTGAACGCTGCAGGACGTTTTGGGCGGTGGAAGTTTGCGGTCTCCCGCCGCCCTGGGGATGTGGTTGGGATTGTCAAAGGTCTCTTACAGTGACCGGTGCCATCGTGGAAATCGCCATCATAAACGACCAAATGACTTCCCAGCCCAGGCAGTAGATCATCAGGATTCAAATCCCCGACAGATAAACCACACCTGTCGACTGTGAAATGTTCAAGACGATTTCCAGACAGCAGAGTGAGTTGACCACGCAGTTGGGGACCATGAAGTGGTGCTTGGGACCTGTCCATCCTTTTATTTTACGCGCTATTCCTGCTGCGGTAGGATGGGGACAGTCACGTCGAATAGCTGCAAGTAGCCGCCGAGTGGAGCTCATGCTCAACCACGTATGGAATGCTTCTGGGCAGTT
This sequence comes from Rhodothermales bacterium, assembly GCA_022821385.1. Classification (GTDB taxonomy): domain Bacteria; phylum Bacteroidota; class Rhodothermia; order Rhodothermales; family Bin80; genus Bin80. Next base: position 24,707 of record JAJEDR010000050.1, read on the forward strand.
ATGATGTCAATAGTGCAGATACGCAAGGATTGGCTGCCCCGTGGGGCGCAACAACCTAACGGCTAAATTCCGCAACCCCGAATGAAACCGGCACCCTAGATCCATGTACGGTGAGAAACTGGACATAGGCATTCCTGGGCGTTCCACGACGATTATACACTGAATAATTTTGATTACACTTCGGGCCCTTCAACGTCAATTCAACCGTGCAACTCACATGGAGCGAAACCTCCTCGGACTTCTCGTCCGTCGCGGCGCTTGATATTCGCCATGGAGAAGCCAATGCCATACACAGCATTGGCTTCTCTGAGTTCTGCATTCATTGAATTAGGAGTTTCAGCATGAGATAATTGGGGGAATCCTCCCGCGAAACGGTATGAATCCAGTAATGGAATCAAAACGCTTCTGTCAATATTGCTCACGAATCTAATGTCGAGTTCACTGTATTTGCTGACCCAGAAATGAAGGTCTACCAGACCTGCCCTGAATCTTGCGCCTGTGATTTTCCGGCCAATTCTTTCCAGATTTTCTCAGCGGTGTACGATTGCATCGCGCGCCAATTCACGCCCCGTTGCCGTCAACTCCAGGGACTCTCCGACCAGATTCAATAATCTCTGTGCGGCTGCCCGAGAGACAACATTCTCGGCAAAGGGTTTTTCCCAGGCCATATGGTCTTGAAGATGATCGACCCGACATTCCCGCTCAGCTTCAGGTGTGCCCTCATGCTGTAGCAAATGAATTACAAGCATCTTGATTGCAAACTGCCATCTTTGACGTTTTCTGCGCTGCCATGCAGCCAGTAGCCCCTGATTGGGGGCTACACAAAGCAGGATCCCGAACTGGACACCCACTATCGCGACCATGCATCCTGCAATTGAAGCATCAAACAGGTGTGCAACCCAGTATCCCGAGACCGCAGCAATAACCGCCAGGAGGATACTATACAAAATCATTCGATCAAGTCGATTGGTCAGCAAGTATGCACTGATCGGAGGACCGACCATAAGTGCCACTACCAGAATAGATCCAACCGCGTCAAATGCAGCGACCGCCGTCATGGATACTAGTCCCATGAGTGCATAGTGCAGCAACCCCGGCAGAAAACCCAGTGTGGCACAGAGCGCGCTGTCAAATGTGGCCAACTTAAGTTCCTTGTAGAATAGCATTATGAATGTTGCACACAGCAGTCCTACCAAACCGGTGGAATACAGGGATTGGGGACCCAAATCGTACCCTGCAATTTGCAAGCGGTCAAATGGTGCAAAGGCCAACTCCCCCAGGAGCACGGCATCGGTGTCTAGGTGAACATCGCCTGCATAGCGGGCAATCAGAATTACTCCCGCCGCGAAGAGTGCCGAAAACACCAACCCAATCGCAGCATCTTCGCGCACACGTTTGGTCTTTCGCATCCACTCAACCAGTACCACCGTAAGCAGCCCAGTCGCTGCACCACCGAGTATCAGAATTGGAGATGACAAGTTGCCGGTCAGAAAGAATCCAACTACGATACCTGGCAGGATTGCATGGCTGATGGCATCGCTCATCATAGCCATTCGCCGCAATACAAGGAAAGTGCCTGGAAGCGCACACACAACTGCAACTACGGCAGCGACCAATTGAATTTCCAGCTGAATCGGGCTCATCGCATACGTTTGGCCATGAGTTCCTTGCAGGTATTCGCCCCTTCCTGTGTTAATGCCCAGCCCCCGGTTGAATGCACACTTATCAGCCCTTTGGAATGTAGGCTGCGCAACTGCCGACGCAATGTGCTCGCATCAGGATGCATTACCAATAAAGCAGCTTCCATATGCGGATGCTCAAAACTCTCATGCTTCCTTGCCAGCTCAAAGAGATCCAGGAGAATGGCTTCGCTCCTAAGCCTTCGGGACTGAAGCGTTCGGCGAATCTTCTCCCAAACCAGTCCACGACGCGGAGCAATAATCACGGAAATCAACACAATTCCACTTGCACACAGAACAATTGTCGGGCCAGTTGGCAGATTAGACGTGGTCGTGCTCAAGAGGGCACCACCCACTCCAGAAAATGCCCCTATCGCCATCGAAATCAGAACCATGACGCCTAGGTTATCTGTCCACTGACGTGCAGCTGCCGCGGGAGCAATGATCATTGCACTCATGAGCACCACACCTACCGTCTGCAGTCCAATCACAATAGCAACGACCAGCAGCGTAGTCAGCCCGAGATCCAGCCGACGCACGGGCAGTACTAGACTGCTTGCAAACTCAGGGTCGAAGGAGAGGAGTTTGAACTCTTTCCAGTACAAGACCAGAACGACCAGTGCCAAACCGCCCAAAACCGCTATTGTAATCACATCTTGCTTAACGAGTGCGGCGGCTTGACCAAATAGAAATGAATCAAGCCCTGCCTGGCTCGCATCGGGATACTTCTGAATGAATGTGAGCAGAACCAGACCAATACCAAAGAACACAGATAGCACAAAACCAAGTGCACCGTCGTACTTGATCCGTGTCGTTGTGGTTATTACTAAAACCACGACGGTCGCAAGCCATCCTGCGAGCCCTGCACCCACCATCAGAATTAGCGGAGCTTTGCTGCCGGTAATGATAAAAGCCAGACCAACGCCCGGTAAGGCGGCATGTGATACCGCATCACCCAGTAGACTCTGCCGTCGCAGTACAGCAAAGGCTCCTAACGCGCCGCTTATGGCGCCTAATATTGCCGTCCCAAGGGCAACTGTACGAAACGTATAGTCACCAAGTAATTGCTCCATGGCTACGTTGCGTCCTTAATAATTGCAACACGGCCTCCGTAGGTAAGTCTCAAATTGGCTTCTGTGAATACTTCCGAAACAGGACCGCTCGCAATCCGGCGCACATTCAGTAGCAGCACTTCATCAAAGTAGGAGGATACCGTTTGCAGGTCATGGTGTACGACCATTACCGTTTTGCCCAATGATTGCAGCGTACGGAGGAGCTCAATGATCGTCCGTTCTGTTGTCGCATCTACGCCCTGCAGGGGTTCATCCATGAGGTAGATGCGGGCATCCTGCACCAGTGCCCGCGCCAAAAATACGCGTTGTTGCTGCCCACCGGACAATTGGCTGATCTGACGAAGGGCCAATTCAGCCATACCTACCTGATCAAGTGCGGCCATCGCCTCCATACGCTCATTGCGTCCTGGTCGACGAATCCATCCTAGACGACCATACAACCCCATCATAACAACATCCATGGCACTGGTTGGAAAATCCCAATCCACACTCCCTCGCTGAGGAACGTAACCCACGCTAGAGGCTACACTTCGATAAGATTGACCAAGAACCCGAATTTGGCCGGCAGCTGGCTTGATGAGTGACAGGATCGTCTGTATCAGCGTCGTTTTCCCCGCGCCGTTGGGACCAACAATGGCCATCAGTGCACCTGAGGGGACATCCAGGTCAATATCCCACAAAACCGGGCTTTCCCGATAGGCTACCGTAAGGTCACGTACTTCAATTGCGTTCGCCATGCGAGAGTGCCTCAACGATCGTATCAATATTGTAGCGGATCATATCCAGGTAAGTAGCTGCTGGTGTAGATGGCCCACCAAGTGCATCCCCATACAATGTGCCACCGATACTGACATCAAAGCCCTTGGCCTTCACCGCTTCCCGAACGGCTTCAATACCACGTGGGGAAACTGATGACTCGATGAACATCGCCGGAATCCGCCGTTTAGTTACCAGCACGGCCAGATTCTGTACATCTGCCGCACCTGCTTCAGATGCAGTGGAAATCCCCTGAAGCCCTCGAACCTCAAACCCGTACGCCCGCCCGAAGTAACCGAATGCATCGTGAGAGGTTATGAGTACTCGCTGCTCCTCTGGTATCTTTTCGGCTTTCTTATGCACGTAAGCATGTACCTCCAGAAGTTCGTCCCTATAAGCATCTCCTCGCGCTGCAAACGTAGCTTCACGTTTAGCATCCAGGACCCCTAAGGCATTGGCGAGTGCATGTGCAGCACGAGCCCACAGCTCAGCATCAAACCAGATATGCGGATCATAATTACCTTGAAAAAGCTCTGATGCTCGCAATAAACTATCGGGAACACTAACCTCAGCGATTGCGATGGTCGGCTTCCCCCGTTCAGCCATCGCCTCAAACAGATCCCCCATCTTACCCTCAAGATGCAGTCCATTATAAACCACGATATCAGAGTCAACCATTTTACTGACATCGCGGGCACTGGCCTTATATAGATGCGGATCAACCCCCGGCCCCATCAACGATTCGACACTTACGTCCGCCCCACCAACTGCACGTACCAAATCCGCAACAATACTCGTGGTTGCTACAACCCTGATCGCACGATCTTCAAGTTGAGGAATCTCCTCTTCCGCTGAAGTGCAAGACATCAGCAGACCAAGCACCATGATACATAGCGCAGTCAAACGCATGATATTCTACATTTTTAGGCTAGGCTAAAACTGCAAAATACCAAAACTGTTGCAGAGATATCCATATTCCACGGGAACGCTTCATTGACCCCGGCGGAAATACCCACGGAAATGCTTGACCGAACTGAAACACTGTTTACTGAACTGGTGAAGGTGCTTGCCGGTCGAACGGGCACTCTATTTCTAGCCTGAGAGGGAACTTGCAACCCCTGTTTGGGAATACCGATTCTGGAATGGGTTGCGCAGGATCGTGCTTACTTACAACATGGATCTACGAGATGCAGGATTGGGAATTATAGATTATTTTTTTATCATTCGTCGCATGAATACTACTTTTTGGGACACATTTTTCGAGATGATTAGAATATGTTTTTCGGAGATTGGAATTATGAAGCAAGTTAGCTAATGAGAAATTGCGTATTCCGAGCGAAGCGGGGCACTGATTCCGAGCGAAGCGGGGCATCAATCCGAGCGAAGCGGGGCACTAATCCGAGCGAAGCGGGGCATCAATCCGAGCGAAGCGGGGCACCATTCCGAGCGAAGTGGGGCACTTTACAAGCCGGTATGTTGGGGCGTTGATGCGCGTTCATCAAATCGGAGGCGG
>JAJEDR010000075.1 GCA_022821385.1 Rhodothermales bacterium
TACGGGCAAAGCCGCGTTATCCCAACTATTTTTCTCCTGAAAACAACAACCCATGAAACCTAAGGAGCCCCTTCCCATCTCCAATAGCCGCGAAAAGAAGCGGCCACAAAAGTAGTCCAACTCAGGCGGCCCGGAGATAGACTTGGAAACCATACCGAGTCCGAAGCCACGTTACAAAGGAATGACTGTACGGAAAGTAGCCAAGAGCTGGCTAAGCAAACATTCGACTTAGCCTGAACTCGTTTCAAGTATTTTGATAACTCCCAAACTTGAGCGCATGCAACGTACTGGAACTGTCTTCCGGGGTAGTACCGAAGAATCCAGCTAGCGAAGCACAACAAGCTTCCGCCCTATAGTGCCAATATTCAGCCTTGCACGCAGCAAGTAGGTTCCCGGTGCCAATAAATTCACCGGAAGCAATACGTCCGAGCGGCCCCGAGGTACCACACTCTGGCCCACGCTCACCTGGCGACGACCTAGCATATCGTAGAATTCAAGCTGCAGCGGACCAGCACGTTCAAGTGTAACAGGTAGCCAAGCCCGGTCATGGGAGGGGTTTGGATATACTGTGCCTATCCTTCCGTCCAACGGAAAAACCCGTGAGACCACCTGTGTCACGTACGCACCACCTAGGCCGTAAAATGTCGCCGTACGGGAATCCTGCAGGCCAACAAAACCCTCAAGTTCCCAATAAGGAGATACACCCAGATCTACATCCAGGTCGTCCTCCGTGCCCAGTATTTTGTCCGGCCCCGCTCCCAGAAATCCCGCTGCTTCGGGACTTGCATCCATGATCTGCCAGGGATATTCAGCGTGTCCGGTATGAAAACTGGCAATTAAATGTCCCGCTTCATGAGCAATAATATTGCCCAGCGCCAACCCGAGCAGGTCGGCCATCGAAAAGCCCGGAGCACGCCGCACAGCAGAAAAAGAGGGCTCCCATAGCGGGTCTGTAATTCGATCCAAGAGCACAACAGCGGTTTCATTCAAAACAAAGTTGCCCACATCCACACTTTCGGCAATGCCGATCGTCTCTAGGCCCAGCTCACTCCGGCTTCCACCAACAATCACACGACTTACATTGGGCGCACCCCAGGTATCCGGGTGATCTCTGCTGTTCTGGATATCCAAGAAACCATCGACCGCCAACGCGTCCTGTAAGTCATCAACCAGATTTTCTTTGAGTGTAGCCAACGCGAGATCAATGATGAAATCTTCGTCCTGAGCAATACCCTGATTCTCCAAAAATTTCTGCAAAGGGGACAGCTGTGCATCAGCACGACCTCCAAGAAACCGTGCATCAAAATCAGCACCATCAAAATCCACAAATAAAACCTGTTTGGTGGATTCCCGCTCAGGCCCCGCACGACGAGCGGTCAATGTCACCGAGTAACTGCCGGCTCCATGACCTACACGAAAAAAGTATCTCCCTGACTCGGCAATTACAAGTGCAAGGTTCGCATTTCCTCCTTTAAGCAATGGACTTGTGACGGGTATTAGATCACTGCGGTCAAGGTCTGACGCTAAATGAACCGTGCCATGAGCATCTGCGAGTACCAGATGGCGGGCTGAGTCTTCAACTGCGGCACTCAATACATCCCCCGCCTGCATATCCAGGCTATACCAGTCAAAATCTTCTGCATCCACGCCAAGCGTGAGAATATATGGACCCTCGCTACCAGCTTTTGGGCCTGAGGCAGGATCAAAAGGATCGTCTGGCCACCAGGAGTTCGTTCCCCGAACAACCGCGAAGTAAACCCCATCTACCGGAATAACAACCTCTAAATAGCTGTTTCTATCGCCATCTCCACCATTCTTACTGGCATTCAGCCGCATACCCGTGCTATCATAGAGGGCTACCTTGCTGTTAAGTCCAGGAGAAGCAGGAGAGGTGTCAACATCTATCGTAATTCTCTGTCCTGCAAGCAACGCACCCATTCGATAGAAGTCAAAATCTCCAGTGTTTCCGCCCCGGCTGCCATGTAGACCATCGCCAATGAACCCCCGGACCTGTACACGTGTCCCACTGACCAGGTGCACCTCGAGAGCTAGCTGGATTGCTCCATCATCAACTACTTCCTCATCCGAACCACTAAACAGAATGGGTGGCTCCGGCGACAGCATTCCAGAAATTTGAACCCCTGAACTCTCCAGAACGCCAAGTGGCTCAGCCGTGTCTGGGGTGTCGTTTGCACCTCGCACACCTGCCGGCTCGTTCTCATGTATAGGTCGAGCACCTGCCTTGCCGATAACTGGTAAGGCAGCTCCCGTACGGCCATGCGCATGCGTCAGACAGAAGGCAGTCGTATCCTGCCCGAAAACAGGAGGGCTGAGAATGCCCAATAAGATGATCCCTGCTATCGAACGAGCTCCCATAGGCGCCTGAACTGTGGATTAGCTCCGTCAATTTGGATGAGCCGCTGCGCATAAATGCGTGCCTCTTCCAGACGATCCGTATTGTAGTAGAGTGAGGCCAAGTTTGCTATGGCCATGACTATATCCGGATCCAGTGCGATTGCCGCCCTGAAGTCCTCCTCGGCCCTCTCAAAATCTCTGTTCAGCACATGCGCGTAGCCACGATTATTGTAGACCTCTGCCTGCTTGGGATTGCGTTGCAGGGCTTCATCAAAAATGGCAAGCGCTGCGGACACCTGCCCGGCATTGCTATATGCAACACCAAGCCGAACCATAAAACGTAAATGCTCTGGCGAGAGCTGCATCGCCTGTTCTAGATACGTAACAGCCGATTCTGGCATCTGCTGCATCAAATATGCCTCACCAATACGATAGGCCGTCCAGGCATCAGATATACTCTCCCCCATGTTGCGTGCAATACGAAGCACACTGGTCGCCTCACCCTTCAGGAAGTGCATCCTGATCAATTGTTCATTCACATTCTCTCCCGCTCGATCTGCACGCCGCAGATATACCGCTGCAGAATCCAGGAAGCCCGGAGCGTTGGTTATTGTTTCGTAATAGGTCAGGAATCCCGTGGCAATTTCGGCATCACTCGGAGTTTCATCAATCAAGCTCGCCATACGCACAAAATCCGCCTGTGCATCCGCACTAACAATCTCCGATATGTCAGAGCCGGGAGATCGAATAAAATGATCCGTAATCGTGATATGTGGAATATCCTGTGACCCAGATACGGGCATATGGCAACTTGTGCAGTCCGCTCCTGCGGCGGCCTCTGGAGTTGGACAAACTAAACTGCCTCCATTTTCCGTATGACACGACTGACATACATCCCGGTAATGATCCTCTGCCATGGCTTCTATCGGGACGTGCGGATCATGACAGGTCATACAGGTCATGGTTTCCGAAGCCTGAAAACACTCACTCTGGCTTAACCGATCAGGGTGAGAGGCCATCACGAACTGTCGTAAACTGTCTGCATACCGGGGCCAGAATACATTCTCAATGTCCGTAAGCGGCATCCCCGGCCTGAAGTCTGCAAACGTATGGCCAGGTTTATTAACCGAAGCCCCCTGAAGATGGCATCCCTGACAAATGTCAAATTGTTGCTCAACAGACAGCCTAGCCGGGTTCACAATGGTATAATCTGCCTCTAGGCTAGTGTTGACAGCATTCCCGCTCCTCACAGATGCGATGTGAAGCGAACCCGGCCCGTGACAACGCTCACAGTCAATACCATCCGGAACAGAAACGTACCTGTTTTCCGAGCCTTCCACGAACGCTGGCATGGCATTGTGACAGGTAATACACTTGAGCGGAATCGGTCGGTCAAATCGGTTATTATTCGGCCCCTTGAAACCTGGCGGAAGATCCCATTTACCCTCCTGTACATACCACGTCAAAGGCATCTGGTACAAGTAACCGTTCACATCCATTATATGTGAATTCGTGTGATGACCGCTACCTACGATATAGTCTATCTGCTCCACCCGCTTGTGCACCGTATCCTGTCCGCTCAGCCGGTACTCTACCACATATAGCTCTTCTCCCTTCCGAAGAGCCTCGTAATAAAGATCGTTGAAATCGTCGTAAACCGGCGTGGGATTGTCAAAATCAGCCTTGCTGTTGAGCGGGCTGGCAAGCTCCCAGGACCGCCCCATTTGTGATTGTGTAAATGTGGCGGCTTTATCCGGGTGACAGTCCGCACAAGCGTCTATGCCTACGTAGTCAGCACTCAGGTTTTGATACGGATTCGGCGACTGCCGCTCACAGGCTACAATAAATAGCGAGAGCACCAAGGCGATTATTGCATGCTTCATGTTCCAAACGCGTCCAGAATGGCGTGCGCCATTTGGTTATTGGGGTCCAGTTCCATTATCCGTTCAGCTGCCCGCACAGCGTCTAGCCCTCTGTCCATGCGGGCATAAGAAAGCGCCAGGTTCTCCCATGCCCCAAGATACTCCGGTTCAATGGCAACCGCACGCTCCAAATAAACTATTGCCTCCTCAAAACCCGCAATATTGAAGTACCAGCTGCCTAGATTGCTAAGCGCGATCGGATTCTCTGGTGCCGACGCAACTGCCTGCCTAAAACGCGCACCCGCCTCTTGAATGCGATTCTCTGTCAGGAGAAAAAGTCCTAGATTCCCAAGCGCATCGGCATGATCAGGATCCAGCATCAATGTCTGCTCAAGTACAGCTTCAGCCTCTGCAAACTCGCCATTCTGCAAGAGCGCCGTACCTAGATTATAGTGCGCCTGTGCCAGCCAAGGCTTTTCGCTGGCAGCCCGCCGATATTGCGCAATCGCACCCGTGAGATCCCCTTCCATTTCCAGATAGCGCCCATAATTGATCCTGATGTCAGCAAGCGCCGGCTGAATTGCAAGCGCCCGTTCATACAGCCCTCTTATTTGATCCTGTTTTTCATTTGCACTCTCATAGGCTTGTGCCAAGGCATTTAAGCGTTCTGGAATATCGGGGCGAACAGCGACTGCGGCCTCCAAAGGCGCAATTGCTTCCTCCGAGCGCCCCAAACGCCAAAGCGAGACTCCCATTAAAAACCTAGCCTCCCCAGTGGAATCTGACGGCCCCAGTATACGCACTAGATCAATGCCGGTCTCCATGGCGCTTACGTCGCTTGTTTGTGTTGCATGAACCAATGTCGCGATTGCTTCCATTTTTCCACTCCCCGTACGGTCACGGTCGTAATACGCAGTAAGCAACGGGGCTTGATGCGCTGCCAGCGGGGCTTCATCCTCAACTACACGAATCCAGTGATCGGTGAATGTGGCATGAGGTGTTCCATCAGCAACCTCCTTCGGCATGTGACAGCTCGCGCAATCCGTCCTCAGTTCATGTTCAGGGACGGCCTCGTGACAGGAAATACAAGTATTGTCAAAGTACTCCGGCCCCTTGCCCCGAAAAGCTTCGTGCGGATTATGACAGGTCGTGCATGTCATTTGCGGGGTGCTGGCCAGATAGCAGGCGCTCTGTGCAAGCCGCTCGGCGTGCGAAATCACATCCAGTCCACCGACTGAGTCACGCGCGGAAAATAACGCAAGATGATCCTGCAATCTCTCCGATGGCCGAAAATCAAATGGCCCACGACCATCCCGAAGAACCGAAACACTCGTGTGTAAATGACATTGCTGGCAGACATCCATCTGAAGATCGTGGGTCAGCCTGGCCGGATTGACTATTGAATAGTCGGCATCTTCGGTGGGACCACCTCCGGCCAGACGCAAATCAACATGTGCACTGCCCGGTCCATGACATCGCTCACAGCTGATACCATTGGGAACCTCATCATACTTGCCCTCAACCCACTCAACAGTGCTTGGATAGCTATTGTGACAAGCCATACAGCGATCCGGGATCAGACGACCGAAGCGTTTGTTAGCAATGCCGTAGCCCGGACTGAAATCCCACTGAGCCGTCTGGCTATACCATGTAAGCGGGAGTTCATACAAACGTTCATTGGATTCAGACACATAGGTGCGCGCCGCATTGCCACTGCCGATAACAAGATTCATTCGTCGTTTCAAACTGTGAACCCGCTCTCCCTGGTCGTTAAGCCGATACTCTTCCTGCCAATAAGCTCCATCTTCTTCTAGAACCCTGTACCAGAACCCACTCTCCTCATGCCATATTGGATCTGCATTGAAATCTTCCACAACATTGTCACTGGTCAGTGGATAAAACGATCGTGCCATGCCATGATCCTGAAAGCCGGTCCATTCAGATTCATGACAGTCGAAACAAACAGCATCTCCCGCATATTCACTGTCAAGCCCGGTGAATACTGGAGATTGCGATTCATTTTCGCTCGAGCAAGCTGCAATCAGCAGCAGGCCGCACACCCATGGCAGGGCTGTGTACATTAACTTAACTGGATCCATCGCATTAATCCATTCTGCCCTATAACTTAACCTCAACGAACATGGTGCGCTATTGTGCTACGATATTTACTGCGTTAATTCTGTTTGCAGGCTCGGTATCGGGCCAGGCCGGACGTATTCCGGTTGCAGCCGACAGCGGTATGGTAGTTTCCAGTCACTATCTGGCCTCACAAGTGGGGATGGAAGTGCTCCGCAACGGGGGCAATTCCGTGGACGCTGCCATAGCAACCGCTTTTGCACTGGCCGTAACATTACCATCGGCGGGTAACATTGGTGGAGGAGGTTTTCTGGTGTACCACGGTGCAGATGGTTATGTAACCAGTTTCAATTTCAGGGAGAAAGCTCCATTGGCAGCCACCGCAACAATGTTTCTGGGGCCTGACGGTAAAATTAAAGATAATTCCAACCATGAAGGTCCCCTTTCGGTTGGTGTACCCGGCACAGTTGCAGGTCTTTGGCTCGCCCATCAACGTCTGGGCAAAGCTGACTGGAGTGCCCTTGTAGAGCCGGCAGTCCGGCTGGCCGCAGAAGGATTCCCCTCCACGCGCGCAATGCAGGGCTTCCTGGGACATCTTGCGCAGACGTCTTCTCCTCTGTATTCGGCAACCCGCCAAGCCTTCCTCAAGAATGGGACTGACGTTTTTGAACCTGGAGAAATCTGGCAACAGCCGGATTTGGCGGCATCCTTGGAACGTATTCGCGATCATGGACACGATGGCTTCTATGACGGCGAGACTGCGCGACTTTTAAGCGAATTCATGGCCCGTCAGGGTGGGCTTATTACCATGGAGGACTTGGCATTATACGAGGCGGAGGAACAGGCACCCATACACGGCACCTTTGGTGAATATGACATTTATTCCATGAGCCCGCCTAGTAGCGGAGGGGTGGCACTAGTCACCATGCTTAACATTCTGGAACCCTATGATCTGTCGGCATTGGGACATAACTCTGCACAATATCTGCACCTGATGACCGAGGCAATGCGCCGTGCATTTGCTGACCGCGCAGAACACCTGGGAGACCCAAATTTCAACCCGGATATGCCAATTGAACGTCTGATCAGCAAAGCCCATGCAGATAAGCTAAGAGGGTCTATCAATGAAGCGCAAGCCTCCAAAAGTGACCCTGAACAGCTGAGCCAACTGTATTTTCCGGCTGAAAGCGAAGAAACCACCCACCTGTCCGTCGTTGATGCTGCGGGAAATGCAGTTTCTCTGACCTACACACTGGAACACAGCTATGGATCTCAGATCGTTGCCGATGGAACGGGCTTTCTGCTCAACAATGAAATGGGGGATTTTAACCCGATCCCTGGTCACACAGATACAAACGGATACATTGGCACGCCACCCAACCTCGCTGCCCCGCAAAAACGAATGCTGAGTAGCATGACCCCAACCATCGTAGCTCGGGACGGTATGCCATTTCTGGTCGTGGGGACCCCCGGGGGACGAACGATCATTAATACCGTTCTCCAGATAATCCTGAACGTCCTGAGCTTCGACATGAACATAGCACAGGCCGTAGAATCTTCCCGGATTCATCATCAATGGCTCCCGGATATCACCAGCTTTGAATCATTAGGGATTTCGCCGGATACGAAGCGTCTCTACGAAGCCAAAGGGCACACCGTACGTTATCGGAGCTCCCAGGGGAGTGCACATTGCATAATGATTAAAGACGACACCTTCTATGGTGCTGCGGATTCACGCAGCTACGACGGACGGGCCATCGGCTTCTGACGAATATGACCCCACCTCAAAAACTCAGGCGAGTCCTGACCACGATTGACACCTCGGCCGTACTGATCGGCATAACAATCGGAGCCGGCATTTTTGCTGTACCGCAGCAAATAGCGTTGAACATGAGTTCATTCAGCCAGATCATCTGGCTCTGGGTGGGTTGCGGCGGCCTTGCACTCGTTGGATACCTCATTTATGCTGAGCTTGGCACACGTCTGCCTGTTACAGGTGGAGAGTATGTGTATATAAACAAAGCCTTTGGGCCACTGGCCGGATTCATTTTTGGATGGGCGCAGATATTTATTATTCGCTCCAGTCCACTGGCAGGTCTGTCATTAGTCACGGTTGCTTACTTCGAATTCTTCGTAGAGCTGCTCCCTTGGCAGGAGACTGTACTTGCACTGTGTATCATCGCTTCCCTTTGCTACCTGAACTATACCGGGATTCAGTATGCCAAGATCTACCAAAATTTTTCGACTGTGGTCAAGGTAGGTGGCCTGCTGCTCCTGGTGATCATTGGCCTGATAGCACTGCCCGGCAGTGAGAATAAACTTGGAGAGACCGCTGCAAGTCAAGGCCGTCTTGGGTTCACCGGAAGTATAGCAGACACCATTCTCCTGATCCTGTTCGCCATGGTCGGCTGGGAACGAACCGGTTACGCCGCAGGCGAAATGAAAAACCCGAACCGCTCTCTTCCACGCGCGCTAATGCTTGGATTTGTTGTCGTGATGGTAATTTACTTGGCCATAAACTTTGTCTACCACAGCACTCTGGGATTGGAGGCCATTCGTGAGACGAACCGTGTGGGCGCAGAACTGGCTACCGTATTACTGGGGCCTGTTGGTGCGGGGGCCTTTGCGATCCTGATAATGATTTCGGCAACTGGAAGCATGAATGGGACGACCCTTGCCGCGCCGCGGGTCTACTACGCCATGGCAAAAGATGGGCTCTTTTTCCGCTGGCTCAACTATGTGCACCCAACTTACCGCACACCGTCACGGGCTGTCCTGCTTCAATGCGGTTGGGGAGCCGTCATCCTGTTGGTCCGTGGCTCATTTGAGGCTATTGCAACAGGCATGGTGTTCGTTATTCTGATCTTCTACGCAGTCACCACAGCAGCACTGTTTGTTTTGAGACGCCGCAAGGTCGGTGAGGGTAATGCGGTGTTCAAGGTGCCCGGCTATCCCGTACTTCCCGCGCTTTACCTTGTTTTGCTCCTAGTTCTAATTCTCGTCCGCGGCGTACTGGATTGGCAGCAATCTTTGATTGACCTGTCCTTTGTGCTCTCCGGCCTGCCGGCAGCCGCTTATTTCTTTTGGAGACGCCGTGTAAATGCACGTGAATCTTAGCCGATTAGCCACCTCACCACGCTGGACATGCCCAGTGGTCGTCCAATTGGTCCGAGTTGCGGCAAGGTGATCAATGCTTTGGATAAGACGTTACCGATCATTCTTGTTACCAGATTGAGCACACTATTTTGCATCAACCGCTTCGCATTTTAGTCACGGGGGGCGCCGGCTTTATCGGCGCAAATTTTCTGCACCTTATGGTGCCTCGGTTCCCCGAAACCACAATTGTGAACCTTGACAAGTTAACCTACGCAGGAAACCTTCAAAGCCTGCGCACAATTGAGAGCGCTCCAAATTACACCTTTGTACATGGGGATATCTGCGATCTGGACCTGATACAACGCTTATTTGCGCAATACAACTTTACGACGGTTGTGCATTTTGCGGCGGAAAGCCATGTCGACCGATCAATCCATGCGCCCATTGATTTTGTAAAATCAAATGTGGAGGGTACGGTCTCTCTGTTGCAAGCTGCACGAGCTGCCTGGTCAAATTCTGATCAACGGCAATGCCGCTTTTTGCATGTGTCTACGGATGAGGTTTTTGGGGCGCTTGGGGCATCCGGCAAGTTTACGATTGACACACACTATGCCCCTCGCTCGCCGTACGCTGCCTCCAAGGCTGCAGCGGATCACTTTGTTCGTGCATATGCTACTACGTACGACCTTCCAGTGGTCATCTCGAACTGCTCCAACAACTATGGACCCTACCAATTCCCAGAAAAACTCATCCCATTGGCGATCGTGCGTGCACTCGAGATGGCACCAATCCCTGTGTATTCCCGGGGTGAAAATGTTCGTGACTGGCTTCACGTTGAGGATCACTGTGAGGCACTGGCACTCATGCTGCGTCAGGGCTTAAATGGAGAAACTTATTTGGTGGGAGGCAGCGGAGAATGCTCCAATCTGGGACTGCTTCGCCTCTTGCTCACCATCGTGGATGAAGAGTTAGACCGACCGGCAGGGACCAGCTTGAGTCTCATAACTTTCGTAAAGGATCGTCCGGGACACGACTTTCGCTATGCCATTGATGCCAGTAAGCTCATAACCGAATTGGGCTGGGAGCCGAATCACACGCTTGCAGCTGGGCTACGCACAACCGTTAAGTGGTATCTGGCCAACAGACCCTGGCTGAAGGCTGTCATGGATGAGACCTACCGTACGTATCTACAAACGCAGTATTCGGTATGAAGCTGCTTCTGTTCGATATCGACGGAACGCTCGTCAAGCCTATTGGATCGGGCCGAGAGCATATTGAATACGTACTCGGCAAACTTTGCGGTAAGCCAATCTCCACCGAAGGCGTGGCATTTTCAGGTCGCACGGATCCACAAATTCTGGAAGAGACCTTGCTATTGGCCGGCTTTGGGCCAAAGCAGGTTTCCAATTTGCTGCCGGTCGCACTGGCACACTATGCGGACCACGCTACCTATGCCTCAAATGAAGTGCATCCCTCAGATGGCGTGCGTGCACTCCTTGAACATCTGCGAAACATCGAAACTGTGCAGCTTGCACTGCTGACGGGCAATGTTCGCGTCACTGCTTATCGCAAGCTGTCCGCGGCCCGGATGGATCATTTATTTCCCTTTGGTGCTTTCGGATGCGATCATGCTGATCGAAACCGACTCCCAGCAATTGCTGCTGCCCGAGCTCTTGAATACTGTGGAAAGGCATTCCCTGGACACGAAATCGTAATTATTGGCGACTCCGTACATGACATAACCTGTGGACTGGATATTGGCGCCTTATCCGTCGCCGTGGCAACCGGCTACACTAGTTACCAAGATCTTAGATCGGCAAATCCAGACGTGCTGCTACGAGATCTTACGGATATTGATCTCTTTTGCAATCAGACAGGCATTAACGACCGAGCAGGCACCAAAAAGAATAGTTACACCACTGGCAATCTATGTGATCAAACTGTTCACTGAGCCTTGTAAAGAAAAATTGAGTCACCGGTGAACTGCGTATTCCGAGCGAAGCGGGGCACTGATTCCGAGCGAAGCGGGGCACCAATCCGAGCGAAGCGGGGCACTAATCCGAGCGAAGCGGGGCATCAATCCGAGCGAAGCGGGGCACCATTCCGAGCGAAGTGGGGCACTTTACAAGCCGGTATGTTGGGGCGTTGATGCGCGTTCATCAAATCGGAGGCGG
>JAJEDR010000070.1:0-30000 GCA_022821385.1 Rhodothermales bacterium
AAGGAGCCAAGACTATGGTGTCCGTCCCATTGGTTGTCACATACACCGCCCCGGCCGCGGTGGAATACGCGTTCAGGAATGGATCGTCCAGGTCGTAGATATCCTCCAATTGGGCAAAAGTCTCTAGTCGGTTAAAATCCGTATCATGTATATGAAGAACCTTGTCGTCCATGATACTTGGGCCTCCTGCAGGATTTGCAAAAAGCTTCACATAATTGAGCACAAAGGAATTGTCAAGAGACAGGATTGGCCTCGGCGCGATCGTCCTCCCGTCTTCTGCAAGAGACTTTGTTGTGAAGTTCTTGCCCATATCTGTGAAAATCGTGAGACGCCGGCTCATTCGGTCGGCCACAATTACCCGGTCGTCGCCATCTACATGCATGCCGAAGACTTCCCGCAATTCGCCTGGTCCTTCGCCTCTTTTGCCGACCGTAGTTACATATCGGCCATTCGCGTCGAAAACCCGAACGTCCGCGCTTCTTGCATCTTTGACGTAGATGTTACCTTGCGAGTCCTTGCGTACTATTTGGGGGTAATAAAAGAGGTACTCGGATGGTGCCTCTTCGTCATCACCAATGATTAACTGCTCGTGAAGCGTGAAGGACAACTCCTGAGCCTGCCCGGTGACCAGCACGCTAGCGCCTATGGCTAGCGCGGTAAAAATTCGTCGCAAAGCACGGTTAGCATTCATGTCTACCTGATGTACTTGTGGCAGGCCAGGTGAAAGACTTCATCGTATATCTTATCTGCCAAAACGAATGGCTACGGCGAAGCAGTTCGGCCACTCTACGAACTGACTTGGTCATTACTGACACGCCTCTGGCCTAAAGTGAATGGGGCGAGAACACTGGCAAGGAAATACTCGTGGCTGTCCAGATCCAGCACGAGGCTGACAGAAAGCCTGCACCCCCCGGTACGACAACAAGATCGCCCACTCTGTGTTCCGTGCACCAATTGTGGGGACCCTTCCAATGTCCCCTACAAACTGCACTTGCAATAGTCTCCCTCTACTCTGCAAGGTGGCCACTCACGGTACCATTGCATCTCACAATCTTCCCAGCCCCACTGATACCTATCATCGCCCTCATTGCACGCTTCTTCCGATCCACAGCTCTTACAGCACTTGTGCTCGTCGCCTTGAACAGCATCACTCCCAAGGACCGATGCCTGCTGGCTGTACACGAAGATGCACAGGCAGCAAAGCGCGAACGCAAACGCACGCTTTAGAGTATTGAGTCATCTTGTTCTGTAAAATATAACAATAAAAGAATGAGTCACTCGAAGAAATCCAAAAAGGCATCTTTTCTGCCCCCGGGGCCAGAAAACCACGTACAGCGCAGCTGTTACCGCCATTATTCCAAAAGCCAGAATAGCAAACACCGGATCTTTCGGAATAACACTGCGGCTGATAACAACTGCCCCACGACTATCCTTGCGCCTGCTCACGATAATAGAAACGACCACAATCAATGCAAGAGAAGTAGCAAATACCCAACCCATCCGGTCAAGGAGCGGCATCCCCGGCATAGCCCATCTCATGGCCGCAGACAACGGAGAACACCCCCGAGAACGATCGCTTCGTCCAGGGAGAGCTGTTTTCCAAAGATGAATAGTTGATACTTATGCCAACTCTTACACAGATGAGTAATTTTATTACTACGTTGACCGCGATCCTCTTCCAGCTCGGCCTCCACGCCCTGTGGGGTGGGCTGATCTATGCAGCCATCAAGGTCTGGACCTTCTGCTTTGGCTATCCCGACTAGTTCTGGGAGCCGGCGCTCTTTGCCGTGCTGGCAGGGGTGCTACGGGTGCAGGGCGCCCTAAAGCTGCGGAGGGATTGATCGGAGCGGACGTCAGAGGCGCATGCATACGGTGCATCCTACGCCGTCGAATTTTCTGTGGAGGTTTACCCCTATGAATTGAATCTCTGAAAGTGCCCCAGATTTGAAAGGGTTGAACAAGCTCGGGATTCGATGGTCCCGCCGAGCCCGTTGTTAACGCATTTCTTGACTAATGCGCCAGTGTTGCACAGTTGCAGCAATACTCGCGACTCATTTTGAACTGATTCCTAGATTCGCAACACTGAGCACACCGAAGCCTTTACTATTCCTCCGCACAAGGTATAAACGATCAGCCGAGTCAATCCACTTGATGCGGATGGACTTCATTACGCGAGTGTTTCCGTTTAACTCAGGGTTATCGAATTGCAGCTGGCCATAGCCAACCAAGTCCCCATTCTGATTAAATAGTTCCGCTCGTGGCTCAAAATCCTGTTTCAGTGGGGTCCGAACAGGGAAATGAAGGATCTCACCTGTGCTCAGGATAGCCACACCGTCACTCCGGCTGAGAATCCTCGCACTGTAAGTTCCAGTGGGGCCTGATGTTGTTATAGCACCCCTTCTAATGTCTTGGTTCTCCTCTATATCTTTCTTGCTGACGGGTATGAATGCCCTCGCGGGGACAGGCCCCCCTTTTAGCTTCTCCATGACCCACTTGTCATTTGACCGTGTGTATCGGTAAATGTACCCACCGTACACGGTAGGAGCCAAGACTATGGTGTCCGTCCCATTGGCTGCCACTTTCATCGCACTGGGCGAGGTGGAAAACGCGTTCAGGAATGGATCGTCCAGGTCGTAGATATTATCCAATTGGGCAAAAGTCTCTAGTCGGTTAAAATCCGTATCATGTGTATGCAGAACCCTGTCGTCCTTGATACTTGGGCCTCCTTCAGGATTATCAAAAAGCGTCACATACCTGAGCACAAAGGAATTGTCAAGAGACAGGATTGGCTTCGGCGCGATCCACCTCCCGTCTTCTGCAAGAGACTTTGTTGCGAAGCTCTTGCCCATATCCGTGAAAATCGTGAGACGCCGGCTCATTCGGTCGGCCACAATTAGCCTGTCGTCGCCATCTACGTGCATGCCGAAGACTTCCCGCAATTCGCCTGGCCCTTCGCCTCTTTTGCCGACCGTAGTTACATATCGGCCATTCGCGTCAAAGACCAGAACGGCCGCGCTGCTTCCATCTTTGACGTAGATGTTACCTCGCGAGTCCGTGCGTACCATTTCGGGGTAATAAAAGAGGTACTCGGATGGTGCCTCTTCGTCATTACCAATGATCAAGTGCTCGTGAAGCGTGAAAGACAACTCCTGAGCCTGCGCGGTGACCAGCATGCTAGCGCCTATGGCAAGCGTAGCACAAATTCGTCGCAAAGCACGGTTAGCATTCATGTCTACTATCAGAGCAGTTCGCTAGTTGCTGTGACCGAGTCGTAGATATGACCCGCATAAGTATCCGGGTCCAGCACACCTCCATCCCAAACCGCATCCAGTGCGGCCGTGGGTTTTGCCGCAATGATCTCATCTCTCGATTTGCCCACGCCTGCCAATTTTGTAACTGCGTCGCGAACGGCGACCATCATTTCCCGATACTCTAGTAGTTCAGACCGATTGGACAGTGGTCCATGCCCGGGGATGACCTTTGTATTTTCGTCGCAGCGGGCAAGCACGGCGTCTGCCACAGCTATCATCCCATCAATTGATCCACCGGTATCCACATCTATGAACGGATACATCCCATTGAAATAGGTGTCCCCCATGTGGATCACATTTGCCTTGTGGAAATGCACAATGGCGTCTCCATCGGTATGGGCCTCGGGGGCATGAAAAACTTCTATCACATCCCCATTCCAGTTAAATGAGATGGTTTCTGTAAATGTGACTACAGGGATGGCTTCCTTTGGAGCAGCCGGCACTTTTTGTCCGAATGCACCCAGGAACTGATCAACACTCAGGCGCGCATGCGCCCTTTCGTGAGCCACAACGAGGGCTCCCCTTTTACTAAAATTTCCGTTGCCGCCCACATGATCCCCATGCCAGTGCGTGTTCAACACAATCTGTACGGGCTTGGCTGTTCGCGTCTTTATCGCTGCCAGTATCTTTTCGGTGAGTTGTCCGAACTGAGTGTCAACCATAAAAACCGAATCCTCTCCATAAGATATCCCGATGTTGCCCCCCTGTCCAACCAACATCAGGATGCCTGGAGCGGCCTCATGAATCTCAATTTCAATTGCATCAAACTCCTCCTGCGGGATAGCCCCGGGAGCTAGAAAGTTCAGTACGGACATCAACCGGTGTAGTCTAATCTCTTTATCCCAAGGCAGGCCACTGCACTATTCATCCTCCGTACTAATTTCCGGACGCTGACTGAGTTCGCGATCAAGAAGAAACAACGCGGACCCCTCTGCCCCGACCAAGCGCAGGTTTTCCACGATCTCCCGGGCGGAGTCCTCCTCCTCTACCTGCTCATCCACGAACCACTGCAGCAATGTCTGAGAGGCGTAATCTTTCTCCTCCAGAGACAGCGCGTACAGCTCATGAATCCGTGCCGTGATATACTGTTCATGTTGCAGCACATGTGCAAAAATCTCCAGTGCAGACTGCGTGGAATCCACTTTGGGCTTATCCAGCGCATGTAAATCTACGTTCGCATCACGCTGAAGCAGAAAATCATACAGTTTTAGGCCATGGATCAATTCTTCTTCCCATTGTCTTCGCAGCCAATGTGCGAAGCCTTTTAGGTTGCGAGATTCCATCTCGGCTGCCAGTGCCAGATACAAATATGCCGAATCGAATTCGGCCTTGATCTGGGCATTCAGCGCAAGCTGCATACGCTCAGATAATCCTCGTTTAGTCATCAGTCAAACCACTTTTGTTACTGCAGGCATAAACCGATGTGCAACGGTCCTGTTCGATCTCCCTCTGGTTTCGCACCGAGTAACTCAGCTGCGAGAGGCAAAGCGATTGGTTCTGTCGTGATTTGCACGGAATGGTTGATTTTCTATTCACGGTCATAAGACCCGGCTGAGCAACCGGCCGCTCCGTGTACGTCTATCTGCATGAACATGACACTGTGCAAATGGTATATCCGGTGCAATTATCTTGGCAAACGCATTATCTGAACCGACGGCTACGACTCACTAAACCTGCATCAGACGATGTCAACGGTCGGCCACATACTTTGGGCAGATGATGAAATTGACCTGCTTCGCTCCCATGTCCTCTTTCTCGAAAGCCGAGGATACCGCGTTACATGCGTAACCAATGGCGCTGACGCAATTGAAGCCGTTAGCCAGGATGATTTGGTAGATGTCGTTCTCCTGGACGAGCAGATGCCGGGACTGGGAGGACTTGAAGCACTCTCAGCCATAAAACAGAAGCGCCCGGATGTACCTGTGGTCATCGTCACCAAAAGTGAAGAAGAGCGCCTCATGGAGGAGGCACTAGGGGGACAGATCAGCGACTACCTGACCAAGCCCGTCAACCCCAGCCAAATTCTTCTTACCCTTAAACGGCTGCTAGAAAGCATACCGCTGCGTAACGCCCGGGTGTCCCAGGATTACATGCAGCGCTTCGGGGCTATTTCCTCCGCACTCGGAGATCACATCGGACACTCAGCATGGATTAGCCTCTACCGGGAGCTCGTTCATCACGACCGTCAACTGGAAAATGACGAAGACGCACGCCAGGTGTTAGCAGGTCAATTTCGGGAAGCCAATCGAGGGTTCGGCCGATACATAGAAGAGGCTTATCCCACATGGATCTCGGCCTGTCGTTCCCGTACGAATATTGATCGACCGTTGCTTTCACATGAGATCGTGCCGCACTGGATTCAACCGCTACTGGAAGCAAATCAGCGCGTCGTCTTTCTCGTTATTGACTGTATGCGCTATGACCAGTGGCTGGAGTTTTCATCGCTGCTGTCTCCACTCTTCTCTATCGAGACCGATTTTCATTACGGTATCCTACCGACCGCCACCCCCTACGCACGCAACGCGATCTTCAGCGGCCTTCTGCCGCAAGAGATCGCCCGCCGTCACCCCAAAATGTGGCAGGGTGAAAATGGAGATGAGCATAGCCTTAACCAGTATGAAGAACCGTTGCTGACCGATTGCCTCAGGCGGTTGAACCTGCACAATTTCACCATGCGCTATCGGAAGTTGATCGGCAAAGAGGACGGTCGTGGCTTCGCGCAGGATGTGAATCAATACTTGCAGGCCGATCTTAACGCTATCGTGGTCAATTTCGTGGATATACTTGCTCACAGCCGGTCAGATTCAGATGTTATTCGGGAACTGTCTCCAGATGAGCGTGCCTATCGAGCGCTGACAAGAACCTGGTTCAAACATTCCTGGCTCTATCAATCTTTACGGACATTATCTCAACAGAATTGTACGATTGTCATCACGACCGATCACGGAGCTGTGCGCAGTCTGCACGGGACCAAAGTGCGTGGGGATCGTGATACATCCACGGCGCTGCGCTACAAGTATGGTCGTAATCTTCGGGTAAATCCTCAACACGCCATAGTCGTCCAAGACGCGCGCGCCTATGGCTTACCTAACACAAGAGCCGGCAACTGCTATATCATTGCCAAGGAAGACTATTACTTCGTCTACCCGACTAATTTCAACCATTACAGGAATCTTTACAACGATTCCATGCAACATGGCGGTGCCTCTTTGGAGGAGATGATTCTTCCGGTGATCACCTTACGGCCCCGTAGTGCGTAATGGGTGCAGACTATGCCGACCGTCTTCTGAGTCTCCCGCGTTACTCGGAACTCGGTAATGCCGCGATGAAACCAGGTCTGCGGGGGGTTGGGCACCTCCTTACGGCGATGGGACATCCGGAGCGGGATTTTGCCAGTGTCCATATCGCCGGCACAAATGGAAAGGGGTCTATTGCCAGCATGATCGCTGCCATTGGTCAGTCGGCCGGGTACCGTATTGGCCTCTACACCTCTCCCCACCTACTTCATCTATCAGAACGGATTCGGCTAAATGGTAGCCCGGTTTCGGACATCTGGATGCTGGGTGCTCTGGATCGCTACGGATCTTTGTTCGACCGTCTGCAACCGAGCTTCTTTGAAGCGATGACCGCGTTGGCCTTTCTGTTCTTCGCCGAGTCATCCGTTGATCTCGCCGTGGTTGAAACGGGACTTGGAGGCCGACTTGATGCAACCAATATCCTTAGACCCAAACTCTCTGTGATCTCTCAGATAGATCGGGATCACACAAAGGTGCTCGGCGACTCGCTGACCTCCATTGCGCATGAGAAAGCCGGTATAATCAAGGACGGTACACCTGTCGTTGCAGCAACGGGCCAGGCGGCGACACAGCAGGTAGTACGGGAAACAGCCAGCAACCTGAATGCCCCCTGGGTTGAACCGGGAGTCGCGACGGACACCTACGTACGAACGCCTCTGCGCACATACGACCTGCACACGTACAGCCTCGCCGGTGAGCATCAGACTCGCAATGCTCTCCTGGCCGCCCGAAGTGCCGAAATGCTTTTCCCGGAAACAAGACAGGATCCATCTGTCATCCTCAAAGGACTTGAACAGGTTTGCGAGCTCACCGGACTCAGGGCACGCCTGGAGGTATTCAACCAAAACCCGCTGGCGGTCCTGGATGTGGCCCATAATCCCGCCGGTATCGCAGCTGCACTCAACTACATGCCAAACAATGGAACCGTCCACCTATTACTCTCGCTCATGAAGGACAAGGACCTTGTCGGTGTTATGCGCGTGTTGCGGGGACATTCATTGAAGGTGTACGCGTGTGACCTTTCTCTCCAGCGTGCTGTGTCCGCGTCCGATTTGGCTAGGCTGCTCAAAGATTACGAAATTGATGTAGCCGGTACCGGATCTGTGTCCACTATGTGGGAACTCGCCATCGGTCGTGTTACCCAACCGGACTCCATTTTGGTGTGCGGTTCGCACTTCCTCGCTGGTACATTCCTTGACGCAGTGCACTTGTGAATTATCTCTAATTTGCTTAACTTGCGTGCGGCCCGGGTAACCCTGACGCTCGAATGTCGTATAATCAGGAGCCTGGGTCACCGTGCCCCCGTTTGATTTCTACAGTGGCATCAACGCTTCTCCGTTCTTCTAGTCCACATTTTCCAGTCTGTTTACCTCGTTGCATAAGGTTTCCGTGATACGGAAACCAACCTGTGGTCTTGGCCCAACGCGACCCTATGCATTTCAACGAAACCCGCTTCAATGAATCTTCCCGAACTAGCACAAAAAAAACTTCCTGAACTAAAGGATATTGCCCGCCAACTCGGCGTTGGAGGGTGGACAGCCCTTCGCAAAAAAGATCTGATTGAGTTTATCCTCCAACATCAAACCCGGACGACTACCAGCCGAGGTCCCCGCATAAGAAAACAACCTGAGCTTGTCGGCCCAGCGGCTCCCAATTCCTCCAATACCATGAAAAGTCCCCAAACTACCCCCGCATCCAAAGATTCTCGCGTTTACAGTACCGAGAACGATGGCCGTGCAGAAAAGGATGTGGCTCACATTCGCGCTACGCCTGCCAGCAACGAGCCCCCCTTAAAGCAGCCGGCACGTCACGAACCTGAGGGCCGCCCTCCGAGGCGTACTCGCCAGGGAGGACGTTCAAGAAGACAGCATCATGGAAGGCGCGGAAGGCGTGATTCCCGAATGGGGCCAAGAGACTCACGACGGCGACGGGCACCCGAGAACTCCCCCCTCTATGCGCCTCGCCCCGACACCAAGAAATTGGATCCGAACACCGTGATCGAAAAAACGGGTGTCCTTGAAATACTACCCGATGGGTACGGGTTCCTCAGGTCATCTGATTTCAATTACTTGCCCAGCCCTGATGATATCTACGTGTCACCCAGTCAGATTAAGCGCTTTGGCCTCCGGCTCGGAGACACTGTTGAAGGCGAGGTTCGCCCGCCAAAGGATGGTGAACGGTATTTTGCGCTCATTCAAGTCAAGAAAATCAACACTTGTGATCCCGCCTCAATAGACGAGCGCCCGAGTTTTGAGTACTTGACTCCGCTCTATCCAGACGAGCACCTTCGCCTGGAGACCCGTGCGCATGACATGTCTATGCGGATCCTTGATTTGTTCGCACCTATCGGAAAGGGGCAGCGTGGACTGATCGTAGCCCAACCCAAGACTGGCAAAACCGTTCTTCTGCAAAAAATCGCCAACGCTATCAGCACCAACCATCCAGAGGCCCATCTCATTATCCTTCTGGTTGATGAGCGACCAGAAGAAGTGACCGACATGGAGCGACATGTCAAAGGGGAAGTGCTTGCATCTACTTTCGATCAGGAACCGTCTCGACATGTAGAGGTGGCTAATATCGTACTGGAGAAAGCCAAACGCCTCGTAGAAATGAAGCAGGACGTGGTGATTCTTCTGGACTCAATTACCCGCCTGGCCCGTGCACACAATGCAGTATGCCCGGATTCTGGACGCACGCTCTCCGGCGGACTGGACGCCACCGCACTGCGAGGACCCAAACGCTTCTTTGGCGCTGCACGCAATGTCGAAGAAGGCGGTTCACTAACTATCGTTGGGACCGCTTTGATCGATACGGGAAGCCGCATGGACGATGTGATCTTTGAAGAATTCAAAGGAACGGGTAATATGGAACTCGTACTGAACCGGGAAATGGCAGATCGTCGTATCTTCCCTGCATTAAACGTAGTAATGAGCGGCACCCGTCGGGAAGAGTTGCTGATCCAGAGCGCACGGCTAGCCCGAATCTGGATTCTTCGAAAACTTCTGGCAGATCAGGATCCGATTCAAGCAATGAATTTTCTGCTTGACCGAATGCGTACTACCAGAAGCAACGACGAATTCCTGGTTACCATGAACTCCTGAGAACAACCGGTCGGCGATTGCCTCTTGCAATACTTAATCAGATGGCAGTCACTCCGCTAATACCGGTAATGTTGTTCGATATGGACGGTGTCCTTGTGGATGTGTCTGGATCCTATCGACGCGCGATTGAAGAGACTGTCTATCATTTCACCGGCCGGGAAGTTCAGCAGGAAATGATCCAGCGGTACAAGGATCGGGGAGGATTCAATGATGACTGGGAGCTCACACACACCATTATCGGGGATTTTGGTATGGAGACCCCTTTTGCTCGCGTAGTAACCGAATTCCAACGCCGTTACCGAGGCGAGGACTGGGACGGTTTTATCACGGAAGAACACCCATTTATTCAAACCGAGACCCTGTTAGAGCTCAAGAAACTAGGTCACATACTTGGGATTGTGACCGGCCGCCCAGAGGTCGAAGCCTACTGGACGCTTGACCGATGGGGCTGGCGGGAATTTTTTCCGCTCATGATTGGTCGGGAACGACAGGGAAACCGTAAAAAACCGGACCCTTTTCCATTGCTGCTTGCGCTCGGCCGTCTTAATGCTGCCGGCATACAGGTCGCCGCCGACAGAACCGTGTACATCGGAGATTCCGTAGACGATGTGACCGCTGCGCGTGCGGCAGGAATGCTCTCTATCGGTGTTGTCCATCCAAACACGGACCCCCAGACACATGAACCCCTCTTACTTGACCGCGGAGCAAATTTAGTTATAACTGACCCAAACAGTCTTCCCGAAATAGTCTCCTGGCCTAATGATTGGGCCGGGGAATTTTTTGAAGCATAGATAGATGCAAAAAGGGCACCGCAAACACCTAGGAATGTCGTGCGATGCCCTGTCCCTAGCTTCCACTCACCGGAAGACTGCCTAGCCTACGGTGAGTATTTACTGGAGGTTGCATGTGTTATCGGGAATTTGAAGTGCATCACACAATTTGTATTTCGTATCCATGTTAAGGTTGCCATTCTTTCTCGCCCGTGGATTTGTGGCTTCGGAAACGCTTTCCGGTGCGATCCCTATAATCAGCGGGCTACATGACAAGGGCCTGCTCACAACAGTAGACCTATTAGGTGAGCACGTAACGCGCCGAGATTTGGCACTGTTGGGTCGTGACGAATATATCCGCCTGTTGCAGAAGCTGGCCTCCGAGGCTCAATTGGAACGCAACATCTCCATAAAGCTTTCCATGATCGGGCAGGTGATTGATGAAGACTTTTGCTACGAGAACCTGTGTGCTCTTCTGGACGAGGCCCGGGCATTGAACGCCTTTGTACGCCTGGACATGGAAGGGAGCTCAATTCTGGACTCAAGTCTTCGCCTTTTCGAGTCCGTACTACCGGAGTATCGTGCACACGTGGGAATTGTGCTTCAAGCGTACTTGAAGCGTACCGAAGAGGATGTAAAGCGTATGTGCCGTTTGGGTGCGCGCGTGCGTCTCTGTAAGGGCGCATACCGTGAACCCTCGACGATTGCCTGGCAGCGCATGCCAAAAATCCGTACACAGTTCATCCGCTGTATGCACATCCTGCTCCGCGACGGCAACTACCCCGCCATAGCCACTCACGATGACACACTCATCGAAAGTACTAAAGCGTACGCCCTGGAAAAAAGCATTGATGCGTCAAGATTTGAATTCCAGATGCTCTACGGTCTGCGCCCAAAAACACAGGTGCGTATCGTCCGCGACGGGTACAACATGCGCGTTTATGTGCCTTACGGTCGTATGTGGCTGCCCTACTATGCCCGCCGGCTTCGCGAACGTCCCGAAAACGTCACCTTCTTGTTGCGCAATTTCCTGCGATCCTGACAGGTTATGTGGCCCTCGCTGCCAAAAACCGTTCCGCGTCGATTGCCGCCATGCAACCGGTCCCCGCTGCTGTGACCGCCTGACGATAGACATGGTCCTGAGCATCCCCACATGCAAACACGCCGGGGATATTGGTTTGGGTTGATCCTGGCTGCGTCTCTATATATCCCTGCTCATCCAAATCAAGCCAGGACCTGAATAGCTCCGTGTTGGGTGTATGCCCAATCGCCACAAAGAATCCACGCACTGGCAGGTCCCGTTCTGAGTTATTTGTAACATTCCTGAGCCGAACCCCAGTGACTTCATCTTCACCCAGTACATCTGTTACGACGGTATTCCAGATGATCTTGATCTTCGGATGCTCCATCACGCGGTGCTGCATGATCTTTGATGCCCGCAACTCGTCCCTCCGATGGATCAACCAGACCTTTGACGCGAAGCGCGTCAGGAACAGCGATTCTTCCATTGCGGTGTCTCCCCCACCGACCACAGCTAATTCTACGTCCCGGAAAAACGCACCATCACAGGTTGCACACGCAGATACTCCGCGCCCCAGCAGGCGTTTTTCGTTTTCCAATCCCAGATAGCGCGCCGAGGCACCGGTGGCGACAATAACGGTATCTGCTAAAACCCCTGTTTCCTCATCCACTACAACCTTCATTGGTCGTTGGGAAAGATCCAAGTGGGTTACTTCGCCATACTTCACTTCGGCCCCAAAGCGAACTGCCTGATCTCTAAAATCCTCCATCATGGCCGGCCCAAGGACCCCGTCCACATAACCCGGATAGTTCTCCACATCCGTGGTCGTCGTAAGTTGTCCTCCAGGCTCAAGTCCCGTAAAGACAACCGGGGCAAGGCTAGCTCGAGCTGCATAGAGCGCCGCGGTGTATCCCGCGGGACCTGCACCAATTATGAGTACCCTGTGGTGCGTCACACCCTCAAATGTAATCTCGTGAGGAATCGGAATGGGCGACATTCTGGCTGGGTTCACGCACTCCTTACGAACTGCACGTACCTAACGGTGCCGTGCATGGAAACCGGAGCGTTTGTTTGCCGAAAGACTTCGGCTTGTCAGGCCGTCTGGCCGACAAGCGCATCGAGCCTTTTCTGAAACTCCCTCTTCCTGGCCGATCCAATCATCTGATCACGTACCTGTCCTCCTACAAAAAAGAGTAGCGTCGGAATTGAGCGCACACCATACTTCATTGCGGTCTGTGGATTAACATCTACGTTAACTTTGCCGACCTTCGCCCGACCTGCGTACTCGGAGGCCAGTTCGGAAACGATCGGAGCAATCGCTCTGCACGGACCGCACCAGGCAGCCCAGAAGTCAACGAGTACGGGAACATCAGATTCCAGCACTTCGGCTTGAAAGTTTGCATCAGTGAGTTCAATAGCAGCCATAATTCTCAAGTATTGTTTAGCCAGTGCATTGTACGCAGGAGCAGTGAACAAGTTATGGGTTATGCAGCAACTCGGCGCGCCATATGCTTCGGAATAGATCCAAAATAGGCCGTCCTCATCGCATCTGCAGTGCAGTGCAGTGCCTTCTTACTTCCGACAGCAACGGATAGGGCCGGGTTTGAGCAAACGGTCCCTAGAACGGTCAACTGCACCTCTGGATACTCGGCGACAAGCGCCGCTAACTGATCCGCCTGCGACTGCGCTGCCGTAAGCAAGATCCTGGATTGTGCCTCACCGAAGAGTAAAGCATCCAGGCGGCCCAGGCTCTCGGGGTTCAGTCGGATATCCACGCCCATATCGTTTGAAAACAGAACGCATTCCGCCAACGCCACAAGCAATCCTCCGTCGGAAATATCATGTGCACTTGCTACAAGCCCGGACTGTATCATGGCGAGAGCTGACACCTGTACCGCATGTTCTTCCGTCATATCCAAATGAGGAGCATCTCCACAGGTTAACCCGTGACATGTATACAGGTACTCTGTTGCTCCGAGCTCACAAAGTTGCGTGCGAAAACTCCAGGACTTCGGGCTAAGCAAGTAGATCTGATGGCCTGGCGCGCACATTCCTGCCTGGGTTGCGTGCGCAGCGACATCTTCCACTAATCCCAGCATCCCTATGGTCGGCGTCGGAAACACTGCTCCTTCCGGGTTCTCGTTGTAGAACGAAACATTTCCACCGGTTACCGGAGTATTGAGCTTTCGACAGGCCTCACCCATCCCCCTTACAGCTTCCTTGAAAGTCCAGAATACTTCCGGCTTGTACGGATTACCAAAATTGAGACAGTTGGTGATTGCCAGCGGACGCCCTCCCGCACATACCACATTGCGGGCAGCTTCCGCCACGGCTATCTGGCCTCCCTTATAAGGATTCAGGTAGACATAGCGTCCGTTGCAATCTGTTTTTACGGCCAGGCCTTTGTTTGAGCCCTTGATTCGGACCACAGCTGCATCCCCGGGACCCGGACCATTGATGGTACCGGTGCGCACCATGGTATCATACTGCTCGTACACCCACTGCTTTGATGCGATATTTGGGGATCCCAATAGACTGAGCAGGGTGTTCTCCACCTCATGCGCACGCAGATCCTCGATGACGGGCAGCTTAGAGGTTATGTCCAGATAGCTAGGTCGGCAACTATCGCGTTGATATACTGGGGCGCCTCCGCCCAAAACAAGGTGATCAGCCTCCACATCTGCCACCTGCTCTCCCCTGAACTTTACCTGAACACGCCCTGTGTC
Source organism: Rhodothermales bacterium (assembly GCA_022821385.1). Lineage (GTDB taxonomy): Bacteria > Bacteroidota > Rhodothermia > Rhodothermales > Bin80 > Bin80. Next base: position 14,226 of record JAJEDR010000070.1, read on the forward strand.
CGTGACTTCGCCAATACATACGGCGTACAGGTCCCATTTGACAAAGATCGCCTGCAGCTCCTCTTCCTTACCAGGTACACAAACCAGTAACATGCGCTCCTGGCTTTCCGACAGCATAATCTCGTAGGCACTCATATCGGCTTCCCGAACTGGCACATGATCCAGATTCAGGCGCATGCCGGCACCCCCTTTTGCACTCATTTCGCACGAGGAACAGGTGATTCCCGCTGCACCCATATCCTGAATGCCGACGATCACACCTGCGGCAAGCGCCTCCAGTGTGGCCTCCAGGAGTAGTTTTTCTGTAAAGGGATCACCTACCTGCACGCTCGGGCGTTTTTTTTCGCTCTCCTCGGATATTTCCTCGGACGCGAAAGTAGCTCCGTGGATACCGTCCCGGCCTGTTGCCGAACCTACAATGAAGACCTTGTTGCCGGCCCCCTCTGCAATGGCAGACGCTGTGCTGTCCACCTTCACAATCCCGACACTCATGGCATTTACTAGCGGATTACCCTCATAAGCCGGATCAAAGTACACTTCTCCGGCCACGGTGGGGACGCCAAACGAATTCCCATAATCACCAATTCCGCGAACAACACCATCAAACAGATACCGCACCCTGCTATGTTCAAGAGAACCGAACCTCAACGAATTGAGTGCACAGACTGGACGCGCACCCATGGTAAAGATATCGCGATGAATTCCCCCTACACCTGTCGCAGCACCTTGATAAGGTTCAACCGCCGATGGGTGATTATGGCTTTCAATCTTGAAAGCCACCGCCAAGCCATCGCCAATATCTACCAGCCCTGCATTTTCGTCTCCCGCACCAACCAGCAGCGCACCTCCCTCGCGAGGTAATGTTTTCAGCACTGCAATGGAGTTCTTGTACGAGCAGTGCTCGCTCCACATCACCGAATAGATTCCCAGTTCGGTAATTGTTGGCGTTCTTCCCAACCGCTCCAGAATCCAGTTGTATTCCTGGTCCGTGAGTCCGTGCTCAGCGGCCAATGCCTCGTCAACAATAATTTCTGTGTCCATCCATTTCTTTTGTTAGCAGTCCTTCTACTCTCTGCTGTGATAAGTTACCCGCCTGCGCGCTTCCCGTAAAATCTCCCAAGAATCGTCTCCGAAATGACGGCAAGTCATTCCAGACTCGGATAAGATAGCACCCTATTTCAAACCTTGGTATCAATACCCGCGCGCAGCCCTGAATATATAGGATGATGTTCCACGGTCCGACTTGCTGCTTATAGCGATGACGGTCCACTAAGCCTGTAGCTCAAGCAGAGCGCACTCTATTGAATTTACCGTGCCTGTCTAGATTTTTCGTTTAGTTCCTTGAATTATCCAATTAACCAAGCCCGGAAAGCTCTTTATTTTCAACACGAAACAAGAATCTCCATTGCCGTGGCGTTTCTGAATGCCTGACGCTCTGGTTCTTTCCGTTATTGATGAGAAATCTTATTTCTGGAGGTAGACGTGAAGGTCGGTCAAGAAGCGACAAAAGCTGATGATTTCAGAGACGGACGAATCTTCCAGACATGTGGGGTTCCATGCCTTCGATTGATGCTCCGGCCTGCACCAAGCGATACCACTAGAACAGAATGGAACCGTCGCCGGATCCTTCCCCGGACATGGACGGTGACCCCGGATTAACGAAGCCCCTTCGTCAAGGAAATCGGTGATTCCAGACACATGTAACCAACTCAGAATTCAAGTTACGCTGCAAAACGACTCGTCAAAATAATGTGACTTGTTGCTGAATTCAATGCGTCTAATGATCGAACAAAACATGAAATACCATGAAATCCCTAGTTCAAGTTGCTCTCCTGTCCGCTATGGTAATGGTTCTGACGATGTGCAGCAATCCTTCTGAACCGGAGGAAAACACCCCGTTAAGCGAAGGCGAAACAGAGGAATTGCTGACGGCAATGATGGTGGTATTGTCGGACACCATGCCACAGATTACAGCCGTTCACGGCCCGGAAGAATTCACTATCGCATGCCCTGAAGGAGGCGATGCCCGTGTGACGCTTAGCGCTACTGAGGGTGCCCCGAACGATAGCACAGTAAGCATAACTATTGAAGTTGGCTTCACTCCAAGCGAATGCGGAATCAAGGGTAATGCGGGAACAGATTTCACGGTGAGCGCCGAACAAAACGTTGACTTCTCCACGAAGTTGACTATCCAAGGTTTTTTTGCAGACCTTCAACTTGAAGGAGGTTTGGATGGGCAATTAGACTGGGAAGTAGAAAACCGATCAGGTATGTGCACAATTGACATGGATGCGGAAATAGAAGTGGAAACTGATTTGTCAGGTGCCCGCAGCGTGATGGTTGGCAGTGCGTGTGATCACGAATTGACTCTTGATATCAGTTCGATCGTCCAGCCCGCTGGGTGAACCTAGGGTGACAGTTCTGGTGTCAGACCTGCGCCTCTTTACTCAAATCCGAAATTTGCTTGTGCAGTGAAGAAGGTTTTCAGCTTTGACGAGTTCCGGCCAACTGCTACACCCGCGTAAAGCTTCTGCAGCATCGGGCTTGTAAATATCGCCAAGCACCTTTATCCTCTTGCTTATGGAAGTTGCGTGGACAGGGCTTGATTATCGGGAGCGATCAATCCTGCTTGCCTTCAGCATCCCATCATTACGCAAATCCTCCGCAAGACTTTTCTGCGATTGTCAAGTTCTGCAGTCCCGATGCCCGTCCCTTGCTCAGAGCTGATTGACCTTTTACCCGATCCTAAATGTCCATGCATTGGCCGCATTAACACTCCCTGCACACGTGGAATTATGATCACAAAGTGTTCATTGAATCACCATAACCTGTACTGCGGTCTCAGGAATAAATGACGAGTCGCCGCAGGAAAACACTAGGGCATCCCAAAACCTGCGTTCCCGTACCCGAGGACCCAGGAATCCAGCACATTGTTAACATCCGGCGACAGCGTAAGCCAGTCCAGCGGTGATTGCTCGCCGAACGCCCACTGTATTGTAGCGGAAACCAATGTATCGGGGATTTACCTTCGGGTTGCTTGCGGCCAGGTGAAGCAGCAGAATCCCGAAGTTGTTTGATCTGTCATTAGGCCTCCACCAAAGATCTGCTTCTAGAAGAATTTTCAGGTAGTATTGGATCTCTGGCAGATTGTCCTCTTCCGCAAGATCTTGGGAGCGTTGGATGCGATTTGATGTTGCATTCACAGATATTTTCTGATTTGGGGATTTTATACTTGGTTTGACGTTTTGATTTCAGTATCGTATCCTCGGACTAACATCAGGTCTCAATTGGCTCTGGCGCCACTTCCAGCAATTCCCGAGCCTCTGGCTCCCATTGTCCTCTGCGGTGCTGAGGGTTCTATGGGTCCTCATTCCCACGCCCACCCGGGGCCTCTGGCGCGTCGTCGGGTCTGTGCATACGGTAACCTACCCGCGGCTCGGTGAAAATATACGTTGGATTGTCTGCGTCGTCACCCAGCTTGTCCCGCAGTTTTTTCACGAAAGCCCTGACCCGTCGCCGGTCGACGTCGCCTTCCACTCGCCACACGCGACGCAACAGGGTTTCATAGGTCACTACCCGACCGGCGTTGGCCGAAAGGAAGCGGAGCAGATTGTATTCAATGGCGGTGAGTTCAACCGGAACGTCACGCACGGTAACCCGGCGTTCCTCGTAGTTGATCATAAGCGCCCCCGACTGGAACGTTTCGGGGAACACGTAACTCTTGCGCAGCGCCGTCTGGATCCTGGCCACCAGTTCCATAGGCGAAAATGGCTTCACAATGTAATCGACCGCTCCCATCTCCAAGGCCCTTACCACCGTTTCATCCCGGCCATAAGCGGACAGGAAGATGACCGGCCGATCCGCCAGCGCCGGAACCTGTTGCATCAACTCAATGCCGTCCATCTCGGGCAGCAGCAGGTCCAGCAGGACCAGATGGGGGTCATGCTCATCAATCAGGTCGGACACTTCATTCGGGTTACCTGTGGTCAGCAGATGAAAACCGGCGTCGTTCAGGGTCGCCCGTACATGCCCCAGAAACTGAGGATCGTCGTCCACTGCGAGTACGAGCGGCTTTCGCTCATCCGTGCGCTGCCTGTGCGGCGGGACCTTCATTGAATCAGTTCCGGCCTCCTCGACCAGCGGAATCGTGAAGGTGAAGCGCGTGCCTTGTCCGGGTCCGGCGTTCTCGGCTCGGATGCGGCCGCCATGAGCTTCTACCAATCCCTTGCAGATGGCCAGACCCAGTCCGACACCCCGCGGGCGGCCCCCGCCTCCGGTGTACTTTTGAAACAGGTACGGCAGCTGTTCGGGCGCCACCCCTTGGCCTTCGTCCGTTACCGAAATGGCGACGTAGACGCCATCACGCACTGCACCGACATGTATCACCGACGACTCCGGAGCATACACGGATGCGTTGGAGAAGAGGTTGTTTAATACCTGAACGATGCGTTGCTCGTCGGCCATTACGCGGGGCAAGTCCAGCGGCAGGTCGATGCGGATGGTTTGCCGGCCGCCGCCACTCAGGAAGGTGGTCCGGGCCTGCTCCACCAGTTCGGACACTTGCACCGGTTTGGAGTCAACCGACAGCATGCCGGAGTCAATGCGCCCCGCATCAAGCAGGTCGCTGATCAGATTGTCCATATGATCGGCCTGCACTTCGATGATCCGGAAGAACTGCTGCATCTCGGTACGGTCCAGAACCCGCGAGGTCCCCAGCACGGTCGCCGCCGAACCCTTGATGGCGACGAGTGGCGCACGCAGTTCGTGGCTCACCATACCCAGAAATTCCGCCCGCAACCGGTTCAGTTCCTGGAATGGCGCCAGATCCTGCATGGTGACGACCATCGACTCGACCGCGCCGCCGGCGGAATGGATTGGGGCGGAGTTGATAAGCATCGTGATTCTTCGGCCATCGGGAACCGAGAGTACGACCTCCTCGGCACGCATGGTCACCGCCTCGTCGATCACGCGTTTCATTGGGAACTCCGAAAGGTTCACTTCGTGGCCGTCGGAGAAGCGGCACGTCATTACCTCTGCCAGCTGCTCCACGCCATGGCCGGGCGTGCGTAGCCCCTCGACGATCCGCCTGGCCTCCCGGTTGAATGACACTGGCTGACCGGTCTTTGCATCAAAGACCACGACGCCCACCGGCGAGATATCGATCAGCGCTTCCAGATTCGACCGCGCCCGCTGCTCGTCCCGGTACGTGCGGGCATTGGCGATAGCGGCCGCCGCCTGGGAGGCAAACAGCACCAGAATTTCCTCGTCCTCATCGGTAAACCCATGACCACCCTGCTTCCCTGCGAGGAAAAAGGTTCCGACATGCCCCCCGCGGTGACGCATCGGGGTCGCCTGGAAGGTCTTCGCCATCATCGGGTCCGGCGTGTAGCCGATGGAACGGATGTAGGCGGGCAGGTCTGTCAGCCTGAGCGGCCCTGGAAGATCGCGGACGTGCTCAAAGAAACGCAACGCGGGAGACCATGCCATCAACAGCCGCTCTTCGTCCGGGGTAAACCCGGAGGTGACGAAGTCCTGCGGCTGCCCCGCCTCATCAATGGTGGTGATCACGCCGTATCGCGCGCCGGCCAGGTCGCGCGTGCTGGCCAGGATTTCGTGCAGGACCGTATCGAGATCAAGGCTTGAGTTGACACACAGAACCGCTGCGCTCAATCTGGACAGGCGCTCGCGCAGCGCCTGGATCTCTGAGTCTGCCTTATTGGATTTATTCATTCGATTACATCTCGTTTTGGTTTGAAAAAACTTCCGGGCCTCGCGTCGTGCACCAGCCGATAAAGTGATTGTGGTTTCTCAATGCTCTGGCCCAAAAATACATCCTAGCAGGAATTAATAATAATATAGCCAATATTGCCCGATTTATAACAGAAAAAGAATATAACTGGTGGGAACATTATTTGACTCGTTATTACCTTGTTGAGGGGCTAGTAAATAGTACGTCTACAGAGCTGTGATGGTATACAGACTATGCAATACTCACAAGGCAAGTTCAGTGTACCTGTGCCCTGGTCCGCCAAGGCACAAACCACTGCTTGACGTTGTCAATCCAAAACAGCAAAATGAAGGGTTGACATGCCGGAGAAACGGCTTGAGGACGAACGGTCTTAGAGACTGGCGCATGAACTATCCCAATTGACCTTGAAGTATTCTTCTCCAAAACATCAACGCTTTTTCTCAACAGCCTCCCTAGGAGGTTCACTTGCGCTCGCACGACAAAATCCACAAGCAAGCCGGAAGGCACAAACACTTGTGGATCATGAGTTAAGGATTTGCCCCCCCCCCATTTTTTTCCGGGTCGTGAATCTTCAAATGACCAATGAACCCGCCCAGCGTCTATCGTTCCCGCTTGTTGGAGCACCAGGGGAGTCTAACCCGGCTAGGCAACCCGTGGGCAAGTTACGGTCGAGGTTTTTCGCCATTCTTCAGCCGAACACTTACGATAACCTTTTCCTGTATGTTGTTCCCCCCGCGCCAGTGCGTCGGCACAGGAATAATCAGGAAAGGAACGGTGCTCGGCATTCTGGTCACGCTTCTTGTTCTCACTAGGCAGGCCAAAGCTCAGACCCTAACGGTGTCAAAAACGAATGTGAGCGTTAACGAAGGGGAGACCTTCACCTACACGGTCGCCCTGACCGCGCAGCCTTCCCAGGAAGTTACGGTCACTGTCACCGCCGCTGACGCTCCTTCCAGATGCGATGAAGCGCACGGCGCCTCGTGCACGCATGAAACAGGGGTGGCGACCGTTGACAAGACGAGTCTGACGTTTACCACCACGAACTGGGCAGACGAGCAGACTGTAACTGTGACGGCGACCGATGGGGATATAGCCGGCACCTTCAAGTTTGCCACGATAACCAACCAGGTGAGCGGCGGGGGCAACACGGTTAATGTCAATATTACTGTGCTTGACGATGACAGGCGTCGCGTGGTCCACTACCAGGTTGCACTTGACGGAGAGTCCCTTGGAGATCAGCGTGCAAGCGATGGCTTGTGGGATCGTGATTACAATTGGGGGTTCTATATTCAACTGGGTTCGGAGCCAACCGCAAACACAACCATCGCGTTCACGAACCGTAAACCGGATCTCTATCCCCTGACGGTGACTACGCAATCCCTGACCTTCACGCCTGAGAATTGGGATGAACCTCAACCCGTGCGCTTCAACACGATCGGAAATTTTATTGACGAGGAGGGCAAAGGCATCCGACGATTGCTTCAAATCCAAATTGACCTGACGGCCAGTGGCACGGGATCAGATTACGAAGGACAGGGACTTGTGTGGTATACCGTCAACATCTGGAACGACGATATTGCCGGGGTAACCCTCTCGCCAGCCACTCTGTCGATGACTGAGGGAGTCGAAGCGCAATACACGGTGAGGCTGGATTCGGAGCCGACGACCCCGGTAACAGTGAGAATCTCAGGTGAGGAAGAGACGGTCCTAGATCTGGACAAAACGAGGCTAACGTTCACGGCCGCAAACTGGAGAGGGCAAACCGTGCAAGTGACGGCGAGCCACGACGCGGACGGTGCGGACCACACGGCGACATTGACACACACAGCCTCAGGAGGCGAATACGACGAGTTGACGGCAGACTTGCCATTGACAATCACCGATGTGAACGAATGGCCTACTGTGTCAGCGTCGTGTGACCCGTGCACCGTGTCGTGGGGTCGTCCGGTAACCCTGACTGCGACGGCATCTGATCCTGACGGGGACGCACTGACGTACGAATGGAGCGCACCGAGTGGACAATTCAGCAAATCGACCAGCTTGGCGACCATGCTCTGGAGGGCCCCGTCTACGCTCGGGCCTGTGACGATCCTTGTTCGCGTCTCGGACGGTCAGGGCGGTTCAGCATCAGCCTCCGTCAATGTGAATGTGGTCAATGCGCCGCCACAGTTTTCGCAGAGCACCTTTAACTTTGAGCTGGCGGAGCATCTGGACGGCCGTCACCAACCGGTTGAGCTAGGGCAACTTACGGCATCAGATCCGGACGACGATGAGCTAACGTATGCTCTGGTGTCTGGAGACCAAGATCGGTTCACCGTAAATGCAGGCAACGGTATCGTAACATACGTCGGCCGTGGAGAGGACTTCGAAACGGAGCCGTACCGGTTCGACCTGAAAGTGCGGGCACGGGACGGGATTGGAGCGGAAGCGGAGGCTGATTTCACAGTCGTGGTGACCGATGCAAACGATCCCCCCACTGTGTCGGCATCGTGCGATCCATGCACAGTTGCATGGGGTCGCCCGATTACCCTGACTGCGACAGCATCCGATTCAAACGGGGACGCACTGAGGTACGAATGGGATGCGCCAAGTGGATATTTCAGCGAATCGACCAGTTTGGCGACAACGCTCTGGAGGGCACCGTCTAAAACCGGGGCCGTGACGATCATTGTTCGCATCTCGGACGGACAGGGCGGTTCAGCGTCATCCTCCGTCAATGTGAATGTGGTCAATGCGCCGCCGCAGTTTTCGCACAGCGCTTTTCACTTTGAACTGGCGGAGCACCTGGACGGCCGCCATCAGCCGGTCGAGCTTGGGCAACTTACGGCGTCGGATCCTGACGACGATGTGCTAACGTATTCCCTGGTGTCTGGAGACCAAGATCGCTTCGCCGTAGATGCAGACAATGGTACCATGAGGTACATCGGCCCGGGTGAGGACTTCGAGACGGAGCCGAACCGGTTCGACCTGAAAGTGCGGGCACAGGACGGAATTGGAGCGGAAGCGGAGGCTGATGTCACAGTCGTGGTTACCGATGCAAACGATCCTCCCACAGTGTCGGCATCGTGCGATCCGTGCACAGTGTCGTGGGGTGGTACAGTTACCCTCACTGCTACAGCATCCGATCCAAACGGGGACGCACTGAGGTACGAATGGAGTGCGCCAAGTGGAATTTTCAGCAAATCGACCAGCTTGGCGAACACAGTCTGGAGGGCGCCGTCTAAAGCCGGGGCCGTGACGATCCTTGTTTACGTCTCGGACGGACACGGTGGTTCAGCGTCGGCCTCCGTCGATGTGGATGTGGTCAATGCGCCGCCGCGGTTTTCGCAGAGCACCTTTTACTTTGAGCTGGCGGAGAACCTGGATGGGCGCGACCAGCCAGTCAAGCTTGGGCAAGTTACTGCGTCGGATCCAGACGGCGACGCATTGACGTTTTCCCTGGTTTCCGGGGACCCAGATCGCTTCTCCGTGGGGACAGAAGACGGCGTAGTAACATACGTCGGCCCGGGTGAGGACTTTGAGACGAAGCCGGACCAGTTCGACCTGAAAGTGCGGGTGCAGGATGGAACCGGAACGGGGGCGGAGACAGATGTCACAGTAGGGGTGACCGATGTGAACGAAGAGCCCGCAGTTTCGGCATCGTGCGATCCGTGCAAGGTGTCACGGGGTGGTGAGGTCCGTTTGTTTGCAACAGCATCAGATCCGGACGGCGACGTGCTGGCGTGCGAATGGAGCGCAGCGGATGGACGATTCATTGGACATACCGACAGCACTATTGTGCACTGGACGGCGCCAAACGAAGCCGGACACGTTACCATCAGTGTAATCTTCACAGACGGGCGGGGCGGTTCTGCGTCGGCTGACGTTGATGTAGAAGTGGTCAACGCTTCACCGCAGTTTGAGCCAGAAGTCTTTCACTTTGAACTGGCGGAGAATCTGGACGGCCGCCACCAGCCGGTCAAGCTTGGACAACTGACGGCCTCGGATCCGGACGGTGATGGGCTGACATATTCTTTGGCGTCCAGACACGGAGATCGCTTTGCTGTAAGGGCGGAAGATGGTGTAGTAACGTACATCGGCCCAGGCGAGAACTTCGAAACCGATCCGGACCAGTATGATCTGACAGTGATGGCAAAGGACGCGAGCGGAGCGAGCGCCGAGGCAAAGGTGTTTGTTGTGGTGACCGACGTTAACGAAGAGCCAGTAGTTTCGGCATCGTGCAATCCGTGCGAGGTCTCACGGGGTGGTGAGGTCCGTTTGTTTGCGACAGCATTGGATCCGGACGGCGATGCGCTGACGTATGAATGGAGCGCGCCGGATGGACGTTTTGGCGGGCGAACCGACAGCGCCGTCGTGCACTGGACGGCACCAGGCGAAACCGGACCCATTACCATCAGTGTGAACGTTGCAGATGGGCGGGGCGGTTCTGCGTTGGCTGCGGTCGATGTGGAAGTGGTCAATGTGGCACCGCATTTTTTGCACGAAGTCTATGCCTTTGAGGTGGCAGAGAACCTGAGCGGCCGCCGTCAGCCGGTCGAGCTTGGGCAACTGACGGCATCAGATCCGGACGGTGACGTGGTGGCATATGCCCTCGCGTCAGGGGACGGGGATCGCTTCGCCGTAGATGCAGACAACGGCATTGTGACGTATGTCGGCCCCGGCGAGGACTTTGAGACCGAACCGGACCAGTATTACTTGACCGTGCGGGCGCAGGACGCGGGCGGGGCGGAGGCGGAGGCGGAGGTTACTATTAAGGTTACCGACGTTAACGAAGAACCCACAGTTTCAGCATCGTGCGATCCATGCACGGTTTCACGGGGTGGCGAAGTACGTCTGGCCGCGACGGCATTCGATCCTGATGGCGACGCACTAACATATAAATGGAGTGCGCCAGATGGCCGATTCGGCGAACGGACGGACAGCTCGGCTACGCGCTGGACGGCCCCAAGTGAGACCGGGCATGTGATGATACGTGTAGAGGTCGCCGACAAGCGTGGCGGTTTGGCCTCAGCAACCACCGAAGTGGAGGTGGTCAATGCGGCACCGCACTTCTTGCACGAAGTCTATGCCTTCGAGCTGGCAGAGCACCTGAACGGCAGCCACCAGCCGGTCAAGCTTGGGCAGCTCACGGCGTCGGATCCAGACGGGGATGCGTTGACTTATTCCCTGACATCCGGGGACCGAGATCGCTTCACCGTACGCGAAGATAACGGCATTGTGACGTACGTCGGCCCAGGTGAGGACTTTGAGACCGGACCGGATCGCTATGACTTGACCGTGCGGGCGCACGACGCGGGCGGAGGAATGGCGGAGACGGAGGTTTCTGTCACGGTGACCGATGTAAACGAGACGCCGATCGCGGTTGCAGTCATCCCGGACCAGGTGCTTGATGAAGGGAGCGGCACAGTGGAAATTGCCCTGTCCCAATATTTCGGCGATGACGATGGTGACGATCTCACATACGTCGCACAGTCGTCCGATCCGCGTGTAGTGCAGGCCGCGGTCACAAATTCGCTCCTGACCCTGACACCGGCGGTGTACGGATCAACAACGGTGATTGTGACAGCGGAAGATCCCGGCGGCCTACAGGCGACACAGAGCCTCCGTGTACGGGTTAGCGATGGTCCACAGAGAGCCCTTCTCGAAAACATGCTGGCGGCTACCGCCCGAAACTACCTGGCGAGCGTGAGGATGACTATTGGCCGACGGGTGAATACAAATCATTGCGCGTCGCCCCGGCTCACAGTGAGGGGAAAACCGGTGCCGCTAGGAGGGGCTGCGGTGAGAACCGCTCTGGATAGGCTCGTGGTTGACGCCAGTTTGGCGACTGCGGTCGCACTGGGCTTGGGCAGCAAATCAAGTACGTCCTATCGTGCAACGGACCATTTTGCTTCGCCAATGTTGTTCGACCCGGAGTCGGGACGGTACGCGGCGGACCGGTTATTGGCCAACATTAAGTCGATGCCGATACAATTGCTTGGTAGCGGTGCTGCAGCGACGGGTGTCACCGAACTCGTCCTGTTCCGGGGCACCGGGAAAGAGAACCTGAGGGGATGTCAGGAGGCTCCACCGCTGGTCCTGTGGGGTCAGGGGGGCATGCAGTCGTTCAGGGGAACGCCGGAGACGCACGGGTACGAGTCCAACTACGACGGCGAACTCTGGACCGGTTACGTTGGCATCGACGCGAGGCTGAGCAAAAACTGGATGGCCGGACTGGCGTTGTCGCGCAGCAGGGGCGTGGGCGATTGGCGAGCGGGGACGTCGAACGGGGAGCTAACGCAGACCATGGTCGCGATCCATCCATTCCTGCGCTGGGCCAACGAGTCCACATCCGTTTGGGCCTTGGTTGGCAGGGGGATGGGAAATGCTGAGAATTTGCGAACTGCGGGACTGCAAGGAGCAAGTGCGATGGATCTCCGCCTCGGACTCATCGAACTAGAGACCCGGCTTGGGATATCGGAGAGACTCGGCTTTAGCCTGAAAGGCGACGCATCGTGGGCGGAACTCCGGACCGAGAAAGGCGACGAGTCCGTGGATGGACAGGATGTCCGAGTGAATCAGGTGCGGATCGGTACCAAGTCGTCAATGCCCGTAAGGGCCAGCGGGAGTGGGTTAACGCTATTCGGCGAGGTACATGCGCGTCGTGATGGAGGTGCAGGCCAGACGGGCTACGGCCTAGAGTTGGCTGGGGGAGTTCGAGCCGTTCAAGGTATTGTGCGTCTGAACGCCCAGGCCCGTATGCTGTTACTCCACTCGGCGGCAGGTTATCGGGAATGGGGAAGCGCCTTGACACTGACTGTAGGTCGACCAAGAGCCGAAGGTCTTTCACTGACGGTCTCGCCACAATGGGGCCATGCCGCTACGGGTGCTGGGTCGCTCTGGCAGGGCTCCCTGGATCGCGAACTCCAAGGCAACCACACGGGCAGGAACCGGTGGACGCTGGACGCGCGCGCCAACTACGGAATCGCCTACGCTGGAAAAAGACGCCTTGACATTTTCGGTACATACAACCTGTCAGTTGGCGAACCTAGCCTCGGCCTGCGCCTCGGCCTGCCGGGCAGCAGCTACCCCGGTCCGTGACTGGTGCAACCACGGACTCATCGCGCATGTGGTTGTAGTGGGGGTTGTGTGCAGTTTCATCACCAGGGCTTGCCTTGCCCCAATGATTTCTCTGATCCGCCTTGACAAATGTCCTTCGCGATGTGCAAATTGAAACTGTGAGCAACCCCAGCCAGACGGAATCACATTCTCTACCTTCCGCATGTTTGTGGCTTTTGACATTCGCCTGTCTTGGCCCTTAGGATTCGCGATAGCCTGTTCGTTCTCTGTATTGACCCTCCCGCAGAGGATCAAGCGATTCTATCATTCCGCCAATCGCGCTTCCCGCCATTTTTTTTGGATCCACAGGATCAATTTATCGACGGCTTATCAAAAGACTCGCATCTTCCAGTTTGCGCAAGCTCTCTCTCCTGAAATCAAGACTGTTCTCACCATAACTTGTACTGCGCTCTCAAAAAGACATGACGGGTTGCCGCAGGAAAAAACTGGGGCGTCCCAAAACCTGCGTTCCCGTACAAGAGCACTTTTGAATCCAGCACATTATTAACATCCAGCGAAAGCGTAAGCCCGTCCAGCGGTGATTGTTCGCCGAACGCCCACTGTATTGTAGCAGAGACCAAAGCGTAGGGATCTACCTTCAGGTTGTCCTGCTCCACACCGGCAGCAGTGCGCCCTCCACCATTGTCCACGTACTGTACTCCTGCCAGACGCGCATCTGCCCGGAGCGTGAGACCCGATCGCTCATACGTAACCCCCATGCTTCCACTGCGTGCAGGAAAGCCGGCAATCGGATTACCGGATCTGTCAATGGGAGCAACTGAAAAATCGGGCAGCGTTGCGTACTCCACAAATTCCACAATTCGATTACGACTGAATGTCGCATTTGCGAACGCATTCAGACCTGGGATGATGCGGGCCGCCGCCTCCAGCTCGATGCCAATATGCTGCGTACGATCCGCATTACCTGTACGCGGAACTCCAAACTGATCCAAGCCACCACTAGGAACGATCTCGTCCCTGAACACCATCCAGTAGGCCGCGGCGCGAAGCCGAATATTGTGTTGCTCAACCTGTCCCCCGATCTCAACGTCAGTAAGACGCTCGGGCTTCACGATCGGATTGTCGTAGTCAAAACTCCCATCAGCAAGCCTATCAAACTGGGGCATGAATCCGCCCCCCGCTTCTTCGCCATCATAGAGTGACTTCATCCTGGGCTCGCGATTAGCCAGCGATATGCTCATATATGCACTCAGCGGCTGCTCAGGGTTCAGGGTTATCCCCAGGCGTGGATTCGCGAACAGATAAGGAACACGGAAGGCATTCCCGAAAAATTCTTCCTGAAAAATCCGGTACTGCCGCCAGGTAAGTTGCAAATCAGCCTGGATGGCCAGCCGACTGATGGGTCGCATTATGTGACTGGCATATAGCGAACCGACCACCTTCTCCCCGTGCACGCTGTAAACCCTGTAATCGTTGGCAGCCCCTACGACGTGCGCAGGCAATCCGCTGGCTTCTTCCACGCGCCCCCACCGTAAAGACCGGTGCAGACGCAATTCACCGCCAAATGTTGTTTCTGATTTGTCTCGCCTTACGTTATAGCGCGGCATCCAGCCTGCCTGCCACTGATCCAGTGCAGCTCTAAACAGCACCGCTGCGTCCGGTGCGCTGATGTACAGCGGTTGCTGGCGCTCGGCATCACTCAACTCCCGCCAGCCTGCCGGAATACGCAGATAGTCGGCACTTCGGAAGGTGCCGCCAAAATCAAACTCCCCTATGCCCTTGATCCAGAAAAGAGCCTGTTCAAATGTTTGATTTGAATTGGGCGTGAACGTATGCAAGAGCTCCACATGGGGCTGATGGAACCGCTCAACATCCTCAGTGAACTCGCTGAAGTTGTAACGCCGGTCTATCGTTCCTCCGAAGCCGTCATCAACGGTGCCGGTGTTTGCTTCCTTGGGGATTCCCCCGTAAGCCAGACCATCCCGCTGTGGACCTCCATAGGATTGCAGGGTGATTGTATGGCGTTCGCTATAGCGCCGGACTCCCACAAAGTACCTCCAGAACTCGGACCATGACCAGTCACGATACCCGTCTGATTTTAGTCGGCTAACCCGCGCATAAGCTGCATAGCGTCCACCTAATAGCCCTGTATTTGCCTGGATTGTGTAGCGTTGTGTGGCGTAGGTCCCATACCCGGCTTCCAGTCGAACTTCGGGATTGGCACGGTACGGATCCGTTACAATGTTAATAGCACCACCGATACCCGTCGATCCGTAAGAAGCGGCTCCCGCGCCCCGCTGTACCTGGATATCCTGGATTGATCCCTGCAGATCAAAAAAGTTGATCCAGAACACGTTATGCTCTTCGGGATCATTCTGTGGGATTCCGTTGATAGAGACCGCCACGCGCCGCTGCCCGAACCCGCGTAATCGCAGATAGGTGTACCCCATATCATTCCCGTTCTCGCTGTAATGCGTGATTGAAACTGATCGGGCCAATGTGGCTGGCATATCCTGCATGGACGGCAGTACCGCAAGCTCACGCGCCGTGATGTTGCTGTGTGTAAGTGGCGTCAGTTGTTCACGCGCTCGCCGTGCTGCGGCGACTACCTCTCCACCGTAGAGCACCCGCTGATTCAACGTGAGGATCAGGTGCTGCTCAGCGTCGCTCACCTGCAAGGACTGCCGAAGTGTTTCGTAGCCAAGAGAGCGAACCTCAAGTGTATACGTTCCGGGGGCAACCTCAAGCGTAAAGCTACCGTCCGTATCTGTGGTTCCAGAATAGCTGGCAACGGAGGAATTGTCTGGAAAAAGTTGTAGCGTTGCGCCGACAAGCGGCTCGCCGGCGGTTGACTGGACTGTACCGGCCAGTTGGGGATTGGGAAGTAGGAGGATAAGCAACGAAAGCAACATGTTACAACCGGTTTTAGGCGTGCCTGGAGGGCTGTAGCAGCACTTCGATGCAATT
>JAJEDR010000053.1 GCA_022821385.1 Rhodothermales bacterium
ACGCTCATGGAAGGTGGCAAGCCTTTGTCCTTCGGTGTTGAATACTACAGCGGCCACGGCCTGTGAGTTGTACGAATCACGTCTGAACGGTTGTAGAGCCTTGTATCCGGCTTGGTCTGATTGCGAGAGCGGTTGCTTGAATCGGTCGTTCACAAAGTCAATAACGGGCGCGCCAGATCGAAAATTCGTTACAATGCTGAGGACTTGATCTCTGGAAAAAGTCTCCCGTGCTCTTGTGTAGATATCCACATCTGCCCCCCGAAACCTGTAAATGGACTGGTTCGGATCCCCAACGATAAACAGTGATCCAGGACGAAGTACAAAATTGGTCCAGTCATCGCCATCGTCACCACTGCAGAGACGCCAGAAAATTTCGGCCTGAAATGCGTCAGTGTCCTGAAATTCGTCTACCAGTATGCGTTGATACTGTCTGGCAAGTGCCTGTCGGACGGAAAGACCATATTCCTCATGGCGAAGCAAGTCTCTCGTACCAATAATCAAATCATCAAAGTCCAGCAGACCTGCCGATCGTTTGTAGAGCTGATATCGATCCAGTAAGTCTTTCAAGTTATCCACAAGGTCTGCCAAAAGCTGGTTTGCGAGTGCAAGCCGGACTTCGTTGTTCCATAGTGACCTAACGCACTCGTATGCAGCTCTTGCTTGCCTGCAGGCATCATTTATTGATTTTTTCGTTCCTTCCAGTGCACTGATCCAATCAGCTGCGCGTGCTTTGTGGGAGTACGTAATGAGCGTGGTACGGGAGGACTTTGTCACTAGATCATGTGCAGACGGAAAATCAATCAGAGCCAGGAGCTGGTTGACATTACAGTTGGATTTAATTTGCGCCAGTTTACGCCATTGGCTAAACGAATCTGCAATAATCTTCGACTTAGGTTCGGGAATGGGCAAAGCTTCGATATACGCTACGTATGACTGAAGTGCATTCTGGAACTCTTCCAGTTTCTCGTCAAACCCTTCGGGGTTCGCGGCCTTAATGTTGCGGTGGGGCCGTATCCGGGTTGCTACATCCTGGACGTAGTTGTAACCATACATGTAGCTATCTCCATGGCGGGTCATTACCCCTGCAATTAGTGCTCCATTTTCGTCTGAAAGTGTCTTGTGTAGCCAATTGTCCAGTACTTCATTGAAAACCCGGTCGGATTGGCGCGCGTCCATAATAGTCGCACCGGGATCAATGTTGGCTTCTACCGGAAAGGTTTTTAGTATGCGCTGACAGAAGCCATGAATAGTAGAGCAAACGAGGTCGTCAAGGTTTTTCTCAGCTTCTTCTAAGCAAGCCCTTTCCTGTACTGAAATTCTATCCTTGAAAACATCTCCCAAGCCAGGTGGAAAATCATCGCGTCGGAGTCTTCTGATGTATTCCCGAACACGCAGCAAAAGCTCACTCGCAGCAGACTCTGTGAAAGTAACGGCGACGATATTGTCGGGGCTCTTACCGCGGGCAAGCAGGACAGCAATTCGTCCGGCTAGAATCGTGGTTTTTCCTGTACCTGCACCGGCCTCAACAACCAACGATTGATCAATGGCCGTAAGCGCGCGGTATCTGGACTCAGAGTCGGGGAGTTGATGTCCCTGGGGGGTCATGTATCTGTTTCCCAAAAACTGCACAGATCATATCCAAGCCGGGTTTGGACGTCAACCTCTTTTCTGGATACGTATCCTCTGCGCAAATCAGCTGGTAAAGCCAGCCTCAGATTTCCGTAGATACCCCAGTCGTACTTGTCTTTAGGAGTTGCCCCAAAGAGGGTATTGCCATTCTTGAGACCACTGACCGCTTCATTGATGCCTCTTGCAAGCTCATCAATAAAGGAGTTTTGTGGTTCGGGTAGTTCCAATTGATCTCCGGTTTTTACGAACAACAGTTTGGCAGAGGTTTCTATATTCTGTCCAAGTAATGCCTGTGCGGCTGCAAGATAAATGCAGCGTTGTACTTCGCGGCCGCCATCTAATCCGGCTTCGTTAGAGGGTTTACCAGTTTTGTAATCCAACAGATAAGCCCGTTCATTGTCTGGATCAATATCCAGACGATCAATTGATCCGGTGACTTGTAAGCCGGTCCCTTTAAGGATAACTGATGCGGTAACATCCCATGGGAGATCGTCCTCTGCATCTGCGGATTGGGAGCCAAATGGGATTTCCGCATATGAAACTCCATTTTCAATGCGGTCCTGATTAAGAAATACGCGCGAAGCGATTGCCATCATATTTTTCTGTACGTGCCCCCAAAGCAGTTTGGGTGGTGATCCGTGCAGCGCTTCCCAAGCATCCATTCCAGACTGGACGCCATCTCTGACACATTCTTCCAGGGGTTTCTGGTCGGGAGTTTCTCGGTTAGTGTTCAGTTTTTGCAGCACCATTTGCAGCACACTGTGTACCAACTGCCCAAATTGTTTTGGATTTAAGGTCAGTGTATCTGAGTCTATATCGGTTCCCCGCCAACCTAACCCGTAGTACCATACGTAACCAAGCGGAGCGCGCAGCATTCGTGTAAGCGACGTAGCGGATGCTGGTTTACCAAGAATGTGATTGATGAGAGGATGATTGGCTCGAATCAATCCGTCGTGTTCGGTGACTTGACCGGTCCGCCAATTATGCCAGCATGCAAGTGCCCGTATGGCTGAAGGATCCTCATTGAGATCATCAGGTTGTGCCTGCAATCGATCCGCCTCACTCATAGCGTGAAGGGGCTTGGCATTCCGAAAAAGATGGGTTGGCTCTCCGAGCAGATCAGTTGACAGGAGATGGCTTTTTCCGAGCACCTTCCCCTCTCCGTCGTGTCGTGCAAAGGAGCAGATCACGGTGTCGGCTGTAGTTTTGCATATCGTGGCGAAATCTCTTCGGTCTGCATCTGCCACAGGCAGTGGATCCAATTCCTTGGCCGCGTCTTCCAGGCCAGGACCTGTGAGGAGGCGATCGTCAGTATTTTCGCGGGGCCAGTGACGCGAATTCAGTCCCAGAAGCCGAACATATCGGCGGGGTGACGCAGCCAATGATTTTGCGGGCATCCAGGCTACTCTCTCACAGAATTCTGGAGGCTCCTGTAATGAAATACCGGCAATTGTTTGCTCAAATGAGGCAGCCGACGCAGATTTTAGTGCACGTTTCCAGAGAGTTAGGGCAGCGTCTTTAAGCAGATTTTCACCTGCTCGCAACCATATGCTCTTCATGGTGACGTGATCGGCCAGACTCATAGTGGGGTCCTGTTCAGGGGAGACGATGTAACTGCTGGTTACTTCGGATAGCAGCCTCGATAGTGCATATTGTTCGTTGTCCACATCCGCAGCGGCCATAGCTTCAAGGCGTGCCCCGAGTTGTTCATGCGAGAGTGTATGAACAGCATCAATTTGGCGGGATAGCTTACGCCAGGTCTTTCCAAACTCCTTAATTTCATCGGCTAAAAAGCGCTTGTGGGCACTTAGTCGATTAAGCCGGTCTGCCGATATTCCGCGTAGCAGCATATCTGCCAAAGCGGCAGTAGCCTGTCCCTGGGGGCTATTGGTAACGCACATGCCATGCGCAAAATACAGGGGAAGGTCGGACTCTCCGCGCAGCGCGATGAAGTAGTCATCGTACGCGGTTGTATCCGTAGATGCGATGGCAATGTCTCCGGGCTTAACATTTTTCTGCACAACCATTTGGCGTGCCCACCGAATTGCTTCTATGGCTTCATGGTAGGGGGTGGAGGCACTCACCGCAGTGATTTCAGGGTTTTCTCCGGCGGCGGACTCGAGGCTGCAAGTCTCTGGTAGACTGTCTGGGACGTGCCTGGGGCCGGCCACCCAGGTAACTGATACGTGATTACCCAGCAATTCAATCAATGGCCACCAGCAAGGGTGGAGTTCTGTCATGCCCAGGAGGTGTATAGATCCAAATATGGCAGGTGCATGTTTTATTCTGGTGCGAGCAGCCCTAATAAGGGCTGATGGCCGCAGCATAGAAGCCGGCAGTTTTTCCAAAATGGCGCGCTCAAGGCTTGCAATAGCCTGCACTCGGGGATGGTTTTGTTGCAGATCAAAGCCGCTATACCAGGCCTTGTGGAGTGTATGTGTCGCTGCATGGACAAAACCTGGAAGGTCTTTTATTGTGTCTAGGTCTCCCAGATGTGTTTCGTTTAGTACCTCGTGTACGGTTTTGCGGAGGAGTAAAGTATCAATCGTTGTAGCAAATCCTCCCGCGAGCCGGGCGACAAGATCGTTCATCGTCATGACTTGAGTGCCGTGCGCACGTTCGTGTGCGCAGGCAAGGCGTTGAGCCACGGCTGCATGGCGATCAAGCACAACGAGTGTTTTTCTTGTTCTGGAGTTCATCTAGTTTGCACACCGAAAGAGGGAAGCTACCCAGTTTTTTGATCTGGCGTCTGTCGCAGGGCCTTTTCAGCCTAGCGGAGTATCTGGTTCAGTTTAAATGACTCATCTGATCTGAGCATGACGCTATCGTAAATTGCGGTAAGTGAAAGATTAGAATCCCAAACCGGCCACATTTGGCGCTGCGCTGATCTGAACAACCATTATGCAGGCCATCTACCGACTGAGTTTGAGCATTTCCGTTACAAGTCCAAGGAGACCCTCAGAGTGGAGCCGTTAAACTCTATTGCCAAATCTGAAATCTCTTTGACAAGGAAATCTGCTTCTTGGAGGGCACCTGGGCTATTGGTCGTTTGCACCGCGATTACGCGAGCGCCAGCAGATTTAGCAGATTGTATGCCTGCGGGTGCATCCTCAACTACGATACAGTGCTCAATAGATTGATTCAATCCCCACGCAGCTCTTAAATACGGATATGGGGCCGGTTTACCCACGCCAATGTCTTCGCTGCTAACGAATACTTTAGGCATCGGCAAGCCTAAATAATGGAGTGTTTTGAGCGCGAACGCACGCGGTGCACTTGTGACAATGGCCCATCGGTCTTGCGGGAGCTCCTTGAGCATCGTGGGAACACCGGGAAACGATCGCACACGCTCCAGATGGTTGTCGGCTATAACGGAATTCCGGTAAGCCTCTGCCTCTGCGATCGGATCTAGATGCGGCGCAACAACTCGAATTGTATCAGTAACAGGGCGGCCATGATGAACCTCCAAAATGTGCTGATAAGATACGCCTCGTTCTTGGGCCCAGATCAGCCAGTGAGTTTCATAGACGGGGTTTGAATCTACGAGGACACCATCCAGATCAAAGAGTAAAGCGCTACAGTTAAGCAAAGGCACAGTGTTAGTAGGAGTAGTTACTTTGTAGGTTTAGCCTGCCCTGCATAACAAAAAAGTCAGGACAGATGCTCTCACGTTTTTCCTCTAAGTATACAGACTACTGAACTTCGATTGACTTCAAATTCGGGCTCAGGGTTGCCATTTCTTTTCATCGCCATTCTAGTTATGGCTATGCCACGACCGAATGTCTGAACAAATCCGAAAGTTTTTAGCACTTCACATATATCCGGGTTACGATAATCGGTAACGCCTGGATTACCAAAGTTCTCTGGTGTGACGTTGCCGTAAGGACCACCCGGACTGTTGATTTCAATCCGGTCGTTAAACCAGTAGACACGCACTGGTGCACGGGTATTCTCGTATGTCCTGTGTAGCACGGCGTTGTAGAGAATTTGCTGAAGAGCCACATGCGGAAACGGTGACCCTTCTATGTGTACTGGCGCCGAGGCAATATCTACTGCGATGCGATTATGAGCTTTCAGCTTCTCTTCAGTACGGCGCAGCGTTTCGACCAGAGCACCACGTATATCCTCTTCGTCTATCACTGGATCGTATAATTCCATGCCGTCAATACGCAGAAATTGTATGTAAGCTCCTGGAAGGAAATCCTGCGGGGTTTTACCGATGGACAGCAAGCCGAGCAAGGTAGGCGTGGCGTCTGTGGGTGATGCGGTAAATTTACATGACGTCAGTTGTTCTTCATATGTCCTTCCATTGTTTTTCAATACATCCTCAGCAAATGCGGCTGGGAGGTATTCGTTTTCAAAGATGGTTTTTGAAAGATCTGAGACGGTGCTGGTTGGAATAATGCTGATATCGAAAGGCAAGTTTCGTGTTCTTCTCTTTTCATTGAGAATGCGTTCCTCCTGAGCATTAGCAATAGAGCGCCGTGGTCCTGTACGAATCCATATCCGCCCCCCATATTTAACCGGTGGCATATCTGAAGGCATAACCGTCACTACTGCCATTTCAGCACCGTTAAGGAACCGTTTCTCTACCGAGAGAGCGGGCAGTGGGAGAATATTACCATCGGTTTTCATGTCAGCCAAGCTCCGCAAAAGCTCATCACTGATCGGCTCTCCTGATGGAGAACCATTGTCTTTTGCACCGACAAACAATACGCCAGGCTGGTTATGATTTGGGAGATCGTTGGCGAAGGCACATACGGCTTGCCGAGCTTTTTTGGACGTGTCTCTGCTGAATGAGCGCTTCCTTTCAACCCGGTCAGATTCCGTGTCGTTTAAGAGATCTTCCAATTCGGAATTGGTAAAATTTTCCATATATGTTAACTACTCAGCAGTAGACAACTCAGTCAAGTTACTTGTTTTTCATACAAAAGGCGTGATTGTTTCCAATTTTCTTAATCTCGCAGTTTTGCCAGCAATGGTATTTCATTTCCAGTTCGATTCTATGCGGGCATCCCCGGCATCTCCCGTTATTTCCGGCCAGATACATTTGGCCATCACTAATCCTCAAACTGACAAAAAGAGGCCTACGCGAGAATAATGAGTAGTATTGGAGATACGATCCCGAAAGGGGTACTATACCAACGGGCAGCTAATCTCCAGTCCCTGGATTTGGACTGAAATACTCAGAAAATTTGTCCGTTTTTAGAGCAAACTCTTTGTGATCTGCCCGAGGCTCTTTCATCCGTGTGACATTCGGCCAGACCTTGGAATATTTTGTATTGATGGTCAACCATTTGGAATCTGGCTCATCCTCAATTTCTGGCTTGATGGCCTCCACCGGGCATTCGGGTTCGCAAGCTGCACAGTCAATGCATTCGTCTGGATGAATGACGAGCATGTTTTCTCCTTCATAAAAGCAGTCAACCGGACACACTTCGACACAATCCATGTGTTTGCATCGAATGCAGGGATCCGTCACGATAAAGGTCATGAATATGTATGAATTGGTTGCATCCTACCAGCGTAGCTCGTGCACCTGACTACGGTACTTGGCTACGAGTGAAGGATTACTTGATAACCAATATGACAGCAGATGTAGGGGGATGTAGACTCCAAGTAATGCAGCGAAATGGATAACTGATGGTCGGAATTCATTACTAAAACTGCAGACCCTCGAAATACCGAATGATCCACTTTCAATTGATGATAAGTGCATTGGCCATGCGTACGCTGTAACTCAACCCGACTCATCTTCAGCGTCCTCTGGATCATAATTTAGTATCGGCCCTAACCAGCGTTCGGTGGTTCGGAGATCCATCCCCTTCCGCCCGGCATAGTCTCTAACTTGGTCACGGTCAATTCGACCAACGACAAAATACGCACTCTCAGGATGTGCCAAATACAGACCAGATACCGAAGCCGCTGGTCTCATCGCATAACTGGAGGTCAGAGACATCCCGATTTGACCCGCTTCGAGTAAGCGAAAAATCGTCCCTTTCTCCGTGTGATCTGGCTGACATGGATAACCAGGCGCGGGGCGGATGCCGGTATAGGCCTCTTTGATCAGCGACTCATTATCAAAATTCTCATCTGATGCATATCCCCAAAGCTCCTTGCGTACGCGCTCATGCATGTATTCTGCCATTGCCTCCGCGAACCGATCAGCAAGGGATTTGACCATGATTGCTGAATAATCGTCGGCTTCCGCTTCAAACGCTTCTGCAATCTCCTCTGCCTGCGGTCCCGAAGTGACCGCAAACGCGCCTACATGATCATCCACCTCGGCAACAAAATCAGACAATGCAAAATTGCCCCGCTGATTATTTTTGATCACTTGCTGGCGCAGTGTAAAAAATGTATCGCCCGTGTCAAGCCGAATATCGTCCTCGTCTCTTGAAGCCCCCCAAAAACCGACAACAGCTTTGGGCTTGAACCATTCTTGGTCAAGAATTTGTTGCATCATGGCCTGGGTATCACGCCATAGATCTCGCGCAGCCTTACCCACCACCTTGTCTTTCAGGATTTTGGGATAGCGTCCAGACAGATTCCAAGTGATGAAGTAAGGTGTCCAGTCGATGTATTTTGCGAGCACTGTGAGATCAAAATCCTCGAACACTTTCGTGCCAATAAAACTTGGGGCTTCGGGCGTTGGTGCCTTCAGTTTGTGCGCATGCTGTCGGGCCACTTCAATAGGGTGGCGTGGCCTTGGAGGACCACCCGCTCGGCGGTCACGCATTCGCTGATACCTCGCCTTAATGGTGTCAACAAAGAGCGGGCGCTCTTCATCAGAGAGTAATGATGAGACTACCCCAATTGCTCGGCTAGCATCCGTCACATGAATAGCTGGACCACTGCTCCGGACCGGATCAATCTTTACGGCCGTATGGGCCGGTGAGGTCGTGGCTCCCCCGATGAGCAGGGGCTGCTTCATGCCACAGCGTTGCATTTCGCGTGCCACATAGACCATTTCGTCCAGACTTGGAGTGATCAGACCGGAGAGGCCAATAATATCAGCATTCTCTTTCCTGGCCTCTGCAAGAATCGACTCGCACGGAACCATGACTCCCATGTCAACAATCTCGTAGCCATTACACGCAAGCACGACGCCGACGATATTCTTGCCGATATCATGCACGTCTCCCTTCACAGTGGCCATAACCACTTTTCCATTTGAAACATCAACCGTGCCCAGTTCGTCTTTTTCGGCCTGCATGAACGGATCCAGGTAGGCGACCGCCGCTTTCATGACGCGAGCGGACTTCACTACTTGGGGCAGGAACATCTTACCAGACCCAAATAAATCTCCAACTACATTCATTCCATCCATGAGCGGGCCTTCAATGACATGCAGCGGGCGATCTGCGGCTGCCCTGGCCTCCTCGGTATCCTCAACAATAAACTCGGTGACGCCGTTTACAAGCGCGTACTCAAGTCGCTTCTCCACGGGAAGTGTACGCCAGGAGAGGTCCTTCTTTGCCGATTTTCTTTTTTGTCCACGGAACTGTTCCGCGTAGTCAACTAGTGCCTCCGTTGCGTTTTCGTTGCGGTTGAGAATCACATCCTCAACTAGTTCTCGGAGCTTCGGCTCAATCTCGTCATAGATGTCAAGCTGGCCGGCATTCACAATTCCCATATCCATCCCGGCAGGGATCGCGTGATACAGAAAAACCGAGTGCATCGCTCTGCGTACCAGCTCATTGCCACGGAAACTGAATGACACATTCGAGAGCCCGCCTGAAATATGACAGCCAAGGCATGTTTCGCGGATGGCTCTTGCCGCTTCAATAAAGTCAACCGCGTAATTATTATGCTCTTGAATTCCCGTGGCTACGGCAAAAATGTTCGGATCGAAAATTATGTCTTCTGCTGGGAAGCCAACCTCTTCGGTGAGTATTTTGAACGCGCGTTGACAAATCTCAATCTTGCGCGGAGCAGTGTCCGCCTGACCGGACTCATCAAATGCCATCACGATGACGGCTGCACCGTAGGAAAAGCATGTGCGTGCTCGTTTTCGGAATTGGTCCTCCCCCTCTTTCAGTGAGATTGAATTGACTACTGCCTTCCCCTGCACGCATTTGAGACCTGCTTCAATTACTTCCCATTTTGAGCTGTCGATCATGATAGGCACCCTAGCAATGTCGGGCTCGGCAGCAATCAGGTTGAGGAAGGTTTGCATGGCTTTGACCCCATCTAACATCCCCTCATCCATGTTGACATCAATGATCTGGGCACCATTTTGGACCTGCTGCCGTGCAACATCTACAGCGGTAGCATAATCACCACTCACGATCAGCCTCCTAAATCTGGCGGAGCCGGTTACATTGGTGCGCTCACCAACGTTCACAAATGTCTGGGCGGCGGTATTCATTCCTTATCTGGGTCTGTACCTGTCCAGAGACGCCTGAGATGGCAATCATGATGGGGTATCGTGTTGGCCATAGATTGCTCCTGATTTAACTTCCAAACTCGAAAGGGTCCAGGCCTGCAAGCCTCAGAGTGTCCTTACTTGGAACTGGACTCCGCGGCGGCAATCCTTCTACTGCTTCTGAGATTGCCCGGATATGATCTGGCGTGGCACCACAACAACCTCCCAGAAAATTGACAATTCCATCTTGGGCCCATTTACCGACATAACTTGCCAGTTCCTGCGGGGACTGATCATATTCGCCCATCTCATTCGGCAGTCCAGCATTCGGATAGGCCCCCACCAGCGTATCAGCTACACGGGAAATTGCAGCGATATGCGGACGCATTAAATCTGCGCCAAACGCACAATTAAATCCCACTGCAAACGGTTTGGCGTGGCGTACAGAGTACCAAAAAGCTTCCACGGTTTGACCTGAAAGGGTGCGTCCAGAGCGGTCTGTGATAGTCCCAGAGATCCAAAGTGGGAGCTTTTCAAGTCCCTCTGCCTCCAGATCAATGAGGGCCTTGATTGCTGCCTTGCAGTTTAGTGTATCGGTAATCGTCTCGATCAGGTAAAGGTGCACGCCACCTTGATTCAGAGCTTTGATTTGCTCACGATAGGTCTGATAGACTTGGTCAAATGTTACTTCCCGTGCACCCGGGGCGTTTACGTCTGAGCTCATTGAGAGCATCTTGTTCAGCGGACCAATGGAGCCTGCGGCGAAGCGGGGCTTCTGCGGCTCTTTTTTCGTCCACTGATCTGCCGATGCACGGGCAAGTCGGGCACCCTCTAAGTTGATATCAATGACGGATTGGCGATCAAGCTCGTAATCAGCTTGCACGATCGTTGTAGCCGAGAATGTATTCGTCTCCGAGATATCCGCCCCGGCTGCAAAGTAAGCGTTATGTAATTCTGCCACGCATTCCGGCTTGGTTAGGCACAGAATATCATGATTGCCTTTCATATCCACCGGGTATTTCTCCTTGGAAAACCGAGGTCCGCGATAGTCCCCTTCTTCAAGCCCCATTCGTTGGAACATGACCCCCCAGGAACCATCCAGAAGCAAGACCCGCTTCCTGGAGGCTGAGTAGAGTTGGTCAATACGTTCTTGGCGATCCATCAGCAAATCCATATTCTATTGATGTGCCTGTCCACAAAAGTTGTCACACCACCGCCTGCGGCTTCAATCCGAGTAATCGGCAGGTAGATAGCGCCAGACTTGCTCGATTGAGTGTATAGAAGTGAAAGTCGTTCACTCCTTGGTCCGATAATTTGTGGCAGAGTTCGGCAGCCACATTCGCCGTGATGAACTCACAAGTCGCAGTATCGTCATCGGTCCCCTCATACACCTCATGAAGCCAGTCTGGCAAGGTCACCTGGCAAAGATTTGCAATACGCTTCATGCCCTTGAAGTTCGGTTGCAGCATGATTCCGGGTACAATCGGCATCGTCACGCCCCCCGCTCGTGCGCGATCAAGAAACTTGAAGTAGACTTCTGGCTCAAAGAAAAATTGAGTGATTGCGCGATCAGCGCCAGCATCCTGCTTCGCTCTCAAGAATGCAATGTCCTGGTCCCATCCCCGACTGTGGGGATGTTGTTCTGGATAGCAGGAAACACTGATTTCAAACCTTGCTCCAGGTTCAATCTCGCAGTTTCGAATTCCTTCAACGAGCTCAATGCTATCTCGAAAACCGCCTGGATGCTGTTCAAATTTGGCATCTATGCCTTCAGGAGGATCGCCTCGAAGTGCCACAATGTGACGTATCCCGGCCTTCCATAGATCAGCTGCAATGTCTAATACCTCTTCCTTCGTTGCGTTTACGCAGGTGAGGTGCGCCGCTGGCAATAGCGGGGTATCCTGTGCAATTTTCGCTACGATCCGCTTTGTTCGATCACGCGTAGAGCCGCCAGCTCCATACGTGACGGATACAAAGCGCGGCGCCATTGGTGTCAGCCTCGCAACCGATTCCCACAGTTTGGCCTCCATACTGTCTGATTTCGGAGGAAAGAATTCAAATGAAACACTAGGAGGTGGTTTCGACTGTTGCGCCGCAACAGAGAGCTTGCTCACACTGGAGTCTGCGGATTGGTAGGCTCGCCATGCAGCCTTCCAGATGAGCACACTAATCCCTTTATCAAGCGAGGACGGTGGGTCAAATCTTCTGGGCGGCTGCATAGAAAATCCTGCATTATCCGCCCATTGCATCATATCATCTTCGGAGATCCCAAGCCGATAATGGCCTTGGGATTCACGTAAAAACTCAAGTTCATGTGGGGCAAAATCAACGACAATCAGTTGGCCACCCTGCTTGAGAACGCGAGCGGCTTCTGCGATGACCTTTTCGGGTTGTTCAAGGTAATGCAACACTTGGTGCACGATCACCAGATCCGCGCTATCACTCTCGAAGGGGGTGTCCATAGCATTTCCCTGTCGCACTCTTGCATTGCTGATCCCCGCCCGGTTTAGGTTTGCCCGAGCTACCTTCAGCATATGATGAGAGAGATCAAGTCCTTCGGCCTCCTGTGTATATGGGGCAAGCAAAATCAGCATCCGCCCCGTACCGGTCCCAAAGTCTATGATCCGCTCAAACTGATGGCACTCAACATGCCCGAGAATCGCACGCTCAATTGCTGCATCAGGATAATGCAATGCCCGCAATTGATCCCAGTCTTTAGCGATTTCTGAAAAATAGGATGCTGCCGACCGTGCACGATTTGCGCGTACGCGCTGTAGAAAATTGAAATCAGTCGTGAACGGGTCACTATTAATATCTAGTTTCGAGAAGATCCCCTCCAACAGCCTGTCAGCCCATCCTCTCCGCTGAATTCGATAAAATACCCAGGCACCCTCGGGGAGCCGTTCGACCAGACCCGCTTGGGTCAGAGATTTTAGGTGATGTGAGAGCCGGGGTTGACTTTGATTGAGAATGCGTGCCAATTCTCCAACCGCAAGGTCACCATGGCGTAGCAGTGCGAGTATCCGAAGCCGTGTCGGTTCTCCGGCTGCTTTCAAGCCGCCTATCAGTGACTTCTGGCACACGCTCATGAGAAATAATTATAAACATCAATTTATATAAACAACTGTTTAATGAGAAGGTTCAGAATTCAGCCAGATTTTAGCGTCACGTAGCTGCAGAGGGCGAGGAATGCCGGGTCAGGTGAGTACATACCCTAACGGATTTAGCAAGATTTATGATGGAAGACCTCGATCGAAGACGATCAAGTAAATTTGAAGAAAACATTGGTAACTTGGGGTGTTAGTTCAAAAAGTCCAAGATTGTTAGCTATTATCATGCGAGCAAACTGCTTGGCAATGGCCTCTGAAAATGGTTTTGCGAGAGGTTCATTTGTATCGAGTAATGAGAACCTATGAGTAGAAAGCAGAAGAATCAGAAGACAGGTATTGGGAGCATAATAATCGCGCTTGCGATGATGAACGGTGTTTCTGAGATCACAGTTGCACAGAACAGCAGTTTTTACGTAGGCGCTTTTGTCGGAGCTGAGCACATTAGCTTTGAACATGCAAAAACCGTAGACAATACGAATGTGCCGACGAATTATTTGCAAAGGGGAAACATTTACAACACGAGCGCTTCAGCGAGCGGATCCGGTTTTAGTACGGGAATTCTTGTCGGCTACCGCCCAAATCTGGACCTGGGCAATACCCTTAACCTAGGCCTTGAGATTGATGGGCAACTCCACGGTGGCACGGCAAGCGGTATGTTTCCTGGAGACGGGCAATCCGATGGTAGAAACCAGTATGGTGAGGCTTGGCCCGATGAATGGAGTGTGAAGAGAAAAAACAGCTATGGTGCTACGTTGGTATTCCGTTTGAGCCCCTCGTTTGTGGCTTCGCTTCTCGGCTCAGGTGCAGGTTTATATATTCACGGCAGAGTAGGCCGCCTGAATACAAATTTAACTGTCAACTATTACGGGTGCTTTAATCCGCTCGAACTTTGCGGGCCAGGGGAATTTGATTCAGGCATGGATTCTCACGACGAAACACTCTACACATTGACTGTGGGCGGGGGGCTTGAAAAGATGATAGGAGATAGGTTAGGGATCCGCGGTGGAGTGCATCACACACAGTACGGAGAAGAAGAATGGGGAGCTTTTTCGGAAGAAGAAGCCAGGGTTCCCCTATCACTTGATGGACGTGAAACCGGGTTTTCAGTAAGAACGATTCTGTACTTCTGATCGGTTCTCAGGCATCGGTCCTTCAACCTCACGACTATCCGTGAGTGGTTTCAATCTTGTCAACTTGCAACTAAGGAGTGGACTGCCAGATCAAGCCCATGTCTGAATTTCCTCCCGAATCATCCCTTTGCAGACAATATGGGCAGCTAGGAGTTAATACGATCAACACTAATCTATCTTGGTCCTCATGAAAATATTCTAACATAGCCGGAAGAGTATCCAAAATGCCGTGGTCATCAGTTGACTTAGCA
Organism: Rhodothermales bacterium; assembly: GCA_022821385.1. Lineage (GTDB taxonomy): Bacteria > Bacteroidota > Rhodothermia > Rhodothermales > Bin80 > Bin80. The sequence goes on from JAJEDR010000053.1 coordinate 14,489, forward strand.
AAAAAAAGTCACTTGAAGAAAAAACAGTTATGCTGCCACTACCAGTGCATACATTGTCCATTCTAGATACTTCATTGCAACTTCTCTAAAATCTATCCTCAAACGGCATTTCGCCTGGACCAAAATCCAGAAGTATGTTTCACGCAGGTGCAGTTGTGGGGCAAGGTATAAACAATTCTTTCGTAAAAGACCTGTACCCTCACCTCATCCTTGACTTAAGAAGGTCTTTTTATTGAATGGACAATCACGGTGGCATCACGGGTTGGCTGATATATTCGATCATTTGTTATATATGCCGGGTAGTAATCCAATCTAAATGAATACTTGTACTCGACCGACCCGGCGTCATATACATCAACAATTAGATCTTCTGAATCGCTTATGGACTGAAGCAACAATTCGTCTCCCACGACACTTATTAGGATACTATTCAAGAAATCGCCTTCAACCCTATAGCTCTCAATTCCATTCGTCACATATCGCACAAGCTGGGGCTCTTCAAACCTGTCAAGGGTTATTGTCTTCTTTGCCCGAACGAGGCTACCATTCACATCATAAACCATAATTACAGGAAAGCGAAAAGGAACATAGATCATCAGGTCTTTATACGTTTCCATCATTCCATCTGTCACCATCGCAGAAACGTAAGGGTCACCTTCCATTAAATCTCCAAATTCAACCGATCTATCCCTGAAATTAGATTCAAAGGCTAGTTTATTAAACGATCGGAAAATGTACTCTATGCCTGTATCTGTTATGGCGTACCGGTAAGGAGCCTTCTGCCTGTCAAATGCCCTTGAATCTATTAAACTCCCTGTCGCCTTTGAGAAAGAAGAAATCCTCGCGTTGTTGGGATCTGTTACATAAATGAGCGAATCAAATGCTACTCCAACACTACTTATGCTTAAAAACTCTCCGGGGGCAGAACCAGCACCACTTCCATAGGACATGATATAATTGCCTGTAGAATCAAACCGCAAAATATGATACGCTCCGTAGTCTACAACATACATATCTCCATTGGTGTCCGGTATGATCCACTGGGGGTCGTACAGCATAATCTCTTCATCCGCAGGCAACTCAAACATCCTACTCACAGAAACATTTTCCCAAACCCTTTCCCCTGTTTGTTGCTCCTCAGCTTTTTCTAAAAACGAAAAATCCCCGGAAGGAGCCTCGCCTTCGCCGCTACTGCAGGACAAAACAAAAAAGCAGATCAGGACAATGTACCTACCGTTCATTAAGGCAATCCCCACTTAAACCACATCATGGTCGCTTGGCCGCAAGTTGAGCCCATACACTATTCACATGGCATAGACGCACTCATCCCAAATCCACGCCGTCGTAACATGTTACCGCCCATGTTCCATCTGTAGTACAGGGAAGATCCTCAACGTCGCAACATCTGACGAATGCGTCACGTATATCGAAACCGCCTGTGCGGTACACAAAGCTACATGTTTGGTTGCATTTTATATCGGCCACAGCACTGTATGAGTCTGCATTACTGCCGGAAAACATCAGCGTAGCTGTACAAAACAGAGCGATAAATGATCGTATTAAGGAGTTTCATCGTTTTCGCATTGTGTTAGTTATGCTACCACTACCAGTGCATACATTGTCCATTCTAGATACTTCATTGCAGCTTCTCTAAAATCTATCCTGAAACGGCATTTCGTCTGGACCAGAATCCAGAAGTATGTTTCGCGCGGGTGCAGTTGTGGGGCAAGGTATAAAAGATCCTTTCGTAAAAGACCTATACCCCCACCTTATCCTTGACTTACGAAGGTCTGTCTATTGAATGGACAATCACAGTGCCATCACGGGTTCGCCGATATATTCGATCATTTGTTATAGATCCCGGGTAGTAGTGATCCAATCTAAATGAATACTTGTACTCAAGCGACCCGGCTTCATATACATCAACAGTTCGATCTTCTGCTCCTGAATAGCTTTTGGACTGAAGCAACAATTCGTTTCCCACGACACTCACCCTTGTACTATTCACGTCCTCGCCTTCAATCCTATAGCTCTCAATTCCATTCGTCACATATCGTACAAGCTGGGGCTCTTCAAACTCGTCAAGGGTCATTGTCTTCTTTGCCCGAACGAGACTACCATTCACATCATAAACCATGATTACAGGAAAGCGAGCAGGAACATAGATCATCCAGTTTTGATACGTTTCTATCATCCCGATCCCCAGCAGATAAGAAGCATAACGGTCACCTTCCACTAATTCTCCAAATTCAACCGATCTATCCCTGTAATTAGATTCAAAGGATAGTTTATTAAACGCTCGTAAAAAGTACTCTATGCCTGTATCTGTTATGGCGTGCCGGTAAGGACGCGCCTGCATGTCAAATACTATTGAATCGATTAAACTTCCTGTCGCCTTTGAGAAAGAAGAAATCCTCGCGTTGTTGGAATCTGTTACATAAATGAGCGAATCATATGCTACTTCAACACTACTTATGCTTAAAAACTCGCCGGGGGCAGAACCAGTACCACTTCCATAGGACATGATATAATTGCCTGTAGAATCAAACCGCAAAATCTGATACACCCCGTAGTCGACAACATACATATCTCCATTGGTGGAGTCCGGTATGATCCACTGGGGGTCGTACAGCATAATCTCTTCCTCCATAGGCAACTCAAACATCCTACTCACAGAAACATTTTCCCAAACCCGTTCACTTGTTTGTTGCCCCTCAGCTTTTTCTAAAAACAGAAACTTTCCGAGGGTAGCCTCGCCTCCGCCACTACTGCAGGACAAAACAAAAAAGCAGATCAGGACAATGTACCTACCGTTCATTAAGGCAATCCCCACTTAAAACACATCATGGTCGCTTGGCCGCAAGTTGAGCCCTCACGTCGGTCAAATGGCATAGACGCACACATCATAAATCCCGGGCCGTAACATCCCAACGCATCACATGCTTGCGGGTTGCCACATACAGGGACGACACTAAGGCCAGCATTATTAGATGTCCACTCCGATATACCAACAGGTAAAACGAATATCAATGATGCAATAATCCCCCGAGATTTAATAGTTACGTTCATGACCCAAGCACGTTATCGAAACATCTTACGCCCCACGTTTCATCTGTAGTACAGGGAAGATCCTCAACGTTGCAACATTTGACGAATGCGTCACATAGATCAAAACCGCCTGTGCAGTACACAAAGCTACATGTATGGTTGCATTTTATATTGGCCACAGCACTGTATGAGTCTGCATTACTGCCGAAAAATATCAGCATAGCTGCACAAAACAGAGCGATAAATAATCGTATCAAGGAGGTTCTTCGTTTTCGTCATTGCTACTCCGCAACCATCACCCAAGAAAGAAGAGTTGTTGTTTGGCTCACTATACGTGTACACAACACGAAGCTTCATGCAGCTGACCATGCCAGATCCCAAGGCTAATCTCCGGCTGCACAGTCGACACGTCAGTATTAAGTAAGCATGACCACCACGCACGCGTGTGCGCTTGAATCATCATGCAAAAAATGTGGTTTGAGATTCGCTTTGGTTTACGACGTATCATTTTAATAGCAATGCGATTATTGGACAAGATTATTCAGGGGAGTATTTCCAAACCTGGTCGCAAATGAAAAAATCGGAAGAGACTTTTGCTGCGCCTTCCAGATCTGATCGTATGCGGTCAGTGCAAATGCCGGTTATGGGTTTTGTTGCGGACCTCATGCAGGACAATCCGGGAACGATTTCCCTGGGACAGGGCGTCGTACATTATGGCCCACCTGCCCGGGCACTCAAAGCTGCACAGCGGGCGGTCACGGTTCCAAACACGCATCGTTACGGTTATGTAATCGGAAGATCCAGTTTGCGAAGTGCATTCGCCAGAAAATTGAATGCAGAAAATCATCTGGATCCCGGGTATGAGGTTGTGGTTACTGCTGGCAGTAACATGGCCTTCTTTGCTTCACTGCTTGCGATCACAAGTCCCGGGGATGAGGTTATATTGCTCGTGCCATACTACTTCAACCATGAAATGGCCACGTACATTGCCGGCTGTAAGCCTGTACTCGTATCGTTCGGTGATTCGTTGATACCGGATGTGGAGACTATTGAGCGTGCAATCACTCCTCGAACCCGTGCAATCGTTACGATCTCCCCTAATAATCCGACGGGCATTGTATATGCTCCAGACACGTTGCGGGCCATCAATGATCTGTGTGCCGGGCACGGGATATATCACATGTCGGACGAAGCGTATGAATATTTTACTTTCGACGGTGCGGAGCATTACTCTCCGGGGAGTGCTTCCGGAGCGCATGCGTATACGATCTCGCTTTTTTCTATGAGCAAGGCATACGGAATGGCGGGTTGGCGTTTGGGGTATATGGCGGTCCCGCCACAGGTGCTGGCAGACATTCACAAAATTCAGGATACGAATCAGATCTGTCCGGCGATAATAAGTCAGTCAATGGCGCTGGCAGCACTTAAGGAGGGCGCAGGCTACTGCAGGCAGTATGTGGACTCAATGGCCAAGGTTCGCACCATGGTGCTGGAGCGTCTGAGCGCTGTGAAAGCCCCGGTAATCGTTTCTCCTTCAAAGGGTGCTTTTTATTTTCTGTTGTCAGTAGAGACAGCGCTTGATGCCAAGACTTTGACAACGCGCCTGATACAGGAGCACGGTGTCGCAGTCATACCGGGGGATGCATTCGGCATGACAACAGGTGGTACTTACCTGCGCGTCGCCTATGGTGCACTACAGGTATCTACATTGAGCGAGGCGCTAGATCGCCTGGTCAAAGGCCTTGAAGCTCTTGTCGGTTAATCTGGAAGCAGCCACCGGCCCGTATTTGCAATAATGCGCTTGTAGGCTGCCAGATCGTGCGCCCGATCATCATGTCCGAGTGTGTTAACGACGATCGTGGCGTCACCAACCCGACGAACCCAAATGACGGGGTAAATTGCCCCAGTTTCGTGTGACCGTCCAATAGCAAGAACAATGGCCCGGGCATCTGGCAGAATCTCGGCCCGGTAAAGTTCATCCGTGATTTCAAAGCTGGCCGGGACACCCTCCATGAGTGGATGATTTGGCTGCAGAACTTCCACAGTGAAAGCCTGGATCGGTTCATGACTGCGGGACCCGCCACCAACAAGCCGCTCGTTGTACGCTGGCCAATTCTCCCAATTATACCAAGAGGCGGGATGTGTAATCATAACCGAGCGTCCAGCGTCCACATGTTGCATAATTGCTTGGCGGCTGTCTTCGTTTCCGATGGGCTTATTGTTCGCAAGTGCGAGCAATGATGCGTCACGCAACAGTTCTACAAAAGCATCCTCAGGCGTTTCTGTGTAAACGAAGGTCCGCTCTCCCTCTCCAAACAGCAACTGTCCATCCGCGAACCCAAAAACACGTGCATGATGATGAGATTGGGAGCCGCGACTTACGCTGCCTGCCAGATATACAATCGGATCAGCCTCAGGGTTGGAACCTTCCCATGTCCAACCTGCATCATTGCGGGGCAAGTCAGGTGCTGTGGTAATTTCCAGGGTGCCTTGCATGATTGCCCAGTGTCCGGGTACCGAGCACAGGAAAGGATAGGTTCCTTCCGTTAATGGCCCAAGAGTAACGCTTGTTGACTCGCTCTGGGACAGTACTCCGGTTGAGCCGAGGACATCCTGTGACCGGGCAGGCGGAATGTACTCCGTGTCTGCACTCGTAGGGGTAGTCATGTACGCATCCAGATCTTTTCCAAACGCCTCTACATCAGTTCCCATTTTCAGAAAGACAGCATTATGGAGATCAGGATGTAGGTTCACAAAATCAATCGTGATTTCCTGACCGGCAAAAGCTTTCAGTGTCTTTTCGCCGAATTGCATGATCGCACCATCGGGGGCCGTCAGTTCGATGCGGGCGGGGGGCAGCACCTGGGGTTCCGCTACTGCTTCCGGTACGGGTTCTTCCTGTACGATTCCAATCGGAGTGATCGCGTCATAGGCGGCAAGAATCCATTCATCTGCACCTTGCAGTGCTTCTTGAGCCGCTGTCAGGATCAGCGGAGCTATCTGGGGTCCCATATCCTTTGCTTTCAGAAGAGCAGTCAGACGAACACTAAGATCCTCATCACCGAATACACGGTGCTTAGCCAGAAGCTTGGCACTATCCCCTGTCAGGGGAAGCGTCTGTATACCAGCTTTACGAACAGCGGGCGATGGGTGTACTAGCGCCGTAGCAGAAACCACTGCCAGTGCCTCGTCCGCCCCCAGGCCGTGCAGTGTCCAAAGTGCATGCACAGCACCCGGATCAAAACCTGTTTCATCTAAATCCTGCTGAAGCACCAATTGCGTAAGCTCCCCTTCCAATTCCTGTACATTATTCTCAATCAGCATTCTCTGTGCCGTAAGGCGCCAGAACTGGTTGGTGCTCTGAAGGGCTTCTAGGAGACCTTCAGTGTCCTCATAGGACAGGCTATTCTGGGGCGGGAGCTCGCCATAAGTGATTACGTACACACGGCCGTGTTCGCGGTCACGCAATGGATTTAGGTGTGCGTTGCCGGGACCGGCGTTATCATTCCATATCTGATTAACCATTCCCCGCCGATCCGGGTTATGCTGAATCACGGGATTGTACCAGTCGGCAACCCATAGATTCTCATCGGGGCCTATATCGGCGAAAACCGGGGCAACCCATTCGTCACTACTGGCCAACAGGTTAAGGATCTCTCCATCGGATTCCTTTTCAATACTTCCATCAGGTTCTAACTGCGCCGCATGTACGACATGAGCCGTAGGCTCGGTCACCATGAGAGCCCCCCAGTATTTGGACGGGAACCGTCTACCATTGTATGGAAACGCTCCTGCGGCCGCAGTGTAGCCGTCCCGGAAGTCTACCTGCTGCAGTTGACGCTCAGACGAGTGCACCACCAGATAGTGGCTTTGAACATTCGCTACATTCATGCCTGCTTGGTGTCTCAAGGGAATTCCCACTATAATGGCATGGTTATTATTGGCGGTGGATCCATAGATGGTATTGTCTTCTCCTATGCCCAGTCCCCATGTATTGTTGTTGAATTCGGCAATGGGCTCCAGGTCTGTCCCATCTTTCCGTACCCGAAATACTCCCCGACGCAAAATGATTGCCTCCTGATCGGGGGCACGACCAGGTTCAAACAGCCCGCTGTATCCGACGGCTCCCCAGAGAAAATTGTCCAGACCCAACTTCGTGTTGCTCATCACAGCATGGGTATCGAATGTACCAAAGGCATCGTCCACGATAACATGCTTCTCGTCCGCACGGTCATCACCGTCTGTATCCTCCAAAAAGACCAGATCCGGTGCCTGTCCGACTATGGCTCCTCCCTTTACCAAGGTGATGCTGGTGGTCAGAGGCAGGTTTTCCGCAAATCGTATGAACCTGTCTGCGCGGTAATCACCGTCTGTATCTTCGCAAATCGTGATACGGTCAGTCCCGGACTCCTCACCAACATGATCGTGTGGATAGTTCGTCGACTCAACGACCCATAAGCGTCCGCGCTCATCCCATGTGAGTGCAATAGGATTAACGATATCCGGTTCATGTGCAAACACATGAACATTGAATCCCTCTGGAACCTCAAGTCGTGTCAAGGTCTCTTCGGGGGTAAGCGGCGCCTGTAGCTCATGGATAAGTACGTCGTTGCTTGCAGGCGAGTAATGCAGTGCTGCTTTTCCTGAGCAGCCCATCAGCAGCAGTACGGCAAGGATGGCGGGAAAATAGATTTTCATCTGAGTTAGGTGTTGCGGGTTCGAAGCTTGTTCCATGGTTCCAGATTGGATAAATCCTCGGCGAGCGGGGCGTCAAGTTGGGCCGGTGTTAATGCTACAAAAAGCACTGCTGAGTCCTCTCCCGCGTTAAAAGAGGCATGAGCCAGTCCAGCGGGGATCACTACGGCATCTCCGGCAGATAGAATCTTACAGGATTCGCCGATCCATTGCTCAATAGTGCCCTGCAGTACAAAGATTAACTCCTCGCGTCCGGGATGGCAATGAAAGTTGTGCCCTTTTCCGCGTGCAATCTCGGCCTTTGCGGCAAAGAGGCCCGGAGTAACAGAATTCGGGTAATTGATCCAGGTATTCATACCTTGATCGACGGATTCTGTCCATTGAGTTTCCTTGTTCAGAAAGAATTGTTGGGACATCAGTGTTTACGGGCCGCGGGACACGGAATCTGTTTGAATTCCTTTGTAAGGTTGATGAGGGATTGTTCAACGCCCATTCGTTCAAGGCTGCTAGCGCCTACAAATCCAACGGTGTCGGTATGTTCATTGATGTACGCAGCATCCGAGGGTGTGGAGATCGGACCTCCGTGACTCAAGAAAATTATACCCTTGCGGACGCTGCGGGCAGCCTCAATAATTCCTTGAGTACGTGTTGCAGCTTCCTCCAAGGTGCAGGTCGCGCCGGTAACGCCAATAGATCCGCCGATCGTGCATCCCACATGGGCAATGATAGCATCCGCTCCGGCCTCGGCCATCCTGCGGGATTCCTCTGGTGTCGCCACGTACACGATTGAGAATAGATCAATCCCTTGTTTCTGGGCGAGAGCAACCATATCGATTTCGTGCTGCACGCTCATACCTGTCTCTTCAAGTACCTGACGGAAGAGACCATCCACAATTGAATGGGTAGGGAAGTTGTTAATGCCACTGAATCCCATATCCCTCACCTTGAGCAGGTGATGCCAAATGCGTCGCCGCGGATCCGAAGCATGAACCCCACAGATAACAGGGATCTCTTTGACGACCGGGAGCACCTCAAATTCACCAATCTCCATAGCAACAGCGTTCGCATCCCCATAGGCCATAAGTCCCGCAGTCGAACCATGCCCAGACATACGGAATCGCCCGGAGTTGTATATGATCAGCAGGTCTGCGCCGCCCTGTTCAATGAACTTGGCACTGATTCCTGTACCGGCGCCAGCCGCGATAATCGGTTCGCCACGGTCCAGTGTAGCATGAAGGCGCTCAAGCACTTCTGCGCGTGTGTACGGGTTTCCAATTCCAGTCCAAGGGTTGGGCATAATGTTAGGAACAATAACTAAACTGTAACAAGCTAATCATTTTTGTTGGTTGGTGCCATCTTAGGCTTAGGTTGGTGCATGATTTGCAGCGTCGCTTGTCAAGCGCCATACTGACGCTCGTTGAGTTCGTTACGGGCTTGTCCAATAACTCAGACGTTTGGCGCGCGGGCTTTTGGGATGTTTTGAGTCAGTCACGATGCCCAATAGTCTCTCGGATAAATTTTCTATCCTTGCGGCAGTCCAAGATCTTCCATTAGGGTTTTCCACAGGGGTTTTTTGTCAGAAGGACTTCTTGCTTCAAGTGTTCACGGACTACCACATTAGTCACATATCCAGGGCGAATTCAAACCAACCCTGCGGTGTAGTTTTGCACTCCCTTCTTTGCGGTCTTGGTAATCGGTTGATATGATAATTAGGTTGCCGAGTTTGCCCACAATGCACATGTGCCGACCAAGTGGACCACTGATTCGTTTGAAGAAATGTTGAGTCTATAACTTGCCGTTCCACACAAAAAACTTGTAGGTGAGCGAGTTTACGACTACATCAATCACACCATCCAGGGCTCTGCCCTCCCTCACTGTTTCTTGCAAAGCACCGCATGGTGGGCATGATACAACCTCGTCCACATGCGAGATGTACTTATTGGCAAGTAATGCTCTGTAAGTACTTTGCCGAAGTAGCGCAACAGGCCCTGTTCGCCATAAGCAAACTGCAGCGTTTTCTTGTCGAGGGATGGCGCATAGACTCGCTCATCAACGACTGTGTACGGCATAGCCATGATAAGCGCAAGAAAGCTACGGCGCGTAAAAAACTGCACATGCCCTGCCGGATTTTTGCTGCGATCTTTCAGGAGAGCTTTAACTCGTCCAAAAAACAGATCTTCCAGGGGTACTTCCGCGACCAGATAATCAAATTGGAACTGTCGGCCTATAGCTTGCAAAAACGACACAGGGTCCTCAAGATGCTCAATAACGTGACTACAGATAACAACATCGAATGAATCCCTGTCGAACACGTTAGTGGTTTCCATCACGTCAGCTACCGTGCACTGGATATTTGGGAATGCGGTTTCCAGATGGGCAATTGCCGTTGATGAATAATCAATGCCATAGTAGTGCTGGGCTATTCCTCTTTGTTGCAACTCACCTATGACGGCGCCAGTACCACAACCAAGTTCCAAAACAGACTCTGGCTTTATCCTATTTCCACGGAGAAGTTGTTCTACCGAGTCTGCTTTTTGCCCGGCACTTCTACGTAGCCACTCCGATTGCCGTTCTAAGGCATCTGAATAGACAGCTGCGTAGTGATCTCTACCACTTCTCCCAGAGTCCAGCGCAACTGGTTTCTCAGCACTCATCGAGCCGTTTTGCTTAGCCATATTTGATAGCCATCTGCGAAAGAGTTTGACCCACACGCGCCTGCATTGCCATTCTGGATAGCGATTGACGAATTCACTAGAGTGGTTTAAAAGGAAATAAGACTACTTCGTCAACACCATCATGATTTCCTTTTCTTTACACGGAGACACGAGAAGATGTGTATTCCGCCAAATGATTGCGGTTTGAAAATACTGACACGTCTCCAACTCTTCACGACGTAAAAGCACCAAAGGGTATCAGAAGGACTACAATTAGGAGACAAATCCTGTTGCTGTCTCAATGATCTTGATCACATGAGAATTTGGCTCCGGTGAAAAATGTCGATCTTTGGAAAGGGCGAGAGCATCAAGGCATACGCATATTCCTTGTCCCAAGCCATTATGTGAGGAATGTTCTGGGCACTGTCCCCCAGATAATGTGACCCTAGATACGCTCCCTCCCCAGACACTGCCGGCACAGTGAAGTAGTGACGAGTCATGTCCAGAGGTGCTCGGGCATAATTGCCAGGGGGAGCAGCAGTATTATAACTCACCACAAAAGCATCAGACAACGCGTCTGTCGCTATCAGAAGAAACGTACTCTCACCAGCTTGTTGATCTGGATATCGTATTGAAGGGCGCGTTGTCTCCATCTTATACATTGGATCATGGTCTGGAAATGTAACGCTCCATAAGTGTGATCCCAATTCATCATATCCTTTGAGCACGGGAACAGTCGTACTTGCGTAAGCAACGATTCGGTTTTTTTCATTGCATACTAAGCTGGCCTGGTCTGACAAGATCATTCGAACAAACGGGTTATCCGCAAGGTAGGGTTGCCCAAAAGATGTGACGTATTCACCGGAATAGGTCAGCTTATGGATAACCTGATCCAGCTCCTCTGAGTATCCAGCAAGGTAAACATGCCCTCCCATTACACAAATATCTGAAGCCCCATAGTCGGAAGTAAAGAACGCGTGTTCCAGCTCGTACAAATCTTCTGCATTCTTGTGAAAAACTTGGATTCTGCTTCCGCTCTGATCCGCTACAAAAATTTGACCAGCATCCTCCGTTGCGGCCATTCCTTTAACATGAGTAAATTCACCCGGCCCAGCACCACGTGAGCCGACGATCTGTTTCAGCAAACCCTGACGATCGTAGACGCGCAGCTCTCCATATTCGCCATCCAGGTATAACAGCGTGCTGTCAGTGACTGCCATAGAATTAATGGAGCCAATCATTTCATGGTAGTCTCCTTCAAGAACCCCAATGCTATACACTTTCGTTTGCAAGAAATCAGCTTCGTTTACCAATTGCAGATTTCCCGCCGTTGTATCCTCCCTTAGAGCATGCCGCTCGTTGGTAATCTGAGGAAAGTTCTCCTCTGTAGGATGAAGCCGGCCGTTTACGAGATTGCTCCTTAAGTCGCTATCAGAACTGCTAACGCGACCACAGGAAGCCAATAACGCAAGACTGGCTAAAATCACCACGACCATATTATGCCGGTAGACGTATCCTAAGCCCGCAGACATGGCGCTACACCATTTAGCTTTTTTGAACCGGGTGGCGTTCATTGTACTTCAGCTTTCGCATGTACGTCTGCTCTGAATTTCGAGAGTTTTTCCAAGGTGAGGGGTCTACGTTGAATGTCACTAGAAACCATGTCTTGGCGAGTTGGACACCAAACACCCCTATACGACATTACGGTAAAACTCCTGGAAAGTTAGCAGTGAAGAGCAGGATAACAAGTGGTTTGTTATATTCGGGGACCAACAAAGCAATAAATTCCATGTCCGTTAGCCGACGCAATTTTCTAAAGGGTTTGAGCGCTGCTGCTGCACTCCCCATCATTGTACCCGCATCTGCACTTGGGCGGGATAATCGACCCGCTCCCAGCGACAGGATCACTATGGGGTTCATTGGCATGGGAAGTATGGGAATGAATAATCTGCGGGGGTTTATTCAAAAACCGGATGTACAGGTATTGGCCGTGTGCGACGTGAACAAATCCGGGGATAACTATGCGGGGCGCGGATTAAAAGGACGGGAGCCATCACGTCAGTTCGTTGATTCTACGTACGCAGAAAACAGTGGTACAAGCAGCTACACCGGCTGTGATGGTTACACATTTTTCTGGCAGGTCCTAGAGCGTGACGATATTGATGCCGTGTGCCTGGCACTGCCGGATCATTGGCATGCGTATATGGCGGTGGCGGCTGCCAAAGCCGGTAAGGATATGTATAGCGAGAAGCCCCTGGCGCGAACTATCAGCGAGGGCAGGGCAATGGTTAATGCTGTACGGAAATACAATCGCGTATTTCAAAATGGAAGCCAGCAACGTTCGGGTGCACAGTTCAGGCATGCATGTGAGCTGGCCCGCAACGGATATGTTGGTGAAATTCAGAAGGTCTATGCCCAAGTGGGCGGTATTTCCCGTGCGTTCCCACACGGGGAGGAGCCCATCCCGGATGGGTTCCTTTATGAGTTATGGTTGGGCAACGCCCCGTCGGCGCCCTATCATAGCAAGCGTGTGAGCGGGGGCTACAATACAGAGGAAGGGGCTTGGCGGGCGTGGATACCATATTCGGCAGGGCATGTTGCGGACTGGGGAGCGCACAACTTCGATACTGCTCTCTGGGGACTGGGGCTTGATGGCTCCGCTCCAACTAAAATTGTACATGCCTCCGACGCAGAAGAAGACGAGGTTACTTTGATATATGCCGATCATCCTCCGATAATAAAGAAGAAGGGGCCGCATGAAGGGATGATCCAGTTTATTGGTACGGAAGGTTGGGTTGGTGTCAGCCGTGGTGATATTTGGGCTTCCGACGAGGCCCTGCTCTCAGTTGCCATGAAACCCAGCGATACACATCTGTATCGCAGTGAGGATCATCGCAGAGATTTTCTCAACTGTGTAAAAACACGTAGCAGGCCAATTTGTGATGTTGAGATCGGCCACAGCTCGCTGGTAGCCTGTCTGACGAGTGAGATATGTATGCGTCTGGAACGTACCCTGGAATTCAATCCGAAGAAGGAGAAATTCACGGGAGACCAAGAAGCAAATGGGCTTGTGACCCGGAGTATGCGAGGTCCCTGGAAGCTTTAAGTCTCAGACTATTGCCAGGGCACACTGCCGGCCTCCTGTACATATTGTCGCAGGGCAGCGGCAAGCCTTCGAAATACATCAGGTTCGGCTGAGGACAGGTCTGTTGTCTCAAGTGGGTCCCGTTCGAGATTGTATAGCTCTAATGGAGCGTAAGGGCTGTTCTGAAGCAGTTTCCAGGGCCCCTGGCGGACCGCCTCAATCGTTTTTCCGCCAAAGCGTAGGCCTCCCTCTCGTCTGGAGAAAAACAGGAGACGGTTAGGGTCGGGATCCGGGCCCCCAAGAACCGAGTCGAGAAAGCTGGTACCGTCAATAATCTGCGTGATCCTCGCTCGGGCTGCCTCAAGAAGCGTAGGATAAATGTCCATTGTGGTCAGGACGGCATCGCTGGAAGTGCCAGGTGCAATATTTCCCGGCCAGGAGGCAATTGCAGGCACTCGTATGCCGCCTTCATATACGGTTCCCTTTCCGTCGCGTAATGGACCGTTACGCGCGCCGACATTGAGTTGTCCGCCGTTATCACTGACAAAAACCACAAGGGTGTTATCATAGAATCCACTCTCTTTAAGGGCATTCATTACCTTGCCGATTCCGTGATCCATATGTTCAATCAGCGCTACGAGTTTAGCTCGCGCTTCGTCGATATTACCTTCCCGCTGCCGCACTTTGGTAACCCATTCCTCAGGTGGTTGAATGGGGGTATGGGGGGCGTTGTAAGCCAGATAGAGGAAGAATGGTGCTGTAGAGACTGTCCGACCTTTTACATAGTTCACCGCCCAATCTGTGAACAGATCTGTGGCATGCCCTTCAGGATGGATGACCTCCTCACCCCGGCGCATGTAATTAATCCCGTGACGCCGATGGTTGTAGTAATCGTCCATCATATCACCCAGGAAGCCCTCAAAATGGTCAAATCCTCGATCCACTGGCCGCTGAGGTGCATTGAGGCCCAGATGCCATTTGCCCACCATTGCAGTATGATATCCACGACTCCGAAGTTTTTCTGGCAGTAGTTCGATATTCTGCGCGAGATTCCCCCAGTTGTTGGAGGCATGGGTACGGATGACACCTGGAACACCTGCCAAGGGAGGATAGCGACCAGACAGCAAGGAGGCTCTTGTCGGCGAGCAGACGGGCGAGTTAGCGTAGAACTGTGTGAATCGAATGCCAGAGGCGGCAAGGCTGTCAAGGGCAGGTGAGTGTAGATCTTCTGCCCCATAGCTTGAGAGGTCTCCGTACCCGAGGTCGTCAGCTACAATGAGGACAATATTGGGTTGTTGCGCATTGGCTACTGCGCCCCAAAGAAATAGCAATATCAGCAACGAAATTCTCCGCATCTTTAGGCGATCGTGTGAAAAACTGGAAAATAAAACTCCGCGAATGAACACGCAGTACGCCACAATATAACGTCTAGGCGTTCCGGGCACGGTCCCAGCCCGCTGATATCTGCTCCTCGGAGACCTTGTCCGTAACATATGCGCTGCCGATTCTACGCAACAGCACCAAACGCAAACGCCCCGCCTGCACCTTTTTGTCAAAGTACATGGTTTGGGTGAGTGTTTTTGGATCAAGATCCTTGATTGAGTTCCTCACAGGGAGTCGTTTCAGGAGGGAATCTATGGTAGCGTATGGCAGATTCGGGTTGAGGAGGACGGAGACCTTTAGCGCAGCGCGCATTCCCACTGCTACGGCTTCTCCATGCGTGAATTGGCCGTATCCTGCAATACGTTCAATAGCGTGGCCAAAAGTATGTCCGAAGTTCAGGATCGCCCGCAGGGATGTTTCACGTTCATCTTCGCTGACGACCTTGGCCTTTATGGCTGCAGCCTGCATGACCATTCGTCGAACCGTATCCTGATCCCTGCGAAGGATCCGATCCCAATTGGCGGACAACTCGTGTGTGAAATCCGCGTCTGCAATCAGACCGTGCTTGACTACCTCGGCGAGTCCGCTGGTCCACTCAAGTTCGGGGAGGCTCTGTAGCGCATCCAGGTCGGCACAAACCAGTTTCGGCTGATAAAAGGCACCGACCAAATTCTTGCCCACGGTGTGATTGATGCCCGTCTTTCCTCCGATTGAGCTATCAACTTGGGCGATTAGCGATGTTGGCAGGTGCACGAGTGGCAGGCCACGAAGCAGGGTTGCCGCTGCGAAGCCGGCCAGATCACCGATGACGCCTCCTCCCAGCGCAAGGACAGGGGTCTGTCGATCAATACCTGCCTCCAAGGCATGATCATAGATCTGTTGCAGCATTTCAGGTGCCTTGGATCTTTCACCTGCAGGTAGAATGAGTCCCGGAAGAGGACTCCATCCGGCCTTCGAAAGGTATCCCTTGAGTTTTTCCAGATAGAGATCTGCCACATTGGTATCGGTAACAATGAGGCAGGAACCTTTGCGTAGCCCGGCAGCAGCAAGCAGTTGAGGGACTGCCCGAAATGGAGCAAAATGGATGGTATAGGACCGTCCACCGTTCAGTTCGATGTGCACAACGTCCTGGGCCATACATTATAATATGGATATGTTGGAGGGGGCCGCATAAACGCCCCCTCCAACGTTGCAACTCACTCAGGTTTGGTAAGAGCAGTCATAAGTGGGAGAAATTCGCCGGTTGTCGGACTGGTGCGTTGAGAGCGCAAAATCTTGACCAGGAAGATATCTCCTGGAGCTATGTTCCTGTAAATGCGCCTGAAATCACCACGATCATCAACCGGTTCGCGGTTTATTTCAACGATGATATCATCGATCCTCAGGTCCGCTTCGTCATATGCTGCGCTACTTTCGTCAATAGCCTCGACCCAAACTCCTTCGATCTCCTCGGAGACGTTGAAACGTAATCGTTCCTGCAGTATTTCGAGGGCGTCGCGGTCCAAGTTGCGTAGCTGTAGCCCGAGTTCATCAAGGTTGTCCTGTTCTTCCTCTTCCTGGTCATTGGAATCCCTGCTCTGCAGACCTTGGTCAGGCAATTCGCCCAATACAACTTCAATTTGTATGCGGTTATCGTCCCGAATAATATCAAGGAGGACCTGATCACCGGGGGCTTTGTTGCCGATTATTGTGCGAAGGAGCAAATAATCCTCTAATTCCACGCCGTCTATTCCAGCAATGATATCTCCTGTCCTGACACCGGCCTTTTCGGCGGCACTGTTGTCGATCACCTGTCTAACCTGTGCAGAGCCGGGAGGGGTG
>JAJEDR010000043.1 GCA_022821385.1 Rhodothermales bacterium
TGTCTTCGAAACCATTGAAGAAATTAAGCGCGACGGGGTGTCGGAGGATTACGTAGCACGCGTACAGGAACAACAGCGCCAAGCCCGTACTGTGAGTCTTGAGGAGAATGGATTCTGGATTGGTGCACTTCGTTCAGCCTACTACGCGGACAGTGGTTCGGAACCACTTGATATCTTACGTTACGATGAACTTATAGATGGCCTGACAGCTGATGACCTGCAACAGGCTGCTATAGGATGGCTGACTGACCGCTATGTACAGGTAACTCTGCTGCCCGAACAGTCTGAATAGATCGCTTTTACAAAACTTGATTCTTCCTGCTTACGGCAATTCTGAGGTTTCAAACTCCTTCAAGCTTTTCCCTTGAAACGGGTGGGTGCGTAGATGAGAGGTCAGAGGAGCTTCAGGGATGTCGCGACTGAACTAATGTATACAAAAGAGGCCTTTCGGTACTGAGGACTGAAGTCGTAAGTGCCTAGGTTTGAGACATTACGCGGTAGCGGCGTGGAATCACGACCTGGCTAACGGTGCTTAATTGGACCAGGCTACACCGGAAAATCAATGCCTCTCATCCTCTGTAAGAGCAGAGGGCACGAGGCGACGAATTGGTGACGACATTCCAGCCGCAAGACCTTCGGAACATCTTCAGAGTCTTGGCTCTTCAATTGGGTTGCATTACTACGAGATCTGAAATGTTATCCTCCACTGTGTACTCCAAAAAGCTGCTACGCAGTACACTGTTTGTGTCACTTCTGGTGCTGGGGGCCTGCCAGCGACCAGACGTGTCCAACGAGATATCCTTAGACCGGGCGGCCGAGCTCACTTTGACCGAAGTGTTCCGTATTGGGGACGAGGTGGCCGGAGATACTGTACTCTTTGGCGATGGCCTTGACGTCGCAGTCGACTCGAGGGGACAATTATACGTGACGGATCGGGGGATAGCGGGCATTCGGGTATTTTCCAATACTGGAGCCTTGATGCGAACGATAGGCCGAGCTGGTGACGGACCGGGCGAATTCCAGCGCACACCACTGGTTCATGTGGGCTCACAAGATACCGTCTATGCACTGGATACCGAAGCTATGCGGCTGACCGTGTTTGCGCCGAATGATTTTACGTCAGTAGAAACCATTGACATTTCGAGCGCGGAGACCTTCGACGCCGAATTTCAGACCTTTCAGTTTGCGCAATACCTAATAGGCGTCGTAAACGAAGGATTTCTGGTTCGATATGAGGATTTAATTATCCCGCTAATGTCAGATATGGATGCTCCTGAACATGTAGCGCTCAAGCTGCTGGACCGTAAAGGGAATGTATCCGCAGACACGATCGTCCAGATGCCTAAGCGTGACATGCTGCATGCGCGAACTGGGGGGCAGTCGTCCATGATGGCAAAGGTTCCCTTTGGGCGTGACGCCTTCATCGCGCTAAGTCCGGATAACCTTTTGTATTACGGACGTAACGACGCAATCGAAATTCAAGTCCGATCCATAGACGGCAACACGCGTCGCAGCGTCCGTGTCCCCCACGACCCGGTGCCAGTTACAGAAGAAGAGAGAAACAACTGGCTCAGTGCTTACCCCGACGAAACGCAACATGAAATGCGGTCCGTCTTGCCTAAGACGAGGCCGGCCTATGAAGCGCTTGTACTAGATGACTCGGAGCGCATTTGGCTAAGGCTAAGTGCACCAAAAGGTTCAGTCGAGGTGCGCTGGATCGTCGTAAATCTTGAGGGCAGGATACAGGCCACGACCAAATTGCCCTCGACAATCTGGCTGAAGGCGATTGCAGGCAACCGCGCCTTCGGCACTTCAATTGATGAGGAGCAGGGTGCACCGTTGGTGGTAGCCTACGAAATCACGCCATAAGGAGGCATCCGGCCGGGCGCAACTATTTTTCGCTACCCGAGCTACAATAATTTTACAGCATATCTGTTCGTTCCGCGTGTAAGGCTCGCAGCCACCACTGCTGCGGCCGCCCCCGCCCCAGACTCCCCTCCGACGATGACCCTGTCGTAGTTGTCGTACCGCATTTAGTAGTGGAAGGTGTGCGTGTACTTGATGAGCAAGGTGCGCACTTCTGTCACTGGCAGGCGAGGCAGAACCCGGTCCCGATCCGTATTCAGGTTCTGGTTATAGACCACCCACAGGTCGTTACTTTCCCTGAAATTGTACCGCACGCGGATGTTACCACTGACTACGTGCTGAATACTGTTGAGTTGGAGAAAAACGTTTGCGCTGAACTTGGCATTTAATGCGCTGCCAATACGAAGGCGACCCAGGTGAGCCAGAAATGTGTCGTTGCGCGACGGAAAGCGGATACGCGTCAACTGGTAGGAACCTGACAGTTCGAGATGCTTCGACAAATACCAGATGGGGGCGGCACCGACTGCCACTTGCCAGCCATCGTAAAATGCACCGGTTTGAACGTGGGGCCGTATTTGGAAGAGGCTTGTGTGTGACACATTGTATTTTGCCCGTACACGAAAAAAGTCGTACCGACCGGCCGGGATCTGTACCTGATCAGACAGCGCAAAGGGCTCCCTCAGAAGTTCCGTCTGGATCTTGAATTCCACGCCGCCTCCCGCGCCGCTCTTGGCTGCGAAATCCCACTCCAGACCTAATTCGGCAGTTTCGATGTCAAAGTACGGGCTGGAAAAAGCAAATCCGCGCACGCTGGGCCGGTGCCAGATAAGCGGAGAATCGGAGCCCTTGATCCAGGTGTACGACGTCGTGTGATCCACAAGGAAGTAATTGATTCGTTGCGTGAATCCTATGCCCGGGTTGTATGCAGGGCCGGCCCACTCTGCGATTGAGTTATAGCCCCATCCCCGCCGCCTACGTCGTTCTGCAGATATGGCAATGCGCGTAGCGTCAAACGTGTCGACCTCTCGCGCTTCGTGATCTACTGATTGTGACCATTGGTAGATCAGAAAGTCTTCACCTCTCAAATGGACGATACCATCAAGGCCAAAGGCCAAGTTGTATTCGCCATTCCGTCCCAGCCGGCTCGTGAACATGCCCCCAAGGCGGCTTAGTCCGTCAGGCATTTGACGGCGTAGTCGGAGCACCCCGAAGTTCTCTGAGGATCGTGTGTCACTGACACCGGTTTGAAGCCCCAAAACCCCGAAATCCCATCCGCCGATGCGGCCCACCACGCGTCCGCCGCCCCAGATACGCACGGGCTGACCAGCCTCATCCAGGCCGATGCGCCGACTATGAAAGAGTCGGCTTTGGGTTCCTACACGAAAGTCAAACAATCCGGAACGCTCCTGAAAGAACTGTCTTTTCTCAGGATAGAAGAGGGAAAATCGCGTCAGATTGACCTGCTGATCATCTGCCTCTACTTGGGCGAAATCGGTATTGAATGTCAAGTCAGCCGTCACGTTATTGGTCAATCCGTATTTGAGATCCAGCCCGCCCTTCCATGAGTTGGTGCGCGCGTCTTGGGCGGCGCCAGGCCGCGATTCAGTACCACCCAGACCGTAGCCGGTCACGTAAAGCGGCCGTTCAGACTTGATGCCCTCAAACACGATTTTTTGGGCTAGGGAGGGCTTAAGAAAGGCCCAATCGGCTACTGGCGGCACAGGGGGAAACACGACACGCTCGGTTTTGCGCGCAACCTTGCGCTGGAGTGCGATTCCCATTACTACAGCACCCTCTTTATTTTGGAACCGTAAACTGCTGATCGGAACACGAATTTCAGCGAACCACCCTTCGGGATCAATGGTCGTGGCTACGTCCCAGTACGTATTGAAGTCTCCGTTTATCCAGCCGCCGGAAGAGATCCCACCTCCGCTTGCGTCATTGGAGATGGCCGCGTCCTTTCGTATACCGGCTGGGGTCGTTGTAAACAGCAGCGCAGTCTCGTCATCGTTAAACGTATCAAGCAGGATTTCAAAATGATCATCTCCGCTCAGGCGGTCGCGGTACAAAGTATTTGCCCGAAGCCCGTCGGGGTCGCTATCAAATGCGCGCAGCGCGAGGTACACATACTCGTCATCGTAGGCCACCAGGAATTCCGTTCGTTCGGTCGCTGGCGCGCCATTGTTAGGTTCATACTGTACAGGGATCCAAGGCACAACCGAATCCCAAGCAGCTTCGGTGCTGATGCCGTCTAGCGTAACGGGGCCCGTTACACGCGAAATGGTCAGAGGCGGGCCCGTTTGCGCAGAAGCGCCGTTGACAATCGCGAGAAGCGCCGCGAACATAATAATGAAGCGCATAAGCACAGAGCGGGGCCTATATATGTTGGTCAAGTCCAAAGCTTCCACCCTACATCTCCCTGTTCGGTGATCGAATCCAGAAAGGGCTTGACTTTACATAGAACGGGTGGTACGGCTTGTAGGTCATGTGCGCCTAATATAGGGCTGTACGTAGTAAACCGGGTCGGGTGCTGCTCGCACCCGTGGTCCAGGACGGGGTAAGAACAGTTGTGGCCTGGATCGTTCCGTCCTCCATCTCATCGTACCCGGCTGCAGCACTCCGAAGTTGTTCGGCTTCGGATAGGCGCTGCGTTCGCCGGAATCAAACATGACAGGTACGTGGTAGCTGCTAAGCTCGGTTCTAACGATTCGACTTCAAGCTGGATTCTAGGCGCAGGACGCTTGGGTTTGTGTTGCAGACATGCTCTGGACTGAATGGGCATGCAGCATGCGTATAGCCTGTACACGGAGTTGTGACGGTGCAATAACGCGCCCAGAGCTGGCGCTGAACAGCATTCATATAGGATATCGACCTATGCAGCCTCATACATTTCTCCAGGCCTCCCGCAGAAGCGCTCGCACAGGCCGACTTGCCTGTCGCAATAGTCTCCTGTAGTATGCATCAGTGTCATCATTTGCATAGTATAGCCGTGCTCCCGCATCCAGAAGCATGGTCACAATTGTTGTATATGCTTTCTGACGGGAGCTGGCGCCGCCAGATTCCCGCGATCCATGGACTGCCCAGCCCAAGGGAGTCGACGTGTGGTCCGTGCACCATACCTCCAGCGGCGCCCCCGCGGCAAGAAGCGTGCGCACATGATTGAGTTGACCAAACCAGGCTGCCTGATGCAACGGTGTCCCGCCATCTAGGCCCGGAGCGGTAAGAGATGCCTTTGCTTCAATCAACAGTTGTACCGGCCAGTCTGCATTCCTGCCTGCCATGTCTGCCAATAGTCGATCCTCACCCGGGTTTCCCGTGTGTGCAAGATGCTGACTTGCCGAAAGAATTCGTCTGGCTTCCTCTTCTCTGCCGCTCGACATTGCCACAGCAAGCTGATCAGCTTCGGTTAGAGAAGTGCTCGCGCCATGGTCGGCAAGATAAATGGCGATTGCGGTGAACCCGCGACGGACAGCATGTGCATAAGAGGTTTTCTGATACGCATTTAGAGCATTGATCTCTGCACCGGCACGAACGAGTTGCTTCACGGCCTGTAAGCGGCAGCGACGAACCGCAACATGTAGCGGTGTCTCTGCTGCAGGACCCCTGCGCATTTCCAGATCGGCACTCTTTCGTAGAACGCTACGCAAGCGCACATCTCCAAAGCGTCCATATCCTGTATCTAGAAATGAATGTAACGTCATATCCAGTTTGTTACCCGCAATAAGAGCCCTCGCACTTGATTACCGCATCGAAGTACTAGTTCAGCTAACTTGGGTTCTAGCCTATTTTGAACCACTGCATAAATACCTTCATTTGAATCACAAGCTCATCGACAATGTCCAGCCCAAAAACCCGACCAACAGACGCAAACGTACAGAAATTTCTGGATGAACTGGGGCGCCCCGAACAGCAGGCCGACAGCGCTATCCTACTTCGCATGATGGGAGAAGCCACAGGTGATTCACCAACGATGTGGGGCCCCACCATCATTGGGTTTGGTCAATTCCATTACCGTTATGCTTCGGGGCGCACAGGTGAGTGGTTCAAGGTAGGATTCTCACCCCGAAAAACAGCCTTCAGCCTGTACTTGGCCGGTGGATTAGATCATCATAAAGAAACTTTGAAAAAGCTGGGCAAACATACACGCGGCAAGAGTTGCCTCTACATCAAACGACTGAGCGATGTGAACCTGGAAGTTCTTGAAGGGATGATCCAGGAAGCATGCTCAATCGCAACGGGTCTCTGTGCTACAGAGGCCGCGAGCTGAGATAAGCTTGCTGCGTGCGTAGCATCTTCTGAAGTTCAGGAACTACTGATTCATCCTTGTCATCCTTTCCAGATAGTTTGGCCACAACTTCACCTGACTGGTAAACCATCCGGTTTGATGCGAGTGCGGGTAGTCTGGCCCCCGGACCAACAATACCTGCCAGATTCAATGGGTCGGCGGCGCTAAGCCCAACAGGCTCAGCACAGAGCGTTTTATCCCGCCTAATACGCCGTAATAACCCCACCGCCTCGGGTAATCCGAACTGCTCACCGGGGACACCTGCAATAAAGCGCCCTCCCCGCACCTCTCCACGAAGCTCCATATCCCAGAAAATGCGTACGAGATCACGCCATGGTGGCAGGTTGGGCTCCCGTAACAGTACCCGACGACAGATAACTCCATAGCGTGCCAATATGAGCTTCGCCAATCTTATGTTTGCCTCATCGTCATGCACCTGTTCTCGTGCCAGGATACTCCACCTACCGATCGCATTCAAATGTGCCTCCGTCCTGCGACGCTTTCGTCGCTTATCTACTGGAGTCAACAGGAATCGCAAGCCTGCAAACCCATCACTGGTCACGATCCCGCGTGAGACCAGCTCCTGCAGGGCCGATTCAATCTGTGTGGGTAGGAGATTGCAGGCATTTTCCAGTTCATGCAGAAATGAGGCCCCTCTCGTTGTAAACACTTCAAGAACTTCCTCGGCGACCGTAGATAGCTCGTCCTGCCAGGCTGTACGGCTGAACAGATCACAGTCCTCTCGAACACATAGGGTAATGGAGGTTGAGCGTATCGGCGCAGACTTGCTGCCCACCGCCCGAAACCACTGCACCTGTCCGGTCATGCACAGCAGATCCAGCATTGCTGGACTGTAATCCCTGACGCGTACCGGTAGAACATCTGACTCCCAGGCTGCAGCTTGCAATGCGAAGCCGCTCAACTGCTTTATAACGGCCAGCAATCCATCCTGTCCAGCAACCTGATAAGCGGGGGCTGCTTTTTGCCACGCGAATAAAAACCGTATATAGTCTGCCTGTGTGACCGGGCTGATTTCAGCCCGAAGATGGTTAACGGTTTTTCTGTAGACTTTTGCGAGGATCCCGCGATGACACCACTGTTTGGACCCGCTAGTGTTTTGGGTAAAATTGCCTCTAAGCAACGCTCCCCGGCCTTCCAGGGCTATGAGAGCCGATTCAGCATCGGCAGGTGCGATATATAAATGTCTTGCGACCTCTTCAGCCGTCATCGGTGCATGCACTTCCATGAGTCCAAGCACAAAATCCTGCACAGCTTCGGACGCATCCGTGTCTGTATCCCATGCTTTTACCGACGGGGTTACAACCGCCTTTTCCCAGAGGATCAAGGCTTCATTTAATCTTTCTGTCGCAACCCATACCTCCTCTCCTTCTGCTAGGCGCAGGAGGACTGCCCGACCATCCTGGACAAGTTCATCGAACCAGCCCGCGTACGGGCTGTCCTGCCGAGCATTAACGCAGCCAGCAGTCAGCAGAAGATCATGTAATTCATCAGTACTCCGAACCCGGGGCTGTGCCTCTTCCAGTACTTCCTCTAGAATCCCCGTATCCAGATAACCTATATCCGTGTTCCGAGAGGGTTCAAAAGCTCGACGACGGTATACCGCCTGAGCGCGTCGTTCCTGCAGTGGCGCGTCATCCAGAAAAGCATACGGGCTTGCGGCCAACACTTCCTGCGCCAAGGATGAAGGTTCTGGTGGATTCACCGCATGAACTTGAATGGCTCCTGATTGGATCTGCTCTAACAGTCTTTGGAGATGTTTACAGTCCATTGCCTCCTGGAGGCAGTCTTCAATCACCTGATCAACCAGGGGATGCCTCGGGGGTGTACGCTCACCGGATAAATTCTCCAAATGTGCACCAGCATCTGGAAATATCGAAAGCAGGATATCTTCGGCCTGCATTCGCTGCAACTGCGGCGCCACCTTCTTTCCCCCACGTGCCCGTGGCACCGCTAGGGCAATATTCATTACCCAGCGCCAACGCATCTGAAACATTGGGGCATCCAGAACCGCCTGCACCAGAATATCCCGCACCGTTCTTGACTCGAGTAGCTTGAATACATCCTCTGCGGGAAAAGAGTGCTGCGGCCCGAATGAAAGAAGGATATTGTTCTCCGTGGCTGCCGCCTGCAATTCACAGTTATATATCTGGCAGAGTCGTTTGCGTAATGCCAAGCCCCAAGCTCGATTAATACGCATCCCATACGGGGTATGAATCACCAATTGGGTTCCGCCAGAATCATCGAAAAATCGCTCAGCAACCAATTCTTCCTGCAATGGAAGTACACCGAGCGACTCTCTGGAGGCAACTAGGTACTCGGCTATCTGCACAGCAGCCGGACCGGGTAGTCCTTTGTTTTTCTCTAGCCAGTTGGCTGTATTTGCACGACTGTCCAGATATGGACTGATCATTGCCCGGAGACTGGAGAGTGCTCTGGAAAGCTCGTCGCTACGTGCATTGGATTCCCCTAGCCAAAACGGGAACGTGGGAGGTGCTCCCTCGGCATCTTCCACTCGCACAACCCCCGAATCTACTTTTAGAATGCGCCATGAACTGCTACCCAATTGAAACACATCCCCTGCAAAACTTTCAACTGCAAAATCTTCATGAACCTTCCCGACCGGCGTTCCGGTTGGCTCCATAACTACTCGGTACTCCGCGGAATCGGGGATCGCGCCCCCAGATGTGAGTGAGATCAACCGCGCGGCTGGTCTGCCGCTGATACGTCCGTTGATGGCATCATGGTATAAAAGCGCCCCGCGTCGACCGTGGGCAGTATCAAACCCCTGTGCAGTCATTGCAACCGCCGCATCAAAAGCCTCACGGCTAAGGTTACGATAAGGCCAGGCGCGCTTGAATAGTTCATATAGCGCGTCTGTTTGCCAATCTTCCGCAGAAGCCTCTGCTACAATCTGCTGTGCCAGTACATCTACCGGGTTTTCCTGGGGCTTCACGCGCTCCAGCATCCCGTCATGAACGGCAGCAAGCAAGGCTACGCATTCAAGCAAATCATCGCGAGTGATCGGGAACAGACGCCCTTTGGCAATCCCCCCGATGTAATGTCCCGCTCTGCCGACACGCTGCAAGAATGTCGAAATAGATCTTGGGGACCCGATCTGACAAACCAGATCAACAGATCCAATATCAATGCCCAATTCCAGAGAAGCAGTGGCTACAAGTACACGCAGATCTCCTCGCTTAAGCTTAATTTCTGCATCACGCCTGCGTGCGTGTGCCAGACTGCCGTGATGTGCGGACACGTTATCCCGACCCAGACGCTCGCCCAAATGACGCGCAATGCGTTCGGCCAGATGCCGCGTGCTGGTGAATACAAGTGTCGTATGGTGGTCAGTTGCGAGCTCCGCGAGGCGATCATAGATTTCTGCCCAGACCTCGTGGGCCATTATGGCTTCCAGGGGCGACTGGGGGAGTTCCAGCGCAAGCTCCATCTTTCGGTTGTGCCCGAGGTCCACAATCGTGCAGTCCCCCTCACGTCCGGTCAAATAGGAGGCTACAATGTCCACTGGCCTTTGAGTGGCCGAGAGCCCAATACGCTGGATCGAATGTCTGGATACATGCGCCAGACGCTCCAGAGTCAACGCCAGATGTGCACCCCTGCGCGATGGAAGAACGGCATGAATTTCGTCCACTATGACCGTCTGAACGGTCTGGAGTATTTCCCGGCTACGCTTCGCTGTAACCAGGAGATAGAGGGACTCGGGGGTCGTTACCAGTATATGTGGCGGCTTTCGAAGCATTGCTGCCCGCCTGGATGCACTGGTGTCTCCTGTCCGTACGGCAGTGCTTATGGGGGCCATCGAGAACCCGTGCGCACGAATCCGTTCCTGTATACCCTCGAGTGGAACAGACAAGTTTACGTTTACATCCGTGCTGAGCGCTTTCAATGGTGATACGTAGACGACCATGGTCTCATTGACCAGCGTACCTTCAAGACTCTTCTGCAGGAGTCGGTCAATTGCTACCAAAAATGCTGCCAGCGTCTTCCCTGCACCTGTGGGCGCAGCGATCAGCGTATTCTCTCCACGCTGGATGCAGGGCCATGCCTGCTCCTGCACTTCGGTCGGGCACTCGAATGTATCCCCGAACCAGGAAGCCACAATTGGATGGAACGCCTCCATTATCCAATTATACCTAACCTAGGAGTTCCTGGTCAAAGAGACTGAGCTGGTTACTTGGCTTCCGGATAAACAGGTCTGTCCGAAGCTGTGGCATTGGCTGATTAAGGTTGTACCGCTTGCAAGTTACCTCAAAGAACTTAGCCAGGGTTTGCGCCCATATGCCCTCTCCCTTCATCCGATGACGAAAGCGGGGATCATTCAGTCTGCCCGAGCGCATCTCTCTGACCCGACTCAATATTTTATCCTTGCGTTCAGGCATCTCACGATCCAGCCAATCCTGAAAGAGCGGTGCCACTGGTCCGGGGAGTCGAAGCAGAATGTACCCGGCCCGGACAGCACCACGCTCAGCGGCGGCCCGCACAATCGCAGGAAGCTCCTCATCCGTCAAACCCGGAATCACAGGAGCTACCATCACCCCCACAGGTACCCCCGCCCCTGAAAGCTTTTCTATAGCATCCAGACGACGCGACGGAATACTAGTACGCGGCTCCATCGCACTGGCTATCTTGTTGCGAAGTGTTGTTACTGAGATAAACACTTGCACTAGACCAAGTTTCGCCATCGGAGCCAAGATATCCAAATCCCGTGTAACAAGATGATTCTTCGTGATAACACCCACAGGGTTGCGGTGATCCAGCAGCGTCTGTAAGCAGGCGCGTGTCAGTTTGAATCGGCGTTCGGCGGGTTGATACGGATCTGTATTACCAGACAATGATATGACAGCTGGTTTCCACGATTTTTTTCTCAACTCCCTGCTCAAGAGCTCAGGGGCCTTTCGTTTGACCAGGATCTTTGTTTCAAAATCCAGCCCAGCACTCCATCCCAGGTATTCGTGACTTGGTCGTGCATAACAGTATATACAACCATGTTCGCAGCCGCGGTAAGGATTAACGCCCCAGTTAAACCCTACGTCTGGAGAATCATTACTGACAAGAATTGACCTGGATGCATCCTCAAAGAACTGGGTGCTGGTCTGTCGTAGCTCATCAGGCTCCAACACTCCTGGATCCAACTCCACGCTGATCGGATCAAAACGTGTAGCGGGGTTTGTTGCTGTGGCACGCCCTCGCGGGGCCGGCATGGGAGTTTGTTTTTGTATCATAACACTAAGTTAGAACCGATAACGCATAAACTTGTGCTGAACTCAATACGCTGGTCAACTTCTTCTCACGCACCATGAAGCAATTACTCCGTACGGTTTTTGTACTGCTTTCGGCAGCCTTGCTCGCGCTCGTAATCATGGGCTTATTTGTGAAGGAAGTCCGCTATACTGCTACCGCACGTGTTAAGGCTCCGGTTGCTGAATCCTGGGTGACCTTTATTGACATAGATCGCCAAAACCTTTGGCAGAGGAACCTGGAAAATGTCGAGGCCCTCGATGGTCAACCCATGTCTTTGGGCGCCTCCTTCCGCCTGGAGTTCACAAATGGAAGCACCCGTCTGGAAACAGTTACTTCGGTCATCCCCCTCCAAGAATACAACGCGGAAATCGAAACTTCGACCTATTCCGGTTACCGTTCTGTAACTTTTGAAACTTTGGGAGAGGGTTCGCGCATCCAACAAACCATCGTCATGCGTGGATCGTCATTCATTAGCCGCGCACTCCTGCCTGTTATCCGCCCCCTGATGCAGCGTGACGAGATGGCAGCCCTGGATAACCTTGCAGATCTGATTGAGGCCTCGCCTTCGATAGGCATCCAGGACAACGAATAGGGACGCTGACGGTGGTGCTGAGCAGACAATTACTGCTCCCTCACCTGTCTCAATTCTTGTCTCAATTGGTCTGCGGCATTGTGGGAGTCAGCCCAGTGTACTCCACACGACGGCCCCACCCTCATCGTACAATCGCCCGAGTATTCTACCTCTGTAGCCCTGGCCTTGCTATCGTTTGGCAATCTCGCGCAGGATAAATGGCACGATCCCACCAAGACCGAGCACTAATACTACAGGCCAAAATACTTCAAGCCAGATCCCTACGCCAGCCACGGCGACGAACGAAATCGAGACTGCCGTTGTCATACCAGCGCGTTTGCGTAGCAGGGCAATCTTTTGGCCATCTAGCTCCCGCTCTTGCTTCATAACGGCCAGGATTCGATCAGCTATACCAGGGGATATTTCTTCGTATTTCGCAAGTTCGTCGGCGGGAGGAAACCGCATAGTGTAATCGGAGCCCAGTGCGGTGCTACGTGCAGGCTGTTGCTTCTCTGAGGAAGCACCTTCAGGTTTGCCATTGGTCGGATTGAATGAGTCACTCATTGTTTTGACCTTCGTTGGAGAATTGAGCCTTGGAGAACGGTGCATTGAGATAGCCCACCTTTGTAGGCGCACATACAATCCCATGCATCAAACGAGCAAGAGAAATGTAAGCTACAACTATGGGCAACGAAGCCCCTATCGTGCGAATTAAATGCATATAGTATTCCGTCCATCTATCTTTTGGCAACCGGTAATGTCACTCCGTGTGCACAAGTAAACCCAACTTCCTGTACTATATCCCACAAGAATACCCACCTCTTGATACATCAAACACAGAATTTGGTGCCTTCGACTTATGAGAACCAAATGAGTAACCATTACCTGAACGATTTCATGTGCGACCGCGTACGTTGGTTAGTGTAAAGGGATCAATTCCGCATGTAATACTTCGGCTGCCATGAGTGAGGATCCGAACATAGTGCGTTTAGACTACGGCTCGGAGGGATTACCGCTGGACCTGACTGGGCTCAACGCTAAAATACTCCGTCCACGATATCTCGACGGCCTGCAAGACGAGCATGCCGCATTCCTGGAGTCCGTTCGACGCCCCTATAAGACGGCACCCCTTCGTGAGCTCATAGTTGCCGGAGAAACGCTTGCCATCGCCATTCCAGACATCACACGTGCGCTTCCCAGCGATCGTCTGTTGCTCTGGCTCTTCGACGAGCTGCGTGACCTAGATCCAGATGATGTCACCATAATCGTCGGTACAGGCACACATAGGGGCAATACGCATGATGAGTTGCTTCAAATGGTTGGCCCGGAAATCGTAGCCAAATATCGCATAATTAATCACGATTCCCGGGATAACACTTCGCTGCTGCCGGCAGGCCGAAGCCCCTACGGTTATGATGTTGCCTATTGTGCGGACTACGTACGGGCGGATCGTCGTATTCTGATGGGATTCATTGAACCGCATTTTATGGCGGGGTTCAGCGGTGGATACAAAGCAGTATTTCCGGGAATAGCCAATCTGGACGCCATCCAGACCTATCACGGATTTACCAACATCGCTCATCCAAAGAGCACATGGGGGCTGATTGAGGGCAATCCCACACAAAACCATGTACGCGCAGCGGGAAAACTGCTCACGGTTGACTTTCTGGTGAACGTTACCCTCAACACTGATCGACAGATCACGGGGTACTTCTGTGGTGATGTTGATGCTGCCCACGAAGCGGGATGCGCTTTTTCCAAAAAAACAGCAATGGTCCGTGTCGAAGAACCATTCCCAATCGTGGTTACGACGAACAGTGGGTATCCACTGGACCTCAACCTGTACCAGAGCGTCAAGGGTATGTCAGCTGCACATTCAATAACTGCACCGGGCGGTCTTATCATTACCGCGGCACGTTGCAATGATGGCTTTCCCGAACATGGTGCTTTTAAGGATCAGCTTCTTCGCTGGGGAAGCCCCGACGAAGCGTGGCAGGCAATTCGCAGCCCTGACTTCAGCGAACCTGACCAATGGCAGACACAGAAGCTGCTCCAGATTGTCCGCACGTGCCGGGTCGGTTTGTTTAGCGAGTTGGATCCCGCGCTCGTGCAGCGTGCTCACCTGACTCCCGTTAAGGACGTGCGCAGCGCGATTGATGCCGAACTTGCGCGATTAGGGAATCCTGATGCCCCAGTGGCCGTAGTGCCAGAAGGTCCGCTGACGATTCCGTACGTGGCTTAAAGCTCAAGTACAGATCGTAATTGCTGCACCATAAAATCAGCTACAAAGCGATTCCCGCCTTCATTCAGATGGACGCCATCAGAAGTAAGCACTCCCTCGTATGCCTTATCGGGATTATTTGCAGTGAGAAATGTTTCGAAGGCTGCACGTAGGTCACAAAGGTGAACATCCTTATCCCGTGCTACGCTGCGGCTGATTTGTGCATATTCCTGCAGACGAATATTGACGGGAGAATCACTTTCTGTGTCTTCTCCGATCACACTAGGCGTGCACAGCAGAGGCACGGCATCGGCTTGCTCAATGCGGTCGATTAGCTCACCTAGACCATGCTCAAACGTCTCTGGATCTGTGCCCGTGACGTGATCAAATTCAAAGTGGTGCCAGACATCGTTTATGCCAATATAGATCACCACATGGGTCGGCTCATGTGCCAACACATCTGCATCCAGTCGCTCAAGGAGGTCGGGAACCTTGTTACCGCTGATTCCCGCACCTTGCACTTCCGTGTCCGCACTGAGTTTTTGTAGCGAATCTGCCGCAAGTGCAACGTAGCCCCCCGGATTCGCCCCTGCCTCCGTAATGGAATCGCCAAGGAAAATAATACGATGCTGTGCCTGCGCAGAAGTTTGTGTTACAGCGACGACAAGAAATAGCATCAAGAATGTGCACCGTGTCATGATTAGCCTTGCATGATTGGTTCAGAAGATATAGCGGGAGAAATCAAAGATAACACAGCCACGCTTGCGCCTAACAACAACATCAGACACCACTGCTGCTATACATTTGCAGGAAAGCAATATTGGGGCATTGCGGCGTGCGCTATGCGAAGCTTGAGCGTGATATCAATCCGACTGATTTTGGCATATCACGCATGGCCCCTGACCCTTGCGTCAGCAGCCAAGTACCACTGATCTTCAATAACGGACTTTCGTACGCCGTCCGCACCGGGATACAGACGGGCCGCACCGTACCCTAAATCTCTGCACAGTTTGTATAATCCCAAACATTCTTCTACCGGAATAGTCAGTTTCCGTATTGACGAACGGGATGAAGGGGATATGTACTGCTCTAAGCCCTTAGTGACTGCAATCTCTCCTTTTTGCTCGTGTACCGGATGAACCGTAAACAGCCCTTGCTGCGCCGCCACATTCTTGGAGATAGAACCTGGTACTTGCAGCACCCTGATCTGACCGGGGAGGCTATCAAGATATACATTCCTGTCTAGTTTTAATTCAAATATGGCGAGCTTTTGCCCCTTTGGCCATTTCCTTCGTAAGGCCTCACTAGCAGCAAAATACATTGCAATATGGGGGTTTGTTGTCCAGTCGAGCAGCCTTGTTGGAAGCCCATGCAATCTGGCCAGAGCCATTGCTTCAGCCAAATCCTCGCCAGGCCACGTATGCGGAGCATCATGATATTTCTGAAATTCTCTGTCCAACAGATTTCTGCTCCTGAATTTAACTGAGTCACCAGGAACGATGACACCCGCCTCATCACAAGCATATATGAATGACCGTAACATCTGAAATTCGAACCAGACCTGCTGCTCATCCGCCAACTGAAGCCGATTTTTCAGCGTATTTACTGGTTCGGTATCAGAGCGCAAAATCGTTGGAATAAGCCTCCAACCGGCATTTGCATGGCCTCTGTATATTGTCGTGCGGCGTGTCTTCTGATCTAATGCAGCAGATTCCCACAAGAGATACTCCAGCAGGTCACGTGATTTTTCGAAAGTTTTTTCTTGAATGGCCAAGTTTCCAAATATCTATACCACAAGCCACTGCCTCATAGAAGATACAGGGCAACTAGGCGGGTGAATTCTTTCCTTGCCTCCATAGAGCTCCCTGCCTTACTCATATAGCGCCCCCTGGAACTCAGATGGATGTTCTCTGCCAAAATATTTTTTCGTAAGACAGCCTTCGAGAATACTTCACGCGAATTACTCAATCAGCCCATTTCATTGCATTCACACCTCCCCCCATTGCCGTCATCAAGAAGGTCTTGTAGGGATAGGGCCAACCATCGCCTTCCCGAACAATCACCTTGGTCTCGCCGGGCGTCCAGTCCAGGACTGCGGGCAATTCGTAGTAGACTACCCGCCATTCAGAGTCATCCTCCAGCTTGACTTTTGTACCATAGTTGGACACTTCAATAACAGTGAGCAACTTCTTACCTTCCATTTTCACGGTGCGATGTTCTTGATCAGGCATGGTCAGTTTCCTATTTCACTTAGCATACAACCTTGTTCCATAGCCTCCAAACGTGCGAGAGGCTATCGTAAAGATATAACCATTAAAATCGACACTCAAACCCTGACACGGTCAGCAAACATAAAAGTTGCAGTACGGCTCCTACTCGACTGCAATAGAATCCCACAGGAGATATTTCAGCAGGTCTCATGATTTATTAAAGTTTTTCTTGAATTTCCAACTTCTAAATGTCTATACCACAGGCCCCTGTCTCACAAATGATACAGGCCAGCCGGGCGAGTGAAGCTGTTTTTTCACCGTCCTTACTGGTTTGGCATCAGAGTGCAACATCGTTGGAATGAGCCTCCTGTCGGCATTTGCATGACATCTATATATTGTTATACGGTATTGACCCTGATCAACTTTTGGGACAAGGGGTCGGGATATTGGGATGCGAATAGCACATATGACGCATCGTCGTCATTGCACCTAACCAAGCGGGTGGAAACTGTAAACAACACCTGTGGCACATCTGCGGGGATGACAGCCCATTTCATTGAAGTATATGCCCATGAGCAGGAATATGAGAGTGGCTACAATGCACGTCTAGCTAGCACTAAGTCAGTGCAGACCATCACCAAGATTGAGGACATTGTAGGGGCAACAGGATCGGTTGCAACTGTGATCCAGGAATTCTGGAATTATTTTTGCTCTAACAGCCTCATAGGATCAGGGCAACTGGCTTCCGGGGAACCTTGGATGCCGATGTCTGGACCTATACATGGTATCTCAACTCAGCCTCATGGCAACATGGACGCCCCAGGTGGAGCTGCGAGAGTGAACGAACCGGATGCTAAACAACAACAGAGACATGAACATCAAGATTTTGTTTTTATTCCTAACGCTTTTGGTGGGCGCTTCCGCGTCTGCACAACACAACACAGGAATGATTTTCAAGGACGGCGCTTTTGTAAATCCAACGGCAGAAGCCGCACTGGAACAGTTTGTCGGTAAAGGTGATCACGAACCTGCGCTGGCAATTTTAACTCAAACGCTTAATAGACAGCCTGCTTCAGTGCTGGATGCGCTGGCGAATGATCTTGTGCGAATAATGCTGGATGATAATGATTTCACAGTTCGGCTTGACGCGAGATTCCTGCTCGAAAAGGCGGCACGTGGATATGGGGGTGGCAGTCCATATACCAGAATGCAACAAACGTTTATTGGACTTTACGAAGCGTCCTCAGATGCGGAAATGGCTGCCGAAAATCTTCGCTCCGTGTATGCCTCAGGAAGGCCCGATTACGTCAGAAACGTGCTTACCTCTGCTGCCAAACCAGCAAAGGCCTGCACGAAGCGCGGGTTACAGATGTCCTTTGTCACTTTTGACGGCATCATAACGGAAGCGCCTGAAGTGAAGGAAGAGGATTTGTGTCCCTATCAGCAAAACACCTGGTGTATGGCTGGCAAGATACTGGTGGACAATAGGGACAGTGCCGTAAGCGATTCCGAAGTACTTCCCCATTGCTTTGGATATGTTTACCATGATGGACAATGGTGGGAAGTAATGTACTAGGGTTGAGGGCTATCGTATAAATTCTTTGGGACCCTGCGACAACTCCTCTGTAAACGAATCAGGCCAAAAATGCATGAACAAACACAACTCCTGTTGAACAACTACTGACAGGACGCTGCCTATCTGCATAATGAGGGCACTGCAAGGCGTGCACCAGGCCTGCCTTGGTTGGCGTTCTTTTGTCCAGTACAGACTTTCCTCGGTGATCACATACTCTACCGGTCGTCCCCATTTTTCACATTGATGCGTCTTTTGCTGTTCTCGGAGTTTGTCCGTATGTTCGTCCGGGCAGGGTATTCGATTTCTATCCCTAGCAAACACATTTTGGTAATGTCCCTAACGATTCCAATCGAATCAATTGGTTGCCTGTGTATCGCAATCTCTACAGTTCAAACCAGGAGCCACCTGTAGTTTGCGGTGACTTTCGTATCCACTCCGAGGCACGTAATTCCATGGCGCTCATTCCGATACTCTTGAGTACGCTGTTCTTCCCTTCTCCCGATTACATATTCGTGGGCGGACTGGAAGGATACAACTGTTACAGGATTCCCGCGGTAATTGTAGTCCCCAACGGTGATGTGCTAGCCTTTGCTGAGGGACGCAAGAACAGCTGCTTAGATACTGGTGACATTGATCTTGTATACAAGCGTTCAACTGATCAAGGACGCACA
Organism: Rhodothermales bacterium; assembly: GCA_022821385.1. Lineage (GTDB taxonomy): Bacteria > Bacteroidota > Rhodothermia > Rhodothermales > Bin80 > Bin80. The sequence goes on from JAJEDR010000043.1 coordinate 18,681, forward strand.
TGGGGTACGCTGGAACTCCTCTGGGATAAAGATGAGCACACAGCCGGCAACCCAGCTCCCGTCGTCGATTCCGAAACAGGCACACTGTTCATCTTGGTCACCCACAACCTGGGCACTGATCATGAGCGAGAGATCATTGCACAAACCTCAACAGACACGAGACGCGTCTTTGTGCTTTCGTCCACGGACAGTGGGCACACATGGACAAAACCTAAAGAGATCACACAGAATGTTAAGCAGCCAGACTGGACCTGGTATGCTACCGGTCCGGGCTCAGGAATTCAACTCACACGCGGACCACATAAAGGGCGGTTGGTTGTCGCCTGTGATCACATCGAAGCGTCAACTAAACATTACTACTCACACGTTATCTACTCCGACGATCACGGCGAAACATGGCAACTCGGTGGAACTACACCACAGCACCAAGTCAATGAATCTGAAGTAGCCGAATTGAGCGATGGCCGCCTGTTACTCAACATGCGCAACTACGCACCAAGCGAACGCTATCGAAAAATTGCCCACAGCAGCGACGGTGGCATGACCTGGAGCGACCTGATCGCAGACTCTACGCTGATTGAACCCATATGCCAAGCCAGTCTACAGCGCTTCTCCTTCGCCGAAGAAGGCCAGAATGTGCTGTTGTTCTCAAACCCGGCCAGTCAAGTGCGGCGCGAACGCATGACGCTCCGCGCCAGTTTTGATGACGGAATCACTTGGCCCGCTTCACTTGTAATTCACGAAAGCATGAGTGCTTATTCAGATATCGTGCGGCTGCCCGATGACGTTATTGGGCTGTTGTATGAAGCCGGCCCCGATCATGAAAACAGCTACTACGGAATTGCTTTTGCGCGCATTGCCCTGAATGAGTTGAAATAGCGAGGGGCTCGCAAACCATCCGTTCCCGGATCATGTGATCCAGAAACGTGAACTGGTATAATCTTGCCCGGGTAGCGGGCGTGGTCAGCTCCGTATCCACCGATAATATAGACCACTCGCCTTCTGCGCAACCTCACCACAGGTATTTACCGACAATTGGTTTTCTTTCCTTGCGACAAGGATATTGTAAGAACCTCTTGCAAGAAATGACTAAATTGAGGGTTGTCATGTTGAATTTTTCTTAATGCGTTTCTTTTCGCTTGTGCTCATACTGCTGGTAGGAGCCTGTTCATCCGGTATCGAGGTGGATTCCGACACGCTTGCCCGCCTGCCGGAGCGCGTCGATTACAACTTTCACATTAAGCCACTTTTATCCGATCGTTGCTATGCATGCCACGGACCAGACGACAATGCTCGCCAGGGGGATCTGCGGCTCTATACGGAGGAGGGGGCGCTCCTGACAAAGTTGCAGTCCGGTGGGCATGCCATCGTCCCCAAGCGACCCGGACGCAGCAAAGTGATGCACCGCATCACCTCCGAGGACCCGGAAACGGTCATGCCGCCTCCCGAATCCAATCTGGCGCTTTCCGACTACGAAATAGCCCTGATTGAGCGCTGGATCAAACAGGGTGCCGAATGGAAACCCCATTGGGCCTTCATCCCCCCGGCCCTGCCCCCGATCCCTACTGTGGAAAACGAGGACTGGCCGCGAAACGACATTGACCGCTTCATACTTGCACGCCTTGAACGAGAAGGGCTGGCGCCCACCGAGGAAGCAGATCGTGAACGCCTGCTTCGCCGTGTCACGCTGGATCTTACCGGATTACCCCCAACACTTGAGGAAATAGATGATTTTCTCACTGATATCGGCCCCGGCGCATTCGAGCGCGTGGTAGATCGCCTGTTAGCTTCCGAAAACTATGGCGAACGCATGGCTACCGAGTGGATGGATCTATCCAGATATGCAGACAGTCATGGATATCATGCAGATGGTATCCGAACGATGTGGCCCTGGAGGGACTGGGTGATCAAGGCTTTTAACGAAAACATGCCATACGATCAGTTCGTGACCTGGCAACTGGCCGGTGACCTGCTCCCTAACCCTACCCGAGAGCAGATACTGGCTACGGGATTTCATCGGAACCACCCCATGACCGCTGAGGGCGGTGTGATTGACGAAGAATACCGTCTCGAGTATGTAGCTGACCGGACAAACACAACGTCTCGGGCCTTTTTGGGGCTGACGATGGAATGCGCGCGATGTCATGATCACAAGTTTGACCCTGTTTCCCAGGCGGAGTATTTCCAGCTCTCTGCATTCTTTAATAATGTAAATGAATTGGGAATGACTGGCGATGATGGCAATGCTGGTCCACTGCTCATGCTGCCCACGCCGGAAGAGGAAGTTGATCTCGAAAAAAAGCGTGATCGAATTGAAGAATTGGAAGTCGCATTGATCGCCCATGAAGAGGAAGTCAAGCGTATAGGAACATACATGAATACACAAGTGCCAGAAAATGCACTTGACCTGGACCTCGCCAGTTACTTTCCATTTGATGAGACTACAGGTGATTCGACACCAAATGAGGTACCGGAAGGCAAAGAGGGCAAGACTGGTGGCGGCACACTGACACTGACAGAGGGACCATCAGGGATGGCAGCAAATTTTGACAGTGATTACGACTTTCTACAGGTTGCCGAGGCTGGTGATTTTGAACGTAGCGATCCTTTTTCCGTCTCCGTATGGCTTCGACCAGATACGTCTGGTGCCTATACACGGATTGTCGGCAATGCATTCCACAAAAACACATACTGGCGCGGATGGGAGGTATACCTGGACAGCCTCAATCACTTGTCGGCTCGTCTGATCCATGCTCTTCCACACAACTACCTGCATGTGCGATCCGCGGAGCCCATAGCCACGGAAGATTGGACGCATACCGCGGTAACCTATGACGGCTCCAGCCGAGCAGATGGGGTGCAACTCTTTGTACAGGGCCGGCGTGTCCCTAGCGTGATTGAATACGATAAACTTTACAAGAGTATTCTCCCCGTAGATGGGCTCTACCGCCTCACAAGCCGGCCGCTGCGCATTGGACGAAGCTACCGTGCGTTTGGGGGAGATGACGGCATCTTCCTGGGTGACATGGACGAGCTCAGGTTATATGCGCGAACACTGACCGCTTCCGATATCGCCACATTGGCTGGCGTACCTGCTCGAGAAGAGGATGAGTTGGCGGCCTACCTGAACTATCATGATGCACGCTATGTACGGCTACTTCGGGAGCTCAAAGAGGCTCGAGTCGAGGAAAATACAGCCGTCAATGAGGTGATGGAGGTTATGGTCATGGAAGAGATGGCCGAGCCACGCCCAACGCATATTCTTGAGCGCGGTCTCTATGATCAGCCACGTGATCAAGTGCACCCCGCAACCCCCGAGGTGCTTGGATTTTTGCCGGACAGCCTGCCCCCTAACCGTCTAGGGTTGGCTCAATGGCTCTTCAGCTCCGAACAGCCACTAACTTCGCGTGTGACGGTGAACCGGTACTGGTTGATGTTTTTCGGGCAGGGGTTGGTCGTCACGCCGGAGGATTTTGGGAATCAGGGCGCCCTGCCCTCGCATCCGGCATTGCTGGATTACCTGGCAGTCGCATTTGTGGAGACCGGCTATGACGTTAAAGCGTTCATCAAGTCTATTGTGATGAGTGCATCGTACCGTCAGTCCAGCACTGCATCTCCGGCACTGCAAGAATTGGACCCTGCCAATCTACTTCTAGCCCGGGGACCAAAACACCGCCTGACTGCAGAAATGGTTCGGGATAACGCACTTGCAGCCGGTGGTCTCCTGGTAAATCAGGTAGGCGGCCCGAGTGTAAAGCCGTATCAGCCTCCGGGCTTATGGATTGAGAAGGGCAATTTTTCGCAATTCTTGCTACACTATAAACAGGATGAAGGAGATGCTCTCTATCGTCGGAGCCTTTACACTTTTATCCGCCGAACATCGCCACCGCCGACGATGCTGGTTTTTGATGCTCCCGACCGAACTACATGTTTCGTTCAACGCCAGAATACTAATACCCCACTTCAGGCCTTGGTACTCTTAAACGATCCGCAATATGTAGAGGCATCGCGGGCACTGGCTGAGCGTATCCAGCGTGAAGCCCCCGAAAATGTTGCTGCGCAGATTCGACGAGGATTTCGGCTTGCTACTGGTCGTGCCCCTAGTGACCAAGAGGTGTCGCTCATGGAAAAACTGTACATTCAAGAAAAAGAACGCTTCGCAGCACGACCTGCGGATATTGACTCGCTTTTCTCTGTAGGAGAGCTGATTGCGGATGCATCGCTAGACCGCACCAACACCGCCGCACTCACTATGGTCACACAACTCATACTTAACCACGACGAAGCCTACACCAAGCGCTAAGGATAGATCATGCACGAATGCCACAATTATGATCAACAGTATACCCGACGGGATTTTCTGACGCGAACAACACTTGGGTTGGGGGCTGCAACGCTAGCTTCGCTGCTGAATCCGGTTTCTGCTAATGGAAAGCAAATCAGCGGAGATCCTGTGCCGGGAATTCTTGGGACCACGCACTTTCCTGCGAAGGTCAAGCGTATCATTTACTTGCTTCAGAGCGGAGCCCCGTCCCAGTTGGACCTTTTTGACTATAAGCCTGCCTTAAAAGCCCATCACGGTGAGGAACTTCCACCATCGGTGCGCGGCATGCAACGTCTCACTGGAATGACCGCAGGACAGAAGAGCTTCCCGATGGTGCAGTCCCCGTTCTCTTTTGCACAGCATGGAGCAAGCGGAGCATGGATCAGCGACCTGATGCCCTATACATCCCAGATTGCGGACGAACTTTGCTTTGTTCACTCCATGTATACCGACGCGATCAATCACGATCCTGCGATCACATTTTTGCAAAGCGGTTCTCAACAGCCTGGTCGCCCATCTATGGGATCATGGCTGAGCTACGGATTAGGAAGTGAGAATTCTAACCTTCCCTCCTTCGTTGTTCTGGTGACCAAGGACAAAATGGGGCAGCCTCTATATTCCCGGCTTTGGGGAAATGGCTTCCTGCCCTCACGACACCAGGGTGTGCAGTTCAGGGCAGGGAAGGATCCTGTTCTTTATTTGAGTAATCCTTCAGGAATTACACAGGCGGACCGCGAAAGACATGTTCGCGCACTGCGGGAACTCCAAGAGATCCAATTGCAGAACCTGCAGGACCCGGAGATTGAGGCAAAGATCGCCCAATACGAAATGGCCTTCCGTATGCAAACCTCTGTACCGGAAGTCACTTCCTTGGAAGATGAACCTGAATCAACCTTCAATCTTTATGGGGAGGACGCCAGAGTAGCGGGCACATTCGCGGCCAACTGCCTTCTGGCACGCCGTCTCGCCGAACGTGGTGTGCGGTTCATTCAGCTCTACCACCAGGGCTGGGACCACCATGGAGGACTCTATGGTGCTATCCAGAATCAGGCAAGGGAAACCGATCAAGCCTCTGCGGCACTGGTCCTCGACCTTAAACAGCGTGGCTTGCTGGATGATACGCTTGTGATTTGGGGAGGTGAATTTGGAAGAACCAACTACTCACAGGGACGCCTGACTCAGGAAGGATTTGGACGGGACCATCATCCGCGCTGCTTCACATTATGGATGACCGGCGGAGGCATAAAGAAGGGGTTTTCGTACGGAGAGACCGACGAGCTTGGCTACAATATTGCTCACAATCCCGTGCATGTACACGACTTTCAGGCAACCATTCTTCACCTCCTGGGTGTCGATCATGAACGTCTGACGTTTCGGCATCAGGGCCGGCGGTATCGACTGACGGATGTGTTCGGAAACGTTGTTCACGACCTGCTGGTGTAGTGTATCATCAATTCTTGTGCAGCAAGTATTGATGGATTCCAGAATCTGATCGGCAGATTTAGTCTAGATGAAGGATTCAGGATCTTCGTTGTTGCTAAGAAGCTTCATTTTGCGGCACTGCCATCCACACATATCGCCCCAATTGGAACCTTCCATACCTCTACACTAGGCGGTAGCTAAAGGCTCAGCCAGTAGGTCACTTTTAGGGTGATGGATCGAAATCGTGGCACGAAGCCGTTGCTCAGATAGCTGTCGTTGTAAACTAGGAACAGGTCGGAGAGTGGAGCAAAGCGCCACTGTAAGCGCGAGTTGACCCCAAAGTTTTCGAGCTGCGTACTGTATTGAACCAGTGTGGACCAGAACAACGATTTGCTGAAGGTCATATCGAACTCAGGGCTCACCAGCCATAGATCGGCATCGTTGTAGGGGGACGGCAGTCGTATTCGATCGTACGCACCCCCGAGGCTGAATACCGCCCACGGCTGCACATTGAGATTGACCTGTCCATTCACCGATACCCGGTGACCATTGAAAAACTCGCCCGCCGTCGTCTCCACGTTGAAGTACAAATCGTCGGAGGAGTCCGAGGTGTAAGTGGCCGTCAGGTCATTGAAATAGTATCCGGTATTGCCGGGCAAGGGCACGCCGCCTACGGACCGGGTCGGGTCGAAGGGTCTGGTCAGGAAAATGAAGTAATTGATGTATTCTAGTTCAAACATCGACTGGTCGGCGAATACGGCGCTCCAAGTAGCTCTGTACTGGTGATCGGTCAGTTTGTATTCGAGCGACGGGCGCCAGAAGTGCAGTGCCAGAATCCGAAGGTTGTGGTTGTTGATGAGGCCGCCTTCGGGCCAAAATGTGCGACTCACAGCTTTGCCCGACTTGAAGAGGTCGCGGCGCGGGACGAAGCCAAGATCCGATTGGTAGTCCTCGTTCACGTAAACGAAATCCGACGTGAACGAATACCGGCGCGTGTTGTATCGAATGATTGTCTGGGCCGAATAATTTCCTGTGTTGTCGTCTGGCTGAAAGGATTTGTGGAGGTAGAATGTCCCAGTCCATACGTTGTCTCCGGAGGCTAGGTTGTAGTCGATACCCACCACTCGGTTGTATTCATTGGTCGGATCGAGATAATCGTAGTCGCTAAATGCTTGCCGGTTGATGAAGAACGCGCCGACGTTGGACCGGGCAAACACCCGGCGCTGCAGCGCCACCATCATGTTGTTGTTCGAGGGAATCTGAAGAGACCGGTTTGCTGCGGTCTGGAGATTCAGGACGCCAAGCCGCCAATTCTCGTCCAGGTTTCCGCTGAGCCGTGCCCCGCCGAGGACGCGGTTCTCGACGAATAGGCCAGTCGTATCGCGGGCGAGGCCGATGCGGCGAGAGAAGAAGGGTATGTCGTCTCGCGGGCTGCCGAAGTTTCCGAAGAGGTCACTGTTGTCGATGAAGAACTGCCGCTTCTCTGGGCGGATGACCTCGAAGCGTGTCAGATTCGTGATGAAGTCGTCGGCCTCTACATTCGAAAAGTCTGGGTTGACCGTGAGATCCAGTGTCAGTCCCTGACCGGCGGCCAGCTTGGCGTCGCCGCCGACGGCGAAGTCGGCTTTGCTGTCGCTTAGCATATAGTCTCTTTCAGTGCTTCCATTCACGTACGGGATGACAGCTATCGGAGTCGTCGGTGCACCCAAAGGTCGCTCGAACACAATTTCTCCGATAAACGCCAAGTTGGTTTGCAGCTGGTTCTGCGGAACGTGTGACCAGACGCTCCGCTCGTTCGTCTGAAAATCCCACCGGTAGCCCTGGAACCGCCACCGCGTGCTTCCTGCCGGATAGGATAGTGCACTGAAAGGGATGGCAAACTCCACGATGTAGTGGGTCGGGTGGCGACGAGCTTCAGCGTGCCACGTTTCATCCCAGGTGGTGTTGAACCCGGTGCGGTCGCTGCCGCCGCCTGAGATGAGTACGTCTCGCTGCACGCCATATGGCGTTACACCGAACAGGTAAGCATTCGTCGCATCACTGTAGGTGTCGAACATCAGCGTAACGTTGTCGTTGCTGATCCCGCTAAAATCTCGCCGGAGGGTAGAGACGACGTATTCATCATCCGGCACCTCCGCCCGCACTCCAACGTACAGCGTGAGGTCGTTGTACAGTATGCGGATCTCGGTAGGATATGCGGCCCGGACCGTGTCCACCGGGAAGAACTGCCAGAAATTGCCCGTGGGATGGGCTGTTTCCCAGGCCGTTTCGTCCATCACACCGTCCACAGTAATATCACCAGAGACATAGGTCGCGGTGACGGTCCTCGGTCCGTCCTGTGCAATAAGGGGAATGGCCAAGAAAAGATTGCCGATGAGGAGTGCTGCGCGTACCGTTGGAACGGGTCGTGGTAGGTTCGTAATTGAGGTCGGTGCAGGCCTATTCATTCGCGTCTTATTTCGTGCTTACGCGCTCATCGATCCATTTCAAGGTCAGGTCAGCGATCTGGGGATTGTCCTTGTTCTGCATGATCATGTGGCTGTTGCCGCGGATCTGACCGATCAGGACCTGATAGTCTTTGAAGGAGACTTGCCGCAAGTGTTCATCTTTCGTGCCAACGAGGCTCTGGTGGTCGCGCCGGCCCCAGAGGATGGGGATAGTGGGGTTGATGTCTACTCCGCTGCGGGTGGACAGTGTAATTGGCGACATAGGTACAATGAAGAAGAATGAATGAAAAAGCAGAACTTGTCAGAATACAGCATAGAATAAGCACAACAAGAAAATCTGGGTATAACAATTCTCCAAGATCATTGAATCATCCTGCAAAACATAGTGAGAATATCTCCAAAACGTTGTATTATTTTGCTTTCGATAGTCAGCAAGAAATGAACAGAGAAATAAGCTATGGGGCATGTGGGTCACGAGAAGTCAGAGCGCGGAACACTTTGGATGCAATTGGGCAGAGAGGAGTTGGTGGAACGGATCGCGCGAGCCATTCCGAAAGATGGGAGGGTGGAGGTCATGAAGGGCCTCACCTTCAACCGCTTCTCCTCCCCCACGGGTCCCATTCATGCTGTAGCTCAGCCGTGTCTCTGCGTGATGGCCCAGGGGAGCAAGGAGGTTTATCTGGGCGAGAACTCTTATCGGTACGATCCCTGTCAATACTTGCTAGTCACGGCTGGGCTTCCTTTGGTAGGTCACATCCTTCAGGCATCTGCGGAGCAACCCTACTTGGGTCTGCGTCTTCTGCTCGACCCCATGGTCGTCAGTTCAGTAATGGTTGAGGCCGGGCATGCCGCACCGCGCGGCCGTGGCGACGTGCGGGCTATCGACGTGAGCCCACTCAGCGCAGACCTCCTGGACGCGGTGGTACGACTCGTCAGGCTGCTGGATGCGCCTATTGAAGCGCCCGTCCTCGCCCCGATGATTACGCGGGAGATCGTCTACAGACTCTTGATGGGCAATCAGAGTGTGAGGCTTCGCCACATCGCGGTTCTGGGTGGTCACAGGCACCGCATTATCCGGGCGGTCAAGCGGATCCAAGAGAACTACGATCAGTCGATTTCAATCGAGCGTCTAGCCGAAGAGCATGGGATGAGCCTCTCGGGCTTTCACCACCACTTCAAGGCCGTCACGGGGATGACACCGCTTAAGTTTCAGAAGCAGTTGCAGCTCCAGGAGGCCCGTCGCCTGATGCTCAGCGAGGGTATCGATGCGGCGACAGCGGGATACCGGGTGGGCTACAACGATCCCTCGCACTTTAACCGAGAGTACAAACGGCTCCTCGGTCAGCCGCCGATGCGCGACGTAGAACGGTTGAGGAATGCCACAAGGGAGAGAACCGTGTAAATCAACTACAGGCCCGTGATCTTTTTTCGGACACGCTGCCACTATGGGTAGCTGAAGAACCATTCTCAAAGAGCCGAATTGTTTATTGAGCGTCCACAGGGATCTGGTGGCTGACATTATTCGATCGCGCGGCACGGCCCCGAAGTAACGGCTCCAAATTTCCTCGGGCGATGACCAGAGAAATAGATGAATGACTCCGACCTAACCACGTACTGCTCGAAAGGCAGGTGCACGAGTCTGCGGCCGATGTGATCTCGGAAATGGTTAGCACTGGCCGGCAACTCAGATTTGGAACACGCAATATCTGCAGGGGGGCATGATCGCTGGGCGGAACGCTGCTCATATTGCCCGTATATTACAACGGCATCACCTACTATTAAAACGCGTACTACACGCTCCAAACCTGTAAATAAAGATGATACGTAAGGCCCTTCTATTCACGATTATGGGATTCATTCTGTCCAGCGCACTCCCAGCCTCTGGCCAGGCACCGGTCCTGCGATCTGCCTACCACGACTACCGCGTCGTCACGGTGGTCCAAGGTCTCGAACGTCCTTGGTCAATAGCTTTTCTGCCCGGGGGCGACATGTTGGTCACCGAACTCGCGGGGCGACTCCGGATCGTTCGGGAGGGAAGTTTGCTGGAGGAGCCGGTGGCCGGGGTCCCCGAGGTCTTGGCTGAAGGCCAGGGCGGGCTGCTTGATGTAGTTCTGCATCCAGAATTCGCATCGAACCGCCTGATTTACCTCAGTTACTCAAAACCCTTGGTCGACACTGAAGGGGCGACGACGGCCGTTGTGCGAGGCCGGTTTGAAAACGACCGCCTCACCGAGGTCGAGCAGATCTTCGAAGCGGACTCGCGGGGACGGGGACACTACGGTTGTCGCTTGGCCTTCGACGGGAACGGTTACCTGTTTATCACTATCGGAGACCGCCAAGTGCCGCCTGAGGGAGACTTGGAGATTCACTCCGCGCAAGACCTCTCCAACCACCATGGCACGGTCATCCGCGTCCACGATGATGGGCGCATTCCCACAGACAATCCCTTCGTTGATCAAACTGGGGCACAACCGGAAATATGGAGCTACGGACATCGGAACGCACAGGGCCTGGCGATCCATCCAGAAACGGGCGATCTCTGGATCAATGAGCATGGTCCCCAGGGCGGCGATGAACTTAACCTGATACGCCCGGGCCTCAATTACGGATGGCCCGTAGTCGGTTACGGCGTGAACTACCGAAGTGGCTCTGCTATCCACGAAGGGACCCATCGCGAAGGAATGGAACCGCCCGTGTATTTCTGGGTGCCGTCAATCGCCACCTCGGGGTTTTTAATTTACACCGGGGATCGTTTTCCCGAGTGGCATGGCAATTTCTTCGTGGGCGGACTGTCGGGCCAACAACTGGCGCGCCTGACACTCAATGGCCAAGAGGTTGAGCACGAAGAGACGCTTTACTTTGGTAGAGGTCGCATCCGCGACGTCCGCCAGGGACCGGATGGCTACATCTACCTAGCTATCGATGACCGCCGGGGTGGCTTGACTCCGATAGTGAAGCTAGAGCCTGCAGACGCGCACTGACCAGGAAGGAAATATCGTTTCACGGTAGTTTGCCGAAACGTCTCTCTCGGCGCCTGACTACGGATCAGAAAACCAGGGGTTCGAAGCCTCTTTGGCATACCGAATCAACCTCTTGGTTTCGTCACCGCTGTGGCTTAGCGGCTAACTCGTCCAGATGCATCGCCAGGGAGCAGTTTTTCTATTTCCGTAACGGTTACTCGGTAAAAGTCGCCCGGGATGGTATGCTTGAGACAGGACGCGGCAATGCCAAAATTTAGGACTCTCTGATCGTCTCCTTCAAATGACAGGAGCTCATAGATGAGGCCCCTGCCAAATGAATCGCCTCCGCCAACCCGGTCTACAATTGGAGTGACCTCGTAAGTAGGTCCATGGAGGAGCTTCGATCCGTTCCATGGAACCCCTGACCCGATATTATGTGAGGCGCTGATCGAGCTTCTCAGTGTGGTTACTACGCGCATTAGGCCTAAAACCGCTTGATTCAGGGCGAAATACGTGCCTTTTGGCGATGTTTTGTCAAATCCCCCTGTAGCTTAAACGCCCGGGAGGGGGGTCTCCTCCCGATTCACAACGGGCGTATCCTCTTGCGAAACGGCTGAACAATGTACTTCAGACTGGCTCGGACTGACCTTTGCTGCGCACCCTCTGCAGGATTACTTACCCCTCCAAAACATTGCGTGTAGAGCGGATCGGTTTATGCCTCTTTACACAGGGATTCAAGTGTAAAGCCCGTTGTTGTACATCCAATGACCCGTACAATCTGGCATACGTGGCGCGCCCGTCCAAATCCCGTGATCAATACTACAATATGCACTGCACGAAGTACAAGATGCCGCTGATCAATGCCGCGTGCACCTTCGCGAGCTAGATCACTCAAGCGCTCAAGTGCCTTGTCTGCATCCTCGCCGTGGATCGTAGCACATCCACCAGGATGACCGGTAATCCATGCATCCAGTAGAGACTTGGCCGAAGCATCGCGTACCTCGCCTACAATAATCCGATTAGGGGTTGCACGCAGACTGAACTTCACGAGCTCACGCATACTGATCCGGGCGGTAGTCTGAAGCTGGAGCGTGTCGGCCGCCCGGACATTGAGTTCCGTAGTATCCTCTAGGATCACCAGGCGCTCCTCGGGAAAAATGTCAATAATGGACTTCAATATGGCATTACAGAGAGTTGTCTTTCCACTGCCGGTGGGTCCAGCAACCAGAATGTTCTGGCGTGATTCGATGGCTGATCTAAGTATAGAATACCCATCAGGCGTCAGCATTGAATCCTTCACATAGTCTTCCAGTGCAGGGATTTGCCGACACGGCTTGCGAATATTAAAAGCAGGCCCTGAAGTCAATGGCGGAATAAATCCCTGTATCCGACATTTCCCAAGATCCCGCTGCAAAACGGCAGCCGCAAGTGAGGGATGATCACGATCAAAACGATTGGAGGTGACGGACGCAATAGCCCGAAGAAACGCTTCGGCACCTTGCGATGATAAATCGGCAGGTACAGATATCCTACTTCCAGTCGTAGTAATTGCACGTACACACAGGTCAGGGTTCACATAAACTTCTTCGACTTCGGAGCTCTGAAGCAGCGTAAGAATCTGATCACCAAGGTATTGCTGAATTAAGGCACTAAGGCGCTCAGAATCCATTCCCCACTAGGATAAAGTATGGTGGTTCCCCACAGGAAACAGGACCATAGTATCTGCTGTCATAGCTGAATGGGTTATGTCTGCTCAATAAAAAACATTCACCAGGTTGCAGGATATGCATGCCTGTGGCATTGGCCAGACTTCTGCCCCTTCGATCATGTGCGTATATGGGGGCTTCGTGATCGCCCCATCCCTGAACCTGGATCCTTCCGTCAAAGACCACTACCGTATCTCCCTGCAAGGCAATGATGGGCTTGCCGATTCGCGCTGAACCATTAGGACAGGATCCCCGTCGAACGTAGCCCCGTTGGACCGCGCTCAGCCCAACCTCGGCGGGAAGACATGTGCGGAGCACATACCCGCGTTGGAGATCAAACACCTTTGTAATACGATAAAATCCAAGCGGCAATGAGTCTGACGTGTTAACAAAAAGAGGCCAACTCACACGGCCCACAGGAGCGGATTGAATGACCACCGCAGTGACCACAAAACTGCAGACAACCAAGACGCCGACAATCTGGGGTCGGGATGGTATTTGGCAACGCATTCAGTCGCCGCTATGCAATGACCTCAAAATCGGCCAGACGATACCCAACGCCCTGCACCTTAAGGACATGTTTCGGATTCAAGGAGTCTCTTTCCAGCTTGCATCGCAGTGCATATGCGTGACGATCGGTAGTTCTTGTTTTTACATCATGTGGGATCTTTAATACTCTAACATTGAACTCTGGCCTCGAAACTGCATGCCCCTTTCGAGCGGCCATGTAATGCAGTACCTTCCACTCCATTGGTGTGAAGTGCACTGGCTGACCGTTCTTGATGGCCACATGTGATTCAAAGTCACATCGGGTATCGCCCACCTGTATGACACGGGGAAGACTGCCCCCGTGCTGCACACGTCTACAGATGGCCTTGGCGCGCGTCACCAGTTCGTGGGTATTGAAAGGTTTACCCATATAATCATCTGCACCCGCTTCCAAACCCCGCACACGGTCCCCTATGGTGTCCTTACCGGAAACTATAATGACCGGAGTCTCACAGCCGAATTCTCGTATTCGCCGTACGACTTCCAGCCCGTTTAGGCCTGGTATCGTTATATCCACAATGGCTAGATCCAAAAAATCTTCAGACTGAATGAAGTCTGTCGCATCGTAGCCATTAGAGATGACGGTCACCCGTGCACCCCGCTGCTTGAAGACATGCTTGAGTCCCCTGGCGATCAGGTTATCATCTTCGGCGACAAGCACATTGGTGATCGTTCCCGAGTCTGCTGTATAGGGCATTGTATTAAATGAATGTTTTTTGTGGTAGAATCACACGCATCACAGTTCCTACGCCGACCGTACTGGCCACTTCGATACGCCCACCGTGGGCATGGACAATTTCCTGTGCTATCGCGAGCCCCATACCACTGCCGGATACTGTATCGCTGGCTCGAAAGCGCGGCTTAAAAATGCTTGGCAAATACTCTGGCGCAATACCAGTCCCCCGGTCGCGCACCCGGAACTGTATGCCGTCGGATTGCAAGTCGGCAGCAATTACAATCTCGGTGGGCTGACTGTATGCAATTGCATTATCGAGCAGGTTCGTAAGTACACGCCCAAGTGCGGGCCCATCACCCCAGACCAGGGGCAACTCTTTTCTTGCGTGGAGAACAAACGTGTAATTTGGGTGCAGCTGCCTGTAAATGTCAGCAGTATCTCGAAGCATTGCCCCGATGTCTACTTCCTGGTACTGCACTGATGACCTGAAATTCTTCAACACACAGCGCATCATTTGCACGAGCCGGTCGACTTGCTCAGTAATGACGGTATGGCAAGCGTCACGCTCGGGGTCATCTGGCCGCATATCACGCAATCGGTCGTTGTAGAGTGCAATAGCACTGAGTGGGGTTTTCATGTCGTGGGATAAACTAGCAAGAGGAAAATTGGTCATGAGTCTTTCATAGATCAGTTTTGTGTTCCAGATAAAAACCAGTGCCGCTGCATGCGGCGCTGGCAACAGAGTAGGTGAGGATTGCCGTCAACTGACAATCGGTACCACGCGCTCCTGAGATCTGCCATTTCGTCTGCCCAATCCAAGTTGCCAGGATTCGGTTGATGAAAGAAACCTGGGTTCCTGCGTACCAGAAAATGAGACTGATACAGAAGGCCACAATAAACCCTTCTATCCGTATCATAGGCCGAAGCACATAAATACATGCCATATACATACTATAAACAAAATATAACATAAATTTATTATATATTTTTAATATGTAAACCTAGAAATCACATAAACTTGTAACGCTACTGGAAAAATCACGACAAACGAACGAGCATGGGGCACTCGGGGAGATGCCCTTCGGATATGCTGCTAGGATTGGGGGCTATTCAGAAGCCGGGAGAGCTGGCAAGGTTACGTTATTTCGTAGACCACGACCATGATATCTTCACCATTCTGTTGCTCAGTACCATAGGCGCGACCATTACGAATCATTTTGAGGGTCACGTTAATCGGAAGCGCAGCTATGCCAACCACCTCACTCTCCATATCCAGGATCAGCCAGTCTGCAGTGGTGGCGTTTTCGATAGAACTCAATTTGACCCATACATTACCGGCCTCGTCCACCACAAAAGTTTTGAATGCTGGCTTGGTCTCGTGGAGCCCTCGCGCAGCAAGTAATTTCTCGTGCTGCTCATTCACCATGTCCTGCGCCGCAGCTTCTGCTTCTGCATCCGTGATGAAAACGGGATCATGTTCATGGTAAATACGCGTCTGGATTGAACCATCAACATTAGCTACCGAGATCTGGATAGCGTCGCCCCATCCATAGTAAAGCATGTCATTGGGACCCATCGCCCAAGCCGCATTTCGAGCATACGGTACACCGTGTATCGTAAAACCGCCACTCTCCTCAAAAACGTGATAGATCATCTCATTATCCCGTACTGTAGCAATAATCTCCTGCCCATAGTCTCCGTCCAGATCAACCTTACGGATTTCAAAATCAGCATCCTCGTGAACGGTCATTTTCCCATCGTGCCCCGGCTGGAAAGGCCTGGCTTGTATTGGCATGATCCACCCGGCCTCACCAATCCCTATGATACCCACTGCCCCCTTAATACCGTCATCTTCCACGGTGACGTGGCGGACAAAAGAAAAATCGTGGGGATCATATACCATTACACGATCAGTGTAGACCTCCCACACATACACCGAATCCGCCGACCCTACAACCACGCCCCAGGTGTACCTGTACTCACCCGGTCCTTGGCCCATACCTCCGACATCACTCACGTACGCGCCCTCGCTGTTGAATACCCGTATTGACGGCCGACGTGCTTCCTCCACAATGATATCTCCTCGACTATTGACCGCAAGATTCGTAATCCGTGAGAAGAGCACCGTATCACCGGCTGCTTCATCCCCTAGCCGCAGCACTTCCGTGATGTCAACTTGGCCCACCTCAGAGGGCTCACGTGAGGCTTCCTGATCCGAACATGCAGCAAGGAGTGCGATGAGGAGCACGCAGGTAAGAAATTGGTTATTAAACGGCATATGGATATGAACTAGTCTCCCGAAGAAGCAAGGTGGCAATAATTGGTGCTTGACAGAGAATAGGAGTTATTTGTGATTCTTGCTATACTCATGGTAACCTAGACACATAATTGCAATTTCGCCGGCGGATTTTCGGGGAAATCGTGCGCCTTTCGGTTTGCTGAACGGCCATTGGAAAACATTTTTCAACCGTGATGCGGCTGTGACTGGAACATGCATGCCAACCCGGCACTCCGCCGCCTTCCTCCTTTGGCGGGGCCTTTCCAAATCCCATCGTTAGGGATGGCGTAGCAATACGCAGATCCCGCCTAATTGCCAGCTGTGGACTGCAAGCAAACCACGTTAGAGAAGGGGGCTTAATGACTTAAATTCCGTCACTCAAGCCGCCTGTACAGCGTCCGTGAATCAGGCTTTGGGCTTTTCGATCCGCGCTCTCACGATAATGTCGGAACCATGATCATCCCGAGTGAGGCCATATAGAACCCCATTCCGCATGATCGGATATGAACGCAAACTAAATGGGATTTTCAGCATTCCCAGATAGCGTCCCTCAGGGTCAAACAGGTCAAAAAGCGATCCTTCATTCTCCTCATCATCATCTAACTCTATAGCGACTCGCCTAACCCAAAGATTGGCCTCGTCGTCGCAGAAGAGAGAACTCACTACCGGCCGAGTCTTGGGAATCTTTGACCAGTCGATCTTCCCTCCTTGGTCAGTGAACCACTCCATGCTCTGGCCCAACTCTGTCCTGTCTTCAGCAGTTACCCGAATCGGATCATATTCCTTGGTGACCCTGCGGAGCGTTTCACCGTGGCCAGTGATTTCGGCAAGCTCGTATTGATCGGTGTGGAGTGTCCAGAGATTACCGTTAGGAGCAAAGCACCATGCAATGTAACCTTGGTAGGGAACACCCACTTGCATGTCTCCGGTCTCATTACTGAAGTATTCAATGTCAGGTTTTTCCGGGACCGGTATCGTGTCCAGCGGGGTCAGGGACTGATCAAACCGGGCGAATGACTCTGTCGTCGTGCCCTCATCATGGAAGGATCTGATTAAAGCATTGTACCGGCCTACTGGATCAAAACCACCCGAATATGGCATTCGGCTCCAGCCAACGCCACCAATCGATTCCGTTCTAAGGTAGTCCCCGTACCCGTCTAGTATGGAAAGCCGGCCCCTTGCCATTTCCATGACCCAAATCTCTCCATTACGGCTCAGGTCAACCGCGCTGGCGTTTTCAAATTCCCCAGGCCCAGTTCCCCTGCCCCCCACGGTGTTTATGTGGGTGCCGTCCGAGCCGAAGACATGGATCTCTTGCGTTTGGCCATCAAGTGCAAAAACTCGCCCCTGCGCATCCACATCAAAGGAGCTAATATTGCCGAATAAAATCGCCTCGTCACCCGTGTCGCTTCCAATCCTCATCTCCTCCACAACCTGCCAAGTTTCTTCCGATGACCAGAGCGGTTCCTCGGTATTTCGGACTACGATTTCGCCGGAAGCAAGCGTATCAATCGTGCCGGGCCAGTCTTCACCAGAATCAGTGCCTGCTGAACCGCAGCCGGTGCCCAGCAACGCGAAGGTCAATGCAATAGCACAAATTACGGCAGTATTAGAGCGTACATTCGTGATGAGGGAAGTTTTCTTAAGCCAAGTCATAATTCATCGTCCGTTACATTCAAGATTGTGAAAATCTGCCTGCGTGCCAGTTACCGAGAACTGTCCCGTTGGCATGTGGTAGGATCCACTGCTCACAAAGATTCCTGGCTTCGTCATGCTCAAGATAGCCCCGGTTGAGATATAAAGGTTCGTAAAATGGATCAGCTTGGCTTGTCGGCAGCATGAGGCGTTGCAGCTAGCGGTGCCCCGTGGCTACCGTATTCGAAAGGCTACACCAACCATAATCCCAAACGTCCGGTTCTCTGTGTCTTCCGACAGTTCCACTATGTCGTCGTCCATCTTTATAAAAGACCTCAGGCCGTGGTTATACATAAAGTCCAGCGTTAGCGACCAGGACGGAGACACTGCAAAGGCTAAGCCCGCACCGGCCATTACGCCAAAATCAAACGTCTCAAATGAGTCTTCTTCGCATTTTTCCGACTCATCATCGTCGATCATCACGGTCTCACCGGTAAACGGGTCGATAAATGAGACCTTTATCCTATTGCTAACCCAGCAATTGAGTACAAAAGAAAATGCCGGACCTGCCGTTACGTAGGGCGACAGCGGTCCATTCAGTTGGGGACTGATTCTCAGCAGCACGGGGAATTCGAGATAGTCCATATCGGTGGTGAATTCGAAATAGGAATCATCTTCCCGCACCTCCCCAGACGCGCCCTTTTGCACATAGGCCGCACCAATCTGCAGTCCCAGGAGGTTCGTAAGCGGCAAAACGGCAGATGCCCGAATCGTTACGCCGGTCCGATTGCCAATGTCAAAACCAGCGTCTTCCAGTTCCTTAACGTCATCCCCGCCCCAGGTCGCGAAGCTCGCACCGGCCTGAACGGAAACGGTGGACTGCCCCTGTGCAACTGTGGCCCCGAATAGACTGCTGGAAAACAAAAGCACGAAAAGTAAGGGAAGCTTGAAAAGTGGTCCTATTCTCATTTGTCTGGAATGATCGAATTTGAGCAAGCAATAGTTAATCATTATCATGTCAATTGGATTCAGTATTGCGGTGCAATCCAGGACTCATGGCTGGATGGCAGGTTGACTGGATAGTAGGTGCTCGACATTTCGGAGCAATGGAAAGTCAATCGACTACAAATTTTCCAGGCCCTATAATCGAAGCACTGATATACGCATCTCCCCGCAAATATCATACCCTGATCATTGGCCCTATCAACCTGATGAACCACCTTTCCACAGAAGGCCGTACCTATACGTGCTATTCAGGCACTTGATCAGGATAATCGGGCATAGCTTTCCCTAATGATGTTTTCCATTGAGGAAAACATCACTCAAGAAACCAAAATGTGATTTTCTTTTGTTCGGCAAGGAACCATAACTCCTTTGCAAGCTAAAGTTCAATGGTTTGAATGACAAAGGATTAATGAAAATGTCGGGCGCTTTCCTGCACCTGGCACTTACTCATCCATTAGATCATGTGTTTTATGTTGCATGGGATTTTCGTACAGATACATTCTGTCTGTCCCTACCAAAACTGAATATGACTACCCTGAATCGCTACTTGCAAGTCCTGCTCATCGCACTGGTGGTCCTTAGTGCTGCCGGTGGCGGTCTAGGGCGGTATCTGTGGTCTGTAGGGCGATTGGGTGAAGGGCCTGGTGAATTTCGGAATCCGTTTGGCCTGTGGGTTACGTAAGGTGATACCTTGTGGGCAGGTGACTACCAACCGTGGAGATACAACGTCTTCACTGCTGAAGGTGAACCCGTGCGACAGGTGAATTTCGAGCCTGAATACCTGAACTCTTCCGATGGATGAGGTGTACTGGACAACGTCTTCACTATCAACGCAAGAGAGAGATGCGGGCGCAAACCAGATTATTCTGAGCGGCTGTCCTTTTTTCGTGGAATTCCACGATCCCAGTGGCAACCTTACAGATGGGCCTCTCAAAATGCTGGGGCCTAGCCAAGGCACCATCCGTGGAGGCCCGCCGACTCTTGGGACTCGTGAGCTCTTCAGATCAAGGCCGAATATTGACGAACTGGGTTCAACTGCCCCAGAGAGGTTCTCTTTCGGGCCCTTGTAGAACCGTGATGAATCACGTAACTCACATGGCTGCTTACTTCGCAGCCGTCTGAAATTGAAGGAGAACGAAACTACACGCATGGACTATCGTCCGTAAATGCGATCTCCAGACCATCAGTCCATTCTTAGTCAATCCGCGATTCTTTGTTGTCCAGCAGTGGGATTTTCTGCCGGAATTCGGGATATCCTGCAGCGATCAGGTAGCCAGCTTTAAATCTAGCTCGTATCTGGACTAGAATTTCCTCTTGACTGATGTTGGTTCTCCTACTCTGTCGTCCCAAGTCACGAAAGATCCTGCTCACTTCGTAGTCTCATAGCTACACACCCCCCGAAAGCGTCGCGACGGCCGTGCGGATGGACAGAGGGGTTCCTGCTTTGGTCCAGGCGATGTAAACTGCGTTGCCGTTCCGGGTAATACGAGGAACGCCGCTAGCCCGTGAGGCCGAGGTAGCAGCTACCACAGAAGAGGCCTCGCGCGTGCCATCGGGGTAAACACGGCGGACGCGGATCTCGGCTCCTTCGTCCGTATTCTCAATCCAACTGACCAGAGCTGAACCATCTTGCAATATGATCGTGTCGAGGCGCCCGATGGGGGAACCATCGTCGACCTGAACGGGAGCGCCAAACGATTGTCCTTCGTCGGTGGAAAAACTGAGTTTGATGCGGCGTGTGTCCTGAGCGGCTGTAAACCAGGCAAGAGCAACCTGCTCACCGGCCGCTGCTACGGCCGGGCCGTTAACCGGGCATCCCAGAATGTGCCATCGATCTTCGTGCACTGTCTTTGGTGCCGACCAAGCGCCGTTCTGCTTCCTGACAACCGCAATGTCACGTATTTCTTCGTCTGACCGATCTCTATAAGCCACAATAAGCCCGTTAGTAGTACGGGCTGCCGAGGTCTGGCAGCACTCACAAATGCGTTCATCAAGTAGGGTTTCGCCATGAAGCGAACCAGCATGATCGAGTATTGCAGCGCGCAATGTCATCGCTCCCCGCGGTCCACGACCGTCATGACCTCCCCCAGTGTTACGTCCGTCTAGCCAAGCAGCAAAGAGCTGGCCATCGCTCGAGGGCAGCATCGACACGAAGCCGTGTTCGGTCTGTGTGCCATCCGAATGAGGAATCACAGACGGACTCCACGTCTGTCCGCCGTCGAGGGATTGGGTCACATGAACATCGTAGGCATACGTTGCCCTTCCACTTTTAACCAGATAGTGCGCCGCTAGCGCACCGTCATCAAGCGAAATCAGCGAAGGAAAGTCGGCCCAATTAACGAACCAGTCCTCTCCTTGTGCGATGGTATTCGGCGCTGACCATGCGTCGTGTTCCAGTCGTGAGAAACGCAGGACGTGTCCGCCTTCTGCATAGGGCTCCACCCAACTCAGAAGCACGTCACCCTCATTGGTAGTATGCACTGAGGGCGTAGTACTTCCAAGACCGGCGGGCGAGGCAATGTCCTGAAACGAGATCGGAGCTCCTGTTGCTCTGTCTAGGGTATGCTGTGTACTTTCGGAAGGCGTGCAGCCATTGATTACCAAAAGCACTCCGGCAAATAGGAAGAGTAAAAACCGATTAGACATCATGGATAGAATTATGGCTTGAAGAACGAATGGGCCTCCCTAAACCACCTATTCAGGATTGGCCCGAGAAGGTTCACCTCTCTCTCATCCTACGTGTCCAGCGACAAAACCTCTTGCTGTTGCAAGAATCATAGGTATTGTCGCTGGACATGTTTACTCACCAATTGGAATCGAGCTTCCGATTTAGTGTGCAAGATAATGTAATCTATCCGAATGAATGGTTATGGATCGGTCAATATGTAGGAATGCTCAGTTTGCTATGGTTTGTCCGGTGGCTGAACTGAATTGGTCTTATAAATTGGATGCATATTCCGACCACGTAGGCCGCGTATTCCGAGCAATGTGAACCACCGATGATAATAAATTCAAAAGTTTTCAAATATTTATGTTCATCTAATATTTCCAAAAAATGATAACAAAACATGAAAAACAATCAAATGTCATCCTCTCTCAAGTAAAACAGTTACAAACTCCGGTTCCTGTTGGTCAATAGTCAAGAAATACTGTTGGTTTTGTAATGAGGTTTTTGAGTTAACCCCATGGAGAATCCGAGCGAATAAGTGAGAATTCTCACTTACTTCACTCGTACGCAGATTGCTGATGAGCAAGCAAGTTTTTTTGACCAAGTTGGTAGAAAGACAACCACGTTGAAGCCGTACCGAGGAAGCTTTTCTACCGAGTATGCAACTCCCGCAATGATCGACATGAACCCCGCATTCACGCGACTGTAATCTTCGAGTTCAGGTAAACATCCTGGATTGCATTCAGGAGTTGACATCCCTCTTCCAAGGGCACCTGAAAAGCCTTGCGACCTGCAATAAGCCCCGTTCCACCACCTCGCTTATTGATCACAGCCGCACGAACAGCTTGTGCTATATCATTCTTCCCCTTGGCACCCCCCGAATGGATTAAGCCCACACTTCCAGCATAACTAGCCAAAACCTGATACCTCGTGAGATCAATGGGATGCGATGATGACAATTCACTGTAAACCCGCTCGTCCATACGCCCATACTCTGCTCCCAAGGCCTTCGCCCCGCCTGTCCACAATGGTTGCTTCTGCTTAACTAAATCAGCCTGCACGGTGGCCGCCTGATGATTGGCTTCGCCAGTCAGGTCTGCCGAAAATATCATATCCTTTCCTCCTGCCTGAAGAGCCTTTGGATGTAAGTAGCTGAACAAAATAGTCGCCATGCCAAGGCTGTGGGCTTCAGCGAACAGAGAGGAAACCGATTGCAACTCACGGCGAGCTCCTGTTCCCCCGAAATACACCGTGGCTGCGACGGCTACACAACCCATCTGTGCAGCATCACGCACGCGGGCAAAGAGAATGTTTTCGTAGCGTGCGGGCCAAGTAAACTGATTGTCGTGATTCAGCTTAAGCACCAACGGCACCCTCCGCTGAGGCATTCTGGCTATTGCTCCCAGGACCCCATATGTACTGACAAGACCACTGCTACCCCCCTGCTCCGCCAGTCGAAGGATGGCGGCCGGATCCAAATGGATCGGATTGGGAGCGAAGACCATACCGGCCGTGTGAGCAATCCCATGGTCCACAGGAAGAAGACTCAGGTATCCGGTTCCTCTCAGGCGACCTGCACTATATAGCGTCTGCAGTGCAGCCAGCACCCGGGGTGACCGATCCGAGTTGTTTGAAATGGACTTCAAACGCTGCAAACCAGAGGCTCTGATGAGCGATTCAGGCACATGCGTGCACCGATGCTGGAGCAAACTATCTGCCTCAGCCCCAAGAACTGCCTCAATGTCCGTCATTTCAAACTGTGGAAGCGATCTCCGCAATCTCCACGGGCCGTCTGGCTTTCAGGGACAACTTAGCCGCCAAACCAATAACGACTGGCATCCTGGCCTCTTTTCCCGAAAGCGGGGACGGCTTACCATCCAGAACAGCCTCAGTAAAAGCCCGCAATTCTTCAATATACGCCCCCTTATATCTGTCTAGAAAAAAGTGGTACGGCACATCTCTGCGGACGCTTTCCTCAGTCGACAGAATTGCAGTGTTCGGATAAGAATTATCGACCCGGATACTCCCCTTGCTTCCAAAAACTTCTACACGCTGATCGTAGCCAAATGCCGATGACCGACCATTCTCAATGGTTAACAATGTGCCATCCCCGTACTGCAGCACAATGGTCGCAGTATCTACATCGCCGATAGCACCGATAGCTGGATCAACCCTGACTGCCGCAGCCGCATATACTGTCATGACATCATGTCCCATCAGGAAACAGGACATGTCGAAATCATGTATGGTCATATCAAGGAATAATCCACCCGAAGTGCGCAGAAACTCTATCGGTGGTGGCGCGGGATCCCGACTTGCAATATGCACTGAGTATGGTGTACCAATCTCGCCGTTATCTATCGCCCTGCGAATACGTTGATAACTGGGATCAAAACGTTTCTGAAATCCCACTTGGAATAGAACACCTGCTGACTCCACAGCCTCCAGAGCGCTGTCTATGCGCTCCAGTGTTAAGTCGATGGGTTTTTCACAAAATATGTGCTTGCCCGCACCAGCGGCAGCTTCAATGATCTCGGTGTGAGTCGTGCTTGACGTACAGATTGCGACTGCATCCACATCACTGCGATTGAGAATGCTTGACAAAGATGTTCCATAATCGTCAATTCCACACGCGACCGCGCAGGCTTGCGCCAATTCCTCGTGTAGATCAACTACCGACACAAGCCTTGCACGCGGCACATGATGTACAATGTGCTCCGCATGCATTTTCCCTATACGCCCTGCCCCAAGAACAGCTATTCGCAGAGGTTCTCTCATGTTATATCACAACCAAATTTGATTACTCACAATACGCCCGAACATCACGAATCAGGCGCAATACGGGCGAACGTAATTGAATTAATTCCTGCTCACCTATACGACAGCTTTCCTTACAATTCCCTTCCGTCTTACCATACACTTCGCAGGCAGCATTAAAACGCATCAAGCTGTTCGACGATCGCAGAAAGCTCCTCCTGCAGCTGTGCCAGGCGATCATACGCATCCTGACCGGGACGATAGTCTCCCCGAGAAACAAAACCAGACAGATACCCGAGTTGACTTATGAGCATAGGCTGAGGATAACTGTCCCCCGTCTCCGTTACGAGCAATGCGTGTAGTCTTTTGAGTGTCTCCGTTTGCTCTTGACTTTCCGAGGTTTCCATCAGTGCTTCAATACGCTGAACTGCTTCCGCCGCATCGACACGAACCTGAGTTAGCTCCAAGCCAAAATCGAATTGGGCCTCGAGATCGCTCACGCTAACATTGTCGGCGGCCACACGCGGATCCACTAAAAGCCTGCCTTCGCTAGAGAATGCATCTCCATTCACATTTAGGCGCAAAGTATACACTCCCGGGGGAAGTACTGGGCCAGAAAAACTGCCTCCTTCCGGTATTTCGAAGTCATTGTGACGCAGATTCCACGTATATCTGTGCATTCCTGGTCCACGCTGTAAGACCGTCCCAGCAGGACGCCGCGAAACTGGACCACGCATTCCCTGAACAGCCTCCGATTCGGGTTGAAACTCTTCGGCTTCAATTTTTCGGACAACTACACCTTCTTCATTTAAAATCTCCAAGGAGATCTTGCCAACCTGTTCTTCTTTGAAGTAATAGTCAATTACCATGCCCGGTCTGGGATATGTAGGGGCTGCACTACCGCCACCCGAACCATATCTTACCCTGTATGCATCACGCACCGGGAAGAGATGGACTTCAGAGTTGGTGACTTCAGGGGTTATGTGGTGCAATGCGGTGATATTATCCAAAATCCAGAACCCGCGCCCCATAGTTGAAACAACTAGGTCCCCGCGATGAACTTTTAAGTCGGTGACCGGAGTTACGGGAAGACCCTGCTGAAATCCCTCCCAAGTTATACCGTCGTCCAGAGATACGAACAATCCAAACTCTGTACCCGCATAGAGCAACCCTTCCCTTCCGGGATCTTCGCGAATCACGCGTGTCGGGAATTCCTCGGGAATTCCATTATAACCATCTGTCAACAGGGTCCAAGTTGTTCCAAAATCCGTCGTCCGATAAATGTACGGTCGAAAATCCCCGAGTAAGTACCGATATCCCGCTATATAGGCTTTGCCTGCCGCGTGCGGTGAAGGATCAATCGTTTGTATACGGCCCTCAGGAGGCATCCCGGGAGGGGTAACTTCTGTCCATGTCTCTCCACCATCCTGTGTCACATGTACTGGACCATCATTTGCGCCCGTCCAGATCACGTTTGCTTCCACAGGAGATACCTCTATCACATACAGCGTACTGTAGTGTTCTTCTCCGGTAATGTCCCGGGTGATTGGACCTCCACTGATTACTTGACGCTCGGGTCTGAAAGCGGTCAGATCGCCGCTGATTGTCTCCCATGTGCGTCCCTCATCCGTAGTGCGGTGGACATATTGTGATCCGTGGTATATCACGTTAGCATCATGCGGAGAAATTTCAATTGGAACAACACGCTGGAATCTATACGGTAGCTCACGTGGATTGACACCATACATGTTGATCCCCCCAACATAGTAGGACTGCTCCTGGCCCGTTGCACGATTATATCGACTAAATCTGCCCTTGCAATTACTGTAAACAATTGTGGCATCGACTGGACTGGGGACAGAGGGGCCGGTCTCACAGCCTCCAATGGCTTCCCAGTATGCTGTCGGACCACCCGGACGTGAATCTGGAGGTAGACTTGGAACAGCAACCGTAGTATTGTCCTGCTGACCTGCATAAGCCCAGTAAGGGAACCGCTCGTCTACGTCGACCTGATAAAGCTCCGCCGTGGGCTGATTGTGCTGAGTTGACCATGTTCGTCCACCGTCCCTCGTGACGTTCGCTCCGCCGTCATTTGACTGTACAATAATTCGTGAATCATCTGGGTTGATCCACATATCATGGTTATCACCATGCGGAGTGCCTACACGTGACCATTCTTTCCCACCATTCACAGAACGCCAAAGCGCGAGGTTGTTTACCCAAACTATATCGGCATCTGCCGGATCTGCATCCACATTGGTGTAATAGAACGGACGTGTCATAAGGTAGCCCTCCGTACTTACCACGTGCCAGGTGGCCCCATTGTCGTTAGATCTGTAGAGGCCTTCCTCTTCCGGGACGGTTTCCACTAGTGCGTAAACCCGGCTTGGATCTGCTGGACTAACTGCAAAATCAATTTTACCAATGAGGCCTTGCGGTAAGCCCTCCGTACTTCTGGACCAGGTTTTGCCTGCATCGCGTGAAACATAGACACCATTTTCACTGCCATCATCCCCACTTATAATCGTCCATGGTTTGCGCTCTGCATGCCATAGCGCAGCGTACACCACCGCTGGATTATCCGGTGCAAGCTCAATATCTACCGCCCCTGTCCTGTCAGATACAAACAGTACATGCTCCCAACTCTTACCTCCGTCAACCGACTTGAACACGCCGCGTTGCGGATTAGGACCAAATGGGTTGCCAAGCGCCGCCGCGTATACCACTTGTGGATTGGTTGGGTGCACGACTACGGAACCAATCTGGCCTGCTTCCCGAAGCCCTATATGCTGCCAGGACTCGCCCCCATCCGTTGACTTATACATGCCCCGACCAATAATCACATTGCTGCGAATACCATCTGATCCCGTCCCTACATATACGATGTCAGGATCGGCGTCCGCTACATCAATAGATCCTATGGAGCCCGTCTCAAAATACCCGTCAGAAATATTCTCCCAACTCACTCCATAATCTGTCGTCTTCCAGACTCCACCACCAGTTGCCCCCATGTAGAAAGTACCGGGATCCGCTTTATGACCAGTAACTGTTGTCACGCGTCCCCCGCGTGATGGACCTATGTAGCGAAATTCCAAGTCCTTGAACAACTCTCCAGTCTGCGCCTCTGCTGCAGTACAGAAGAACATACAGACGAACGCTAAGAGCCAAGTCACCGTGTATCTGTTAATCATCATTTCTCATCTAGTTTTTAAGCGGCAAAGCTGAGAACTTATGTAGCCGCGATTTATGCTCAGTCTCGGGATATTCATCGTAGACGATGAACTGCAGTGTAAAATAATACTGATCCAATACCAATCGCTATGAGTATTTGTTAATCACTCCTGAGGGCTGTTGCCCATGAATCCAAGGACGATGCTTCATAATTGAGTGGTCAATGATGTTTTCAACAAGGCATTGTGGCATCAGGGCCGGGTGTGGTCAAAATTAGTTTAAACCTGACATTCTTGAGCGAATGGAATAGATTTAAGCGGAGTTTTTTGTACTTGTTCCAGCAAGAGAATTTCCGCGCACCGATCTGTTTCGAACCTATTCTCTGGCAATCGGAACACTCTCCAGATGCTTATCAATCGTTGCAACCATGTCCTTTGAGAGTGCAAGATTGTTTTTCTTTGCGCTCCATACTTCATGGAATCTTGTCACAGTCTCTATGGCTGTATTCAACACAAGCTTTTCCGGCAAGCGCGCCTTGCCTGCCAAATGGGATAGTTCATTCAATGAAACCTCTGCAAAGCGTTTCGTACGGCTGAATTTGAGCGCAAATGTCTCATCCGGGATGTAACAAATAGTTGAGACAAAATCATAGGCCGGCGCCAAAGATGCATTCTGTTGATCCATATAAATGAGCGACCAATTCTTCAAGTGCATATCTGCATTACCAATGAGCACATTGAAAACAATTCGCCTGACCAACTCTTCCACATCCTTCTGATTGGACTCTGAACCAACGACGCTTGCGATGTTACGGATCGAAGCCTTGTCATACTTGGCTTCAGGATAAACCCCAAAAATTTGTGCAAAGTCTTCAATATGGATGGGATTCCTATCGGATGGCCGGTCGAACCGGTCAATGGCAAATGCGTGAGTACCGAAGATGTCAATACCATCCGGTAAGTTTTCTATTGATTCAATCTTGATCAATTCCACACGCGGAACATCAATTCCGATGTCGCGCGCAAGCTCCATCATGCTATATTCATTCTCAGGAAGTGCATCAAATTGTCTGGACGGCAACTTTATAATCCGATCACCACCTACCCCCTGCACGGGAATAGTGAGTCCCTTGCGGGCATTCGCGATCGCTGAAAATTTCAGTTGTACACCGGCCAAGGAAAATCGAAGAGCTTTTTCGCGAAATCCTTCCACGTGCGCGCGATGCACCGTTGGTGGATACTCCTCGCCATCGGCAGGCCGAACAACAACCGCACCCGGTAAATCTTGGCCAAGCACCCATAAAAGAAAGAATTCACGCACACTCTTAACATGAGCACGTTCAGCCAAGTAATGGCGTAACTGTCCCTCCGGCAAAAGATTCGAAAACCAAGGAATAACCCTGGTTTGCGTCGATTTGAAGTTTGTGATCAATTGTCCAAGAGAATCCTTAAACCCCAACCCCAGAATCGAACGGCTCTGATCGTTTATATACTCTTCTGTAAAGGTGAAAAGTGTACGGTCACCGACAACATGGGTCAATGTTGCGATTTTTTTCCCGTGAAGAATTACCTCCAAAACTGAAACGTCAGGCATTGCTATCCTCCTCCTCGAGAGAATACACGGGCCTTGGGCGGAGGCTTTGATTTCGTAAAGCCTCTGCATGTTCAACCTGCCTACGCAGTTCCTCTGTTCGCCTCATCAGCGTTGCGATCTTCCCGGAGTCAATGGGATTTTTCTGCAGACGCTCCAGGTATTTCGCCCAACGCTTGAAGCTCTTGACCTGATCGGTCGGAATGCGAACCTTCCTGAGAAAGTCAATGTGCTCCTGTAACCGCTCAAACTCTTTTGGCCGTTGATCTTGATTAGCCAGCCCTTGCAAAACGTGGTCAAAAGCAATTTGGGCACTGGCAAATTGTTCGGGATCAATTGTCGCCCTGAGTGCTGTACTTCTAACAATCGACTGAACTGCCGGTACAGATTTTCTGGGCACGAGTTCAAGCTCCAATCCCAACGCCCTGAATAATGCCACCAAACTTGAAAGACGCAGATCAACCGCACCATTCTCGAATTTCGATATTTGTGCTTGCGGCACACCAGACTTGGTGCTTAAGTCTCTTTGACTCAAACCCATATCTACCCTTGCCTTCCTGAGGGCGGTACTGAGATGATCTGTTTTGTAGCTCACTTGATAGTCTATTATATATCAATATAACATACTGATACCTAATAATATATCAAATGTTGACAAGAAACCCAGAATAATCTCAAGTTATCCGTTGAAAATGGCGTGGTGTCACAAATGAAGTGAGCTCGACACTGGGGACGGGAAAACCGTTACGGGCCAGGAATGGATTTAGATATGATTCCGTTACTTTCTGATCGGAACCATGCGGTACATTCTTCATCCATCCAGGGAAAATCAGGGGCTCACATACGTGAGCCCCCAACGCGATATTGTCAATTTTCGAACTTGTTGCGAAAAATGGCAACCGTTCAATTTCCAGTGTTATGTCTGAGCATTGTACCCTCAGTATATTATTTGCAATCCATAAGCAAACCCGGAGCTTGTCTAGGTAGATCACACCTCCAGGATATTTCATGGGTTGAACTCCCGAGGACGCTTCCCGACGATGCAACAGAATAATGGTTGCAAAATAATGCTGGGGCAATCAGCCTGTATGCTCAACAACTCTGGTCAAGAGAACGAAAAATTGGCATCACCGAGCGTGTGCCAATGCTTTCGCTTCGGGACTTGTTCTGCTCCTGATTGTGGTGGAGACTTCAAATGGTCGAAACTCCATCCAGGGCATCCGTTCTGGAGTTTACAACCGTGGCCACGGAAACTGGAAGTACTGAAGTCCTCAAGGGAATCAAGATGACGCTGGTTTGGTGAAGTAGTAGCGGGTACCAAAGCCCGCCTCTCGAGCGGGGTCCAGGGATATGTGGATGCAAGTATTCTGGGCGAGTTCTGAGGTTTGGCCTTAAACCTCCTCGGAGATACATAGGGGCAATGTAGTGATACTGAAATAGGCCACTTCGGTCAGAATTGTTAAACTGAGGGAGACTGTTGCACAAAGCTGTGGAATTTTGTTGGATTCGTGCTGTTCCAGTTTGTAGTTGATTGTATGTCTCGTCATTTCGACTCCCGTACCGTCCAGATGAGTTGTGGTCAACATTTTATTGATGTAGCAGCAGCGAAGTGGTCTTCTTTCTTGGAGTTAAACAAGGTGATGCACTGGGAATCCATCGCGCGGCTCCTGTTAGAGATCTATCCAGTCGGGAAGCAGAATCGTGGCCAGAAGGCGTATCGTCCTCTCTTGTTGTTCAAGATGCTTTTGGTATTACAATGACATCAAGTTATCGGATCGGGAACTTGAGTTATATGTATGGGAACCGCTTTCTGCGCGGCATTTTTGTGGTTTAGCGATTGAGGATTTTGCCCCTGACCGCAGCACGATCAGTCGTTTTCGCACGAGTTTGGTTGGCTTGGGTGCTTGGGATGGTTTACTGGGAACGGTCAGCGATCAAT
Source organism: Rhodothermales bacterium (assembly GCA_022821385.1). Classification (GTDB taxonomy): domain Bacteria; phylum Bacteroidota; class Rhodothermia; order Rhodothermales; family Bin80; genus Bin80. Next base: position 49,808 of record JAJEDR010000043.1, read on the forward strand.
TGCAAGGACATGGGCTGGCCGTAACGGTGGGGGCAATTGTCGATGCCAGTCTAACCGAAAGCCCTTATTCCCCGAAGGGCGGCAGTCGTGCGGCGGTCGCCGAGGATCGTAAGGACGCGGTGCGGCGTACGGAGGATTTTCGCGAAGAGGCCGTTTAACATGCGACCAAGCAACGGACCCCTCCGAATGCGAATCATGACGGTCGTTGGGTAAAGAAGCGCGATAAGACGATCAATAGGTATGAGAAGCATGTGGCAACAGACGAGGCGGTATGATTCTGGCCGTCCATGCCACCTCGACGAATGGGCATGACTGCGAGGGTTTGGTTCCCTTGATCAAGAAGGTGCGTACGAAGCACCGCCAGGAAGTATTGGCGGACAGGGGGCCCAATAGAAAAGCGAATGATGATTTTTAGCGGCGTGTGGTCGCCGGTCACGTATAATGCACAAGGGCTATCGTAACCGTCCGATCAATGCCGTCCAATCTGCGGAGAACCACAAAATCAGTCGTAAGCATTGGATGGTGGAACGGATCCTTGGGAGCCTGAAGCGGTAGTTTGGCTCGGGAAGTACGCAATTGAAAGGACCGCGAACGGTGCACGGGGAACATTTTATGGAGGCGACCGCACACAATTTAAAACGGTTTCCTAGGATTGCTGCAGCAGTGGGTTAAAATCAGGGGATAAAGGAAACTTTTGTCTCCCCTAAGAGCTGTTAAAAGCAACGACAGCGGCGGAATCACGTCCGAAATATTCGCAACAATCAAGATTGCCGTTTGAAGTATTCTTCTTCAAAATTTGAACGCCTTTTCAACATTACCATAATATAACCAATATTACCCAATATATAACAGAAAAAGAACATAATTGACGGAAATAATACTTCAATCGTTACTAAATTTAGCCGGGATTATTAAGGATATATCTATTAGGAGGCACTGTTGCACAAGACTATCCATTTTGACCCTTGAAGTATTCTTCTCCAAAAATTGAACGCCCTTTGTCAACAGTCTCTGGGGCCTTATTTGTGAACTTGAAATGAAGAACAACAAAGAAGTCGAACGTGCGGAATTGCATAGAATCATCTGGCGAATCGCCAACGATCTGCGCGGGTCCGTGGATGGTTGGGATTTTAAGAGTTATGTGTTGGGGATGTTGTTCTACCGGTTTATTTCGGAGAACCTGACTTCCTATCTGAATGAGCAGGAGCGCAAGACGGGTGTTCATGATTTTGACTACGCACTCTTGAGCGACGAGAGAGCGGAGCCAGTTCGCGCTGTTACGGTACAGGAAAAGGGGTTCTATATCCTGCCCTCAGAGCTTTTTGTGAATTTGCGGAAAAGGGCGCGGCGTGATGACAACCTCAATGAAACCTTGAGCCGCATTTTTGCCAATATTGAAGGTTCTGCCCTCGGCACCGATAGTGAAGATGATTTGCGAGGTCTGTTTAACGATCTGGATGTAAACAGTAACAAACTTGGATCCACCGTAACCAAGCGTAACGAAAAACTGGTCAGGATACTGGATGCCATTGGCGACCTTCCATTGAGTAATGGCAACGGCTTCTCTGATAACACGATTGACCTGTTTGGAGATGCATACGAATATCTGATGACGATGTATGCCTCTGCCGCTGGCAAGTCAGGAGGCGAGTTCTTTACTCCTCAAGAAGTGTCCGAATTGCTGGCGCGAATTACTCTGGTTGGTAAGAACGAGATGAATAAGGTCTACGATCCAGCATGCGGTTCCGGTTCTTTGTTATTGAAATTCGCCAAGGTGCTAGGTCGTGATAAAGTACGTCAAGGGTTCTTTGGTCAAGAGATCAACCTGACCACCTACAATCTGTGCAGAATCAATATGTTTTTGCATGACATCAACTTTGAGAAGTTTGATATTGCTCTTGGGGATACGTTGATTGACCCGGCACACATTGACGAGGCCCCCTTTGATGCAGTCGTGTCCAATCCTCCATATTCTGTCAAATGGCCGGGCAAGAACAATCCACTACTCATTAACGACCCACGCTATGCCCCTGCAGGTGTACTTGCACCACCTAGCAAGGCAGATCTCGCCTTTACGATGCACATTCTGTCTTCCCTATCGGTGGACGGCACGGCTGCTATCGTTGAATTTCCAGGGGTACTCTACCGTGGTGGTTCTGAACAGAAAATCCGGCAGTATCTGATTGACAACAACTACATTGACACCGTCATCCAATTGCCGAAAGACCTCTTCTTCGGAACAAGTATTGCTACCTGCGTCGTAGTTCTGAAGAAATCCAAGTACGATAACGCCGTCCTGTTTATTGATGCCTCAAACGAGTTTGCACGGAGCGGCAATAAGAATACACTCTTGCCATCGCATCAGCAAAAAATTCTAGATGCATTTGCTGAGCGCAAGGATAGTGAATACTTCGCGTGTCTTGCGGACAGCAAAGAGATTGCAGATAACGACTACACTCTGGCTGTCTCGCTTTATGTTGAAGAAGAGGATACTCGTGAGACTACAGACATCCAAGAACTGAATTCAGAGATTGCTGAGATCGTTGCAAGACAGGTGGAACTACGAACAAAGATTGATGCCATTGTGTCCGATCTGGAAGTTAGATAGAGTATGAACAAGATTGAAAAACTTATCGCTGAATTGTGTCCAGACGGGGTGGAGTTTAAACCCTTGGGAGAGATTGCACATGCTTTGAATGGGTACAGTTTCAAAAGCAAAAACTATACTAAGAAAGGGATCCGCATTTCCGATGTTCAAAAAGGTAGAATGTCCAATAAAGATTTAAAATTCTACCCAAATGACATACCCCCAATTTCTCAATATTTGTTACATGAAAATGATCTTGTGATGTCATTGACTGGAAACGTTGGTAGGGTAGCCATGTTATCAAAAACTGACTTACCTGCTGCATTGAATCAGCGCGTCACTTGTATTCGAGTCAAATCAGACAAAGTTCTAATTCGATTCCTCTTTCACTTTTTTGATCAGGATATTTTCGAAGGGGTGGCAATGCGTAGCGCAACTGGTGGAGGGCAAAAAAATCTTAGCATGAAATGGTTGAAAAAGCAACACATTCCCGTTCCGCCTCTTGAAGTGCAGCAAAAAATCGTCAGGATACTTGACAAATTCACAGAACTGGAGGCAGAACTGGAGGCGCGCCGCAGGCAGTACCAATACTACCGAGACAGGTTGTTAACTTTACCCCCCCCCCCCTGACATATAACAACTATATATCAATAGGAGAAATTTGTGAAATGAATCGAGGTCGTGAGATTACAAAAAAGCATTTGCGTGATCGTTCGGGCCCCTATCCGGTCTACTCGTCGCAGACAGCTAATGCCGGTGTCTTTGGCTTCATTGATTCTTACGACTACGATTTTGAATCAATTACATGGACAACTGACGGTGCCAAAGCAGGCTCAGTCTTTTATCATAACAACCGGAAATTCAGTATCACTACTCACTGTGGACTGCTTTGTGTTCGGGACAATAGCCCAATCATCGCTAAATTCCTGTATTACTTCCTTGAAAAAAACGCTGTAGGTCATGTCAGACAGGGTATGGGAAACCCAAGTTTGGCGAGCAATGTCATGTCAGACATTCAGATTCCAGTACCCCCACTTGAAGTTCAGCACGAAATCGTCGACATCCTTGATCGGTTTGATGCGCTGGTGAACGATCTGTCTGATGGGCTGCCCGCAGAAATCAATGCACGCCGCAAACAATACGAGTATTATCGTGACCGACTCCTCACCTTTAAGAAGGCCGAATGAGTGATCAGATTAAGTCCTCCGACTTCCGGCCAATCGCCCGGTCAAGCGAGAGCACGGTGGTTGCTGAGTTTCAGCCTGACAACGCCAGGCAGACAGCCTATCAATCCGAAGCACAGTTGGAGAAAGAGTTCATTCGGCAACTGGAATCTCAGGCATACAAGTACCTCTCTATCACTACAGAGGGAAAATTAATTGCCAACCTGCGCCGCCAACTGGAGAAACTGAATAATATTGAATTTTCTGAAGCGGAATGGAGGCGCTTCTTTACAACCAGTATCGCCGGAGCGAATGACGGGATCAAAGAGAAGACTGCACGGATCCAAGAAGATCCTATCCAGCTACTCAAACGAGACAATGGTGAAACCAAAAATATCTGGCTCATTGATAAGCGGAATATCCACAACAACACCTTGCAGGTCATCAACCAATACGAGGCGGAGGGGAAGCGGGTAAACCGCTACGATGTTACCATTCTCGTTAATGGTCTGCCACTGGTGCATGTAGAACTCAAGCGCCGCGGGGTGGCGCTACGTGAGGCATTCAACCAAATCAACCGTTACGGGAGAGACAGTTTCTGGGCAGGATCTGGCTTGTTTCAATATGTGCAATTGTTCGTCATAAGTAACGGTACCCTGACTAAGTACTACAGCAACACGGTGCGTCAAGGTCACCTTGATGAGCTCCACAAGCGCTCACGTAATAAAACATCCAACAGCTTTTCGTTTACCACTTGGTGGGCAAGTGCTATGAACCAGCGGATTGATGACTTGACTGGCTTCACCGCGACCTTCTTCGCCAAACATACCTTGTTGAACATTCTGACCAGGTACTGCGTGTTTGATGTGGACCGTAAGTTATTGGTTATGAGACCCTACCAAATTGTGGCAACTGAACAAATTCTTCAACGCATCAAAACCGCCACGAACAACAATACCTTAGG
>JAJEDR010000001.1 GCA_022821385.1 Rhodothermales bacterium
AGCCGAGGCCCGGACCCTCTATCGTGACCTGATGCGACACACCGGCAAGGTCACCATCACAAACAATGAAATCCTCGTCCAGTTGCGGGCACGCGCCAAAGACAACTACCTGATCGCGGCCGGATACCCCGAATTACGTCATAAAATCCCCTGGCTTGACAACAAAACCCTCCGGGTACAGTTCTCCAAAAGACCATAATTCTCACATGAGAGAATGACCGCGGAAATTCAGGCTAGTGGTATGGTACGGCAAAACGACGGATGGAAAATGACTATGCGCATCCGCTTTGTCCATGGCAAGGTCCGCTACCTGCTTGATCACTCCGATGAATGGGATACACAAGCATGGGGGACGCCCTTGAGTGCAGCTCATCTCGGTTTCGCCATTGCAGTGTTTTCAGATCGCCTGTTGCATTTTTGCAAAATGCTAGGTGTGAGATTCAACAAGGAAGAGCAAGAAAGCGTCATGGCTGTCTTCCGTTATGTGGGGTACTTATTTGGTATTCCCGATGACATATTGTACGAGACTAGACAGGATGCCAAGCGGATCTTTAAGATGGGCCTGTTATGTGAACCACCTCCAGACGACGATTCAGCGGCTGTAGCCAATGAACTAGTTCGTGCCGTACCGCGGGTAACTGATGTTCAGACTGCAAAAGAGGCGCACGATCAGATGAAATTAGGGTATGCCCTTACACGGATTCTTCTCGGAGCGAAGACGGCAAAGGATTTACAATTCCCGAGATACAATGGCCTCCTCGCCCTCTTTCTGTTTCGGGGTAGAATAGTGCTTGAGAACATGCTCAAGGACGCACAATTTATCAAGAGAAAGAATTTTACGGAATTATTAGGGATATCCTCCTATGATGAACTTATAGGCATCAGTTACAAGTTACCAACCCATGTCAAGGATGCAATGTCACAGGACTGGTAGAAGATTAGGAGCTTATAGCTCAAACGGTAACTCAAAGATCTAAGGATCCCTCGAAGTGTGCCCTACGTGAACTTGTTGATCTACTCCACAGATGTAGGGCCGAAGAATAGGTTGAATCCTGGCAGTTATAGCCGGTTGGCCAATGTTCGCATGTAGAGTCTTCCAGAAAATACCTGCGTAACGCTCTAATCCTTGCCACCGCTGACTGTCCAATCCAATTCAGCAAGAGAAGTTGTCACCGTATGACGCTCACGTGAAACACATGCCCTGCGAAGGATCAGCATTCCTGAACTATCGACCAGAATGCGGTTGAATAAACTCGGCATACCTTCAGCCAACCAACTCTGAACCGCAACAGGACCAACAACGATCACACTTGGTCTATACTCTTGCAGTCCTATGACGATCACGCACACGCTCACGCTGTTCACGGATCTGCCTTACTACGGCTTCAAGAGCCTCGTTGATCGCTCCGCGGACAGAATCCTGAGTGCGTGTTGCCGCGATGTTTGACGGTTTACGGTACACGACCAGGCGTACCTTGTATTCCGCGCGCTTATTGGTACCACTCACACATTCTACGGCAACTGAGGCCCCCGCAATATCACGGTGACCCCGCGCCAACTTATTGAGCCGCACCTCAATGGCGTCTTTTTGCCGCTGGCCAAGATGTGTACCCTCTACGTAGTATTCGATTGCAAATTCAGACATTCTTCGCTTGATGTTTTCTTTGGAAACCGTCAGGATATGTTCCAGGGAATGCTTATGAACCTGGAACAAGAGATCCGTAAATGTCACCGTATTTCTGGCGTACATAGTCGAGCCAGGGAGCCGCACTAATTTCCCCTTTTGTCATCCACTCCATGATTTCATCGGCGGATAATTTACGTCCCCAATGATGTACATTCGCCTGTAACCATTCACGTAGTGGAGCAAACTCCCTTGACTCAATTTGTTCATCTAGATTACCTATTTCTGATTTAGCGCACGCAAACACCTGAGCCGACATCAGGTTGCCAAGCGTGTAGGTTGGGAAATACCCGATTGCTCCCAGTGCCCAATGTATATCCTGAAGTACACCATCCGTGTCGCTCTCGGGCCTGATCCCAAGATAACCCTCCATCCTGTCACGCCAGAGTTCGGGCAATTCCTTAACAGTAACTTTTTCCTCGACGAGCAACATTTCGAGCTCAAATCGGAGCATAATATGCAAATTATAGGTTACCTCGTCCGCCTCTACCCGAACAGGGGACGCATGTACCCGGTTAATTGCCCGGTAGAAGTCTTCCAGAGATACCGAACCCAGGTTCTGCTCGAAACGCCGTTGTAGGTCACGGTAATAACCTGCCCAGAAAGGACGACTCCTTCCTATCTGGTTCTCCCAAAGTCTGGATTGTGATTCGTGCATGCCCAGCGATGTTCCCTGAGCCAGAGAAGTACCTTCAAGTTCTGGATCAATACCTTGCTCATACATGCCATGCCCCGCTTCATGTAAGGAACTGAAGAGCCCGGAGGTTAGATTTCGCTCATGAATCCTTGTGGTTAATCGGACATCACTCGTCGAAAAGGATGTGCTAAACGGATGTGCTGATACATCCTGCCTCCCTCGCTGAAAATCAAAGCCAATATCACGCAGGACCTCCATCCCGAAATCCCATTGAATATCGGCGTCATAGGAATAATAAAGGAATGCGTTTCTCGGCTGAGGAGCGCATTCAATGGCGCGCACAATGGGTACTAATGAATCGCGTAGATCATCGAAAATCTTTTTGACCTGTGCAGCAGTGACACCAGGTTCGTATTCGTCCAGTAGCGCATCATACGGGTGCCCCGCGTAACCGACTGCCTCAGCTTTTTGAATACAGAGCCCCACAATCCTTTCCAGATCGCCCGCAAACCTGTCAAAATTATTTTCGCTGTATGCATGCCTCCACGACACCTTGGCTCTAGTTGTGGTTTGGGCAATCTCCCCAACTAGCTCCGGGGACAGTTTGCGGGCACGGTCAAAATCCCTCTCGGCCACCCGGACAATACTGGCCCGAAAACTCATGGAATCTTCGTACTCGTCCTTCAGACCCTCTAGCAGTTCACCCGTACGATCTCGAACAAACAACTCATGTGAGGTCGACTGAAGCGTGGCTATCTGTCGAGCACGGGCCTCTGTACCCGCTTCTGGCATGTACGTCTCCTGATCCCATTCCAAAAGCGCAGCAGCAGCTTGCAGATCACAAGCTGCCCGAATGATTCCCAATAATTCCTGGAAATCAGATTCTGTTTTTGAACTCATATGAAAGCTATAACCCGCACCCGAATTCCGCTTAAATATATTGCATTCTCCGCGTTGACCAAAACTACGCCGAATTACCCAAATATTGACTATGAATTTCGTGCGATAGACGGTGCTTTCACGAAGTGTAGCATCGTTACCCAGATTCTACAGAAACCAGTATGCGGAATACGCGTGAAACCCGCTTCCCGGCCAACGTAGCTCAGTTGGTAGAGCAGCTCACTCGTAATGAGCAGGTCGCCGGTTCGAGTCCGGCCGTTGGCTCACTTCTTTTTGACCGCAGATAATCTGTGTCTCCGGTGCTTCATGAAAACCGGATATCTGTCTCGTGAGGTCCGTTATTCTCATTAGTCCTTACCCTCCATCATACGGGAACCTGAATTTGAGAATTACCCTACCCTGCCTTCATGTCTTGGGACCGTAAAGGCCGACCATCATGTTGGAGAATCCCCGACGATTCTCGCGTCATGGCAATCGTGCCATCAACATAATCACAGCTCACGTAGAGCAGATGCTTTACGGCAGCGTCAGGAACGGTGCAAAACTTGTAGTCTATCCTTGTCGAGAAAAAATCACAAGAATGGGCGAGGTTCAGTCAAACTGCTCCAGCGCCCACTCTGCTGCTGATCTTATCACGTTACGTGGCGAACTGTCCTGCGCCGCCTCTTCCAGAAATTGGACGATCGAAGGATCCCCTATTTTTCCAAGGCTCCTGAGCGCCTCTGCACGAGCAAAATAGCTGGTATCGTTGCCGTAAAATTCAACCAGCAAGTCGCTGTACTCTTCGCTCCCCAACTCCCCTAAACCATGAACTGCCGCCGCTCTAACACGTGAGTGCGGATCATGAATAGACGCAGAAAACAACCCGGCATCACTATCAGTAATATTCCTGGACAATACATCTAGGCACGTCATGCGGACATTCCAGAATGGATCAGACGCTGCGCAGTCTGAGAGCACCGCACGCACCTCGGTTAGAGACGCATGTGCTTCAAGACCAAGTGCTGCCCGTCGGCGCCCGGCAACATCATCATGAACAAGCTGGTAACGCAGATCAGCGATGTCCTTCTCAAAGGACCAGTCGGCCAATAGTGTGCCGTCCGCATCAAAACGAACAAAGTGTGGACGACCATCTACCTGGAATTCGAAAGTATTGGTTCTTTCTGACAGCCAGATCTGCTCTTCCTGTACGCCGGATGCCGTATGTATCCGAACATTTACAGGAATTCTGTACACGAACGGAGAAGCCATATCTTGTGATTGTTCTACCGTCAGCACGAGCGTGCCCGACGTGTCCCAAGCCTGGGTTATGGTGATTTCGGGGTGGCCTGCACTGTAAATCCATTGGTCGAAAAACCATTCCATATTCTGGCCTGTCACGTCCTTGATTGCAGTAATAAAATCGTACGTGTGCACAGGCTGAAAAGCATGATCGTTAAGAAAACGCTGAATGGATCTCTGAAAGTTTACAGGACCTAGAATACCTCGAAGCATTTCGAGAATGACCGCCCCCTTCTGGTAGGTATGTCGATCGAAATTTTGATTTGGATATTGCCAATGTTCAAACACAACCGGACGACGGTAGCGGTCGTTTGCTTCGCGGAAGTACGCATCCTTTTTGCTCTGAAGATTCACCGCACACTCATCACTTCCATGAGCATGACACGCCCACGCATACTCACTCCAGGTTGCAAAGCTTTCGCTTATCCATGTTTGTGACCAATCGCGGTAAGAAACCAGGTTACCGAACCAGTGATGCGCGGCTTCATGGGCAACCAACCAGTCACTGGGGTAATCCTGCTCAGCATGCTCATCATGAATGGTCACGTGTCCGAGGACCGTTGCAGTCGTACTTTCCGCCCCACCCCCTATACCAGGAATCGTGACCTGATCGAACTTGATCCAAGGATACGGCACGCCATAGAGTGCCTCCATAAACTCCAGAATTTCTGGAGTGCGCTCAAAGGAACGCATTGCATCGTCAACATCCTTCGGATAGACCCAATAATTGACCGGAATTGAGCGCAAGGAATCTTCTAGTATGACATATGGCCCGGCAACTGCTACGTACAGGTAGGTGGGATGCGGCAACCGCTGGTCCCAATGCCATGTCATTAAACCATTTTCCTCTTCCGTCACAGAAACCAGGCGCCCATTCGAGAGCGCTTTGTACTCTGGCCGGACGGTAAGCAGCGTTTCATGAGATGCCCGGTCATTAGGGTGATCGTAGCTGGGCATCCAGTGCCGAGCTCCCTCTGGGAAAGAAAGCGTGTTGATTAGCCGCGGATTCTCATCCGTTTCATCCTTAAAATCAATTCCAAGATCGTAGCTCTCTGACATGCCATAGGCCTCCGAATCAATGTCTACATTGGACGCATGGTAATACACTGTGAACTGCAGCGTGTCCGTATATGCGTAGGTTCTGGATAGTCTAACCTGGAGGTTGTGGGGCTCCTGTGTGAAGGACAGCATCTCCCCTGTTGCATTATGTACGCTATCTACCACGAACGTCTCCGCATCCAAGTGGAGCTCTGTGAAGCTGTCGCTCAGGGGCATCATCGTGATAGTATTTGAACCCGAGAACGACTTAGTATCTTCGTCGAAAATCAAATGAACGCGATAATGAAGTACATCATACGTCCGAGTCCGTTCTGCCTGGAAAGGCCTAGAATAAAGGTCAACCGTCTGACCAATTGCAGCGCTGCTGGAGCATAGTAGAAATCCAATTGCAATAATCCGTATTCCAGCCATTTGACTTTTTGATGCTGCGACTTTGAAGTTTCAGATCAATCTACGGTGAATTGCATCCGAATAGGTAGTGTGATGGCGTATCCGTCCGAGATTCCCACCTTAAATGCCCCCGGATATCTGCATCATTCGCCCATACCTCAACTCCAATAGAACGGCGACTGTTTTTCTGGGTTGATCTATTGATCCATACCCAGAATCTTCTCGTTGAGCAACCTGATAAATCCTTCTTACTCCGACACAGGAAGTGTGCCGCGCTGTTCAATAATACATCATACCGTGCACCAGTATGATCTACCAACAGACCGGTCACATCAGGCAAACCGGATCGAAGCGACCCGAATTGCCCCCATATTCGGAACTGGGCGCATTTCGTTCCTACCAGTACGTCTGAACTCCAGCTGATGCTGAGTCACAATTTCCTCTACCTCGCCATTCATGCTTTCTGCAAGATCTTTGACCTCCGAATCTGCGTAGCGCTGCATGGTGAAAGGTAAATCTAAAAGGGCCGAGAATCGGGTGAAAAAATCTTCGATAATATCTGCCTTCGGAGTACCAACAAGAAGCTCATCTGGCAGAGCATATTCAAACACCAGGCAACCTCCCGAAGTGCGGAGCGCACTTAAAGTAATGCGATAAACCTCTTTCGGGACATAGTACGAAATGCCCTCTGAGATTAGCAATGTTGGAGCATCTGGTCGCCAGCCAGCATTACTCAGTACCTCAGTCAGGGAGGGCACATCTGCAAGATTTGCAGTCAAGAATGAAATTTCGGGACCGCCTACCGTCTCGTTGATCTCTGCTTTGAGAGCCGTATTGGCCATATCTACATCAAAAATCCGAGCATTCGGATAGCATTCCGCGAGATCAATTGTCAACGGATCCAGTCCGCCACCTAGCTGGATCACTTGCGCAGACGGATTTTTACTCAGATATCCATGGCAGTATTCTTGTACTCCATACTTCCTGTTCAGAATTTCCACGCACTCCTCTTCCCATGTATCCTGAAACTGCACCAGAAGTGAATCAGCTGCCGACAAATCAAGAGAATTCAAAAAAGCACGTGCCGCTGTGCCGCGGTATACTTCTGGCCCCGTGTGGGACAATACGAATGCGGAAGTAACAGGAACTTCAATCATGATTTCAACAATGTTCAATTGTGAAGATTTTCAATCAGCCTCGAAAAACGTTTCAACTGCGCTCTAATGGTCAATGACGATGTACTGTTCCCGAATGAAATGATTTTTTCGCTGGCACTATCCAGGTGCAATGGTGTCATTGCGATGACATCAGAACCGAGAATGATTGGAACCTTCATCGAATGTTGTTTTGGTATCCAATTCGACCTGCAACTTGCTGTCCGGTAGAGATCCATGACCGGAGTATAACGCTATCTGAACCGATTATAACCATTTTCTGTTTGACGCACAGGACCGCTTGTAATACTCTCGCGATGCAATGAAACTCAATTTTGATGCAACAAATAGCTGGCGCCCAAATGGTCTCCTGATCAATTGTATTGACGCGCATACCGAAGGGGAACCTCTGCGGGTAATTCTCGCTGGCTACACACAACCAGCGGGCAATACCATACTGGCGCGTCGGCGAGATCTGGAGACGAATTATGACGCACTCCGTACCGCCCTCATGTGGGAGCCTCGAGGACATGCCGACATGTACGGATGCCTGATCACCGAACCGGTTCGCGATAATGCCGATTTTGGAGTACTCTTCATGCATAACGAGGGATACAGCACGATGTGCGGCCATGGCATTATTGCCGTAACAAAAGTGGTTGTCGAAACAGGGATGCTCCCAATGTCAGAACCCGAAACTCAGGTAGATATTGATACCCCCGCTGGGCCAGTTACCGCATGGGCACGAATAAGAAACGGTAGCGTCGAATCCGTCCGATTCAGAAATGTCTCTTCCTATGCCTACACGATAAATAAAACTGTCGAAGTACCTGAATTCGGACCTGTCCAGTACGACATAGGCTTTGGTGGTGCATACTATGCATATGTGTCGGTCAGTGAGGTAGGACTGAAAGCAACTCCGACCTATTACGGCAAGTTGATCCACGCAGGTAAAAAGATTAAGCAGGCCGTTATGGCAAGTATGCCTATTGAACATCCATCCGAACCCGATCTGGGGTTCCTGTACGGAACGATTTTCACTGGCCCTGCTGAATCTGCAGATGCGCATAGCCGTCATGTCTGTGTCTTTGCAGACGGCGAAGTGGACCGCAGCCCGACGGGCACCGGCGTGAGTGGACGACTTGCAGTGCTACATGAAAAAGGGCTAATAAAGGCCGGGGAGTGCATAAGAATTGAAAGTATTATCGGCAGTTCCTTTGAGGGCACAATCGTGCAAACCAGTACGCATGGAGAGAGTGAGCACAATTCGATCGTACCGGACATTGAGGGGCGCGCTTTCATTACCGGGCAACACACATTCATCCTTGATCCAAAGGATCCTCTGAAAAACGGCTTTATTTTGCGATAGCGTGATCATGCCCACTATTCGAGTACTCTCGAGAGAGAATATTGCGTCAGCAATTACAATGCGCAAGGCCATTGATCTGATGCGCGATGGCTTCATTGCACTTTCTTCAGGACGTGCAAGCGTACCCATACGCATGAACGTGCCGCTTGACGAGCATGGCGGACGTTCATTATTCATGCCTGCGTACTCTCCAGATCACGGACAGGTAGGGCTGAAAGTCGTAAACCTGAGTCCAGATAATCCCGGCCGCGGATTACCATTCATCCATGCAATTGTCATGGTTAGCGACGCTCAGACGGGCGTTCCCCTCGCCCTAATGGACGGTGAGTATATAACAGCTCTACGAACAGGTGCGGGAGCCGGACTGGCAACGGAGATACTGTCTCGCCCATCATCTTCCGTTCTGGCAATGTATGGCACCGGGATCCAGGCAAATACACAACTCGAAGCAGTCTGTGCTGTACGACCGATCAAAAAAGTAATTGTATTTGGGCGTTCCCCCGCAAACACCGAGGCGTTTGTGAAAAGAGCATCACGACATTATGGCATAGAGGTCACAAGCGCCAAGGCACCCGACGAGCTTTCCGAAGCTGATATTGTATGCACAGCTACCACATCCCTGACCCCCGTTTTTGCGGCCGAACATGTCTCGCCAGGTACACACATTAACGGAATTGGCTCCTACAGATCCGACATGACTGAAATCCCCGCTCAGACTGTTGCAGGCTCTAAGGTGGTTGTGGATCAACGTGAAGCGTGCCTCCAGGAAGCGGGGGATCTAATTGTACCGATTAGTCGGGGCGATTTCGACGAATCCCACATTTACGCTGAGTTGGGAGAAATCCTGATAGGCAATGTGGAAAGCCGCACGGATGATTCGGAGATCACCTTCTTCAAGTCAGTGGGGAACGCCATTCAGGACCTGGTAGTCGCCAGCTTTCTAGAAGAGCGAGCCAGACAGGAGGATTTAGGCACTGAGGTGGTCCTTTAGCATAAGGAAGCGGGATTTACGCTCGACGTAAACTGGGTATCCTCAATTGTGTCATCCGGTTGTTCAAATGTTGGTGGTGGGCAGATCACCCAAACAAATATCGTTGTGTGAAGGTATTTCTGAATTTTCCAGACGGATCAAATTCATTTACCAGTGCGCGAAAATCGTTCAATTTCTCGTAGCGTGAACGAAGCACTGCCGGTTCCATGCCAAAGTTCTTGCCCCAGTGAGGCCGTATATCAAACGGATGTAATGCTTCTTCAAGTATGGGCAATAACGCTTGCAGTGCTTCCCAATCCTGATACCATGTGAAATGAAAAGCAACGCTATCTCGACCATATGCTGTACTCATCCACAGGTCATCTGCTTTGATTGAACGCACCTCGCTGATCATGAGCAGCGGGTTCAACTGATCTGACATACCGCGAAGAACTTCCACAACCGCTGGCGCATTCTCCCTGGCCACAAAGACTTCGGTCTGCAGCTCTTCTCCGCTGCTTGGAGTGAACTCCATCTTAAAATGGGGTAGCAAAGCATGCCACGGAGCTACAGCCCCCATCTGTTCAGTGCATGCTTCTGCAGACAATGCCAGTACTGGATGAACCTTTCGATCTGCAAGTTGCCCACCAAAGAGCTCCTGTTCTATGGGCTCCATGTCCTGGTCTGCCCGCTCCTTGATCCAAATCTGTGTGGATTCTGTGGTTTGCCAATCGGTGAAAATGCTTACGCTATATGCCTGGGTTGAAATTTCGTTGAAGTATTGCCCAACAGAATCCAGCGGGACATCCAAGTAAACGTACTGCCTGATGTCGTAGCTGGGTTCGGTGTTGAGTGTCACACGGGTTACCACGCCAAGGCTACCCAACCCAACAACCGCCCCTGCAAACCGTTGATCGTCGGTCTCACGTGATAGAGATACAAGCTCCCCGGATGCGTTCACAATCTCCATACCCTGAACGGCTGTTGCCAAGTTACCATTGGTAACGCCAGAACCATGTGTAGCCGTTGCGCATGCCCCTGCGACTGAAATATGCGGAAGCGAAGCTAGGTTATGCAATGCAACCCCCTGCTCATTCAGGAATGGAACGAGCTCACCGTACCGCATGCTTCCCGGAACTGATACAGTCCCTTCATCAAAGGCAACTTTACGGGGAAGCAGCTCGAGGGACAACTGTGCATGCTGACTGTCGGCAATGGTGTTGAAGCAATGTCTGGAACCGAGGGGGCGTACGCGAGCAGCTCGTTGAACGACCTCCTGAACTTCTTCCACCGTTCTCGGACGGTACAGCTGATTCGTCGAATAGGTGAGGTTACCAGCCCAATTGGTTCTCGCCGGCACCCGCGGAGTACATCCCCAAAATGGGACCACCGCCCCTCCTCCGATCAACACGGCAGCGGTCTGTAAAAAAGTTCGTTTATCCATAGTACACAATCATATCTTTGCGCGAATAAGATAATGCCTGAAAGGTTGGGCATCCATCCGAGAGTCCTATTCTGACCTCGATGCCGCAGGGATCCGTTTATGCCGGGTTGCCTAACACAATGTTGCGATTCATGAGCAAGTCATGATTTGACAATTTTCCTTTGGAAACGAACGCTCCATCATGAATCATTTTGCTGCGGAACGCAGCTGAAGAACCAAGTAGTAATAACTATTGGCCGATGCCGCCATGTAACACAACTGCTCCAGCGTAACGACAACACAGAATTATACTGGACCGCTACCTAGCCCCCTCGTACACGGCACCAACCATATCCAGAAGCTTACTTTCTCGTAGTTCGTCATCAATCGCCAGGATAATGCCATCCTCATCTACAAGAATAGGCCTAGGGAAGCTGGTGATCTCAAACAGATCCCTTATTGAATTGTCGTTTTTCCGCGCCACTCGGGTGTGAAGCCAAGGCATAGGGTAGCTGTTTTCTCTGAGCTGCTTGATGTCCACGGGATCATCAAGAAATGCAATGCTCAGGATTTCAAATCCGGATTCGCTGTACTTATCGTACGCCTCCTCTAGGTAAGGTATTTCCTTGATACAAGGTGCACACCATGTTCCCCAAAAATCAAGCAGATACGCCCGGCCTTGAAGATCAACATTTGTGATGGTTACGGTAGGATCATCAAACGAGATAAAAGAAAATTGAGGCACAGGATTTCCTGCCTGCAGCTGTCTGTCCTGGTCAAAGTCTCGACGCGCCCCTTCTGCTTGCCGTGTATCGGCATACGAATCCTGGAGCATGGAATAGTATAACCATTTCGTCTTCTCATCTCCTTCACTGTTCGCATAATACAGCCCGTGGTCGAGAAACTGTGCACGCACATCTGGATCGGGGTGCTCTTCGATTACCCTCCGCACATAGGCCTTGAGCAATTCCTGGCCTTTCAGTCTTTGAGCAATACGGTACATAAGGTTAGATGCACCGACGCTACTCCAAGCTTCATAGGACCAGAGCGGCGAATCCGGCGGGATGGATTCGAGGGCCTTGCGGGCCAAGCGCCTGCCATGTCTTGGCCATAAAGTGGCCGGCAAGTCGTCAAAGTAGCGCAGCAGATACCACTGTCGAACAAGGGGATCCTGCTCCGAAGCAATCTGCCTCCTGACAGCGCCCCTTTCCCGGCTCGCAGCATTCATGAAGTTGAGAAAATTGCCGGAGAAGTCAATACTCCTCCCCCTCTCCCTTACCTCGAAATATACCTGGGCAATCCTCGCGGTCACGGATGGGTCGGAAGTGACGGACGGACCAAGTTCGTGCCGCGGAAGGGCTGAAAGATCATAGGTGATATCCACATATAGTTCGCCCGGAACATCTACGACACTGAAGTAATCACCCTCACTGTCCCAGAAAGGACCTGAATCGTCAAAAACTAGGCGGTCTTGCATCGTGCCAGCCGTTATCTCGTCGCTGCGCCATTCAGATGGCTCGTAGCCATAACGGATCTGGTACGCAAGCGTATCGGCATTGGTATCCAAGCGAACAGAATACGTCCCGTCCGGCCGGCGTTGCATTTGTACGGCTTCGTCAGACGCCGCCGACACCACATAAAGCGTATCTGGAGATAAAGCAAATTCATTCATCTGAAGACGAATATGCAGTTCCACTTTTTTCTGATCCGTGAGAATAAGGGGCATTTGCAGTGTCTCGTGATACACTCCAGTCGCGTACAGGCCGTATCCACCCGGTTCATTTAGAGTGACAGCGAAGTGCCCGGTAGCATTCACAGGAACGACTAGACTTGTATCCCGCGGGCCCTTCTGAATCACCAAGTGGGCTGCGGCCATGGGATTGCCGTCTGCCTGCAGGAGAGTTCCGCTCAGGTCAATCTGGGCGAATGACACCGTCGGTGATGCCACTAGGACAACTATGGCAAGGCGAGAAATTGATTTTTGCATCGGCTTGTCGTACAGGCCTCCTATCCTTAGCGTACTGAGGCTCATACGAAATTGTTGCAAGCCGGGAAGCTCCCTCAGCAGCGCAGGACATGGTAGAGTTAGGGAATAACTTCCGTTATAACTCCTCTAATTCTGCAACGCTGACTATCGATGCCGGTGTACCCTACATCACAATTGTCGCCACGTCCCACTCCGGTCTGAGTACGAATTTTACAGCCAGACCAGCAATCTAGAACTACTTGTTCAAGGAACACGGCCGCCAAACAACGCAAGCGCTCCGGCGCAACCAAACGACGCACATATGGCTGAACCGCTATCTGGAGCCCTCGTACGCGGCACTAATCACATCCAAAAGCTTATCGCCCCGTAATTCGTCCTCAATCGCCACGATAATGCCACCCTCGTCTACAAGAATAGGCTTAGGGAATCTCGTGAGCTCAAACAGGTCCATTATTGAACTGTATTCTCCCCACGCCAAAAGGGTATGAAGCCAAGGCATAGAGTAGTTGTCTTCTCTAAACTGCTCGATTTCCTCGCGGGTATCAAGAAGAGCAATGCTCAGGATTTCAAACCCGGAATCGCTGTACATATCGTGCGCCTCTTCCAGGTAAGGCAATTCCTCGATGCAGGGTGCACACCATGTTCCCCAAAAATCAAGCAAATACACTTGGCCTTCAAAATCAATATTCGTGATGGTTACGGTAGGATCATCAAACGAAACAAAAGAAAATTCAGGCACAGGATTTCCTGCCTTCAAGCGAGTCCCGCTCATGCCAATCTGGGCGAATGACCATGTCGGTGATGCTGCCAAGACAACTAGGGCAAGGCAAGAAATTGATTTTTGCATTGGCATGTCATACGGCCCTCCTATCCTTGGCGAACTTAGACTTATACGAAATTGTTGCAAGCAGGAAAGCTCCCTTGGCAATGCTAGGCACGGTAGGGTTAGGGAGTATCCTCCGTTATAACTCCCCTAACTTAGCAATGCTGACTACCGATGCCGGTGTACCCCACATCACAAATGTCGCCACATCCCGCTCCGGTCTGAGCACGAATTTGACGGCCAGCCCAGCTACCTGGAACTCCTTGTCCAAGGCGCCAAGAGGATAATACTTGTCGCCATTTTTCGCTTGAATGCCGAAAAATCCACCCTCAAAATCATTCCATACGATTGTGCCCTCCCCCTGAATTGTATCTTCCATTGTCGTCTGCTGATCAGTTAATTCTGAGTTGGCGGGAACGGTTACTGCCTGACAGGACATCCCCGAAGTTATGAGAAGAATTGGGATGAAATAGCGCATTCACTATCACAGTAGTTCCTGTTTCGTAGATCTTGACGCTTCACCAGATCCCTCTAGGACTTGTTGAATCCAGCCACCACCCAATACATCATCACCCTCGTAGATCACCACGGATTGGCCGGGCGTAATTGCGCGTCTCGGCTGCATAAAAGATATCTGAAGCTCGTCATCCGCCGTCTGGTGTACTATGCAGGGAGCACCAGGATCTTTATAGCGAATCTTGCCGAGTACGAGCCGTTCCTCAGGTAGCGCACGGTACTTAATCAGATTAATCTTGGTTGCCACCAGGGTTTGTTTTAGCAGTTCTTCACGCGGTCCAACCGTAATCGTATTGGATTTCGGATCGATCGCAGATACATACGCAGGATAGCCCAGCGCCAAATTCAATCCACGACGCTGCCCAATTGTGAAAAATGGATAACCCGCATGCCGACCTACTTCCGTACCATCGGACAGAACAATAGGCCCATCATTGACTTCCTGGTCTAGGTTGGGCACACGATCACGCAGGAAACGCCGATAGTCGTTATCCGGAATAAAGCAGATCTCGTAGGAGTCAGGTTTATCAACGACTGCCGTGAGCCCGTAATCAGCAGCAAGATCCCGGATTGCCGGTTTTTCGTAATGCCCGAGCGGAAAGAGTGTTCTGGCCAATTGTTCCTGGGGGAGCCCCCAGAGCGCATAGCTTTGATCCTTATTGAGATCCAGCCCCCGTGACAAAATAAACCGCCCGTTCTCCTCGCGTACACGGGCATAATGACCCGTAGCTATTTGGGCGCACCCCAGGTCATCTGCCCTGCGCAGCAATGCGTCCCACTTGATATGTGTATTGCAGAGCACGCATGGGTTGGGCGTTCGGCCTGCCATGTATTCCTCCGTGAATCGCTCAATCACCCAATCCCCGAATTCCTCCCTGATATCAACAATGAAATGTGTGAACCCATACTTCAAGGCAATTTGGCGGGCATCATTCATGGATTCCAGTGTGCAGCAGCCTACCTCTTTACCACTTTGTCGGGGCGCAACTCCGCTGTAGTCCCAAGTTTTCATTGTGAGACCAATAACCTCATAACCCTGCTTATGCAGGAGCACCGCGGCGACCGACGAATCTACACCACCGCTCATAGCAACTAGAACGCGTGGTTTCATGTCATATCACATGCTTGGAATATCCTCCATCAATGGGCAGTGCTATGCCTGTGATGAATCCTGCCTGGGCGCTGGCCAGAAATATTGCTGCCGCAGCAAACTCCCAGGATTCACCCAAACGATTCAGGGATGCTTGAGAGGCCCATCCCGCTTCTACCTCTTCCTTTGTCTTGCCCTCCCGAACCATGAGATCATCTACCAAGTGCTGCAGCCGCTCCGTTCGTGTAAATCCAGGCAAAAGTGTGTTTACCGTGATCCCGTCTTTCCCAACCTCTTCAGATAATGTTTTGGCAAAGCCCTGAACCCCTGCCCTAGAAGTATTTGAGAGGTAAAGGGATCCTATGGGCTGTTTTGCCGCAATAGAGGTCAGCATCAGAATCCGTGCATGCCGGTCCTCCTGTGCAGCCCGACGCAAATGCGGCAATGCATACCGACATAGATTGATTGTGCTCACTAGGTTTAACTCCAAACCAGTCTTCCAATCTTCTGCACTAAAATCATCTATAAAGCCGGTCTTGGGTCCACCGGCATTAGCCAGTAGAATGTTTAATCCCCCAAACCGGTCAACAGATCGGTCAATAGCAAGGCGAATTTCAGACTCGCGAGTTACGTCACATACCGTTGGAAAAATTCTGGCAGGATCAGCCCAATCGCGCTCTAAAATTGTGTCTGCAGCCTGTTGGATACGATCCTCATTTCGAGAACAAAAGGTTACATTACAACCCTCTCGCACCAAAGCTGTAGCTACAGCAAGTCCCAGTCCACTACTTGCTCCGGCTATAAATGCTGATTTTCCTTTAAGTCCGAGATCCATGCTATTTTATTCTTGAACGGATGTATATAACGCCCTACGAGAGCGAATGGCCCATTACAGACATCGTCAGGCTCTGCAGGTGGGCGAAATCAACACTGATTGGTTATATTTCCGGTTCTTGTTCAGGCATCGTGGGTTAAATAAGGAGACCTCCCTTCGGGGAGGTTGATTCGGGTTTATAAATGGAATATCTGGATCAGATCACGCTCGCTCTAGAACTATATTGCCGTAAAGTTGC
Source organism: Rhodothermales bacterium (assembly GCA_022821385.1). Taxonomy (GTDB): domain Bacteria; phylum Bacteroidota; class Rhodothermia; order Rhodothermales; family Bin80; genus Bin80. The sequence continues at coordinate 16,357 of JAJEDR010000001.1, forward strand.
GCTTATATCAGGATTTCCTGAATAATCTCCTCTGTGATGCCAACACTCAGCGCCACGCGGACTGAAGAGACGGTGTTGATTCTTGGAGCCAATCACTCGATGCGTGCAGTGGCATTCAGGCTGGAAAACAGACACTCGAAATGATCTTCAACACGATCTGCTGCATCCGGGAGTCCAGAAGCAATCTGGTCGTTCCGATTTTCGTTTTCAGCCTAGTGCTTGCCCAGATTGAATCTGTACTCGTATTTTTCCCAATATTTGAATAGAAACCGCGGGGACTTGACTTCTGCCCTCTTGTAAAGACCGTGAAACGTGTTCTTTTGATCAGCTACTACTTTCCTCCGTCTGGAGGGCCTGGAGTACAACGAATCCTGAAATTTGCACGCTACCTGCCCCAGTGCGGATGGCTTCCGACAATCCTGACGGTTGATCCAAACTGCGCAGCCTTTCCGTCGATTGATGATTCGCTACTTGAAGAGGTACCTACCGAGGTGGAAGTGATCCGTACTCGGGCATGGGATCCATTCGGTGTTTATGGACGCATTCTCGGAAAAAGGAGAGACGAAGTCATCAAGGTCGGATACATTGAAGGGAAGCGGGGATTGAAACATGTCGCTCGATGGCTGAGAGGAAATGTTTTTCTTCCAGATGCTCGAGTGGGATGGGTACCTTTTGGATCCCGTGTTGCCCGAAAACTGGTGAAAACACAGCAATTTGATGCAGTAATCAGCTCAGGGCCTCCCCATTCAAGTCACCTGATCGGTATGGCAGCACATAAGGCTTCCGGCCTTCCTTGGATTGTGGATATGCGAGACCCCTGGGTCGAAGTCTATTACCGCGATCAAATGTACGAGGGAGCGATTGCAAAAAGAATCCAGACACGTCTGGAACGAACAGTTTTGAGTACAGCCAGCGCAGTTGTTTCTGTAAGCAGGCACTTGGGCGTCGGGTTCAAGCGCCGTGTCCACATGCGGCATTACGAAACGATTCCCAATGGCTACGACCCCGCTGATATACCGCAGGGTACTTCCCCGGTCAGAGAGCGGGATGCGTTCGTGATTGCATATGTTGGAACCTACAATTTGCTTACACACTCCGAGGGATTCGTTGCTGCGCTACAGCAATTGCATACCAGTATTCCTATTGAGGTTCACCTTGTAGGGAAAGTTGATTCCGAAGCATTAGAAGCATATCGAGCGAAAGGCATCTCCGTTAAGGGGGTTCCCTATCTTTCGCATAGTAAGGCAATAGCCTATATGCAGTCCGTAAACGTTCTTATGCTGGCGCTGCCACGTGTTTACAGTAACAGTGCTGCCGGAATTGTTTCCGGTAAGGCCTTTGAGTACATATCGGCCCGTCGACCAATTCTGGCTCTAGGACCCACAGAGGGTGATCTTGCTGATCTTCTGAATCAGACGCAGTCTGGAAAAATCTTTGACCACGACGACCGGGAAGGCATCCTTGGATTCTTGAATGACCAATTGGATTCTCGAGGGAAGCCTTGGAAAATCAATGATATAGCATTAGCCGAGTATGAACGTCCCCGCCTTGCGTCTAGACTAGCACGCCTACTAGACCGTCTAGACCTTCTTTATAATTCACATTCATAAAACGACACATGCATGTCTGTACGCTGGTCGGGGCAAGACCACAATTCGTAAAGGCAGCGGCTGTTAGTCCTGCACTAAAGGAGGCTGGCGTCAGGGAAACGCTCGTGCATTCGGGGCAGCATTATGATAAGCTGCTGAGCCAGGTCTTTTTTGAGGAGCTCGGTGTTCCAGCACCAGTTTCGAACCTAGGGGCTGGATCTGGATCTCACGCTAAACAGACCGGAGATATCATGCTTCGGTTGGAACGGTTCATTGAAGAAACCGGCCCTTATGATGCGGTCATTGTATACGGAGATACGAATACAACGCTTGCGGGAGCATTGGTTGCAGCAAAGGGAAATATCCCACTTGCACATGTTGAAGCAGGGATTCGCAGCTTCAATTGGTTGATGCCGGAAGAGATCAATCGGATTCTGACCGATCGGGTGTCAAAGTGGCTTTTTGCCCCCACCGAAGTCGCAGTTGAGAATTTAAACCGAGAGGGCCTCGCAGCACAGACCATACTCGTTGGGGATGTAATGTTGGATGCCACGCGCATGTTTGCTGAACGTGCAAAGGAGCGATGGCCACTGGAATCCATTACCCAACATCCCCCCAGGGGGTACATTCTGGCAACTGTACATCGTCCATCCAATACGGATATCCGAGAAAACCTTCAAAGCATTTTCAATGCCTTTGGACAACTACCTCTACCCATCATCTTACCGCTTCATCCGCGAACCAGGGCAGCCCTCAAGGGCATAACAATTCCAGACAACGTGGAGATTCGGTCTCCTGTAAGTTATTTGGCGATGCTGACACTCACCTCAAATGCGCATCGCGTACTTACTGACAGTGGTGGACTCCAGAAGGAGGCATATTGGTTTGGCGTGAGTTGCGTAATCCTACGTGAGGAAACCGAATACCCAGAAACTTTCGAAAATAACTGGAGCGTGTGTGCGGGCGCAGATCAGGCATCCATTGTACATGCAGCAATGGGAAAACCAACCGGATCACAATGTCGCCTCGGTGAAGGCCCCGAGGGACGTGCCAGCATGATGATTGCCCGCACCCTTCTCAGGGGCATATGGTCCCCATAGACCTGTAGCATGTCCGCGTCCGCTGGCGTGGTTTGAACGCATCTTGAAGTTCCGATCGGATTATGGTGATTTCGGATCATTATTCCCCTGGACACCTGTGCAGAAGGAAGCGCGCGACCTAGCAAAGACAGAATTTGAGGTCATGCTTATGCACGCCTATACATACGTGGCCGTGCTCCGAGAGCCAGCCAATGTGATGAGCATCCCGGCGGAAGCGAACCTACTTTTAATCGAATACAGGTATAACTCCCCAAAAGCCCGCTAATATAATATCTTCCCGGACACCCATCAGTCGGGACTAAGCCTGCCTTGGGCTGCTCCGACACGGGGTGTTTTGCACGAAGTTACTCGCTCCTGATGTCAGGGCGGTTATGCCTGTGAAACAATGCCCACCACCTCCAAATTGCCACACAGAAAACGATCACACTTGGACTACGACATGTACCGCATGGTCCCGCCGCAATTTTGACCGGCCATTCAACTCAGGTATCTCAACTAGAAATGTAAATCCAACGATCTCCGCTCCACTTCTTTCTACGAGCTTTTCTGCTGCCGCAGCTGTACCTCCCGTGGCTAGTAGATCATCGTGAATCACGACACGATCGCTCGGTAATACCGAATCCAGGTGCATCTCAATTCTACCTGAACCGTACTCGAGATTGTAGTCCACGGAGTGCGTCTCGCGTGGCAGTCTACCCTCCTTGCGCACTGGTACAAAGCCCGCTCCCAATTCAAGTGCAACCATTGGTCCCAGTACAAATCCCCTGGACTCGATGGCGACAACCTTGGTAATATTCTGACCCTCAAACGGTTTCTTCAAATGTTGTACGGCGGACTTGAGGAGTGCCAGATCGGACAGAATTGGTGTGATATCCTTGAAGTCGATCCCGGGCTTGGGAAAATCCGGGATCGTTCGGATCACTTTCCTGATCGCATCAACAGATTCCATTTGTTTTCATTCCGATATACCTGTAACCCACCGGAATATAGGAATTATCGACGACCTGATGTTCTTCTCCCAAGCAATCAATCTATAAGCTCCTCAATGAGTACCTCCTTATTCTCCTAATACTGCTCCATCTTTTTGGCGTGCAAGGACAGTTGATGGTCAAATAGCCCCTAACCTTCGCTTTCAGCGCCTCTGTTTTTCTGCGTGTTCTTCTTCACGTGCCTGACGTAATTCACGAGCCTTACGGCTAAACTCGACCATCATCTCCCTTAACTCTTCCATTCGTTCACGAGAAATCTCAGAGTACGGATGATTTCGCTCGAGCAATCGATCCATAAGCTCCTCAATAAGTGCCTCCTTATTTTCCTGAATCTCCTCCATCCTCTCGGCGTGCAAGGACTGTTGACGGTCAAAAAACTCCCCAACTTTCGCTTTCAGTGCCTCCATTTTTACTGCGTGTGCTTCTTCATCCGCCCTACGCACTTCACGCGCCAATCGGTGTACCTCAACCATCATCTCCCTTAATGCTTCTGCATGTTCACGAGAAACCTCAGCGCCCTGATGGTGTCGCCCCACTCGGCCTGAATTCCACCTCCGACCATGCCACTGATGACGACCAGCTCTATCACGAACACGCTTGCGACCACGCTCCATTCTACCGGAACCCCTTGATTGGCCGCGCCTGTGATGCCTGTCAGTTCTGCCGCGAACACGCTTACGACCTCGCTCCATCCTCGCAGGAATTCGTGCTCGCATGGCACGTTCCCCGCGCATGATAACTACGACTGAATCCCCCTCAGTATTCACAACTACATCCCGCTCTACAAATTCTGGCGCACGCCGAGATATATAATACCGAGTCCTGCCATCAGGGTAGACCATGATTGTCGAATCCTCTTCAGAAATCACAGTATACCCTCGTGCATTCACGGTAGAACCGCCTATCCGGATCCTGGGAGGTTGCACGTCTTTCGCGATCACGATCGTCGTGTCTCCCTCAGCGTTAACAACTACCACCGTCGAATCTTCTTCAGAAGTGAACGTAAATCTTCCCGCCCAGAAGGGATTGCGCCTCTGGATCCTGGGAACTCCTCGTCCCCGCACGATTACGGTTTCCGTGTCTGCCTCAGTGTCAACAAATACCACCGTCGAATCATCTTCAGAAGTAAACGTAAATCTTCCCGTCCAGAAGGGATTGCGCCTCTGGATCCTGGGAACTCCTCGTCCCCGCACGATTACGGTTTCCGTGTCTCCCTCAACGGTGACAACCCGCTCTTCCAGCGCACCGGTGTCTTTTTCCAGGGTAATGGTGACTTCATTTCTGCCCTCTACCTCAATGGTTTGGCTGGTAAAGCCGACAAACGAAACCATGAGTGACGCATTGGGGTCACCAACTTCAAGGGAAAACGATCCGTCTATGTCGGTGGCGGTACCGTTTCGCGTCCCGGTTTCGACAACCGCGGCCCCGGCCAGAGGTTGACTATCAGGGGCGGACACAACTCTGCCGCTAACGGTGTGGTCCTGTGCCTGCAGAGGCAACGCCACCAGCATCATGGCAATGCCGAATGTGAATGCAAAAAACTGTTTCATGTTTATGGTTTGATCTGTACGTTCTCACACGCAATGGATTTCGCGCCCGCCTGATATTACCACCCTGTTCCCAACAGCTCGTCCAAGCGCATATCGATTAGACGTTCCATATTCCGATTCCTTTCCTCTACCTGTAGTTGCATTTTTTCCAGATCCAGCCTCATACGCCTTATTTCGCGCGTACGATTGTCCTGCTTCAGATGAAAAATCGTAGTTAACTTCTCTTTTAGTTCGACAATGGCTACGTCGCGCTCCCTTCCTGGAGACATGTTATTGATCTCTGCAGCCATTTGTCGAGCTTCAAATTCTTCCCGCCACTCATATCGCAATAGCTCGGACAGCTCATCATTGGCACCTAGCACATCCGCCATATAGTTGGATACTTCAAACATATTGAGCGCACCTCGTCCCACAACGGACGCAACAGACGTAGCATTTACAATCTCATCAATCTGCTTTGGGGTTAGTTTGGGGCGTTCCCGGAGCGATCTTTTAACTACTTGGAGCGTCTGCGACAGCGAATCCATCTCGTCTGCTTTGTCCTTCCAGCTGAAGAACATGGTCTCCGTGTTCCAGTCTGGATTTCTGGAATTCCCGATCCTGATTGAACCTGGGTTGGCGACGATTTCAAAGCTTACGATATGAGTATTACCAGGCTCTACTTCGTCAGACTCTACAATTCTGTCTTCCCAAACCTCGTAATTCGCCCCATTGACCGTGACCCGCATTGGAAAAGTACCACCCGAACGCAGAGAAAAATCCTTCCCCTCCAGCATTTCGGCCAAGCCTTCGGGCAGATTACTGGAATCAACTGCTTTGCCATTCACTCTCAGTCCATTTTCATCACCTTCAAAGACAATTTGGGCTGAAACATCAGCCGTCACAAAAAAAGCGACCAGCAAAGTAATTGCCGAGCATATGAATGTTATCCGTTTCATTGGTCTATACGCATGGTTTGGTTACTGAGGAAGTGTACTGGCAGATTCCACTCCAGATGGACTACTGTTCAAATTACCTGCGAGTGAGTCCAGCCTTATGACCGCAGACTCATCCCATAAGTCTGGTCTGGTTCGCTGGCGAACTACATTGAGCGTTTGCTGCATTTCGATACGTTCCTGTGTGTCATCCCAATTCACCATCTCCACCGGGTCTGAGGCCTCGTCCGTAATTGCAGCCGGCTCCTGCGTTTGCCGCCCGGGAAGTAAGAAGACTACCAGCAAGCAGGCCGCTACTGCTGCCACGCCACCGAGCACTGCAAATTGTTTTGAGCGACTAGAGGGGAGTTTCCAGATGGGGGTCAGTTTGGGGCGGGTAGACGCAATAATCTGATCTACCGCATCCTCGGGAGCAGTTACCGGCCTGCGCAAGGCACGATTTTCCAATTTTCGCTTGACATCCCGCAACGCCTCATACTCCGCACGGAGCGCGGGATCTTTTAGAAGCTCGTTCAGCTCCTCTGCATCCTCTTTTTCACCGTAAAGATGCTGTATAAGAAGTAGTTCTTTATCCATATTGTGACTAGCACTAGACATGTGTTACCGCAGTTAACTGCACAATCTGCGGACGAGTGGACTCAGGGGCATAAGAACTTGATTGTTGTTCAATCATTTTCCGGAGGTTGATAAGTGCGTACCGCATCCGCCCAAGCGCAGTATTAATAGATACATCGGTGATCTCGGCGATTTCCCTAAACGTTAATTCAGCATCCTGCCTCAATAGCACCACTTCCCGCTGCGCTGGTGGCAAATTGCTGATACAAGCCGACAGCCACTGACTCCTTTCTCTGAGATGGAGTGCCTCGTCGGCAGACTCTTCATCATCAGGAAGTCGATCCCAGAACCCGTCGTCTCCGTCGGACACATCCTTCCACTTTTTTCGGCTCCGCTTGTGGTCATACACTACATTGCGCGCGATCATCAATACCCACCCGAGAAATCTACCCTGGGGCTTATAGCCCCCTCGGCGCCGCTGCATTACATCAATCACCCGCAGAAATGTATCCTGAAACAAATCGTTCGCCAATTCCGCATCATGGACCATGCCCAGGATAAAACTATAGACACGGTCCTTGTGGCGATCGACCAGCCGTCGAAAAGCCAACTGATCACCCCGTTCCGCATACGCGGTCAACAGTTCGTCATCAGACAATAATGTATTCATATCGGGGTAAGCGGTCCGGCCTAGATAACGAATGTCGCTCCGCTGTTATTGCACACCCTTAAACCAAAAGCAGTTCAAGTACTTCGCTGATGGTTTGTACCCCTACAATCTCAATATTATTTGGGGGTACAAACCCCTGCAGACTCTTTGAAGGCACGATCGCGCGCTCAAATCCGAGCTTAGCGCATTCCTTCAGGCGTGTTTCAAGTCGACTGACACCTCGGATCTCTCCTCCCAATCCAACCTCTCCAATGAGAACCCCATACTTGTCTACTGGTACGTCATAGAGGGAGGAAGCAATGGCAGCAGCTATGCCTAAATCTGCGGCAGGCTCCTCTATTCGCACTCCACCTGCAATGTTCAGGAAAACATCGTGTCCACCCAATGCCAGACCTTCCCGCTTTTCCAGCACCGCCAAGAGCAGTTGCAGCCGCTTTGGATCAAAGCCTGCTGATGTCCGCTGAGGCACACCATAGGATGTCTTTGACACCAATGCCTGAACCTCTACCAACAGTGGGCGGCTCCCCTCGACCGCGCAGACCACACAGGACCCGGCAATGCCACTCTGCCGTTCAGACAGGAATATCTCACTTGGATTTAGGACCTGCTGAAGCCCTGCACTGGTCATCTCGAAAACACCGATCTCATTAGTGGATCCAAACCGATTCTTCACCGCCCGCAACATGCGGTAACCATGATTGCGGTCACCCTCGAAATACAACACGGTATCTACCAGGTGTTCCAGAACACGCGGACCTGCTATCGACCCGGATCGGGTTACATGTCCAACCAGAAAAGTGGCCGCATTCATTCTCTTCGTGAGCTGCATTAATGCTGCTGCATTCTCTCGAATCTGGGATACGCTCCCCGGTGCACTAGACACATCAGGATCATAAAGAGTCTGAATAGAATCAATCACAACCACATCCGGCAATGAATCCTTAATTGCTTCCAGTATTGCGGGTGCATTGGTTTCAGCCAAGAGGAGCATATTGTCCATGGCTGCACCGAGGCGCTCCGCGCGGAGTTTTACCTGTCGCGCCGATTCCTCGCCCGACACGTATAGAATTGTTAGCGGATCCAAATAACGCCCCAGTTCGGTCATGAGCGTAGATTTCCCGATACCTGGATCCCCTGCCACCAGCACGATCGATCCGCGCATAATTCCCCCTCCCATAAGACGATCCAGCTCCTCCGCACCGGTCACGATGCGCGGCATCTCGCCGATCTCAACCTCACTGATGGGCTTTGGGACCGCTAAAGGGACGGACACATGGCTTCGCCCGATCCCCTTTTCTTCTATCATTGTATCCCAAAAGTCGCATCCCGGACATCTGCCCAACCACCTGGGAGATGAATAGCCACACTCCTGACAGCGGTACCGTGTTTTCGTCTTTGCCATAAAAAAATCCCCAGTTATTGTGCAATATAGCCCCTATAGACTGAGTTGGCTAGAAACAACAACTGTAATAATTGATTAACCGCCCAATCATCCCGACGTTAGTGATGCCCCTAGGTGTTTTACGTGTTGCACAGCCATTTATGAATATTGGCCGCTTCACAATCCTCATGTCGTCGGCCTTCATGTCTTTGCGCGAGCTGAAAACTTATCGGCAAAACACGCAAATACAGATGGTACGTATTGGCATTGAGTCTATTCCCATCGTTGCCCTGGCGGCTGCATTTTCTGGAGCGGTAACAACTGTTCAGACTGCCTATCAGTTGGTCTCTCCCCTGATTCCCCCTAAAATTATCGGAGCTGTCGTGGTACCGTCACTGACGATGGAACTTGGAGCCGTTGTAACAGGCTTTATCCTCTCTGGCCGCGTTGGTGCACGCATCGCAGCCGAACTTGGAACCATGCGTGTAACAGAGCAGATTGATGCCTTGGAAGCCATGGGACTGAATTCAATTGGATATTTGATCGTTCCTCGTGTGTTGGCAGGCATTCTAATGGTACCAGTACTGTATGTGGCAGCGTGCGTTATTGGAGTCTTGGGTGGGTTGGCAGCCGCCGAATTGACCGGTGTTGTATCAAGTGCTGAGTTCATTCTGGGGGCACGAGAACACTTTGATACTTTCGGCCCCTACTTCGGACTGATCAAGTCTTTTGTTTTTGGATTCCTCATAACAGCAGTATCTTGCCACATCGGTTACTTCACCGAAGGTGGCGCCGACGGAGTCGGCCGCAGTACGACCAGTGCTGCTGTCATGAGTTGTGTGCTAATTCTGATAGCTGATCTGGTACTTGCTGTTCTTCTTCTATAATTACACTACCTCCAGACATACGTTAGTTCTACTGAACGATCGCCGTTCAACCATATGATCCGGGTAGAGAACGTTTACAAATCATTTGCCGGTCGTCCTGTGCTCCAGGATGTTTCGCTGACAATCCGCGAAGGCAGCACTCAGGCAATCATTGGGCGGAGCGGTTCAGGTAAGAGTGTGCTCATGAAGCATATCATCGGTCTATTGCGGCCCGACCAGGGGCGCATATTGGTGAATCACACAGATATCAGTAAAATCAGCTACAACGAACTCCGGAAAATTCGGAGACAGTTCGGGGTTCTCTTCCAAGGAGGTGCGCTCTTCGACTCAATGGATTCATTCGAGAATGTTGCTTTTCCACTTCGAACATTTACTTCGAAAACCGACCAGGAAATACGGCAGGAGGTGCAAACATGCCTTGACCTCGTCCAACTCTCCAACGTTGGATCAAAGAGCACGTCTGCTTTGTCTGGAGGCATGCGCAAACGCATAGCACTCGCACGTGCAATTGCGTTGCGCCCTCGGTACATCATCTATGACGAGCCAACCAGTGGACTTGATCCAGAAACGTCCAACACCATCAATGAGCTAATAAGAAATTTGGCACGTCACCTTGAAATCACAAGTATTGTCGTTACCCACGATATGCATTCAGTGCTACAAATAGCTGACCATGTAGCTTTTATTCACGATACACGTATGCATTGGACAGGTACAACAGAAGAGCTACACCAAAGTAACGATACCATTCTTCGTTCCTTCGTTAAGGCCAACGAATATGTGATCGGAACTCACCACTCACCCAACAGCCCATGAGCAAGTGAAAATAAATAATGAACTTAAGATTGGCTTGGCGGTCATCCTCGCGGGAGTCGTATTTTATCTCGGCATCCGATTTTTGAGGGACCTACCCCTTTTTGGGCAGGCTACCGTATATCACACGGAATTGAGCAATTCTAACGGTCTTGTGGCAGGTAATGTCGTGGTCGTCAACGGTGTGGGGGTTGGTAGCATCACTGAGGTGCGTCTCACACTCACAGGAGCCTATATCACCTTTTCTGTTGAAGAGGATGTTGCTCTAACTGAAGGAACGACCGCGTCTGCGGGGGGCTTCGGGTTTGTAAGCAGCGTGCAGCTCAATCTCACACTTGGCCCGCCTGATGCTCCGGTGTACGAACCGGGCTCCTTCATTCCTGCTTCAACGCAGTCTGATATCCTGGCTGATCTATCTGATCGTGCTCCTGCAGTTCTGGGACGCATTGACACAGTTCTCACAGGATCCAACCAGGCAATTAGTGCAGCCAGGGATCTCCTGACTGGACCTGAAAGCCAAATGCAACAGACTTTGGCCTCTATCCGTAGCTCGGCTGATGCTTTCGAGGCCGTCCTCCTTGCTGAGCAAGGAAGTTTGCAGGCCGTGCTGAAAGATATTGAGCAACTCTCGGGCGCACTTGAATCTTTCGCCGGAGATTCTCTCGGAGGTGCGGCAACTGGCTTAAAGGAGGTTCTGGTCCGCCTATCGATGAACCTTGATCTGCTGGAAACCACGACAAACGAGCTCAATACGCTGCTCACTTCCATCAATGATGGTCAAGGAACACTAGGCAAACTCGTTACTGATGACTCTCTCTATGTGGAAGCTCATGCGGCCTCCGCAGCGCTGAGACGTATTCTCGAGAATTTTGAGGAGGATCCCAGCCAATATCTGCGTCACTTGAAACTCATTGACTTCTTCTAATCCGATGCCCACTTACGACGACGCACTTGCACTATTCCACGAGTGGACAAAGTCAGACCGCCTTCGGAGACACGCCTATGCTGTCGACGCAGCAATGGAAGGCTATGCCATCCTCTTCGGCGAGGATGTAACACTTTGGCGAATCACTGGTCTACTGCATGACCTGGACTACGAACAGCATCCCACACTTGAAGAGCATCCTTATGTGGGTGTCAAGCTGCTCCGCGAACTGAAATACCCTGAATCAATCGTCCAAGCAATCCTCGGTCACGCACCGCACACAGGAACACCACGAGAAACTCTTATGGCCAAAACACTTTTTGCCGTAGATGAGTTGGCAGGTTTCATAACCGCAGTCGCATACGTTCGACCTACCCGCCTTGAAGGCATGAAGGTCAAGAGTGTGCGCAAAAAATTGAAGGACAAAGCATTTGCAGCAGCAGTGAGCCGCGAAGATATTCAACTGGGTGCGGAAGAACTGGGAATTGAACTGCCTCAGCATATCGCCAATGTAATCAGCGGAATGCGCGCACATGCTGATAGGCTGGGATTGGTGGCAGCTGGTTAACCCCACATGACAAAACCAGACCGCGTAGCTGACAGTGATCTCAGGGAGATACTCGAGCGCCATCTTGAGCACTACTGGCCCGGGGAAAAATCAGGACCTAAAACGGTTACCCCCAAAAAAAGGGCAATTAAGGCCGGGGTTGCACTGCGGCTCCTCCGCGTGGTCCCCTGGCTGTTGTCGGCCCTTTTTATTACTTCGTTTATCTGGGACTTTGAGGGCCTGAGCCTCCTGCTGGCTGATTCGGGGATTTATCTGTATTCATCGGGCGAACAGGCCTCCGTCTTGAGCAGCTATTCCGGGCTTGGTTTTCCGGCTTTCAGCCGAATGCTTGACCTGGAAGGGCTTATTGTGACCATCTCGTCTGCCGGGTTGATTGGTTTTTTTACAAACTGGTTGGCCATTACAATGCTCTTTCATCCGCGTAAAAGCCGTCCACTCCTGGGCCAGGGTATCATTCCGGCCTATCGCGAGCGCATCGCCGACCTGATTGCCCTTGCCATCAGCAGAGACCTGATCAGCGAGGAGGTTATCCAGGAACGCATTAGACTGAGTGGAGTCGTCCCCAAGTACCGCGACATGGCCCTGCAGGTGGCCCACAACCTACTGTCAGACGAAAATTTTCAGCAGGATATCAAGGTATTAGCCAATCGCTATATCCGGGAAAAATTACAGGACCCCGAATTAAAACAGAAACTCGTGGCCCTGGTAATGGAAAAAATTGATTCAACCATCAACCGCGGGATAGCCGGTATAGCCGTCAAGATGTACCAGATGTTGAATCGGGATGGATTCCAACGTCAAATAGAAAAAGCTATTGATGACCTGCCGGAGTCTGCAGACCTTGTCGTGGATGAACTGGATCACCTGTTCGAGACACTGCCGGAGAAAATATCACAGCAATCGGACGACATTGAACAGTGGTTGACTAAGGCCATCATGGCGTTCGTTAACTCGCTTGACATCTACGATATGGTTTCCAAAAACCTGCGACGCTACGATGAGCGACAGCTGGAGGATCTAATCAAAAGTACCTCAAACGACCAGCTAATCTACCTCAAGTACCTCGGCGGCGCGCTTGGAGCTGTAGGTGGCCTGGTAATTTTTGACCAATGGCTTGCTTTGCCGACTCTGGCGATTATCGTCGCCCTCCTTGTGGCGGCGGATCACCTTGTTGGCCGGATACTTAAGCGTCGTAGTGTGGCCTGAGGGTTTCTGGAGAATCACATTGGGTTCCACTTCCCTGGTGCTTCCCAGTACAGTGAGAACTTCGTCCATGGTGTTTGCTTTCATCAAGCGTGCGCGGAGCTTGCTGGCGTTTTTGAATCCCTTGAAGTAGCCACCATACATGCGCCGCATTTCCTTTACTCCCGTTCGCTCTCCAAGCCAGGCACACTTGAGGGTCAAATGTTCCTCTACAACACTTATGCGTTCTGCCCAGGAAGGGCCCGGCAATACTATCCCCTCTTCAATGAGCGCCTTTGCGCGCTTGAATATCCAGGGATTACCAATCGCGCCGCGTCCAATCATGACGGCATCTACTCCCGTTTCTTCAAACATTTGAAGAATTGTCTCGGGCCCCAAGGCATCACCATTTCCGATGAGGGGGATGTTTCGTAGTCCGTTTTCACGGATAGCCCGCAAGTACTGCCAGCGTGCGGATCCTGTATACATTTGTTTGCGTGTTCTGGCATGCACGGCCAGTGCCCGAATCCCGCAGTTTTCCAGCATACGCGCGACATTTACAATGTCAATACTACTGTCATCCCAGCCGAGCCGGGTCTTGACTGTCACGGGTCGATTAGTTGCCCCCACCACTGTGCGTGTGATCTTTTCCATCTTGGGTAGATTACGCAGGATACCAGCACCGGCCTCCTTACAAACCACTTTTCGGACAGGGCATCCAAAATTTATATCAATGATGTCTGGTCCTACTTGATCTACAATGGCCGTGGCAGACCTGACCTGATCAACATCGCCGCCAAATATCTGGATACCTACCGGGCGTTCGGCCTCGCGGATATCCAGTTTCATGACTGAATCTCTGGCCTCATAAACCAAGCCCCCTGACGAGATAAACTCCGTGTATACGACGTCAGCACCATAGCGCTTGCACAACGCCCGGAATGGAGGATCAGAGACATCCTCC
>JAJEDR010000096.1 GCA_022821385.1 Rhodothermales bacterium
GTTTTAGTTTGCGCACGAACATGGTACCTGTAATATACGGTATGCGGCGCAATTATGCAAATCCTAACATAAACTGAACACTACACAACCGGATGGCGGAAATCAGGGCTGAAATGGTCCCAAACACCCCCAAAATGCCCCCAAATCACCCGAAAATGCCCATTTGTAACCCCCGAGTCAACCCGTACCTGTCGAAGTCAGGAGGATTGCGAAGGCATCCACATGGATCATTATACTTGTTATGATGGGAATTATTCTGAATATATTCTTTTAACCTCCTACATCTGGAGTGTGTTACCCCAACCGGTTTGAGGAAGGCTGTGTGTGTCATGAATTTGGGGTTTTTACCCGTGAGCAAACGCACCGCCTCCGCATGAGGCGTTACGGTTCAAAGCCCACCTGGAATACACAACTCCCAGACATGAAACCCGACTCTGCCATCTGGATTGACAAAGTTGGGCTAAACCTCTAGATGTCCACTGCTCGCTTCTTGAGAATGAATAGACCCTCGTTCCCACTCGTAACGATCAGCGTACCACTCTTGAAATAAGGATAGTTACTCCAGGATGAGGACCCTGGGCCTGGCTCAAAAAACCCAATCTCCGTAGGAGATTCCGGGTTTGTGATATCAAGAATACGCAGACCTGCCCCGTAGTTGGACTGATACATCAGGTTGTCTTTGATGTAAAGGTTGTGATCTGTGTCTGGCGTACTTGCAATGTATTCAGTTACCAGCACCGGGTCATCCAGGTCGGAAACATCCCAGACAAGCGTCCGCGTGCCTTCTACCAGTCCTCTCGGTTCATCCCCCTCGTCATTCATGTAGAAGTATCTGTGATCCTCGGTTAGCCATCCCTGGTGTGTGTAGGCCACATTGGGATAGGAAGCTGCAGAAATAGCTATCGGGTTGTCCTTGTCTGTCACGTCCGCGATGCTCAGAGCCGTTTCATTGGATCCGAGGCAAATTTCTTTACCACTATAGGTCAAATCTGGACCAGCATACACTACGCACTGTGCATCGTGAGAATAACCTGTATTGCGTCTACCTGTATTTGGGTCTGCAAAGCAACCGGCAAAGGACACATTCGGGGGATCACGCAAGTCAAGCATGTGCAAGCCGCCGCCACAGGTTTCTCCTCCTCCACTCGCGCCAACCACGAAGCCAAATCCCGTTTCTTCGTTAATGACAATGTTGTGTGCACTTGCAATTCCTGCGTAGTGTGCTGTCTCTGTGAACGTCACTGGCTCACCCTCAACCTCACGTAACCGGCTCAGATCAAGAACCTGCACACCATGTTGTCCGGCACCATCAGCAACTACATAGGCATGGTCGGCATATACTTTGATATCTCTCCACACATTTGCGACGGAGCCTGCTGTCATCGGCAGGTCTCCTACATATCGTGGCATTTCCGGGTTGGTAACATCTACAAAGGAGGTACCGTCATTACGCCCCACCAGTGCATATTCTTGGCCGGTCTGAGGGTCGGTCCATCCCCATATATCATTCAGCCTGGAACCTCGGTTGCCTCCCATCTGAGGCAGTGGCAGGAACGATGTCAGATCAACATCCTGGCATGACCACCTTGACGCTTTGCCTTCTGCACAGCGCACTTCTTCCCCAGTGATCGCTTCGTAACCTTTGACTTCGTTGATGAGGGTCGCCACTGCCGACCATTCACCTTCGCTCCGATTCATAAGTATGGCCCCTCCTGCTCTGGAGTCCATGCGAACAGCGCCCACGACAGCATGATCTCCATACAGTGCCAGACTGCTGCCAAACGCTGCGCGACCAATTTCTTCGTCGGGCAGCAGCTTTATTGCCCCTGTAAAACCCTCGTCACCGGACATGAACCGATACACAACGCCTCTACCCCGTCCACTACGATTGTCACCTACCCAGATTTCATTGCCACTGGCTGCAAGAGAAGCCCCAAACTGAGATCCCCGTCGAGCATCAAACGGGCTAAGTTGACCGCGCATGCGCAGCTGACTAGATTCAGGATCCCATTCGTACTCTAGAACCAAATTCTGCATAGGGGCAGATACGTAAACCTGTCCCTTGTGCACCATTACTGCACCGCCCATCCGGCTTCTTTCGGTAAGAAAATCAGGCGCCAACTTGCTGATTTGCGACCAACCCTCTGCTCCGCGCATAAATACATGTGCAGCACCCATATTCTCCATGTGTGCAGGTGAGCCAACGACCGCGAGATTGCCCTCAACTGCCACGACATATCCAAAGCCATCTCCTGGATTGATATCTTCAACTGGCAGCATGCCGGTTTCCGAATATGTACCGTCAGGGTCTTTCGAGAATACATAAACTGCTCCCGTCGACTCTGAACGCCCCTGCGCACCGATCAATACTACATCCCCATCTGCCGCGATTGAAGAACCAAACTGGTCGCCTGGTGATGCATCTGATGCAGTAAGTCGGGCAACCTGCTGCCATGTGTCATCATACTTGAATACGTAGACGGCTCCACGTGCCTCGTCGGCATCAATGGCTCCGATCAATAAAGTCTCACCGTCAGCTACAATCGTGCGGCCAAACCGCTCCAATTCTTCATTCACGGACAATATGGTTGGCGCTCCCTCAAGGTTGTCTAGAGTGTAGATATACACCTCTCCAGGAAACGCCATATTCCCGGTTTCTCCGACAAATACATGTTGCTCTGTCATCGCCAGTGCCCCGCCGAAAGATTGGGCTTGTGCGCTGGTCGTGATCAGCAGGCCAGCAGCAAGAAGAAGTAGTTGTTTCATTGGATTCGTCAATTTTCCCAAGGATATCCAATATACTGTACATTCTGCACACATACGGACTCAATTACAGGAACAAGGATCGCCCCCCTTTGTTGGCGAGGGCGTCTGGATTGTATGTGTCTGTAGTGAATATTTTCGAACCAGATCGGGAGGCTGTGGACCGAAAATGGCCCGCCCTGAAAGCTTGGCTTGACAAGGCGCTTGGTTGTGGAGATGACCTTGAAGGAGTTCTCTTCCTGGTCGGCTTGCAGGAATTGCGCCAGGAGTTTGCACCGGACTTGGATAAAGCTTCAAAACAGCGTATCATCAATGAAGGCACATACAGCGTACTGGAAAGTCTGGGATGCTTTGAGCGAATCGGCCAGGAAACAGATGGCTACTGGATCTGGGAGCCCCATGAAGACTTTCCCGAAAACCTGAATTCTTCTCAACAAGAGTTACTGCTGCGTGCAGGTATTCTCAGCTATTTTGACCGTTACTTGAACCCATGAGACCCGTTGAACTTTTTTCCTGCCTCACCTTGTTACTGATTACCGTGATGACTACTAGTGGATGCGCGAGGCAAGCCAACTCCGGCTTGTCGGCAACAAATTTTTTCGAGATATCCACTCCCATGGGAGCAATGGTCATTGAACTCTACGACGATACACCAATCCATAGAGATAACTTCAAAAAACTCGTGGATGACGGTTTTCTTGACGGTACTACCTTTCATCGTGTGATCGGTGGATTTATGATTCAGGGTGGGGACCCGAACTCAAAGGATGATAATCCGAACAATGACGGCATGGGAGATCCCGGTTACACAATTCCAGCCGAAATAGTCCCTGGACGCTACCATAAACGAGGTGCACTCGCCACAGCACGGGCAAGCGACAATATGAATCCCAACAGGGAGTCCAACGGCAGTCAGTTTTATATCGTGCATGGGAGCATTTATCCGGAAGATTTCCTGGATCAGGTGCAGAATCGGTTACAGCAAATGATCCCCGACACAACATTTGAATACTCAAGTGAGGCGAGAGCCACCTACACCACCGAGGGTGGTGCGCCAATGCTGGATGGGATGTACACTGTTTTTGGTGAACTGGTCGAGGGCTATGATGTACTGGATCGGATCACGCGGGTACTGACTCCCTCCAGAGCCGGTCAACGCGGAAACCCTAACGGTGACAGACCAATGTTAGATATTACCATGGAGGTCCGTCCACTAGCAGACTATGCAAGATAGTTCTTCATTTTCCGCGCGCCAACTCACAGATCAGGAGCAAATACGCCGGAATTCCAGAGAGGCGTTAGAAGACCTTGGGGTCAATCCCTACCCATACGCGTGGCCCGTCAGCGATCATGTGGTTCCCGTACTGGAAGAATTTGATGAGACGGCCCCCCAGGAATCGGTTTCCATGGCAGGCCGGCTGATGAGTCGGCGAATAATGGGAAAAGCATCCTTCTTCGATTTCCAGGATGCAACGGGGCGTATGCAAGCATATATTCGCCGGGATGACCTGCCAGAAGGATTCTACAACAAAGTCTTCAAGCGCCATATTGATATCGGTGATATCGTCGGCATTGAAGGAAGGGTATTTCGCACGCGCATGGGCGAGATCACAGTCCATGTTTCAAAGCTGGAGCTTCTGGCCAAAGCGCTACGTCCCCTTCCAATTATCAAGGAGCAGGAGGGCGTTGTTTTCAATGAGGTCACTGAGAAGGAATTTCGCTACCGGCAGCGCTATGTGGACTTGGTCATTAACCCACAAGTGCGAGAGGTTTTTGTGCAACGTGCCCGTATGGTAACTGCCATCCGAAAATTCTTGGATGACAAAGGGTTCATTGAGGTTGAGACTCCTGTTCTTCAACCGGTCTATGGCGGAGCGTCTGCGCGGCCGTTCAAGACGCACCACAATGCGCTGGATATGCCCCTCTACATGCGCATTGCCGATGAACTATACCTGAAAAGATGCATCACCGGTGGTTTTGACGGCGTGTATGAGATTGCCAAAGATTTTCGGAATGAGGGCCTGAGCCGTTTCCACAATCCTGAATTCACTATGCTGGAGCTCTATGTTGCCTTCAAGGACTATGTCTGGATGCAGGGCCTGGTAGAGGAGATGCTAGAGTCTGTCGTCTGTGTACTTCATGGTCAACCCTGTGTGCAGCATGGTGAAGAAGTGATTTCGTTTGAGCGACCGTGGCCCCGGATTCCCTTTTTTGAAGCGATAGCGCAACGTACCGGCCATGATCTGTACGGACAGGACCGGGGCGTTCTGCTACAGGTGGCTCAATCTCTGGACATAGAGACATCGACCTCTATGGGCAATGGCAAGCTGCTGGATGAGATTTTTAGTTCTTCGGTCGAGCCGCATTTGATCCAGCCCACTTTCATTACAGACTATCCGCTCGAGCTCAGTCCGCTAGCCAAACGACATCGCAGCAAAAAAGGATTGGTTGAGCGTTTCGAGATGTTCGCAGGGGGCAAGGAGTTATGCAATGCTTTCAGTGAGCTAAACGACCCGGATGATCAGCGTGCACGGTTTGAGGATCAGGTACGTCTTCGCAAGGGAGGAGACTTTGAAGCGATGCAAATGGATCATGACTATTTGCGGGCTCTTGAATATGGTATGCCGCCTAATGCCGGGTTGGGCGTGGGAATTGATCGTCTCGCCATGCTGGTGACTAACCAGCGCAGCATCCGTGACGTGATCCTCTTTCCGCTTATGCGTCCTGATTAACCGGCGGGGGCATCGGCAATGAAATATCACAATTTAGGATTACGAATCGCAAGGCAGGACGGAGAGTCTCCGCTGGCGGGATTTTCAGCCTTGGTGTTGCCGGTTCCTCATTGATTGCTTTGAATTTTTCGATGGGAGTTATATAATGAGGCTTCGTTATATAGCTGCTTAAACACCCTTCTCGTGGGTCACTGAATTGGCCAACCCCAACGCCTCTCGCCGTGCAGATACCCTACTTCTGGGGGCCATTGTTTACGCGGCCAGATGCGTGCCGCAAGTACGTATGTGCTTGGTATCTTGACTTTCTTCACATCATTCTGACTTTCTGTCTTGAGTCTTTCGGAGCACTTTGGCTTATCTTGGCACGTCACTCTGTTTCATTAAACCTTTCTCCTTCTTCACGTTTCCCACTGGGAGGATGGGCTGTCATGTCCCCGCCAATTTGTTTAGGCTCCTGTTTTGGGAAGTTATCGGTAGGCCGCGGGACTGATTGTATCCCCCCCCCCAACGCGCGTTGAAAAATGTCCTGCTGACTGTTTAATAGCTCGCGAAGGCTTGGAGAATGACTTTCATTTCGAATGTGCCTCATTTTTCGACCTTTTTGGATGTGCGCTTTGCCTTCGGTTTCGCCTCTGTAGAAAGAAATTGGAATCCAGAATCCGGCAACCATGGAGGCCCCGGCACGAGAGCCCGGTCACCCAGACATATGGCTAGGTTCATCTCTTCCTCACTTGGTTCCGCTACGGAACGAAAGAGCTTAGTTGTTGCCTCTTCTCGGTCAATTACGTAACTATGTGATGGATAATCAGAAATGATTATTCCAAGATTTTCTGGGGTAATGTTCTTTCCTTTTTTCAATAGTTGACCACCGTAATGTGAAGCAATTGACATGGCTCTGCCAGCCTCTCCGATATAAAGCGGGTCCACTTGGCTGTAGAGAGGCGAATATAATCCGATAGTCGTCCTAGTAGCAATTTCTGCAGCTGTCTTAAGAGTGATTGAGCTTGGTCCTTGAACAAGGCTCGAAAAAATTTGTCCAAAAGTATTGGTTGCCTTGTGCTGTAGGGTGTTTAGAGTACTCATAACCGTGAGACCGGATTGCATTTCCCATAGAGCATCTTGCTTTGGCATCTGCACATCCAGAGGGCCAAGTTCCCCATGATCTGACATGATCAACTTATTGGCTCCAACTGCCACAAGAGTTCCCGCACTCTTGCACAAGCCGGAAACAAAGAGGGAAAAATGCTTATACTGTCCCTGAAAACACCGTGCTATTCGATACGCGACATCGGCATTACCACCTTCTGTTACAAGAATAACGAGTATATTGTCCCGTTTATTTCGTTGAGTGCATTGAGAGATTATATTTGTATCTGCACCTCGGTAGAGGTCACCATTGTATAGAGCAACGTCCGCGTTGCGCGTATCCGCCACGGAATCAGCTACCTGAGTTAAATACTCCTCCGGATTATTGTCAGACATTAACCGTCACGCTGTCAGGAGACTCTAACCTAATTGTTGGGATTGTGATCCCCGAAGAATCTTGCGAAACCAGCTCAACACTCGGAGCTAGGTGTTTGTAACGGAAACTATCCTTGAATTTCCGTTGTGTGACTTCCTTTGACCTCAAACAAATCGGCCGTGTGAATATTAAGTGTTCTGGCAATTTTCACAGGGGTATCTGAGACAGTCCCTCTGTATTCAGATTCTTCATGGCGTTGTACCGGCAGTGAATCAATGCCCAATAGTTCGGCTAGATCAGACTAGCTCACACCACTTGCAAAATGGGCCGAGGGTTACAGGAAGGATCTTAAGTGATTTAGGTTTCGGAACGGTGATCGCTTCTGATTTTAGTGGTTGATAGTGTTTGAGATCTTCTTCAAGTTCAAAATCCCTGAGATTGCAGAGCGTCAATCACGAACTCACGAACTCATTCTTCAAACTCGTGAAGGAAAGGTCGCGAAATCAGGAATATAATTTCTCGAAGTTAGGCCAAGGATCACTCTCATGTGTTATTCCTTTTTCAATTCCACACGCTTTAATCAAGTAGCCTCACTGAGCCCCGGCGAAACCACAGGAGGCTTGTCGCGGAGTGACCGGGATCGCTTTGCTGCGCGGACATTGCGCATGAAGCCCTCGTACTTTGCCCGCTTCACTGCGCTTCCCTTGAACAGTTTGCGGAAAGCCTCCAGATCCAGTTCCTCCCATTCTTCAAGAGGGGTATCCCGGATACCCTCTCGGGGCAGAAATCGGGGTTCCGTAGTTGAGTGGCTGAACTTATTCCAAGGGCACACATCCTGGCATATGTCACAACCGAAGATCCAGTCTTCCTGCCCCAATACAATGTCCTCCGGCAAGGAATCCCCCCTGTGTTCTATCGTCCAGTAAGAAATACAGCGGTTTGAATCCACCGCATAAGGCTGATAGATAGCATCTGTGGGACACGCATCAATGCACCGAGTGCATGATCCGCAGTGATCGTGTGTGAAGGGATCGTCGCATGCCAGTGGTACATCAACAATCAAAGATCCAACAAAAAACCAGGAGCCTATGTCTGGATTTATCAGATTGGTATTTTTGGCAATCCATCCCAGCCCGGCGCGTTGCGCCCATACCTTATCCATTACCGGGGCCGAGTCAACGAAAGCCCGACCGGACAAAGTTTTTACTTCACTCTCCAACCAGGCATATAGCTCGTAGAGTCGCCCTTTCATCACCTGGTGGTAATCATCTCCCCACGCATAACGACTGATCTTTCCGGCTTTTTCCGCATGCTCAGCTTCCTGCCAGTAACTGCATAGTACACTGATGACGCGTTTGGCACCGGGGACAAGCTTTCTAGGATCCACGCGTTTCTCAAAATTCCGCGCCATGTAGGCCATGGACGCGTGCAGTCCATTTGCCAGCCAGGATTCTAGCCGATCTGCTTCTTCATTCAGTCGCCGGGCTTCCGCTATTCCGCAAGCATCAAACCCTAATCGGGCTGCTTCCTTTTTCAGACGCTGTGCAAGTGCGAACTGCTGATTTTCGTCAAACCCAGGCATTTGGAATGTGACGTGGTGCCTGCCAGAAAATACCTATTTTTGCCGAGTCGAGTAGGCGTGATGGCCGTCTTGTACGCACGTCCGAAGTGCCAAAACAAAAAAGCCCCGGCACAATGTGCCGGGGCTTTTCGCATTTCTTCAGTATGCAGGCGTTAGTTCAGCGGGATCGTGTCTACCCGTCGGAACTGGCTTGCGGACTCTTTCTTTGTGGTCTGCCCACCGGCTCCCATGCCGATATCGGACAGACGAGCTTCGTCTATGCCATTGTCAATGTAGTATTGTTTGACCGACAGGGCACGGTCTTCGCTCAACTTCTGGGAATTCCGCTCATCACGCGAAGAGTAACCTTCAATACGAACATTGAATTCGCAGTTCCGAAGGACCTCCAAGTTCTCCAACAACTGACTGCGACCGGCATCAGTGAGCACGGACGAATTACGATCAAAGAAGACCGTATTCATTTCCGAAATATCGCAGTCGAAACAGCCCTCCTCATTCACATTCACCACAGTGGTGCGACTGTCACTGCCTGCATCGTTGGTCAATGTAAGAGTTACGGTATATGAGCCAGGCTGATCATAGGTGTGCGATGGGCTGGCTGCAGTGCTGCTTTGACCATCACCAAAGTCCCAAGTGTAACTCATTGGATCCGATCCAACTGAGTTTGCAGTAAATGTAACACTCGGATCTGCATCACATATGCTCACCGTTTCCTTGTCAGATGTCAGCGTGAGTATTTCAGGTGGGGCAATAACGGTGACTGTGCAGTTCCCGGTTGCTGTTCCTCCCTCATTGGTCGCAGCGAACATTACTTCGTAAGTTCCCGCCTCCGTGTAAGTGTGAGAGCCGGAATCTCCCATGGCAGTTGCACCGTCACCAAAGTCCCAGCGTAATTCAATTGGCTGCGTAGCAACCTCGGCATTCGTGACCGCAGAAAAATTGACTTGCGTATCGGTGACCACCGCCCCCGTAGGACAGGTCAGTGCACCAACCTCAGGTGGAGTAATCGCTTTCGTGAAGTTTACCTTGAGGCCCGCCCCCAATGCTGACAGGATGTCTCCTCCCCCAAATCCGTGTTCAGCCGTGCCATCAAGGCCCTCATCACCAAAATGAACACCAGCATTGAGCTCCGCGAAAAAAGAGCTTCGTGGGTTAATAGCAAAGTCCATACCCACACCGACGAGTGGTCCAAAACCACTACCACTCTCCTCACTTGTGTATGGTGCTACCTCCTGCGTTACGGTACCGAAAGAATACGATAGACCGAAGTTGAGATAGAGGGCATTGCGCGTCGTCGCCTCAGCGAACGTGTAGCGCCCAATAGCCTGAATAGAACTCCGGAGTGAATTATCATTTTCTACACCCGTGAGATCCTTTACACGTGCCGGAAACTGTGTGATCACAGGATAATCTCCCGCGACGTATGCCAGACTAACCCCGAATGGGACGCTCAACTGGTAACCCAACTCAAGCCCAAAATTCCAGGGTGTGCCCACATCGAAAGCGTCGCCATTGAAGTTAAATGGTGACTGTTCGTTATCTCCAAAATACCCAGAGAATCCTACGCGGGGTTTTATGAACATTGTACCCTCCGGGCGCAGTTTTTTTGCATACTCCTGCGCGAATGTGCTAGGCACAATCACGAGAATCAGGGCTAGTGACACAAGCCTGAGAATTGTCGTCAAAGATCGTTTTAAGTTTGCCATGAGATTCTACTTTGTAGTTTTTGCATGTTTAGTCGTTCTGACTAGGACGACTGGTTGATCTTATCCATGTGCCGCAGGATTTGAACCTTATAGCGGGCAGATTTATTGCGATGGATGATACCTTTCGTTGCCAATCGGTCTAGGTACGCCTGGGTCTCAGGGTAAAGAGACTGTGCAGCAGAAACATCATCCGTTTGCATAATCTTCTTAACCATCGTTCGCATTCGGCTCCGATGTTCGCGATTACGAAGTCGGCGTGCAGCACTCTGGCGCACTCGCTTGATCGCAGAAGCGTGCTGGGGCATTGGGTTTAAGTTTGTTTGATTCCAGGAACAGCAATATACTAAGCGATTGTACCACAAACTGTATTCGGTTGTTCTCTAGTCCATCATTTTTCGGAGGAAAGCCGGGGTATCCTCCGAGGATTTTCGTTCTTGGGATTTGGACGAAGCATTATCTTCGTCCAAGTACAAAACCTTCGATTCTTCTCCCGAATTTCTCCTGCGGGGCTCAGTAATTCCACGACGTTCCCATGCTGGCGTATCCAACGTTTTAAGGTTTTGTTCTCCCTTGTATCCGAAAACCTTTTCGTCTAGCAGCGGTCTGCTCCGCTGCTCTTCCTTGCCTTTATCGGCATGTCCAAGACCAGTCGCAATCACGGTAATTCGGACAGAATCCTTCATCTCGCTGTCAACCACCACACCAGTGATGATTTCAGCATCCTCTCCAGCTTCCTCTCCGATGACCGCCATAGCGGAATTCACTTCTTTGATCGGCACTGAGTCAGCGGTGATGTTGACCAGGACGTTCCGTGCTCCCGCAATGGACATACCGTCCATGAGTGGACTGGAAATCGCCTCAAGGGCAATGGTGGCTGCGCCCGCCTCCAAATCACCCGTAGCCACTCCCATGATTGAAGTTCCGCTATCCTCGATTGTTGTGCGCACATCCGCAAAGTCCAGGTTAATCAGGCCGGTCTTTGTAATTAAATCGCTTATACTGCGGGTAGCATTGGACAGAACGTCATCTGCACGTTTGAAAGCTTCGGCGAGATCAGTATCATCATCCGAGATATCCAGCAGCCTTTCGTTAGGAATCACGATGAGAGTATCTACACACGGTCTCAGCTGCTCAATGCCTTGTATGGCGGACTTCATACGTTTGCGGTTTTCGAACTCAAACGGCTTGGTGACGATTGCTACAACTAGGGTACCCATTTGCCTAGCAATGTCGGCTACAACCCCGATCCCCCCTGTACCCGTTCCTCCACCCATACCTGCGGTAACAAAAACCATGTCAAACCCGTGGAGTGCTGCCTCGAGTTCTTCTTGACATTCCAGCATGGCCTGAAGTCCCAATTCTGGTCGCGCCCCGGCTCCCAGTCCCTTGGTTAGTTTTCGGCCGGCCTGAATCTTGTGCGTTGCAAGACTGTTGTTCAGATCCTGAGCATCCGTATTCACGGCCATGAATTCAACAGACTCCAAGCCGTCGTTGACCATACTGTTAATGGCGTTACCCCCGCCGCCTCCCACACCAACAACACAAATCTTCGCAATACCGCTATATTCGGCGTCAAAAGTAAACCGGTTTTTTTGTTGAGTTTCCATGGAGTCACCCTCAGGTTTTTGTTTGATTCTGCTTGCGCAGTTTGATTGTCCTATAATTCATCGAACCAACCTTTCATGCGTTCGACGATCCGCCCCCAGGAGGAGCTGCTCCTTCCACTATAGGATGCAGCACCGGAGAGGCGTTTGGCCTCACCGTCCTGGGTCACTGTTTTCATCATTTTTGGATCAAGTCCGTACAGTACCAGCCCCACGCCAGTGGCATACTTCGGGTCGGATACCTCTTCCCAGAGTCCGCCTCCGCGCTTTTTAGGGAAACCGACACGCGTTTCGAGCCCCAGGATCTCATTCGCCAGCTCTCGGGTTCCCCGGATCATCGATCCTCCACCGGTCAACACGGCACCCGCGGAGAGATATTTCCCGTAGCCACTGCGTCGTATCTCAATTGCAGTGATCTCCAGAATTTCTTCCAGTCTGGGCTGAATGATCTGGGCCAGCGCGCTGGTACTGATCTCTTTTTCCTGCCTCCCTCCTAACCCTGGCATGCGGATTCGCTCGCCATCCTCCGTGAGATCAATCAGGGCGCAGCCGAATTGGCGCTTCAGTTGTTCCGCCTGATTTCGCATAACACCCAGCCCCTTCCGTATATCTTCAGTCACATGGTTGCCTGCCACGGCAATAACCGCCGTATGCCGGATCGTGTGATCTTCAAAAACAGCAACATCCGTGGTACCTCCCCCAATATCTATCAGGACCACCCCTACTTCCTTTTCATCGTGATGCAGGACGCTGAAAGAGCTGGCCAAGGGCTCAAGCACTACATCCTCAACCTGATATCCCGCTTTCTCAATGCATCTGTAAATATTTTTGGCTGCCGAGACCAAACCCGTAATGATGTGTACGTTTGCTTGAAGACGCACTCCGTTCATACCCACCGGATCCAGCACGCCATCCTGGTCATCAACGATAAACTCCTGAGGTATGATGTGGAGGATTTCCCTGTCAGGGGGCATGGCTACATGCGTTGTATCCTCGATCAAGCGCTTTACATCCTTCGCTGATATCTCACGCTCACGACTGGCTATCGTAATTACTCCCCGGCTCTGGAAGCTCTGGATATGATCCCCCGCGATGCCTGCGATTACGCTTTGGACTTCCACGTCCGCCGCCCGTTCTGCCGCTCTGACAGCTTTCTGGATGGATGCAACCGTCTTGTCAATATTGACGACTACCCCTCTATTCAGGCCTTCTGACTCAGTTGTACCAATACCAAGTACGTTGATCTTCCCCATTTCATCAGACTCGGCCACAACAGCACATACCTTAGTAGTGCCTATGTCCATTCCGACTACAATTCGATCATCCATGGCTTGCAGTTTTATAGATGGCTATGCCGATTTCTCTCTCGTTATTATCTGTCCGCTGAAGCGCAAATCAATGACATCAAAGACGCGATCTTCACGCCCAGCTACCTCCTGGTCCCAAAATTCATACAGGCGATCCAGACGCTTCTCCCAATCTTCAGATCCCAGACGTACAACTGCTGTATGACCGCCTCCCATCTCTCGTGCGATCAGGATCAGACCGTTCTCCGCTATTTCGAACTCGGATACAAGCAAATCCATCCGTGAGCCAATCCGCGGCAAGAGTGTCAACAGGTCTTGCACTTCAGCATTCTTCACTGGATGCACTGCGTGATAAGGCTCCAGCACCCCCCGCACAAGCGGTACATCAAATACCATGGGAGCAGCGGGAGGCATCATGTAGCCATATTCGTCCAGATAGTAAGCTGTATCACCGTTCCGGGTCAGCACGAGTAGACGGGGTACACGCTCATAGATCTGCACATGTGTTGTGCCCGTCGGGTAACACACAGCGCGCGCACTGTGGATCCACGGATGCCTCTGCAGTCGATCAACGATCATTTGTGGAGTAAGTGTACTGTCCACTAGACTGTGCACCGAAGCGGAATCAGTGTACTGGATGCCCGCAATTTCGAGGCGAACGCACGGGCGTTCCCACAGATATTTCCAGCCCATTGCGCTCCCTAGGCAGATCGGAATGGCTACCAAGAGTACAAACCAAATTTTTTTACGCTTACTTTGCATCGTTTCAGGCAGCTGCATCCTTGCACAGTTCTTCAGTGTATTGTCTGGCAACGCGCCAGATGTCTCCTGCCCCCATGAACAGTACGACATCGCCTGGCTCAGCTAAGTCGTGCAAAACAGACAGTATATCTTTTTTCTTGGCCCATCGGGCATCGAGATGCCCGCGGGCTGTGGCCAAATCTGCAATCAATTTGCCAGTCACTCCGGCGATTGGCTTTTCGCGAGCGGGATAAATTTCCGTTACGATCATCACGTCCGCATTGAAGAATGCACGCGCGAACTCCTCCTTGAAATCGTTGGTTCGCGAGTATAGGTGCGGCTGAAAAACTGCTACAATCCGCCGATCAGGATAACCTTCGCTTGCGGCATTCAGTGTAGCAGTGATCTCGGTCGGATGATGAGCGTAGTCGTCAATTACTAGGATGCCGCGCGCTTTCCCTAGTAATTGGAAACGCCTGTGCACACCGGCGAAGCTTTCTAGGCCTGCTTTGATGCGATCGAAATCAATCTCCAGCTCTACGCCTACAGCAACCGCAGCCAAAGCGTTGCGCACATTGTGCAGTCCGAGCGCCCGAAGGGTAATAGATCCCTGTCGACGGCCAAACACAACCACGTCAAACTGCATGGTCATGCCTTGCTGCACAATCCCTTCGGCCCGAACCATGGCCTGCCGCGCAGTACCGTAAGTCATCACCCTGCGATCAATGTCGCCAATGACAGCCTGTACGCCAGGGTCGTCCAGACAAACAATCGCAGCCCCGAAAAAGGGCACACTGGTCGCAAACGCCGTAAATGCCTGGTAAACTTCGCCCAGGTCTCCGTAAGTGTCCAGATGTTCCGACTCAATAGTAGTAATAACCGCCAGGGCAGGAGTCAACCGCAAAAAGGCACGATCATACTCATCTGCTTCGATTACGATAATGTCACCTTCACCACTGACCGCGTTAGTGTTTATTTCGGCTACCTTGCCGCCAACAATAATGGTGGGATCGAACCCTCCTTCTGTCACAACCCTGCCTACCATACTGGTGGTTGTGGTTTTTCCGTGCGTGCCTGCGATCCCCACACCATATTTCATGCGCATGAGCTCTCCGAGCATTTCTGATCTGGAGATCAACGGAATACGGGCGGCGGCCGCCGCTTGAGTTTCGGGGTTCTCACTCACATCCACAGCAGACGAATAGACGACCACACCTGCCCCCGCTACTTGTTTCCGGTCGTGACCTTCGTATACGGTCGCTCCGTCAGCTACGAGCTTGTCCGTCAGTTCACTCAGACATAAATCCGAGCCTGTGACCCGGTATCCCCGGGACAAAAGTACTGCTGCGATCGAACTCATCCCGATCCCTCCAATGCCCACCATGTGTACATGACGGATACGCCCAAGCATAGGTTGTCGTCGCTTAGAATTCATGTCTGTCCCTCCCATCCAACGAGTGCCAGAATATCCTTTGCGATAGTCATGGCAGCTTCCGGTTTGGCGGCTCTTCGTGCTTCGGCAGCCATTCTTGATCTCTGCTCGGGACTAGCCAGGAGTTCGGGAACGCGTGTGACCAGTGCGTTCAACAGTTCCTCTTCCGGCATATATATTGCCGCCCCCATTCGCTCCATGCTGCGAGCATTCTTTGTCTGGTGATCCTCCGCGACATGTGCCGATGGTACGAGGATGGCAGGCGTCGAGGTGCACAAAAGCTCGCTGCATGTAAGCGCACCTGCCCGCGCCAAAACCAGATCGCAGGCTGCATATGCCAGATCCATTCGATCCACATACTGCAGGACCCTGAGCCTTGGACGTTCTTTTTTTCGCATCCGGTTGTAGTAAAGCACTCCAGTTTGCCAGATGATGTGAACATCCGGGTCCGATAGAATTCTATCCGCCACCTGGGCCATTGCCTCATTGATGGATTGACTGCCCAGCGAACCTCCGAATACGAACAAAACTTTTGCATTTCTGGGCAATTTGAGTGCTTTCCGGCTGGCATCGCGTGTGGTGGCAGTTAACTCCCGCCGCACGGGATTCCCACTGATTCTACACCGGCCCTCCGGAAACCAGCTCTCCGCCTCCTTGAAAGCGATGTGAACCTGTGCTGCCCTGCGCCCGAGAATTCGATTGGTTACCCCTGCATACGCATTCTGCTCCTGGGCAACAATTGGTCGTCCACGCATTCCGGCAGCCCATAATACCGGCCCTGATACATACCCACCGGTCCCAACTGCGACATCGGCATCAAAATCATTCACTAACTGGTAGCTCTGCCATAGCCCGGCGGCCAGCTTTAGCGGTAAGCTTACATTGCGCAATGGCTGTTTGCGATGAAATCCACTGATCGTGATTGGATGGATTTCAAACCCCGCCTCCGGTACCGCGCGCCATTCCAGATGGTCACGTGTACCCGCAAACGCAATTGCACTCGTCGGAACCAGCGAACGTATTGCCTGCGCGATAGCTATCGCAGGATAAACGTGACCGCCTGTGCCGCCGCCGGCAAATAACACGCGTGGAGTTCTTTTCATCGCTCTATCTGTCGCGAAATGTTCAAAAGAATCCCCAGAAGCGTTCCCGCCGAAATCATAGAGGTGCCACCATAAGAAACCAGCGGGAGGGGAAGTCCCGTAACCGGCAGCAGTCCCACAGCAACTCCCGCATGTACGAAACCATACAGCGTGAGGATTACCGTGCAGCCAACGGCAATAAAGAGCCCAAGTGGATCCGTTGCGTGCCGGGCAATGCGCAAAAGCCCTCGAAAAAGGAGAACTACAAACAAGGCCAGGAGCGCAGCTCCCCCCAGCAGTCCGTATTCCTCTGTAATGATGGCGAAAATAAAGTCGTTGTATGGGGCCGGGAGAAAATCGCGCTGCACGCTCTTGCCAGGGCCGCGACCAGTCAGCCCTCCCATAGCGAGCGCAATGTGTGCCTGCCGGGCCTGATATCCCTCGGCCTGTTCGCTGAAAGTCTCTACCTCTTGTGAGTGCGGGAAAATCTGTACACCGATATATGACTCCAGCCGCTGCGCCCGGTTCGGCGAGCCAAGTAACATCAAGGCTGCACAGATGACAGCAAAAACCCCCATACTGCCAATGTAGCGCAGACTGAAACGCCCCACATAAGCCATCAGCATCACCGAAACCAATACGAGGAATGCGGTTGACACATCCTCAAGACCGATCAAACCAACCGTGGCAAATATCCACAATGAAAGTGGCAGAAATGTTCGTGAGAAGCTCTGAATGTAGGTCTGTTTGCGTACCAGCAGTACGGCGATATACAGGATAAGCGAGATCTTGGCCAGGTCCGACGGCTGCACACTCAGCATGCCAACGTGGAATGCACGTGTAGCCCCTCCATACGTCACTCCAAATATCCGTACGAACACTAGTAGCAGCAGGGAGCCGATCAAGAAAAACCTGGACCAGCGTGCCAGATGGTGGTAATCAACCATGCTGAATACGGTCAACGCGATCAGTGCAAGCCCTACGCGCAACGTATGACGTACTAGAAACAGTTCGGTATCCCCACCCGCTTTAACCTCAGCCAGGAAAGCAATAGCACTGTACACGGCCATGATTCCAACTGCAGACAGCACGAGCGCGATCCACAGGATATACTTGTCCAGTGGATGCTGATACCGTAAATGTCGGGGGAATATTTTGAGGAATCCGTTCATGCGCTAGAAACCCTCCACAATGCTTTTAAATCTCGTGCCTCGCTCCTCGTAATTGCTGAAGAGATCAAAGGAGGAACATGCCGGACTCAGGAGTACGACATCACCGGCCTGGGCACAATCGCGCGCCGCCAGCGTCGCTTCATCCAGCGTGTTCACCGCAATTGCATGTTTGCTGCACGGTCCAAGCTCCTTCATGACCTTGGGTGCGCTTTCGCCAAATGCGATCAGGGTCGGTACTTTGCTGGTGATGAGGGGTTTGAGTATTTCATAATCGTTGCCCTTGTCCCGACCCCCGACCAGCAATATGATCGGTGTATTGAAGCTGTGCAGCGCATACCAGAGCGCGTTTACGTTGGTCGCTTTGGAATCATTCACATACGTGACTCCCTCAACACGGCGCACAGTCTCCAGCCGGTGATCGACACCGGCGAATCCTCGCAGACTTTCCCGCAGCACCTCGTCTGAAAGTCCTGCTGCCTGACCTGCGAGAGCTGCTGCCAGTGAATTGCCAACATTGTGCGGTCCAGGTATTCCCAGTTCATCCGTCCGCAAAAGTGTTCTTTCCTGCAGTCTGATCAAGCCCTCAACAGCACTGGCACCGTTTGATAGATGAACCTGTCTGCTGAATGGTAGTCCCCGCACGTCAGAGGTTGTCACAAAATGCTCTACACGCTCACGCACGAGCGTATCATCATAATTGTAAACCACCACATCGCCGGTCGACTGGTTCTCGTAGATACGCAGTTTACTTTCGGCGTAGCGCTTGAAGCTGCCACCATATCGATCCAGGTGATCGGGCGTAATGTTCAATACTACGCTTACATTTGGGCAAAACGTATCAGTGTGATCCAATTGGAAACTGGACACCTCTAATACCACGACGGTATCTCGCCGCAGCTCTTTCAGATGATCTGAGAGCGGGCTACCAATATTGCCTGCAACAACCACCTGCCGCTTAGCTGTCTTCATCATGTGGCCAATGAGCGAGGTTGTGGTGGTCTTCCCATTGGTTCCGGTGATGGCGATTATCTGTCCCTTGGCGTACCGGGATGCTATCTCCAGTTCAGAATAAACGGGGAGTCCCAGTGTTAGTGCTTCCTGAACCGGCGTCGCGGTACTTGGCACACCTGGGCTCACAACCAGAAAGTCTGCCAATAATGTAGCCTTGGTATGTCCGTTGGCTTCCACGATTACACCATGCTCTTCGCACCAGGTCACGGTTACAGGATCTATCGGACCGCTGTCTGAGAGCATTACGCGGGCGCCGGCCCGCACCAAGAATTTGGTCACTGCCAATCCGCTCCGGGCTGCTCCCAAAACAGTTACTCGTTTACCCTTGACTGTTTGCTTTTGCATTATCGGATTCGGAGAGAAAGCACAGTAGCCAGAACCGTGATCACAGTTACCAGCCAGAAACGAGTGACGATCTTGGCCTCATGCATCCCCTGTCCCTCATAGTGATGGTGCAGGGGAGCTATAAGAAATATCCGCTGACCCGTGCCGGTCTTTCGGCGGGTATAGCGGAAATAGGTGGTCTGCATAATGACCGATACCGTTTCCATAAAGAAGACGGCACACAAAAGTGGCAACAACAACTCCTTCTTGACCATAAGGGACAGCACCGCAATTGCTGCTCCCAGAGCAAGTGCCCCGGTATCTCCCATGAAGACAGTTGCAGGGTAACTGTTAAACCATAAAAACCCGAGACATGCGGTGGCCATGGCAGATACGAATACGGTCAACTCGCCTGCGCCATCCAAGTGCGTTACCCCCAGGTAAGAAGAAAAACCTGCATGCCCGGCTACGTAACACAACACAACGAGCCCCAGTGCCACGATTGCAGTGACCCCGGCAGCAAGGCCATCCAGGCCATCCGTCAGATTGACGGCATTCGAGGTCGCAGTGATCACAAAGACGCTCATTGGAATGAATAGAACCCAACCCAGGTCAGCCCCTTCCATAAACAGATTTCCCAGCACGTTATAGTCCAAATGCCAATTCTGGAAGAACGGCAGATCGGTCACAGCGCGTGTTTCTGCAAATTGTGGATGGAAGTACATCACGCTTCCTATAAGCAGGCCGAGCCCTACCTGCCCGGTTATTTTCATGCGTGGAGCCAGCCCCTTTTTATCCTTGCGAACCGTTTTCACATAATCATCTGCGAACCCGAATGCACCCATCCAGAGGATGGCAATCACGATAAGCCAGACGTAGATCTCACGCAGATCCCCCCACAACAGGGTAGAAATCACGATTGCACTGATAATGATGATCCCTCCCATCGTCGGAGTTCCGTTCTTATGCGAATGATCCACCAGGCTGGGGTTCAGCTCCTTGCGCACTTCTTCACCAAGTTGTTTGCGTTTGAGCCAGGCTATCACTCGCGGTCCGATCACCATAGCGATGATGAAGGCGGTAATCGCCGCGAGCGTTGCCCGCACAGTGATGAACTCAACCACTTGAAACCCCGGCGGACTAAATGCCGTCTCCAGCCACTGCAGTATGAAGTATAGCATAGCTTCAGAAGGCTGGTTGTGGATTCCGTGGGGCGAAAGCCTCCCGGACCAGGTTTTGATCTCTCATCCTGATCTGGACACCCTTTTCGGTCTGTACTGATTCATGACCTTTACCGGCGATGAGCACAAGATCCCCGGCCTTGCAAGTTTGCGCTACGTGGCGTATTGCTTCGGGCCTGGAAGGGATCACCCGCACCTGATCCGGGTGCAGCATGCCGGAGAGGATTGCCTCGGCTATTGCCTGGGGGGATTCATCCCGGGGATTATCATTGGTGACGACAACCCGGTCTGCCAGCCGTTCGGCAACGGCTCCCATCAGTGGGCGCTTGACCTGATCCCGATTGCCCCCACACCCGAATACACACCATAAACGAGTAGGTCTTTCACGGGTGTGCCGGGCAGCCTGCAGTGCTTGTTCCAGAGCATCGGGGGTGTGTGCGAAATCAATAATAACACGCGTATCGTCATCACACAGATATTGCTCAAACCGTCCGTCAACCGGTGGAGCTTCTGCCAGCGCTTCAAGGACGTCTGTTCCGGGTAGCCCAGTGGCCCGGGCTGCACCATACGCGGCAGCCAAATTGTAAGCATTAAAGCGACCGGCCAAACGAAATGAGCTGGTTTGGCCGTCCAGGCGCAGTCTGAGTCCGCTCGGAGTATCCTGCACGACACTGAATTGAATATCCGAATTCGGGTCTTGGCCGAATGAGCAGCGGGTGGCCCGTGTATTCTGGACCATACGCTCGCCCGCTGCATCGTCCTGATTGTAGATCGCCACCGCACTGGAGTCCAGACCGTCAAACAGCCGTTTTTTCGCGGCTAAATACCGCTCCATAGTTCCATGGTAATCGAGATGGTCGTGCATCAGATTGGTGAACACGCCAATCGAGAAATCCAGTGTGGCAGTGCGGTATTGGGCCAGGGCATGCGATGACACCTCGATCACACACGCTTTGCAGCCGGAATCGACCATCTGTGCCAGCATCGGCTGAAGATCGGTAGCGTCAGGGGTCGTGAGTGTAGATGTATATGTGGTCTGTCCGGTCAGGCAGGTAACAGTCCCTACGAGGCCGGTGGGCGTTCCGGTATGCTCCAGGACATGCCGTATAAGCGTGCTCGTGGTTGTTTTTCCATTTGTACCGGTAACTCCTGTCAGTTGCAGAGAACGGGACGGGTCTCCATAAAACGCTGCCGCAATTACAGCAGCAGCTTTTCGTGTATCCTGTACCTGCACAGCGTTTGAGACTTCCTCCGGCGCCTCTTCACAAACAATAACCTGGGCCCCCGCCTGCAGCGCGTGCCGGATGTAAGTATGTCCGTCAGCCCGATGCCCACGCACCGCTACAAAGACGTATCCAGGCCGCACCTTGCGGCTATCCTGCGTGACCCCGGTGACAGCTATTTCCGGTATATGCGTGGTAGCGTCGGCAGAAAGCCCCGCTCTGGTCAATCGGATATGTAGATCAGACCAGTTCATCCTATTGCAACTGGAGTACCACCTTTGTGTCAACCCGGGCTCCCGGTTCAGGAGACTGCGCTACAACGCGTCCCTGTCCGCTCAACTGCACGCGAAATCCATTCGCAGCCAAGCGGAACCATGCAGTTCTCGCATCCAGGCCAATTACATCGGGCATAATGTCTGAGGGGTGGATCAATGTAGTTGAAGGCATCGGTCCGTCGTCCTTGGTTCGCACGGTCTGTGCACGTTCAGATACCAGACGCGTAGGTGCGTGCGAGCGCTTTGAGGCGCCCTGTTGTGCCCATGCCTGCTGGACCAGTTTGTTGAGCGGGCGGGGAGGATCGGGGGCGGGAGCCGGAGGGGTTGGGGCTGCAAATGTTGCTATCCAGCGCTCGGCTATCCGCTTGAATACGGGCGCAGCCACCTGTCCGCCATAAATACTCGTCCTAGGTTCATCCAGAACCACAATCATTGCCACCTGTGGATCCTCCGCTGGGTAAAATCCGACGAATGTTGCTCTGTACCGGTTGCTGTATCGTCCGTTGATCACTTTACGTGCGGTTCCCGTCTTTCCGGCAATGGTGAATTCTTCTGTCTGTGCTTGCTGTGCGGTTCCTTCTTGGACCACATTAATAAGGGCCGGCAACAGAGTCCGCACCGTTTCCGGCTCAAGTACGCGCCGTATGGAGTCTGTCCTAGCCGGATCGTCTGCTGCACGCCAAAGCACTTCTTCTCCGGTCACATCGCGTCGCTCAGACACAACATATGGTTGACGCAGTAGACCGCCGTTGGCTAGCGCCGCATACGCCATCACCATCTGCAATGGCGTTACGTCTATTTCGTAGCCAATAATGAGGGAAACTTTCGTAGTTCTGCTCCACCGGTTGACTCGTTTGAGCAAGCCCGCGACCTCTCCCGGAAGATCTATCCAGGTTTTTTGTCCAAACCCGTAATTGCGCGCATACCTGTACAGCTGATCTTCCGACATTTGTTGAGCTGTGAGCGCCATCCCAACATTGCTGCTTAGTGAGATCACCTCACTAAAGGAGATTTCTCCGTGGCTGTGCGTATCGTTCAGCGTGCGTCCCACAAGTACGAGTTCGCCGACGCCGGTATCTACGAGGCGATCCATTGAGGTAATTCCTGTCTCCAGGGCCGCGGAGGCGCCGATCAGTTTGAAGGATGATCCGGGCTCCAGACGGTCAGTTACGGCACTGTTACGCCAGGCATATACCGGGGCATTCAGCGGAACATTCGGGTCAAAGGTGGGGACATTGGCCATGGCAAGAATCGCTCCAGTATGAGGGTCTACAGCGATCGCGCTTCCGCGTTTGGCGCGCGCCTCCGCCACGCCGGCAGCCAGCTCCTCCTCCATGATGGTTTGCCGGATGAGATCAATCGTGAGCACCAGCATTTGTCCGTCTTTAGGCGGGATATCTATACTGGCTGCATCAACCCGGCGGTATCCCCGGCGATCACGAAGGAGCGTGCGCCTCCCCGGCGTTCCCTGCAGGTATTCATCGTACTCCAATTCCAGTCCCGCTCTGCCTATCCCGTCAACATCAACATGCCCTAGTACATGGGCGGCGGTTTTTCCATAGACATATCGACGCTGGAATCGCTCCTCCAGTAAAACTCCGGGTACATTCCATGAAGCTATCTCTGTGCGTTGCTCAGGTGTCAGGTTGACCAATCTTACAAACTGCTTGCTTGTTCGGCGTTCAATTCGCCGGTGTAGTTGCGTGCCTGACGTTCCGGTTAATTCTGCCAGCCGCCGAAGAAAGTCATCCTTCTGTGCTTCAAACCCAGGCACGGTAGGATCCAGTGCAAGATCATATTTTGGTGAATTCACGACCAGTGCACGCTCGGCGGCGTCCACAATGTCTCCCCGTTTGGGGGGCAACAGCTCTTGAGACTGAGCCTGACGCAGTCCTGCTTCACGCAGATCTTCGCCTTGGTTGACCTGCAGCCAGACCAGCTGCCCAAGAATGATGAACGCAAGTACTGCCAGACCTGTCAGTACAACGTACATTCGACCGAGTATCTGGTCTCTGACGTTCATTGTTGAGGATGGTCAGCTAAGGTGTCCGCAGGAATAGCTCCCACATACTCATATTCAGGTTTGTCCTGAAGCCCGAGTGTCTGTGCACGCCGGTAAATGACGGAGGGACCCGTAGCGGCGTTGTATTCCGCCAGGATTCGGTTATGCTGCAGGTGGAGCCGGACATTTTCCTGCTGCTGGAGATTCATTTCATCCAGCAGATCCTGCGACTGATAAACGTGACCGATATAGATCGTGAAGGCGGCTGCAATTGCAAAGACCACCAGGCTGAAGCGCAGGGTTGATATACGCGCTAGAACCCTCGGCTTCGGAGAGATCTCGTCAATGACCGTCAGCTCCTGCCAGCCGCGGACCGTGCGCATAGCTCTGTCCACTGCACGCCGAGTGCGCGGGGTCCGGTCGCGGGGACCTGGGTTACTAAAATCGCGATAATTTGTCATCACAAAACATTATCTATCGCTGACTGGAATTGCACAACGGATACCGGCTCGCAGCTTTGCACTTCGGGAGCGGCGATTAGCCGCAACTTCAGCAGCGTCTGGCATAACGGGTCGGCGCGTGAGCGGCTGCCAAGGCACAAGCTTCACTCCGTAAATATCCCGTTCGGCTTCGCCCGTAAGGACACCGTCCCTCAGTATGCGTTTCACCATACGATCCTCCAGTGAGTGATAGCTGATCACAACCAGGCGTCCGCCTTCGGTCACGATCCGTTCGCTGGCTTCGAGAACCTGTGCCAGCTCATCCATTTCATCATTCACAGCGATACGCAAAGCCTGAAAGGTGCGGGCTACTGACCGTGATTCCCACCGCAGGGGGACTGCGCTGCGCACAGCTGTTGCCAATTCGGTTGTGGTTTCTATCGGTCGACAGGCCACAATCCGTTGGGCTATTCGCCGTGCATGAGGTTCCTCCCCCCAGCGGTGGAGGACCTTGCGCAATGCGTCCTCCGTAAATTCATTCACGATATCGGCTGCAGTGGTTTGCGACTCCGCATCCATTCGCATGTCCAGGGGAGCTGCCTGGCGATGGCTGAAGCCTCTTGGGCCGTGATCCAACTGGTATGAAGAGACTCCCAGGTCAAGCAGCAGCCCCGTGACAGGCGCATACCTTTGCACAAGGGCTTCCAGATTACTGAAAGCGCTTTGATACACCATCAGCTGCTTTGAGTTGATGGCTTCGGGCAGTCGCCTTTTCACGGCATGCACCGCATCGGCATCCCGATCAACTGCAATCACGCAACCTTTGGGCGAAAGTGCAGAAAGGATGGCTTCAACGTGTCCTCCTCCTCCTGCAGTCGCGTCAACATACACGCCGCTCGTATCCGTTATCAGATATTCCAGTACAGTATGATAGAGAACAGGTGCGTGATAGGCGGTCGCGAACGGCCCTTTTACCGTCAGCATCTACCTTCCCATCACTTGCGTCGCAAGCGTTTCGTAGTCTGCTTCCTCTGCTGCCAAGTATTCGTCAAATTTTTGGGGATCCCAGAATTCGATATGTCTCTGACTTCCGAGAATCAATGCATTCTGTTTTATCCCCGCGTACTCAATTAGTGGTTTTTGAAGTGCGATACGACCCTTTTTGTCCAAAGTCACTTCCTCTGCCCACCTTAGGAATCGACGGGTGAAAGCCCTGTCCTGCCGATTGTAT
Organism: Rhodothermales bacterium; assembly: GCA_022821385.1. Classification (GTDB taxonomy): domain Bacteria; phylum Bacteroidota; class Rhodothermia; order Rhodothermales; family Bin80; genus Bin80. Next base: position 25,271 of record JAJEDR010000096.1, read on the forward strand.
GGATTCAGTCCTTCAATATCACGTTCAATATCTCTCCACCTGTCAAGCGGATATGCATAAATACATTCCTCGAAACCGCGCGTGATCACAAAGGTCTCCCGTGCATCTGTGCTCATACAGGCACGCATCTTCGCGGGAACGGCAACGCGTCCCTTCGCATCTATTGAATATGTTGCCTGTCCCTTAAACCCTGACATTCGGCACTATCCGAGTATAGCTAGGTGGTATGATACAAAAAAAATATCATATTTCCCACTTTTGCCCACTTTTGCCCAATATACTCCTTTTCTTTTTACTTTGCAAAGGTTTTTTCTATACGGAGGGCCAAAAAACCCTTACACGATGCACCGATTCATTCAGGTGGGAGTGCAAGCGGCTGCACCAGATGGAATTCTGGTCAGGAATTAATTATTGGGTCCGGTTTTCTGAATACTATAACAAGCCGGCCGCAGCAGAAACAAATGATGTAAAAAGGGGATGGGGCCGGCCAACGATAGATCGATATTCCGGGTGGAACTGCACGCCGATATACCAGGGATGAGCGGGCCATTCAGCGATCTCTACGAGTTTGTTTGCTGGATTAATGCCCGTGAACTGGATCCCCTGCGCTTCCAGATGGTGCCTGAGCGCATTGTTGATCTCATACCGATGGCGATGCCGTTCACGTATCATCGTCTCTTTGTAAATGGCATGCACGAGTGATCCCTCGACGATACGGCAATCATACGCTCCAAGCCGCATTGTACCACCTTTATCAAATACTCCCTTCTGATCTTCCATCAGATCAATAACTGGCCAGGGGGAGTCTGGGCTGAACTCGGTGGAATCGGCACCTTCCATACCGCAGGCATCCCGGGCAAACGCAATAATTGCACACTGCAGTCCCAGACAAATTCCCAGGAACGGGATATTGTTGACACGGGCGTACCGGGCGGCCACAATCTTGCCTTCAATGCCACGTGTTCCAAAACCGGGCGCCACAAGTATACCTGTTACGTCACCGAGCATCGCGTCACAGTTCTGTTCGTTTATGTGCTCGCTCTCCACAAGCTTCAGGTCCACATGAACAGATAACTCTGCACCCGCCAGTATGAACGATTCAGAGATTGACTTATAAGCATCCTGATGTGCTACATACTTGCCCACGAGCGCGATGCGTACCTCCTGCTCCGGTGTATGCAGCCGCTGGATGAAACGCGTCCAGTCCGTCAGATTCGGCTCGGTCGTCAATTCCCGCTGAATTACGTTGTCCATAATTCTCAGGCGCTCAAGCATAAGTTTATCGACCCCTTCCTTTGCGAGCTGGAGCTGTACCTCATAAATTGAACGCGCGTCAAGTGCCTCAATGACCGCTCGAGTCTCCACATTGCAGAAGCGTGCTATCTTACTTCGCAAGTCTGTATCCAGCGGGTGCTCGGACCGGCACACCAGGAGATCCGGTTGGAGTCCATAAGAGAGCAGCACTTTTACGGAATGCTGGGTTGGCTTGGTTTTCAACTCTCCAGCCGCTGCCAGGTACGGGACTAGGGTCAGGTGGGCAATCTGGACATTCTCAGCGCCTTTTTCGTAGCGCAACTGTCGAATGGCCTCGAGGTATGGCAGACTCTCGATATCCCCGACCGTACCGCCTATTTCTGAGATTACAACATCCAGGTCCTGTTCTTCGGGAAGACGCAGAACCCAGCTTTTGATTTCGTCGATGATGTGGGGGACGACTTGTACTGTCTTTCCCAAATACTCTCCGGCACGTTCCTTGCCTATGACCTCGCTGTATACGCGGCCGGTTGTGATGTTATTAGCCTGGCTTGTTTTGTGCCCCAGGAAACGTTCGTAGTGCCCAAGATCCAGATCTGTTTCCGCCCCATCATCCGTGACAAAAACTTCCCCGTGCTCGTAAGGGTTCATGGTGCCTGGATCCACATTTATGTATGGATCCAGCTTCAGGATAGAAACCCTCAGGCCATGGCTTTCAAGAAGCCGGCCCAGGGAAGCACAAAAAATTCCTTTACCGAGCGAAGACGAAACGCCTCCTGTCACGAAAATATACTTTGTCACCTCAGTCCGCAAAAAGTGCGTCGGTTAATTCTGAGCCTGAATCGTGGCACGGGGGCCCACCTAAACTAAGGCTTTTGCCTGAATCTTATCAAGTTTCCCGGCGAGCAACTACAATCAGGCCCGTTCCTGCATCATTGTCTCGATACAGATCCATTGCGTTCATGAGCAGCCCCAATGGTAAGACAGGGATGTAATAGAGCGCAACCAGCGGCATTAACAACAAAGATCTGCCCAATAACAACAGGGGTATCTTGATCAGCATACGCCAGGCTGCCGATCCTATCGGTCCGTAGCTGTAGTGTGATTCTTCTATTTCCAGCCCGGCACGTTCAAGTTTTCGAGTCAATTCGCCGAGATTGTAGCCATCTCGCACATGCTCACCGATGAAACTGGATTGTCCATCGGCTTTGACATCGGATCCGCCCTGATCGCTGGGTGTGCTGATAATGAGACGCCCTCCCGGAAGCAATCGCTGTGAAAAGTGACTTATTGCAACCTCATCGGCCTCAATATGCTCAAGAATGTCTACCGCCAGAATGCAGTCAAAAGCTCCCTTAACTTGGGGTTTTGTCACGTCATCAACCAGCAGCTCGACCCGATCAGACAGACCGAATACACGAAAACAGCGGTCGGCCCGTTCGAGGTAATCTTTTTTAATATCTATTCCGGTAACCGAAACTCCCGAATACTTCCGCAGCACATGCCAGGCGTACTGTCCGAAACCCGTGCCGGCATCCAGAAGTCTTGCGCCGGGGCCAAGTTTCAACTTTCGCAGTACACGATGTACATACCACGTTCGGAGAAATAACAAATCCAGAATTCCAAAAAGGATCGGGAGACATCTAGGATACGAATCAAGTAGACTGCCAAATCGATCCTTGATCAGGTCATACTCCATCAGATATCATTATTGTACCCCATAGATCATACCATAGAACAGGACTGTTGCAGTAAACCAGCAGCTTGATTGACTAAAAACTTGTCTGGGATTTTCGAACTCGAATATGCTGTCCTGAGCCATCGTTGTTCCAATCTGTGTGCCATCAGTGAAAACGGTCACGAGTTCCGGGGGTTCTGCGGCAGGTTCGTTAGTTACAATTCCGCGAATGGCAACCTGGGCCTATGCGAAAAGTACGGTTAAAGCAATCACAGAGATGGCAAAAAACGTGTCAATGTCCAATGTCATAATTTTCGAGATGGGCCTCCCGGCACCTGCCAAGAACTGTACAGACTTGGAAGACCAATGTCCGCCGTAGCGGCCAACTTAAACGAGGGACTGGAGGAATCGCTCACACTCCACAAACCGGGGATCTCCACATTGCTGCGATATAAGCTTTGAACCGCGAGTATCGCTGAAGGTACTAACAGCCGACTGACATGCATCACATGCAACGTCACCCGATGGTGCAACTCGGATCAACGTCAACAAAGGATTGCCGCAGCCTGGTCGGATTTTAACACCGATCTCTGAGGCCAGTCCCCAAGACTTGCAGGGAAAAACTTGATCCGAGTATTGAAACGACACAATCAAGCCCATAACCAGTACACTAGCATAAGTAGAGGCTTACAGCTTTCCAGATTTCCACTAGCTTTGATGTATCTCCCGTTGATGAGTTGCCCAATGAGCCGTAGCTTTGAATCGGTGTTTCAGGGTGATGTCGGGATTAGGATTGTGTTCTCGAAATTGTAAAAATCTGAAATGTCCTTGCATTACGGTTAACAATATGCCTGCCGGTACCGTGTCTCAGCCTACCCCCATCTCTGATCATGAATTGCAGAAGCAGATAGAGATATTAGACAAAGTCATTGAACACCTTCAGTATGCCGCTAAGGCTAGGAAGAAAGTGAGAGAAGGGTGGATCCCAAAAGAAACTTTTTGGGATGAGTTTATTGATGTAAACTGTACTCCCATGGGGCAGGTCACAGAATATGGCGAAGATGCTTACTGGCATAGTATGCAGGGGATATGGTATCTGGTAGGAGCGTATATGGCAGAAGCTATGTCCTTGTATGACGACGATCTAGGATGACAGACCCAACGTTAAGTGGAGATGGTGAAGCCAATGAGGAATCCAAGGCTGAAAGGGTTCAAGTTCAAGATCCTAAGTCATTAGATGAGGCAGATCGTGATCTCGAGCAATGGCTGAAAGCGGCTCCAAGTGAGATAGTTCAACAAATCTTTAAGGGGTGCTATGAACTGAGTGTGCTGGATGGATTCTATTCCCGGGCGTGAGAGGCCAACACCATGCCGAACGGACCAAATGTGCTTCAGGGCACCTTCACGATCTCAACTCAGACAGGGGAGTTTCTGATACCCGCCCATCTGATACGGAAGCCGGCTGAAAGCTGGACCGAGGCAGACCGCGAGTTTGTGTACGCAATCAACGCTCAATACCTTGACCTGGGCCCCGAAGAATGCTCACGCCGCGTAGACTGCCTCTTGAACACGCCTTACGAGTGTTGGCACGATCTCCGGACTTTTTAGATTCAGTTTTTCCGCATCCTGACACAGTTTGCCAGGGCAGTACAATGACAGCAGCCAAATACAAAGCCTTCGATTGGGCTATGACGGTGCCAATAGAGGACGAGACCGATTCCGTGAACACCGCACGAAGGGTATTGATTAAGCTGGTAGTCAATCAAGCGAATGCAATACTGAATCTGAGCTGCAGACCCATTATTGCACGCGTTTTGGTTCAAGTTCAATTCAGGGCGCCTCCATTTCGTCATACAGTGGTCCGTTGCCTCCTGCATCCGAGCTTGCCAATTATGAAGAGGTGTACCCCGGGGCAGCAGTACGAATTTTCAGCTTAGCTGAAAACCTTCCGAAACTCCAAGAGGAGGCGCTTGACAAGCAGCATATTTGGTCCGTACTCAAAACGGTTACTTCCGCGCTGGTATCTTTAGGCATGGTGGCAGTAGCTTCACTTGCAATATTGGGAGATCCAGCTTGGTTATCTATCCCACTTGGAGGCATAGGCATTTTGGGTTTATTATTGAGGGAGTGGCTTAGAAGAACGAAAAATCAGAAAGAGTAGTACTGTCAATCCGGCTGTAGAATTAGTAGGTCCTACCGTGATTGCGGTAGGCAAGGTCTGAGCTACCGCAGAAGGAGAGGATTGCAGATTTGAGGTTGTTGAATCTTTTGTAACCTCTTCCGATATTTTTTGTCCTAGATCTTCCCATTGAGTAGTTTTGCCCTAAAATTGGGTTATTCGAGTCGAAGTGCGTGCGCACGCCTCTGCGAGGGGTTTTAAGATCCTGGCTAATTCCGTAACCCGTATCACGCCATGGCTCGAGAGTGTAAGGAGCCAGCGGTCAAGGTCTGAAAGTCAGTTCCAGACCCCATAGGCCAGTTTACGGTTGTTCAGCCTCTTCCAGAGGCTTGGTCACATTCTGTTGTAGCTCGGCGATGACATAAGGTTGCCGCTCCTCCATGCGGCCACGCAGTATGAGGTCACCTAGAAAACCCGTACACATAGCCTGTACGCCAACTATGATAAGCAGTGCGCCAAGCAGGAGTGCTGGCCGATCTCCCACGGGGTTGTCGTAGACAAGTTTATCAATGGTGATCCATAAACTGATTATAAAACCACCCAGAAATGCCAGGAGCCCCATTGATCCGAAGAAATGCATGGGACGCGCACCGAAACGGGTCAGAAAACTCACCGTCACCAGATCTAGGCATCCTCGGATATATCGTTCGAGTCCGAACTTTGAACGCCCATGCCGCCGCGACCGGTGCTTCACCGGAAGCTCCCCAATACGGTGAAACCCCTCCCACTTGGCTAGAAGAGGTATGTATCGATGCATCTCGCCGTAGATCTTGATCGACTTCACTACTTCAAGCCTGTACGCCTTGAGGCCACAATTGAAATCGTGCAGCGGAATACCGGATACGATACGGGTGACCAAGTTAAAGAAGCGGCTGGGCAGTGTTTTGGTCAGGGGATCTTTCCGCGACTTTTTCCAGCCGCTCACAAGATCCAGCCCCTGGCTTATGGCATAAACGAGATGCGGTATTTCGTGCGGATCATCCTGTAAATCCGCATCCATAGTAATTACGATGCTGGCGTTCACGTGCTCAAATCCTGCTGCCAAGGCTGCGCTCTTGCCATAATTACGACGGAATCGAATACCATGGAAACGCTTGTCAGCTGCACATTGGCCTACGATCTCAGTCCAGGAGTCATCAGATGAGCCGTCATCCACAAACCAGGTCTGGAAGGTCAATCCGGCTTCTTCACATACCTCACGAATCTCATCAGCGAGCGGGCTGATGGTTGCAGCTTCCTCAAAGACTGGGACAATAATGCCAACGACCGGAAGCATCAGCTTCTACACGTCAAGTGTGGCGTAACGTGCATTACGCTCAATAAATCGGCGACGTGGTTCCACTTGATCCCCCATCAGGGTTGAAAAAATTTGATCAGCTGCGACTGCATCGTCTATTGTAACGCGTTTCAATTGACGTGTTTCGGGGTCCATTGTAGTATCCCAGAGCTGATTGGGGTTCATTTCCCCCAGACCCTTATAGCGCTGTATCACAATCTTACCCTTGCCATTGGTCTGCAATTGCTCGGTAGTCTGACGCAATGCTTCATCCGACCAGCAATACTGTTCACGTTTACCCTGTTTCGCCTTGTACAGTGGAGGCAGTGCGATAAAGAGCCGCCCCCTTTCAATAAGTGGGCGTAAGTGGCGATAAAAGAAAGTTAACAGAAGCGTTCGAATATGGGCCCCGTCAACATCCGCATCCGTCATCAACAAAATCTTGTGATAGCGGAGCTTATCTGAGTTGAATTCATCTTCGGTCGTGGCCAGTCCGGTCCCCAATGCAGTAATGATGTTTCTGATTTCTTCATTTTCCAGCACTCTGTCCAGCCGTGCTTTCTCCACATTCAGAATCTTCCCACGGAGTGGCAGGATCGCCTGAAAATGCCGATCCCGTGCCTGCTTAGCAGAGCCACCTGCCGAATCTCCCTCCACTAGATAAAGTTCGCAGATCTCTGGATCCCGTGAAGCGCAATCGGCCAGTTTTCCCGGTAAACCTCCAGAAGAGAAAGTGTTCTTGCGTTGCACAAGCTCTCGCGCCTGTCTGGCAGCCTGCCGGGCAGTGGCCGCCAGAATTACCTTGTCCACAATAGTTTTCAATTGCTTCGGGTTATCCTCCAGCCAATGGCCAAGCCGCTCGGCAACGATGCTGTGTACCTGCCCCTGGACCTCTGAGTTACCAAGTTTGGTCTTTGTCTGTCCTTCAAACTGGGGGTCTCCCACTTTTACAGAAAGTACAGCAGTGAGTCCTTCCCGAAAATCGTCACCAGTCAGTTCGCCCTTGAAATTCCTGAACAGATTGTTTTGCTCGGCTTTGCTCCTGAGTGTACGGGTCAACGCCTGCCTGAATCCCGCAATATGTGTCCCGCCTTCGTGCGTGTGAATGTTGTTCACGAATGAGAATACATTCGTGGAGTATCCCGAATTGTATCGCATGGCGACCTCAACGGTTTTCTCATCATCCCCGAAACTGATGATCTGATCATGAATAGGAGTGCGCGACCCGTCCAGATATTCAACAAATTCACGTAATCCACCCTGGTAGCAATACTCTTCACGTTGCCGGCTATCCTCACGAAGATCCTCTAGCTCAATCCGTACCCCTGCATTCAGGTAGGCCAACTCGCGGAGGCGTTTGCTGATCGTGCTGAAGCGGAAGTGACAATCAGAAAAGATGGTTGCATCCGGCCAGAATCTTATTTTCGTGCCCGTGGTCTCCCCTTCCTCCATAGGACGCACCTGTGTCAGATCGCATTGGGGCACACCACACTCGTAGACCTGTTTCCACAAGTGGCTCTCCCGGTACACTCTTGCTTCCAGTCGACTGGACAATGCGTTTACGCAGGACAGTCCTACACCGTGGAGTCCCCCGGACACCTTGTAGGTCTTATCGTCGAACTTGCCTCCGGCGTGCAAAACGGTCATTACAACCTCCAGGGCCGATCGCTGCTGTTCGGGATGTATTCCTATGGGTATACCCCGTCCATTGTCGCTGACTTCAACGGATCCATCCTCTAGGATGTAGACTTGTATACGGTCACAGTGACCGGCCAATGCTTCATCAACCGCGTTATCTACGACTTCGTAGACGAGGTGATGAAGGCCACGTACATTTACGTCTCCGATGTACATCGCGGGGCGCTTACGCACCGCTTCTAGACCATCAAGGACCTGAATATCCTCGGCTCTGTACTCTGGCTGATTCATGTATGCACTTCAATTACCTGATACCTGATGGGCGCGCGTTCCTGACTCTACAATGTCCTGGTCGTCCAGAAATTGGTACAGCAACTAAACCTGGAGCCCTAGATACCATTGGGGAGGTGTCGATGGTACAAAGAAAGATCCGTCATCAAAGCCGTTACAGACCCACGGGACTCTGTTAGAATAAGACTGCCTCTACACTTATACACCACGAAGTAGCCACCTGCGGATTGGGATGATTGGGTTCTACAGCACGCCGCGTTGACACCCTAATTAGTCAACCCGTTTGCCCCGATTCTGTTCACAGATTCTTCTGTCACGGTTCTGCCACGATCCCTTACAATACTCGATTCCATATGGTATGGAGTTCACGATTGATGCCGACTGGAGTGTGCCCTGTCTGCGGAAATCAGGCGTAGCCCTTTGTGCGGTGCCAGGAGGTGCGCGAGTTCATCGGACCGGTCACTTGCAATCCGGTAATGTACGTGTAGCGCTTCCTGTGCAGGTTGCCCGTTATTGCTAACCTGAACCAGCTCTTCGCGAATCACTTTGCCCAAGCGTCGCACGTTCGCCAGTGTGCGGCCATCAGTAACCGGAATGAGGGTTTCTCCCTCAATCTGGGCTCCCCGCAACATCGCCTCGAGCCGGGCGGTCAATGTGTTCAGGCCAATTCCACGCAAGGCAGCAATGGGGACGGCCTCAGGATAATCACGCTTCAGCGCCGACAATGCCAACTCCGGCGCGTCAAAGACGTCTATTTTGTTAAAAACCAGCAGCGTAGGGATTTCCAGTGCACCTATTTCCTTAAGCGTTTGGCGCACAACCATCATCTGGTCCTCAAAACGGCGATGTTCAGCACTGACAACGTGAATCAGTACATCGCTTTGTCGCACCTCATCAAGCGTACTCTTAAAGCTTTCAATCAATTTATGCGGCAGTTTCCGGATGAAGCCAACTGTATCGGAGAGTAGCACAGTGGTTGTGCTTGAGAGCATACATTTGCGCGTAGTTGCATCCAGCGTTGCAAATAACCGGTCCTCCGCAAGTACGCCACTCTGGGACAAAGCATTCATGAGTGTGGACTTGCCCGCATTTGTGTAACCCACAAGCGCAACCCGATGGTATTTTTCTCTGCGCCGCCTTTGCGTCACACGCTGCTGGTCTATTCGTTCCAGACGGTTTCGAAGCGTAGCCATTCGCTGACCGATCAGTCTGCGGTCCGTCTCAATCTGCGTTTCCCCGGGGCCACGTGTACCAATACCACCCTGCTGCCGGGACAGGTGCGTCCATTGCCTTGTCAGACGCGTGCGCAAATAGTCAAGTTGGGCTAGTTCAACTTGGGTTTTCGCGACGGCCGTCTTCGCTCGTTTTGCAAAAATATCCAGAATGAGCTGGGAACGATCAATGAGTTTGCAACCGAGTGCCTTCTCCAGGTTACGGACCTGATTGGGGCTTAGATCATCATCAAACAGAACTGTACGGACTTTCTTTTCCTGTACAATCGCGGCAATTTCGCTGACCTTCCCAGACCTTAGGTAGGTTGCTGGATTCGGCTTCCGCAGTACCTGACTTACGCGCCCAAGTACGGTTGCTCCGGCGGTTTCTGCCAGTTGGGCTAACTCGTCCAATGAATCCTGTGCACTATCTCGCCTTTGCACAGCACCCACAAGCAGTGCGGTCTCATTGAGTGGTTCACCAGTGGTATACAGTTTGCGTCCCATGCACTAACGATTTCGCCAGCGTGCAGCAAGCATCATCTCGGCTGCTAAAAGGACGAGTCCGAGAACAAGAAAATGCCGCCAAAGCTCTAAGCCGGTTCTTGCCCGGTTCACTGCGGTCGAAACTCCCTCTCGAGACGCTGCATTCAACAAATCCACCGGCGCATCCAAAGCCTCTGCGAGTGCCTCACGGGCCTCTTCCGGCTCCATGTACACAAGACGTGATTCCAAGGGATCTAGTCCGACACTTAAAAGCCGTACGGAAACACCCGCAGCCAGTACTTCGGCTACACCTGGTGAATCAATATCAAGGTCCAACAGACTGGCACCAAACACCTGACGTTGGGGTGGCATGAGTTCTATTCCATCGGGGTTTTTCACCGTGATGTTGCCCTGTACAGCAGGAATTCTAATGGAGGTCTGGTGGCCGACCAGAAGCTGTTCACCCTGCACCGACCCGCCTGCTGAAAGATAATGCGCCGCCCGATACATCAGCGGAATAAACAAGCCGCGAACAGGCAAATCACTCCAGACCAAATCCGGTGCCACCGCCATAAAGAATATACGGCCATTGCCGTACTGGATCTCCTGCAAGAGGGGCGCCCCACCTAGAAGTGTAATTAATGTCTGTTCTGCCCCCGCCACACCTGGCACATAGCGTGCGGACCGATGGACCGTCACCGCCTCAAGTCTCTGTGTACGCTCTGAGGCTGTAAAAACTCCTTCAAATAATGGGTGCTCAAAATCTGCTTCATCAATAGAGGTTTCCGACTCCTGGATGCTTACATGGCCCGCGCCAACGGCCTCCAGGAGTGCATTGGTTGATGACGGTTCTGCACCGGGAAAAATCAGCATCCCACCTCCAGTCTCAGTGTATTGTTTGAGCTTTTCCACTTCACCGGTGCTGAGTTCATCCGGGCTTATCAGAAAGACTGCTGAATAATTACTGAGCAAGGTGGCCGCCAGCGCACGCTGTGGAATTTTGGTCGTATTCAAAGCTTCTGACTCGCTGCGAAGGGAAAGGGCCAACTCTACATGATCTGTCCGTGCTTCGGTGCCATGAACCAAGAGAATATCTCTGCGCGCGGGCACGTTAAGCGTAAAATATCTTTGATTATCCTCTTCAAATTCATCGTTTTCCGTTGTCACGTAACCTGCGAGCCATCCACGCATCGTGGGTGCACCGCGGAGTGATATCCGGACAGGCACTTCCGGCGCGAGGGCTATGCTCGTCTGTGCGACACGTTCATCCCCGAAGTACAGGCTCACAGCATAATCCTCAATAGAGGAAGTCCCATGGTTAACAACCGTGGCTTCTATTGTGGTTGGGGTACCTGGATCCACAATCCTACTGGTTACTTGCACATCAGCAACGCCAACATTGGGTCGCGTTTCGGTTGTGCCCACGGGAACGAGCATTACACGAACCCCACGATCCAGGGGAATTTGTACCGAATCAAGTAGTGTCGACGTCTGTAGGTCTCCCAGATAGTAAACAATCTTATTGAGGTGGGAAGCCTCTCGGGCAAGCAGCGTGCCAGCGCTACGAATAATTGACGACGCAGCCTGCGTTGCCGGGGTTGGGGCTCGGTTCGAGAGAACATCTGGTGGTTCCAGGTATTGCGCTTTTTCGCTCAAGATGAACAATTCGTCCCCTGGTTCTGCCGATTGTATGATAGCTTGCGCGGCAGACTTGGCACGGTCCAGCCGCGTTCCATCAGAATCACGCTGCATCATCGACAGTGATGCATCCAGTGCAAGCACCGCAGACATGCTGGCACGCCCAAACAACCGGGTACCAGCGGAATCTGTAAGGGTTGGACGAGCAAACGCAATAACCAGAACGCACAAAGCTAATGTTCTTAGAAGCAGTAACAGCCAGTTGCGGATACGGATCCGCTGCAGGGTTGTACGTTGCAGCGCCTGCAGGAGGGCAAGTGAGCTATAATCCAATCGTTGTGGCCGCCGAAAATTGAAGAGATGCACGAGTAGGGGTATGGCAGCCGCGATTAATCCAAACAAGATGAGCGGGTTTATGAATGCCATTTAAAGATTAATGCGCCCGTGCAGCGGCCCTCCTGCTACATATGCCTTACCGGACTGTTCCGGTTTATTATGCTGAAGGATTGAATTTTCCATTTATATCACTGGAACACCCCGATCAAGTCATACACCAATAGACGCATCCCCAAAGCTTTATCATTGGCAGGTATGCATGTAGAAGAGCCGAAGTAGTTATTACAAGATCCCCCCTCCGCATTTGGGCACTCTTTAGTCTGAAGCGAACTGATTCCGTTCAAAAAAGCTCTGTTTGCCAGGAAAAGTCAAAAGGCTTTGAGTCAAGATTATGTAGAATCTTCCTGCTGTTTCTAGAATTATAAACCAACACTCTGGAACAGATCCACATATCCGTCCGAGAATATCATGTTGATTTGCGTATACGTTGAACACTGTGTAGATTTTATGACACATAAGTAGTTCATGTCGCCCGGAATAGCGGTCGCATGGCTCTGAATATTCTGATGGGCCTGCAATCCAACCTCGCGAGAATCCCAAAAGTGCTGAGAACCGCCCAAAGCGAGCGACAGTGTACAAGTTAATGGTCAGGCCTGGGAACGCATCATCAATTTAGCTCCGTCGCGGAGATGCGCTTGCGGGTGGTTGCGGGGTAGGGATCGTTCCAAAAGAAGTCTGCATGATAGACCGGCAAATGGCCCGGGGTGGACTATCCGAATAGCCATTGAGAGAATTCCAGTTCAACCATGACACTGGTGTGCATAGTTGTCGTATCTTGTGGGTATAGTGACGCGAAGTGTTGTGGACACAGTACAGCACCAAGCTCACTTGGATTGGGCACTGAACAGATCGTCTCAACTGAGCGGCTGTGTAAACCGATGGGGTGCTCAACCAGATCTTCCTGCATGGAGTTTGAGTAAACGAGCCTGTTATCGTACAATCAAGTACCTTGGGGATTGATACTTAGTTGATCGGACGCATCAAGGCATTATCGCAATTATTTTTGTGGTGTGGTGTCGGTGAATCCCGGCTATGAACGAATTAAATTGTTTTGAGTAGTGTGTCTGACCAGTGACCCGATGCAACGCGTGCTTTTTCTCTGCTTCGCAGACTGGCAAAGGACGCGAAGCTATCTGCGGAAGAAATCCATGAACTTGTAGAAATCATCAATACCATGTCGGGATCAAACGTAATTGCTAAGATTGATGCGCAGAATGCAAGGCTGGACGCGCTCGTTGAATCCATGAACGCTAAGCTGGATTCTCAGAACAGCAAGTACACTACGCTGATTACCATCGTCAGCATTGTGGGTGGCTTGGTTTCCCTTATTCTGGCATACGGCACTTTCTTCGCCGGGCAATGAGGACGGCTACGAAATAACTCCGGCTCCCAGGGAGGTTCGCGACCTTTTGCAACCCGAGGAGCAATGTTCGTTGGTATCCACGGACGTGAATCCGTCAGTTGCTTCAATCTCGGGCGCGAGTATTGCGGTCATAAATGACTATCTGTGGGAATGGAAATGAACGTACCCTAAACACTTGGGTATTGCTGACGGCCGAAACCACTCCATTTCCAAGATATTCCCCCTTCCCGGTACGGGCGTTAATTCGAAATAAAGGAGAAGGATTTCCAATATCATCAGGTTGTGTGACATCAGGATGTGTGAAATATTCCACATAGAAGTTGTCCGCTTGATCTGCTATCAAGGTGACAAACATACTTTCACCATATTCTGGAAGCTCTGGAATAATTGTAGGCATACCGTCCGGCTGGAACCCTGAAACCAGACCAGAGGGCTCAAAATCAGCAAATTTGGTGATCCAAAGTGGCTCTCCTTGCGCCGTGTATCCCCTGAGGACAGGAACATGCTGTCGGATCCATCCTACGATGCCATGTCGTTTGTTACAGGCTAATAATCCGCCCACTGACATCGCTGTCTGAACCGTAGGATGCGAGAATTTGTAGGGCTCACCAAAAGATGCCACGACTTGGCCTTCTAATGTCATCTTATGAATGGGCTTCTCTTGGTACTCCGCGAGGATGTACAGATAGCCATCCATAATACATAAATCAGAGGCTCTCCATGCCGGAGTCTTTATTGTCTTGGACAGAACAAAGCTTCTTTCTTCCCCACGCTCAAATATATGAATGCGAGTATCATCCAAAATGGAAATGATCCGATCTTCCACAGCAATCTCGAGCAATTCTGACCCAAATTCTCCAGGGCCTTCTCCCGCTCTACCAAAGACACCAACAAAATCGCCACTAAGGCTATTGTATGCCCTCACTTCCTTGTATCCCGAATCAATTATGTAAAGTGTCTCGTGGCCATCGTGTGATATGTCCGCAATATCTCCGAACATTTCGTGGGCTTCCCCCTCGTCCACTCCTAGGATAAACGTTTCTCTCTCTTTGCCCACGAGCGCATGTCCTCCATCGGTCACGGATGTAGTCTCACTCAAAACCAATTCAGGGCTACTTGCTTCTGGAATGTTATCCGGTGTTGGATGTCGAGTTTTGCGTAATAAGTCCTGAGCGTGAACTTGGTTAGGTCCAGAAATGACCGTAAACACTCCCTGCGTCAGCACAAAAAAACATAACGTGCACTTGACTAGCAACAATCGAGCATCAGTGTATCCGATCATTCTATACTGTATCAATGTTTCAGGGGAACGCTCGCCGCAACAAACTGCAGTGGCGTTACAGTCTGAGTTATTACTTCATGCGCAGCCGCCGTGGATGTAAGCGGTGCTTGATGCGACAAGACGAATCAGCTACGATATAACTGGGATCAATCCTTCTTCTTTTCAGCAACCGATACTTCTTTGGTATCCGAGGTTCCATTGGTAGTAGCCTTGGACTCCTTTTCGCGCTTTGGGGATTCTTTCGCAGCAGGTTCAGCGGCGTAATCTGTCTGATAGAAGCCACTGCCTTTGAAAATAAATCCGGTGCCACCACTGATGAGTCGCTGAACGGGCTGACCGGTTGTCGGGCAGTGCGTAAGTCGGTCTGCGGTGATTGGCTGTAGGATCTCAAAGACAGTTCCATCAGCCCGCTTATAGTCGTAAGTTGGCATACAGATTAAAATAGGATTCGGCAACCGCTGGAAAAGCTCAAACACGATGATTGTTCCGATCCTATTCGGGCATCGGCCAGAAAAATGCCTCGTAGACCGCATCTGCAACTGATCCCCGGATGCCTCTGAACCGTTCGTACTCATCCCTCGTCGGATAAACACGATTGGTGAGCAGAATCACCCAGACCTCTGAATCAGGATCAATCCACAGGGAGGTTCCGGTGAAACCTGTATGACCATAACTTCGCGAACCGAAGTACTGGCCGGCTGAAGACGGCTCATCATTGAGATTTCGTGTATCCCAGCCTAGCGCGCGCGTGCTGAAAGAAGTATCCACTACGGTCGTGAAGAGATCAATTGTTTGAGATTTCAGAAACTCCATTCCAGCGAAGTTTCCTCGTTGTGTCATCATCTGGGCAAACCGCGAGAGATCCAATACTGTAGAAAAAAGTCCGGCATGCCCAGCAACCCCTCCAAGTGTCCAAGCGGTTTCGTCATGAACTTCGCCCTGTATCAGACGATTTCGGAAATAGTCATCCAATTCAGTAGGTACGACGGTGGAATCCGGTATGCCGGTAATGCGAAATCCTGTGGATTTCATACCGAGCGGTTCGAAAATATTTCGGCTACACCATTGATCGAAAGGTTCTCGCGTGACTGATTCAATGGCCAACGCAAGCGAAATCATGCCAAAGTCGCTGTAGACGTACTCTTCCCCCGGTTCTGAAAGAAGTGCAGTCGTGAGTATGGAATCCAGAACTGCTTCGCGGCTTACAATACCATCAAGATAGAATGGACGCCATGCGGGCAGACCACTCGTATGTGTCAAAAGATGGCGTATGGTAATGGGACGTCTTTCAGGTGTGTTGTATGCCTCCAGGTAATGAAATACAGGAGCTTCTATATCCAGCTGCCCCCGCTCGTAGAGGATCATGGTTGCTGTTGTTGTAGCAACAACCTTGGTCAGGGATGCAAGATCAAAGAGTGATTCCAGTTCCATACGGCGTTGGCCGCCGTATGTATATGTGCCGTACTCAGCCATTTTGACCACCTGCGTCCCCTGTCCCACGGATACTACAGCACCTGGAAAGGCTTGCGCATCAATGAAATCCACAATCAGCGAATCAATACGCTCGAGCGCAGCCGGGTTAACAATAATGGGGCTATTGACAGATGTACGTGGGCGTTCTACAGCCGGGGGGACACGTCTTGGGCTGACGTACCCCCAGCCTACCGGGCCATTCTGGACAGTTTCTCTAGCCGACTGGCAGGCACTTAGGGTTAATATCCCGATGGCAAGAACATAGAAATTCCGATGCATCCTCATGATTATTCGCTATCCGCAGAGATAGTGGTATATTTGGGCCAGGTTCGCTCACAAAACTTTTCAGTGTAGATGCCAAAGATAACGGTCTCCGGGTATGGAATTTTTGAAATTGAAGAAGGACAGCGGTTGGTCAATGCATTGGAAGCAAGTGGAGTTGATATTGGACACCGTTGTGGCGGGTACGCACGCTGTACGACTTGTCGGGTAGAGATCACTGAGGGAGAACCTGAGGTCATTTCCAGAGCGGAGCAGGAAAAGTTGGCAGACCGCGATTTGCTTGGGGAGGTAAGGCTTGCTTGCCAAATTCTCGTGGAGCATGATATGACACTTAGGCCGTTAATGACCGTTAGCGAGATGGGATGGTCCGATCCTGGCCCAGATCCTGAGGAAACGGTTACTCCCATTCCCGACTGGGTTGAACGATCCTGAGTCATGACATAGGTGGTGTCCGTTAGCAGGGACATTTCTTGCAGTCAATTGCTAATATCAAGTGTGACTTAAAGTGTCCGTATTGATGGGCACGCTTTTTGCCGGACTGATTATTTGAACTATTGTGTTCAGATTGTGTACCCATCAACGGGTATGGTCCGTAACTACAAATGGGGGCAGTGTAAATCACATACACCGTGTGTGCAATGGTCAGGTTCTTACTCGTAGTTCAAAGGCACTTGGTCTGCTTTTTCGTCGGCGGGCTTCTGGCCGCATCCATCGTGATAGCGCAGGGTACGGCTACCTACGAGCTTACATTTACTCCGACCTGGAGTGCCTCTACACATCCAGATGACTTTCCTCCCAATCCCCATTTTTCCGGGTTAATTGGAGCCACTCACAGTGATGCGGTGCACTTCTGGCGTACCGGGGAAGTTGCGACAGAGGGCATCAAACAAATGGCTGAGCTTGGAGCCAAGGGGGCGCTCCGCAGCGAAATCAACCAGGCGAAAGGCGAATCAAACGCGGACTATATCATAGACGCGTCGGGGGTCAACTCCCCCGGTGTCCGAAAAACAACTTTCGAGATTCGTCCGCCTTGGAGCTCAGTGACGGTTACATCAATGGTTGCTCCAAGCCCCGACTGGTTTGTTGGTGTATCCGGTCTGAACATGCTGGATGAGGATATGAATTGGATTGATACGCTGGAAATAGATCTGTTCGTTTACGATGCAGGAACTGACAGTGGATCCAACTACACATCACCGAATCGCCCCACCAACCCAAGAGAGCAAATCAGACGTATACAGGAATCGCCCTTCCTGGTGAGCGGGGCAGTTAAACCGGTGGGCACTTTCCGGTTTGAACTACAAACGGTAGCACTTCCTTCGGCTGGTTATTTCAGCGTTGCCGGAACGGAGATTCTGGATGTGAATGGACAGCCAGCGGTAATCAAGGGTATGGGGCTTGGCGGCTGGCTGCTGCCGGAAGGTTACATGCTTCATATTTCAACGAGGAACCAACCAACGGACGGCCCCACCGGAATACGAAACCAAATGATTGATCTCATTGGTGAACGGGGGACGGACGAATTCTTTGAGTTGTTCAGGGAGAAGTATGTGCAGGAAAAGGATATTGCCAAAATGAGGGAGTGGGGATTCGATCATGTTCGCCTGCCATTTCATTATCGGTTGTTTTACGATCCTGATCTAGATACATGGGAGGAGGACGGCTTTGAGCTACTGGATACATTTCTGGAATGGTGTCGCAGACATGACGTAAATGTGATTCTTGATATGCACGCGGCGCCGGGCGCCCAGAATGAAGGAGGGATTTCAGACAGTGACGGTGAGGCGCGGCTCTGGACCGAACCAGACAAGTACTGGCCGCAGACAATAAAAATCTGGCGCGAAATTGCCAGACGCTACAATGACGATCCCGTGATCATCGGGTATGATCTAATTAACGAGCCTACGGTCCCCGACGAAATCGCTTCAAGTCTGGCCGACCTGTATACCCGGATCATCAACGCAGTCCAACCGATCTCTCCCAACCACTTGTTTTTCCTGGAAGGCAACTGGTGGGCGACTTCGTTTGACGAACATCTGCGCGAGATTCCGAGGCATAAAGACAATGTAGTCTACACATATCATCATTACTGGAAGGGCGTTGATCAGGGTGCCATCCAGTACCTGTTAAGTATGAGGGAGGAGGACGACGTGCCTCTCTATGTGGGCGAGACTGGTGAAAACTCAAATTCCTGGTTCTACGCACTCACAAAGTTAGCGGAGGAGCATCGTCTCGGGATCAATTGGTGGACGCATAAAAAAATCGAAACTACAACAAGCCCGCTCAGTGCACCGTTTGCACCCGGTTATGAGGCTGTAATTAGATATTGGCGCGGTGACGGGCCGAAGCCCTCCGGTGAAGCTGCGTACAGGGGGCTCATGGGGATGGCCCACTACCTTGATTTGGATTCCGCTCGCGTGAATCACGGCTTATTGGCTGCGCTTTTTGATCCAGAATTTGGAACGGTACAGAAGCCATTCAAGGAGCATGAGGTTCCGGGTATCATCAATGCTGCTGACTATGATCTGGGGAATCAGGGAGTGGCATATCAAGATACGGACCACTGGGCGGTTACGGGAAGCCCTGGAGGGGGCAACAGTGGACGCGGGTATCGCAATGATGGTGTGGATATTGAGCCATCAACGGATCCAAACGGATTTGCTTACAATGTGGGGTTCACTGAGCGTTTTGAGTGGTTGGAGTTCACCGTAGATGTCTTGCACGATGGAGTCTACGAGATCGATGTTCGTGGTGCCAGTCAGAGCGGGGGAGACCGGACTGGTCCTGATATCATCTTCTCTCTTGACGGAGATCGTATTGGAGAAGTAGAAATAGGCAATACAGGTGGTTGGCAGCAGTGGGTTACGGAACAGGTGCGCACGCCTGAACTGAAGGCCGGCACTCAGCGTGTCCTCCGGGTGAGTTTTTCGGATCGGGAGGTCAACCTGAATCGAATGACGTTCCGCCTGGTGTCTACCACTCAGCGGGAAGCAGATGAGATACCAGCCGAGCCCGAGTTGCTTGCAACATACCCGAATCCGTTTACAGAGGTTGTCCATATATCGTTTTCTACACCGGAACCAGTAACAGTGGCGGCCGTGCTCTATGACGTGCTAGGACGTCAGGTGTATCAGGCGGATGAAGCGGCTTACAGTGCAGGGAGTCACGAGATATCAATGCCGGGTCTGGCGTTAGCACCGGGAGTTTACGTTTTGCGGTTGATGCTTGACGGGCCGGGGTTGTCAAAAACCATTACGCGTCCACTGGTTGCTACGAAATAGGTCGGTATCAGATCAAGGCCGGACCGGAGTCTTGTGGGGTTACTCTGATGCGGAAGTGGTTTCCATTTAAGGCCAATTGGAGGAATTCTCGCTCATATTCACCATTTTTCCTCCAAGTGTTTACAGATTGGCCTACCAAACTGGAAGATCGGAAGCATAGAGCGTATTGGGGTGTCTGGCCTGTAGTCATGCGGCCAGAGCCAGAGCAAGCAAAAACAGAAGTGAGCTATTCCCAATTCGCATATCGTCCCCTTGGGCTTACATCAATCCGAATTCCACCAAGAAACAGCACTGAGCCTTGCTTTGACAGAAGGGAAGCCTCGGGCCTGCATCCATATTGCGGAAGGAATTTGTTCATTGGGTAGAGCCCCAAGTCGTACTTTACTACTGAATTCTTGCATTCCAAACTGGTCAGACTAACCGAAGTCAATGTCGTCAAATGGCATGTACCAGATATGAACTTTTATTCAATCAGTTTCTGGTAGTCCCGAGGGGAAATTGTTGTCCTACCAATCTGTCGAGGGCGGTGATGGTGGCAAACAGCATGTTTGAACCGCTTGACACCCGTTTGAAGTGGCAACTGACATGGGATCGCTGACACGCCGTCATTCCCACATTATATCTATTGAATAAACTCGTTCACTATAGTACTTATTGAACCTGAATCGTTAATTATCTGGCCGTAGAGCTGTTTTTCGAATGAAGTCTCAAAATACTTTTGGCGTATTGGAGGAAGAAAAGGGGTTCAATCGTGCGCCACGGAAGGCGAACGGGTAACTTCACAGCAAGGAATGTTCGGGTTACCGTTCCCTATGCACTATGAAATAGTGATGTGAGTTGCTGCACAGTGTGGTAGTTCGGGTATATAATCATATGCTATTGATTTTCCTGACTCAGACTGCTCGAATTTGTGGAGGTGTTTTGGTCCTGAGGCGTTAGAGTCGGTGGTGTCATGAATAATCTGAATGAATTACTGCGTACGCTTTCTCAGTACGAGTTGCTGAGAGTTGTAGAGCGAGAAGCTAAAGACTTGGGGCTTAGTGCATACGCGGTGGGTGGATTTGTTCGGGATGCAATTCTTGGGCGTCCAACGGTGGATTTGGATTTTGTGGTCTTGGGCCACGGTACAGGTATTCGGCTTGCCCAATCGGTTAGCAAGCGCCTGAATGGTTCCATGGCCCATGTTTACCCGAAATTTGGAACAGCTGCTGTTCGATCGGGAGATACCGTATTGGAGTTTGTGGCTGCCCGGCGGGAGAGTTATAGAGCAGATTCTCGTAAACCGATTGTAGAAGATGGTACACTGCAGGATGATTTGCTCCGTCGGGATTTTACCATTAACACGTTGGCGATCAGTCTTACTGGGGAACTGCCGTTTGGTGAGTTACTGGACCCGTTCGGTGGTCTTGTGGATTTAGATGCGGGCCGTATTCGCACACCGAAACCGGCCGGGGCTACCTTTGCAGATGATCCTTTACGTATGATCAGGGCGGCCCGCTTTGCAGCTCAGCTTAATTTCCGTGTCGAAGTGAATACTCGCCGGGCTATGCGGCAGGAAGCCCACCGTATCGGCATTGTGAGTCAGGAAAGGATAACGGATGAGTTACACAAGATTATGGCCAGCCCGGAGCCTTCGCTCGGGCTGCGCATTTTGGAGGAGGTAGCGCTTCTGCGCGAGATTATTCCTGAACTCAGTGCATTGCGAGGCGTGGACACCGTGGCGGGACAGCGTCACAAGGATAATTTCTTTCACACGCTGCAGGTAGTGGACAATGTGGTTGCAACGGCTTCACCGGACAAGTACTGGTTGCGTTGGGCTGCACTCCTTCACGACATTGCCAAGCCGCGCACTAAACGGTTCGTGTCCGGCACGGGTTGGACCTTTCACGGCCATGAGGATCGCGGTGCCCGGATGGTTCCCAAGCTGTTCAAAAAACTGCGCTTACCGTTGGATGAACGCATGGCCTATGTCAGAAAACTGGTAGCTCTGCATCACCGACCTGTGGCACTTGTGGATGACGAAGTGACAGATTCTGCGATTCGAAGGTTGCTATTTGATGCCGGGGAAGACATTGAAGACCTGATGACGCTGGTTCGCGCAGATATTACTTCACGCAACCCACGTCGTGTGCGGCGTTACTTGCAGGCATTCGATTCGGTAGAGAAAAAATTTATAGAGGTCGAAGCTAAAGATCATCTACGGAATTTTCAACCGCCGCTGGGTGGGCGGGAGATCATGGAGGTTGTTGGTATCAAGGCGGGGGTTGCTGTTGGAATTATCAAGGACGCAGTCCGTGAAGCTATTCTGGATGGAATGATTCCGAATGAGCATGCTGCTGCGTTTGCCCTGATGATGGAGATCAAGGATGATGCGCTACGTCGAGCCAAACTTTACGAGGAGGTGATTTTACCTATGCGCGGGAACGAGCGACGTGTAGCAAACGCGTTGAAGCGGGAGATCATGGGCGGGGATATCCCCGAAGACCATAAGGCTGCACTAGCTTATCTGATGGCGTTAAAATCACGTTTACTCGTCGTCTAACGGAGCCGGACGCACATCCCAACTGAGCATTTGCTCAATCGTGGCAAAGTCTTCTTCTCCGTCGGCGTCTGTGAAGGCATAGTCACCGAGTGTGGCCCGAGCCATGGAGCTTAAGCGCCTCCACTGAAACGCTTCCTGATCTTCAAACTCATCGGGAAAAGGGCTCGGAATTTCGTAACTGGGGTGGTAGGTCTTGTAGGTTTTGTGCGCTTCATGGATGGCCGCCCGGCGCGCCCCAGGTTCCGTGACACTGGAGCCTTGCACTTCGAAGGGAGTTACGGTAATTGTTGCCGTAACTGTACCATCGTCATACTCTTCGTATTCGGGACGCATAACCTCAAAGTCCAAGGGCTTGGGGTATGCACTTCGCTCATTAAAATCACGCATCTGTTACAATTAGAATATTCTCACGTAGATCTAGCAATCATCTCCCAGCGGCACCGCCTTCCAGGTTTTAACTAGAACACTCAGAGCGAGGTTCAGGCTTTCCACAATGTTTTGGGGATACCGCGTGAATAAGTGTGTGATCCTGTGAAGGATTATTGCAATAATGGCATTTGACTCTTTATCTGTATTAAACTTGCCCGAATATGGTCATATCGTAGCAAAATCGTGTATAATTAACGGAATCTGACCGGAAATAGGCCCCTGAGAAAGGCTTTTCATATTTCTGGGCCATTGTAGCATTAATGGCATTTGTTTATTATCTTTTTAGTAGATTGGCGCGTGTGGCCCAATTCGAGATTCACATTTACTAAGACTCGCTGAGCTTTTAACCGAACTGGTATCCCGAATTTCCATGGAGATGGACATTCAGGTTGTTATGGGGTGGCAAGGCAGGCGAGTAAAAATCATTCGGACTGACCAACGAGATGACAACAACAACCGACAACCATATTCCCCCGACATCATCTACCGAGTCCACGAAGGATGGCCTTTCTATTGAACGTGTTTTCTCTAAACAAGGCGTGAATGCACTTGATTCAGTCGATTGGGAGCGCAGGAATGCAGTAATCAAGAATCCTCAGGGAGAATCAGTTTTTGAGCAGAAGGATGTTGAATTCCCCAAAGATTGGAGTCCCTTGGCGACAAATGTCGTGGCTTCCAAATACTTTTATGGGGATCAGGCAAATGTATACCTGGATCCAGATGAAGGGGGACGTGAGTATTCGCTGCGTCAGCTAATCCACCGCGTGACACGCACAATCACCGATTGGGGGCATAAGCAGGGGTATTTTTCCACACAGCAGGATGCTGATTGCTTTTACGATGAGCTCACTTGGCTTTGCGTGAATCAACATGGGTCCTTTAACTCCCCTGTATGGTTCAATGTCGGCCTGCATGACTGTTATGGCGTTAAGGATTCGGGAGGTCGGACAATCTGGGGCTGGGATCCGACCAAGCAGGATGTTGTGGATGTAGATCCATATGAGTATCCACAGGGGTCGGCCTGTTTCATTATCTCGGTTGAGGATTCAATTGATCACATCTGGCAGTTGATGAGTGAGAGCGCGCGCCTGTTCAAGTTTGGTTCTGGAGTCGGTGCAGACTGGTCAACGCTCCGATCAACTCATGAGAAATTATCCGGTGGAGGTATTCCAAGTGGTCCAGTGAGCTTCATGCGTGTGCAGGATGCCACCGGAGGTACAATCAAGAGCGGAGGCAAGACACGTCGGGCTGCGATAATGCAGACGCTGAAAATCTGGCATCCAGATGTCATGGAGTTTATTGATGCCAAAAAGACAGAAGAAAAGAAGGCATGGGCATTGATTGAACAGGGGTATGATGGATCATTTAACGGTCCGGCCTATGGTTCTGTAGCATTTCAGAACGTGAATCAGTCTGTGCGTGTGGACGATGAGTTTATGTCCTCGGCGGAATCGGGTGCGCTGTTTGCGCTCCGCAAAGTGACAACGGACGAGGTCGTCACAGAGGTTGACGCCAAAATGGTCCTTGATCGTATTGCCGATGGCACGCACATCTGCGGAGATCCCGGTATTCAGTACGAAGACACGATTCAGCGATGGCACACCTGTAAAGCGACAGGTCCCATTAACTCAAGCAATCCTTGCTCTGAGTACATGTTTCTGGATAACTCCGCGTGTAATCTGGCCAGTCTAAACCTGCGCAAGTTTCAACAGGAGGATGGTTCGTTTGATGTTGAGCGCTTCAGGGCTGCGGTTAGAATCTTCATTACCGCGATGGAGATTATCGTAGATAATGCTGGGTATCCAAGCGAAAGTATTGCAAGAAACAGCCATCTTTTCCGTCCATTGGGACTTGGCTTCGCCAATTTGGGGGCTCTCTTAATGGCTATGGGCCTGCCGTACGACAGTGATGAAGGGCGCGCTGTGGCCGGCGCTATCATGGCGATGGAGCACGCAGAAGCGTATGCCCGGAGCGCTGAAATAGCTGCTAACCCCAGAATAGGGCCATTTGAAGGCTATGAAGAAAACCGTGATAGCATGTTGAATGTGATGCGCATGCATCGGGATGCTGCCGATGACATTGACCAAAGTTGCCCGGATTATCTGCTCAGTGCTGCCAAGGAATCCCTGGATCGTATGGTAACCTTGGGTGAATGTCATGGCTATCGGAATTCACAGGTGACAGTACTTGCTCCAACGGGCACCATTGCCTTTATGATGGATTGTGATACCACCGGTATAGAGCCAGATATTGCACTGGTGAAATACAAGTTATTGGCAGGTAAGGGGGATGGTACACTCAAGATTGTCAATCGTACGGTACCCGAAGCATTGGATCGTCTAGGTTATGATGAAGGGCAGATTGAGAGCATTCTTCACTACGTAAGTGAGCACGATACCATAGAGGGGGCACCTGATCTGGATGAAGCGCATCTTCCTGTTTTTGATTGTGCATTCAAACCGTTCAAGGGGACGCGAAGCGTACATTCCATGGGACATATCCGCATGATGGCGGCTTGCCAGCCGTTTGTATCGGGTGCAATCTCGAAGACCGTGAATATGCCGGAGGAGGTTACCGTGGACGAAATAGGCGAGGCTTATATGGAGGGTTGGCATTTAGGCTTGAAAGCATTGGCCATTTATCGCGAGAACTCGAAGAGGAGCCAACCTCTGTCAACTTCAAAGGGTGGAAATACCAAAAGTGCCTCCTCGGGTGACGGATTACCGGAAGTACCGAAGGTTGTGGAAAAGGCCAACGGCCGCGTCATATACAAATCCACGCGTAAGCGTTTGCCAGATGAACGGCCAGCCCTCACACACAAATTCAGCGTTTGCGGTCACGAAGGGTATCTGCATGTGGGACTGTATCCTGATACAAATCTGCCGGGTGAGATATTTATCCGAATGGCAAAAGAGGGGTCAACGATATCCGGGCTGATGGATGCCTTTGCTACGAGTATATCGATCGCTTTACAGTACGGTGTTCCCTTGGAAGATCTGTGCTCTAAGTTCAGCTTTATGCGCTTTGAACCGAGCGGAATCACAAATAATCCAAAGATTCCGATGGCAGCGTCCATAATGGACTACATTTTCCGGTATTTGGCACTCACATTCACAGAGGAGCAGGTGATGCCGGATGTCATTAAAAACGTCATTGGAGAAATAGAATCCGACATTGCGAGTCACGAGGGTACCGAAGAAGGGCAACATGTAGCGCTCGAACTTGAGCCCGTGCAGATCAATTCGCCCCAGGCAGGAGCCGTACGGACGGCAGGAGCTGTGAGTACAGAAGACACCACCTACCAGCATCAGGACGATGCACCCATATGCCCTGACTGCGGATCAATTACTGTTCGAAGCGGGGCGTGTTATGTCTGCACACATTGTGGAAGCTCCAGCGGCTGTGGATGAGGATGTGAAGAGCCCTCTGGCCAGAGGTCAGGAAGAAGTATAGAGCAAGCGCAGGGAGGAAATCACGGGTGACCAGAAAGTGACAGGAGTCATTAAGGTCAAGGCCTCAGTTTCTGGTGCGGGACATGCCAAACATTTACCGTTTCGACCATCATTTTGCCCTTGATATCTGGTTTACGTCAAATGATGTTCCAGTCCCATTTTTCGTGGAAATAGGTGACTGGAAATTCAGCCTGGGGAACCCCGGAAAGTCCGACTGTTGAGGGCAAGAGTCAGAGGATCAAAGCTGATCAGTGCGGGGAGTATGTACGCCCGCTAACCGTGGATGAATCCGATCAGTACTGGGTATTGCGAAAAAACAGCAATCCGCCGCCCAGTCCACCACTGAATACATCCAGGTCACCGTCGTTGTCTATATCTACAAAAGCAGGTACTGCAAGTATCGGGAACGGAGCAGGCAGTGTACCGGATTCTACAAAGAGAGGCGCTTGTGCAGTCCCCTGATTTATGTACAGAGCCACACCATCAGCCTCGCGGCCCACAATCAGATCTTGATCTCCATCTCCGTCCAGATCTGCAAAGCGTGGAACACTTCGACGTCCGACATCAATATCCTCAAACTTGTCACTCACCAGGTCAAACTGCGGTTCGTTGGGAGTACCATTGTTCCGGTAGAAGTTCAGATCTCCCGAAGACTCGCCAATGAACAGGTCAAGATCCCCATCCGCATCAATATCCACTAGGACAGGTGTACTATTGCTGCCTCGGGTTAATGTGACGGTCTTGCTTTCGTCCAATACAAAGTCCGGAGCGCTAGATGTTCCATCATTGCGAAAAAACAAGCTACCCTTATTCCAGGTGCCAACCAACATATCCAGATCGCCGTCAGCATCAAGATCAGCAATGGCAGGGGCAAGATTGTAATGGCCGCCAATGTCCAGCGGCTCCCGCTGTTGCCAGCGCAATATTCCAGATTCAGAAATGTTTTCGAAGTAGTAGATTTCGCCAGTTTCAAAATCGTGGGCCGAAATCTTGTTGGATATCAGGATGTCCTGATCCCCATCTCCGTCCAGATCTGCAAAAACCGGATAAGAGTCTGCGCCAACATCAATGCCAGACAGCAACGTTTTTGTTTTCAGTACAAATCCGTTTGATGTGCGGTCTAGATGATAGAAATTCTCCACCGCGGAGGTATTGGGATTGAAGGCTCCTCCTAGAACTCCAAACAGTAGCTCCGAATCTCCGTCGCCATCCAAATCGGCGAATAGCACGGAATTATAACCGCTGGTCTTTACCGGATCATCTGGAGGATAGGCTATGGGCTCATTGCGCAGGTTGGGATTGCTGCATGTGCCTGTATTTGCGATCAGTAGGACACCAGCTTCGAAAAAATCACCCCAGAAGAGATCTTCGTCTCCGTCGTTATCCACATCATGAAAGGTGAGCGCGTTTGCGCCGTGCAGTGTGGCGAACATCCCCACAATTTCTATATCCTCGAATCGATTGGTCACGAGTGCAAATCTCGGCAAACCAGATTCATCTGAACCGACAGATTCGTAGTGGAGCACGGTACCACTTACGCGGCCAATAAACAGGTCCAGCAGGCCGTCACAGTCAAGGTCGATTATGGTCGGGATATTCTGACGATCCATGAAGAGTGGAACGCCCTCGGCATCTCGTAGAGAATCCAGCGGTGCTGCGAATGATGGGGCAGTTGCTGTTCCCTCGTTGCGAAAGAAGCGCACATAGCTGAAAGGGGTTTCCCCTATGAGATCGTAATCGCCGTCTTGGTCTAGGTCAACAAACCGATACCACTCTCCCACATCCAGGTCACGGTATTGATTTTCACGCCATGTGAAGGAGGGATCCGTGGGACTGCCAGTATTCTCGAAGTATTTTACGGATCCAGTCAGTTCCTGAACAAACAAATCCAGGTCAGCATCCCCGTCAATATCGACCAACTGTGGTCGTGGGAGGTTCAATCCACCATGGAACGGGTGATCCAGAACCTCGCCATCGATATTGAGCACCTCAATGCCATACACCTCCTGGACATAAGAAGGTGGAAATGCCGGGGCTTCCAGACTCGTCTCCTGTGTAGTTGCACAGCCTGCGAGGATTAAAGCGGTAAGCCCAAGAACCGCATTGAACGGGTTCCTAGCGTGTTCCGAGACCCGTAGGGTTCGGGCCCACTTCAAGCATCCTAGTGATTTCACGGCTCTCCGAGTCAATGACTGCAATCGCGCCTGGAAGATATTCATCCTGCCACATATATCGTCCATGATAGGCTCCGTTGAGATTATTATTGGAAATATACACTGTACGTCCATCGGGTGATATCGCAGCTCCATGAGGTTCAGAAAGTCCTTCTACGGTTGCCACTACTTCGCGCTTCTCAATATCCACGACTGTGGCCCGATTTCCCATTTTGTTACCGAACCAGACCATGCTGCCATCCGGGCTGAAAACCGGATGCCAAGGTGCCATCCCGACTTTGATTGATTCGACCAGGGTCGGGGTAGCAGGATCCGATGTGTCGAAGAAAAAGAACTCTCCGGTCAGCTGTCCACCTACGACCATGGTCTGGCCGTCCGGAGAAACAGCAAATTGTACGAGTGTGTGTGTTTCGCCTTCAATGGATTGTAATTCGGGGCTTTCCGATACATAATCAACCGTAGCCATACGGTTTTCTGCGAGACTTCCCACATACACATACGTCCCGGTTGGGTCTATCGCAAGTGCATGTGGACGCGGGAAAAAGACATCCAACTCTTCAAGGTCCATATTATCACGTTCAATAATACCGATCCGTTGTGGTGGATTGACAGCTTTCATTGAACGGCCTACAAACAGTTGGCGATCAGCGGGATTGACGACTAGCATCCCGGGACGCTCGAAAGCTATTTGGTCAACCAATTCATTCTCACGATTAAACTTGAGCACGGCGTCATCACCGATCAGGGATACATAGAATGCAGATCCATCGGGCTCAACGGCAACATGGTGAGGTCTGGAATCTGCCGTGAATCCCAGCTCCTGTAGATCGATGGTGCGAATCACCACGTTCGCATCCATATCAATTATTGCCAGTCGAGCAGCCCCCTGAATGCAAGCATAAAGGAGATTGGAGGCATCCGAATAAGCAATTTCTCCGTTATCATTTGGAGCTCCACGTTCAATCCATGACCGGACCGTTGCCAGATCTTCTTTGGATATATGAGCGGCATGCACGCTCAGTGGATCATCGGCGGACAGCTTTGTTGCCAGGCGAACAAGCAGGCTTCCGTCCGGGTCAAAGGGGATCACAACTTCTCCGTGATCTGAACCCGCCATCAATGTTTCCCACGACTCGAGGGAAAGGCCGGTCTCCCGCTCGAGGAGCGGTTCAAACTTTTCCTGAATAAGGGGCAAAACCTCACGGCCAAAAACATCTGGCGTTGATTGCGCCAGTGCGTGCCCGGTGATCGTCACGAAGAGTAGTGCAAAGCTGATCAAAGACTTACGAACCATCATCACATCACAGGTCAATATTCCGTTTACGAACGATAAAGAGACCTTCATTCCCGCTGGTGATCAGAATGGTGCCACTGGGGAAGTAAGGATAATTGCTCCACGAGCCACCAAAGCTCGGTTCGTCATCACCATGAGGAACAGTGTCAAAGAAACCGACCTCCACGGGATTGATGCGATCACTGATATCGAAAATGCGCAGGCCGCTCAAATAATTGGACTGATACATCAGGTTTCCCTGAATGTAAAGGTTATGGTCACTCGAAAGATTCTCGGATACGAACTCCTTGGCGAGTTGTGGATCATCCAAATCAGTTATATCCCAAATGAGCGTCCGAGTACCAACGATCTTCCCCTGAAGTTCGTCCAATTCATCATTCATATAGAAATACTCAAAGTCGTCCGTAGTCCAGCCTTGGTGTGCATATCCTACATTAGGATATTCCGCTGACGAAAGAGCGATGGGTGCCTCCTTATTGGTGACATCCGAAATACTCAGTGCGGTTTCATTTGAGTTAAAGCAAATTTCTTTTCCCTGGTGATCTACATCCGGGCCGTCGTAGATCACGCACTGCGCATCATGCGAATATCCTGTACCCGATCGTCCGGTATTTTCATCTGAAAAGCAACCGGCAAACACAGGCGCGAGGGGATCCCTTATATCAATCATGTGCAGGCCGCCGCCACACGTTTCGCCGCCGCCACTGCTTCCAACAGCGTATGCGAAGCCCGTGTCTTCGTTGATCACAATGTTATGTGCGCTTGCGATACCATCGTAAATGGCATCTTCGGAATAGGTCATAGGCTCCTCAGTATTCTCACGTAGGCGCCGGAGATCAAATACCTGCATTCCGTGTTGTCCCGCGCCATCAGCAACGATAAAAGCATGATCTGCATAGACCTTGACGTCCCGCCATACATTAGGGTTTGCCCCTTCTGTTAACGGGAGATTTCCCTTCACAACCGGATTGGCCGGGTCACTGACATCCACAAAAGTCATTCCGTCGTTGCGACCCACCAACGCATACTCGCGGTCTGTTTCGGCGTCTACCCAGCCCCAAACATCATTAGTCCGACTGCCGCGGGCCGTTCCCATCAGGTCCTCCACCGTCATGAAGGACAGCAGATCCACATTGCTACAGCCAAACTGCCCCGCAATTCCTTCGGTGCAGTCTACCGCACCACTGGAAACGAGCGGGGGTGGTTCTTTACCGGTTTTCAGCGGGTCGCTTGTGGTCCATTCACCTGTTTCCGAATCCATACTGGCCACGCGGACTGTGCCTTGTCCCATGTCGGAAGCGGGAGCACTAATGACGGCATTCTGACCGCTCATGGAGATCATAAACCCGAAGATCTGATCCCCATCACCACCCGCTATTTCGCCGGTCTTGGTCCACATCATTGTTTCGGGATCACGCTCATAGGCCCAAGCACTTCCTACCTGGGCATTCGTGAGCGGATGGCCTACCAGTAATTGCATATCGCTATGGTCAAATCCAAAGGCGAAGATGTCAAGTTGCCCGCCCGATTCACCATCAAGAACCTGAAGGATTTCGGGTCCCTCCTCTCCAGTGCGTGCCCAGACCAGTTTACCTGGTGGTGGGGGCGCGGTGGGTTGGATAAGGGGGACGGCACCAGGGCCTGCTGCGAGTACAAAATCATCACCGACAGACTTGATCAGTGTACCAAGCGCTGCGGCATTTATACTTTCGTGGTCACCGCTCAGGATCATCTCTCCGTGCCAGTTACCTCCGTGGTCAGCAAAAGGGTACACGGCCCCTGCACCTTCATTGGCGCCTGGGGCACCGACATACACGGTCCCATTGTCGGCAATGGCAACGGAGGCGCCAAACAAGAGGGTGTCCGAGACCCCATCCGGAGCCAGTGTCGCAGTATGTTCGAGGCCATTCTCGGTTTGCATGTAGACGGCAGCAGAATTGATCGGATTAACGCCGACCAAGCCACTGGAAACCAGCATAGATTCTGCAATGGCAACGGTGCCGCCGATGGGAGCTTCTGCGGTGCCAGTCGTTTTAGCTACTTCCTGCCAGTCGCCGGTTTCCGGGTTAGGGGCGAACAGATAGACCGCTCCACCAAGACTGTCCAGAGATGGTGCACCAATCGCGAGATGATGTCCGTCCGAGGCGATACTGTAGCCAAATGCATCGCCGGGCTTTGCGTCTGAAGCCATGAGCTCGGCTGCAACTTCCCAGATTTCTCCATCCTCCGAAAGCTGATACACATAGACCAGCCCGGATTCGTCGTCATCGGGTACAGGATGGCCTACGAAGATTGAATTGCCGGCAGCCTCGGAAGAGAGGCCAAAGGCCTCCATTACCTGTGCGTAAACAGCTGAGGGCAACAAAAAGAGTAGTAGAAGGGGTAGAAATCGGTTCATGAAGACTTGCATGGGGCAAACATTGATGAAAAACATGGGTGACCTGCTTGTTACGATATTTTTTCCAATATGATGCAAACGCGTATCAGGCACCTTTTTCCAGCACCAGGAAAGCAAGCGGAGGCAGTATGACGACGACGCTCACTGGGTGTCCATGGCAGGGAACGGGCACACTTTCTACTTTCCCCATGTTGCCCATACCACTTCCTCCATACGTCGTCGCATCACTGTTTAACCGCTCCTGCCACCAACCTTCCCCTTTTACCCCAATCCTGAAATTCTCACGTGGGACTGGCGTCATGTTCAGGACAAAAATCATGCTCTCGGCCCCGTGTTTGCGTTCGTAAATCAGAATTGAGTCGTCAGCGTGTTCCCCAATCCATGACCAGCCTTCCGGGCTGTCGTTCCATAGAGGAGCACAATCCCGATACAGTTTGTTAAGGTCTTGCACGAGGTGAAAAATTCCGCTGTTCAGCGGACGGTCCAGCAGCTCCCAGTCGAGCGATTTATCGTGATTCCATTCTTCAGCCTGGGCAAACTCGCTCCCCATAAAGAGCATTTTCTTGCCGGGGTGTCCAAACAGATGCCCAAGAAGTAGGCGGTAGTTGGCTGCCTTCTGCCATTCATCCCCCGGCATACGGCTCCATAGTGAGCCCTTTCCATGGACCACTTCGTCGTGGGAAAGCGGGAGTACATAGTGCTCACTGAAGGCATACATGAAGGAAAACGTGAGCCGGTTATGGTGATATTTTCGGTGCACAGGGTCTTCCCGCATGTAGGCCAGCGTATCGTGCATCCAGCCCATATTCCATTTGTACATGAAGCCCAATCCGTGATTGTAAGTCGGGGACGAGACCCCCCTGAAGGCAGTAGATTCTTCTGCAATCGTAAATGCTCCCGGGAAATTGGAATAGACGGCCTCGTTTGTTTTCTTGATGAGATCAATTGCTTCCAGGTTCTCGTTGCCACCGAAAATGTTGGGCGACCAGTCCTCACGTGAGTAATCCCGATAAAGCATGGAGGCAACTGCATCAACCCGCAGTGCGTCCACATGATATCGGTCGAGCCAGAACAACGCGTTTGAAATCAAGAAATTGCGCACTTCGGTTCTGCCATAGTCGAAGATATAGGTTCCCCAATCCGGGTGATAGCGCATCTTGGGATCATCGTACTCAAACAGGGTTGAGCCATCATAAAAGACCAATCCCTGTGGGTCCGTGGCAAAATGGGCCGGCACCCAATCCAGGATCACTCCGATACCACGCTGATGCAGTGTATCGATGAGAAACATCAGATCCTCGGGTGGTCCGTACCGGTGCGTGGGCGAAAAGTAGCCCACTACCTGATATCCCCAGGATCCATAGAAAGCGTGCTCGGCAACGGGCAGAAGCTCAACGTGTGTAAAGCCGAGGTTCTCAACGTGGTCCGCGAGCGGTACGGCAATCTCACGATAGGAAAGAGAGGTTCCCAGGCCCTTGTGCCGCCAGGACCCAAGGTGCACCTCATAGACTGATACGGGCTTGTTCAGCGTGTCTGGGCCACTCCGCTGATTCATCCACGTTTCATCCTGCCACGCATATTCCAGGGAGGTCAGGATTGCGGACAGGCCTTGAACATTACTGCCATGTGGTACCGGCGGCTCCATCTGGAACGCAAACGGGTCCGACTTATCAGCTACATACAGACCACGCCGAATACGGTACTTGTACCGCTGTCCCGACGCAGCTCCAGGAACAAAACATTCCCAACAGCCGCTCCCGGTTCGCTCCATGGGGTGCGTATCGGCATTCCACGCGTTAAAATCGCCAATGACACTGACCGAATCCGCGTTGGGAGCCCAGACGGCAAACCACGCCCCGTCTTCCACCAAATGTCCCCCGAGACGGTCGTAGCTCTTGGTAAGCGTCCCCTGGGACCAGAAATAGAGATCCTCATCTGAGAGCCACTTTGCATTTGCGGTCCTGGATCCAGTTTTCATTAGCTACACGAAATAGTCAAAGTCAGCTTCTGTCCGTACACGACGAAGAATCTGAAAAATTCGTACGGGCATGACATGTGGATCTATACGGATATGGTGGTGATTTCCCTGCCAGATATACCGTTCACCGCCAAGTAAGTCAAGCATCTGGAACGGCGCCGCAGTAGGTAATCCTAAATCTTCCAGGGGCAGACGAACTACACCCTCCTGTACCTGAAATGGATCCAGGCTTACAACGCATACAATTGCGTTTGGCCCTGCATTCTTGTAGTAGGCAAGCATAAGCGGGTTCTGGATGTCCAGGAACCGCAAATTGCGCAATTGCTGCAGGGCGGCGTTGTCTTTTCTGATTCGGTTAACACGCCGGAAAATAGTCTGCAGAGAATCAAGATCATTCCAGTTCCATGTGCGGATTTCATATTTCTCATTATCGGCGTACTCTTCCCGGTCCGGGTGCTGGTTGGCAACCATATGTTCATAGGGAGGACCGTAAATACCATACACAGGGGACAGGGTAGCGGCGAGGACATAACGAATGATGTGTGCGGGGCGTCCGCCGCTGGCCAGATACTCGTGCAGAATGTCGGGTGTGTTCGGCCAGAAGTTCGGCCGAAAATACTCAACAACATTGGTCGTGGTCAACTCCTGAAGGTAGGTGGTCAACTCTTCTTTCGTGTTACGCCACGTGAAGTAGGTGTACGAATTATTGAATCCCAGTTTGGCAAGCGTGTACATCGTTTTCGGACGAGTGAATGCCTCTGCCAGGAAAATCAGGTCTGGGTATTTGTGCCGGAGGCGGGTCAGGCACCATATCCAGAATGCCAGTGGCTTGGTATGCGGGTTGTCTACCCGAAATATCCGTACACCACGCTTGATCCAGAATTCAAAAATATCCTTCAGTGCTTCCCAGAGTGCGCGCCACTCCACGCACTCAAAATCCAACGGAAATACATCCTGGTACTTTTTCGGGGGATTTTCAGCATAGCGGATACTGCCATCAGCGCGTTTTTTGAACCACTCGGGATGTTCTTTAACCCATGGGTGATCGGGGGAGCACTGGAACGCGATATCAAGTGCGACTTCCAGATTCAATTTATTGGCCGCCGTGACGAACCGGTCGAATGCAGGCAGGCCCCCTAGATCTTTGTGTACACTGGTATGTCCGCCGTCGGGGCTACCGATTGCCCAGGGACTTCCTGGTTCGCCCGGTTGGGCCACGGGGTTGTTATCCTTGCCTTTGCGAAAGGTAGTCCCGATCGGGTGGATTGGCGGCAGATAGACAATATCAAAGCCCATATCCCGTATACCCTTGAGGCGAGCGGCCGCGTCATCCAGTGTTCCGTGTATACCGGGCACGCTGGCGCTTGAACGGGGAAAAAATTCGTACCATGCCGCAAAGCCAGCGAGCTCGCGGTCGACATCTACAGTGATAACGGTGCTTTTGACCGCGCCTCTTTGAGGATCGTTTTCCAGAGCTAACCGCAGAGGTTCCTGTGCGAGGGGCGCGCGAATATTGCCTGCAGAATATTCCTCAGCGAAAGCCAAAAGTTGCTCACGAGCTTCGCGATGTGCATTCACGGCATACTCCTTAAGCAGGGCTGCGCCGGCCAGGAGTTCTACTTTGAGTTCAGCTTCTGGTACCCCCCCGTCAACCCGACGTGTGTACTGCTCCTGCCATGAGCCGTAGCGATCAACCCAGGCGCGCACATGGTAGGTATACAGGCCGGGGGCTTCGGTAATAAAAGTACCGGTATATTCGTCGTTGTGCTCCAGTGCCATGGGTATCTCTTCAGTGGAACCACCCAGGCGTGTGACATGGAGTCTGGTGCACAGTCGGTCGTGTCCGTCAACAATTATGCCGGCGGTTACATTGACAGACTCTCCCACGATTCGTTTGATAGGCCAATCACCATCCTGGACGCAGGGAGATACAGAAGTGATAAAAACGCGAGACCAACGTTCAGAAACGGACTTCATATTGCGGGCAATTGCTTATTCTTGGTGCCCATGTAGTATGGCATATCTTGTGTGCATTCAACTCACCGAACATCGTATCTGTCCGTTGAGACAGGCAAATGATAAACGAAATTACATCATTAGGGGCACAACTGGATCGTAATGGCGCCAACTTTGCCATTTTCAGTGCACATGCCGATCGAGTGGAGCTCGTTCTGCTTGATGAAGAGCACAGAATAGAGCGCACAATAGATGTGAGCACGCGGACTGGGGATGTATGGCATGTTTATGTAGCCGGTGTATGTTCGGGGCAGCGATACGCTTATCGCGTTCATGGCCCTTGGGCTCCCGACGATGGACACCGGTTTAACGCTGCAAAACTGTTATTGGACCCATACGCACGCGAGATAAGCCGGATGCCGCAATGGCATGAGAGTCTGTTCGGCCACGATCGCAACCTAGACGACCGGGTGCTTAATCCGACCGACAGTGCACCGTATGCCCCGATTGGCGTAGTGCTTGATTCCAATCCAACCGCGGGCACGAGGGTATTTCCTCGCACTCCCTGGAGGGATATGGTCATATACGAGACGCATGTGAAGGGGCTGAGCGCGTTGCATCCTGATGTTCCTCCTGCGCTTCGCGGCACTTACCTGGGAGCGGCATCGGATCCGGTTCTTTCGCACCTTAAGTCACTCGGGGTTACGACTGTTGAGCTCCTGCCAGTCCACACCGCCGTGCAGGACAAGCGCCTTGTTCAGGGGGGGCTATCGCAATACTGGGGGTATAATTCATTGTCTTTTTTTGCGCCGGACTCACGCTTTGCAGCGGGCGGTGCAGCTGATGCGGCGGTAGAGTTCCGGACAATGGTCGCTGCCATGCATGATGCCGGATTCGAAGTCATACTGGATGTTGTATACAATCACACGGGCGAGGGCAGTCATGTCGGGCCAACATTGTCTTGGCGCGGAATAGATAATGCTTCCTATTACATAGCGAAGCCAGGACAGTCACGGTTTCTTTACGACAGTACCGGGTGTGGTAATACACTTCGCGCAGAGCATCCGTTTGTGCGCCGTCTTATCATGGATAGTCTGCGGTACTGGGTGGAGGTCATGAACGTGGACGGTTTCAGGTTCGATTTGACCAGTACTTTGCTTCGGGAAAGATGCGAGGTAAACATGCAGAGCGGATGGCTGCAAATGGTACAGCAGGATCCAATTCTCTCGAGGGTAAAGTTGATTGCGGAACCGTGGGATATCGGACGTCGGGGCTATAGGTTAGGTGCATACCCGGCACCGTGGAGAGAGTGGAATGGTAAGTATCGTGATACTGTGCGTCGTTACTGGCTTGGCGAGTCGGGGATGGCGGGCGAGTTTGCTACAAGACTGGCGGGTTCCAGTGATCTGTTTAAAGCAGGGCATCGTCGGCCATCTTCCTCCATAAACTATGTGACATCACATGATGGGTTTACGCTTTTAGACCTGGTATCGTACCGCCAAAAGCATAATCTGGCCAACCTGGAAGACAACAAAGATGGTACGGATGCAAATTACAGTCAGGATTGTGGTGAAGAGGGGCCTTCATCGGATCCGCGCGTAGTAGCACGACGTGATCGCCTTAGACGCAGCCTGCTGACGACTTTGTTTGTATCTCAGGGGGTTCCCATGATCCTCGGAGGGGACGAACTAGGACGAACGCAACTCGGTAACAATAACGCCTATTGCCAGGACAATGAGGTTTCGTGGTATGGCTGGGATATAGATCCGTCCGGTCAGGCGATGCTTGATTTTGTTCGGCAGCTCAGTGCCTTCCGTAAGGCGCATCCATCATTGCGGCGTAACCGATTTTTAACCGGGGAAGTAGGGACACACGGTTTACCAGATGCGATTTGGTGGCATCCAGAGGGACGTGTAATGCAGTCCGAGGATTGGGCAAAGGCACACGCATTTGGTATGTGGCTGGCTGCCCCCGACATGTTGTTGATCTGCTTCAATCCTACCGGTGAACCGGTTCGGTTTAAGCTCTCTGATGAGTACGTGTGGAGTTGGGGCCTGGGCTGGGGTGAGCATAGTGTACTTTTAGATTCGGAATCAGAGGGCAACTTTGCGAGTGTAGACTTCCAGTCCGTATTAGTTCTGCACGCTCAGCCGTTTGCTTCCTGAGGTGGAGTCGAGCAGCCATTGGCCGAATTTTTCGCGCAGTTCGGTCTGCTGTCTGGGCGAGAGTCTCCAGCGCCAATTGCCAAAGGAAGTGCCAGGGAAGTTCATACGGGCCTGACCATCCAGCCCCAGGACATCCTGCACAGGCGTGATTACGAGGTCCGCATCCGAAGCCAGGCAGCGCTCAATTGCCGTCGGGCAAATGTTCTCGTCAGCTTGAATCTGCAGGTATTCCTGCGCGAATGCCCGTTCACGCCCAGATAGTGCGTCCCACCAGCCGCGAAGCGTGTCATTGTCATGCGTTCCGGTGTAGACACATTGATTCGGCCGGTAGTTGTGTGGTAGATGCGGGTTATCCATACCCGCATCAAAGCCGAATTGGATCACAGACATTCCAGGAAACGAGTTATTCTCCATCAACTCTACAACATCGGGCGTGATCACCCCCAGGTTTTCGGCGATCACGGGCAGGGGTCCGCATTCTGACACCAACTGATCGAAAAGGGCCTGTCCAGGGCCCCTTACCCAACGCCCCCGCACCGCGGTCTCCTCTGAGGCTGGAATTTCCCAGTATCCGGCAAAGCCACGAAAATGATCTAGGCGTACACTGTCATACAGGCTCCATGCCCTTTTCATGCGGTGGGTCCACCATTTGAAGCCGCGCTCCGCCATGACATCCCAGCGATAAATGGGGTTCCCCCAGCGCTGCCCGGTTTCGCTGAAAAAATCGGGAGGCACGCCGGCCACTACCGAGGGTTCACCTGCATTATCCAGTTGAAACAGGTCAGGGCTTGCCCATACGTCAGCACTGTCATGTGCGACGTAAATAGGCAGATCCCCCATAATTTTGATATTGTGCTCTCTGCAGTAGTCGCACAGGTTGCGCCATTGACCATCGAAAACGAACTGTTCAAACAGATAGAATTGAAGCTCCGGCAGATCAGGATTCAGTGCTTTTTCATCAGGAGGGATTCGGTCATGTGCGGGCCAGGCAGTCCACATCTTGTCCTGGTGTTTAAACTTCCGTGCGCGGAAGGCGGCGTACGGCAACAACCAGTCGGCCTCTCTGTTGACAAATGCTCGAAAGTCATCCATTCGGGGCTGCCTGATAAATCGGGAGAATGCCTGCTCCAGTAGCTTTGACTTGTATGTTGCAACAGACGGATAATCAACGATACCCAGTGAGTTGGCAGGGTAGGTGTCAATTTCTGACTCGGATATCCATCCGTCCAGAACCAGAAGCTCAGGGCTTATCAGCAAGGGGTTTCCCGCAAATGATGAGGGGCTTGCATAAGGCGAGTCGCCCAGTCCTGCCGGGCAAACTGGCAGGAGCTGCCACCAGGTCTGTCCGGTTTCGGCCAGGATATCAACAAAGCGTCGGGCCTCGGGTCCAAGATCGCCAATTCCAAAGCGGGACGGTAAGGAAGTTACGTGTAGCAGAAGTCCGCTGGAGCGCATAGCAGTCCGATGGCGTAAACAAGCCGCAAACTTCAATTAAACGAATTCGTGCCATGAAAGCTGATATTCTCATAGAAAGAGCCACACTAAACGAATTACCACGCCTGTCTCAACTATTTGATGGTTACCGACAGTTCTACCGGATGACGTCGGACATTTCAGGTGCAAGGGACTTTCTTGCAGCACGCCTGCGACACAAAGATTCAATTATTCTCGTAGCACGGGTAGGGGGTGAGTCGCTGGCTGGGTTTGTTCAGCTGTATCCTATGTTTTCGTCGGTACGTATGGGGGCAATCTGGATTTTGAATGATCTGTACGTCCAACGGGATTGGCGTGGGCAGGGTGTAGGACAGAGACTAATGGAGGAAGCCAGAATTCGGGCAGCGCAAAGCGGGTGCATTGCCCTTGAGCTGGCAACCGAGAAAACAAATACACGAGCAAAGCGCCTGTATGAGAAACTGGGTTACACACTCGACGAGACCTTCGATCATTATCACTTGCGCTCACTTGATCAGCGGGCGACGACCTCATCATAAACAACCATTCTCCGGGTGGCCGCATGCAAGATTTATTGATGGAGCTTTCGCGTGAGGACTACGCGTACATGATCCGAATCATTGAGGGCCCTTTTGATCGCTGTGCAGACCTCAAGAAGCGCCTTGAGGCGCTGGATTCAGCGAATCAGCGGATAGCACTATGTGAGGGGCTTGAAAGAAAGATCCGTTACTTGGGCAGCAGTGATATTGCCTTTAATTTCCGGAAGGTTATCGGCATGGAGCCCGGGGCCAATTTCCGGTACATTATTCGCGACACGGCACGGTTCCTGAAGGTCCCCTTGGCCGATCAGGGCACAGAGCGTGATTTGCTCGTCCGTATGGCACAGGATTATGCTGTGGATACTTTTTCAAAGTTTACGCAAGCCGAACAGCAGCAGATTCTGGAATCCCTAGGCGTTGGGCGGGCACGCGCAATAGCCTTCCTGAAGAAGACCGGGGGTGTATTTGCCGCACCTGCATTTTTGCAGGCTTTTGGAACACTCGTGGTCGAGGGCTTAATCAAGACGGTTTTATTCGGGCTGACTGCCCGCCTGATTGGCCTGAAGCTGGCAACTTCTCTGTTTGCTTTTCTTTTTGCCCGCGTACCTTGGTGGGCTCACGCCATCATACCTGCGGCATGGACGGTCTCCTTCGGGTTGACTGCACTGGATCTCCAAGGGCCGGCCCGCCGCAAGATCGTACCGCTTCTGCTTTATCTCGGGCTCAGTTGTATGCGCCTGGATGCTGAGAAGCAAGATTGAGTCCAGCTGAGGGGGCTAACAGGTTCTTTTTCGGGGCTGGTTGTAAATCCCTATATGTCCGTTCCCTCACCAGAGAAAACGGCATTTGGCGGCGGATTCAATGCCCTTGTCACTCCTGCTCACGGTGGCCTTGGAAAACATCGTACAGTTTAGTGAACAGTATTTCTGCGTCGTCGCGTCGCATGTCAACGATTTTGGGGTGGCGTAAAACTCCTGCGCCGGCGGTATCTACCCTCAGTGTGCACAGATCCAGGCGCCGCTGGAAGAAGGTAGCGTTGATTTCAAAGGCCTGCAAGCGTTCAACAGGCACAACCCAGAGCTGCTGGCTGAAGATGCGCCGACGAATGAACAGGTTCCCGTCGTGGAATGACCAACTATGACATAAGTACTGGAGCCAAGCAATTCCCCACGAAATAGGCAGCAGTGTCAGACCCCAGACAGCATACGGCCACCACAGATACAAGGCAGCTACCGACGCCGAGATGAACAAAGTATAACGCAAACAGCGTCTCCGAATGGTGCGCCGGCTGACGCGTGTGTATGCTTCGGGAACCGTGAAGGGGCGGATCTTGGATCCCAGCGCCACAATCTCAGCCCACTTTGCAAAGGGTACTGCAGGCTGGAATCCGCGTTCGCCACTCTCCAGACCAAGTGTCTGCATTTCTATTCGATACCAATCATGTAATCTCATAAGAGGATTAGAGCGAATCAGGAAAGACTGGACGCGCTTGTAAGGAAGGGCTCCTTCGCGCAGGGTAATGAGACCGTATTTACGGTGAATTTTCTCAGGTCCCAACTCAATGTAGAAATTGTAGTACCGAATGAAGTTCTGCACGAAGCCGAGAACCCAGGAGAGGACGATCATCATCAGAATAACCGCGATGATGAGCATAGTCACCATGTACGGCAGGGAATCTGTAACTTCGAAGAGATACTCTTCAAGAATGCGTTCGGTGGCGCCTTCAATATCGGTTAGACCGATCAGCTCCAGCTGTTGCAGTACGCCAACGAGGACTGCGAATAGCCCAAGAGAGAACTGATAAACGCTCGAAATCAACAATCGGGGAAGGGTCAGATGAAAACTGGGAAATGAGGAGGTATTCTCCTCAGGAGTGTGGGTAATATTTGCAGTGTGGAGTAAATTTCGTATGCGGTTCGCCTCACGGACACTCACGAATGACAGTACCCCTTCCGCCTGTGCAGTTCCTGCAGTTTCGATCTTTACGGCGGCAGTTCCGAGTATGCGGGCAAGGAAGTTGCGCTCAATGGCCACGTTCTGAACGCGATCAGCGGGAATATTGCGTCGAACGCGCTTGAAGACACCGTAATGCATCACCAGTTCTTCGCTCGTCACGTAGTATCGAAATCTCAAATACTTGGCAAGGGATATAGGACCCATAACGACCACGTAAATCACGCTGAAGAGGAGAGAACTTCTCTGAATGCCTGACTCAGGCGATGTTGTCCAGGCGATCACGAAGCCAACGATCGCCAGAAACACATAATGCACGAACGTTAACAGATGCAGGCGGCGAAACTCTGCTGCGGGCTCCTGCATTAGTCCATATGCTCGGCGACAAAGTCTCGCACGGTATCTCGCAGGTGCACGGCCTCTTCGTAGGGTAAGCCGGGAATTACGACATCGGTGCTCCGTGTTCCTGCAGTATGTACGACCAGACGGGCGACGTCATAGTTCCCTTCAATCAGATCCTGTGCAACATCGAGGTGTTGAACGCGCCGGAGTGGCACGATGGTTTGTACGCGGTTCCAGATTCCACGTATCGCATATAGATCTTCCTCGCGCAATTCGTAGCGCCAGTATTTGTAACGTAGCTTAGGTACAATGAGCGTCCACACCAAACAGGTGATTATCAACAGACCTGTCCACAAGCCAGGCAGGAAAGTGCTATTATCGGAGAAAAAGAGAGCAACATCTGCTGTTGCGCTGAAGGGGAGTAAGATGCACCAACGTAATACACTCTTGATAGTCCAGACGCTCTTGACTGCTGGATCAAGCACTTTCATGGTATCCTCGCGATATTATAGAGTACTACGCACCGACAGAATACTTGTTGTATCATGAAAGAACCGACGGCCAGTGTGTTGGGCTGCGGGTATATCGGCCGCCCACTAGCTACATCGCTGCTGGATCGTGGCTGGCGCGTGCGTGGATCCACAACCAGCAGGACGAAGCTGGATCAACTGTTGGCTGACGGGATTGAGCCGTACCTGTTAGAATTAACGCCGGATTTACGAGGGCGTGGTCGGCGTGACTTTTTTGATTCTGATGTAGTGATACTAAATTTTCCACCAGGGCGCAAACGTGCGGATGTGAGAACTTTCATGGAGTCTGTGATGGAGTCGTTACTTTTCTATCTGAGGGCTGGCACTGTACAGAAGGTGTTATTTGTGAGTTCAACAAGTGTATACAGGTCGGGGTATGTCAGGGAGGAGGACGCAGGAAAGCTCACACCGGAGACGGCGTCAGGATGTGCGCTACTGGCTGCAGAAAAGACACTCAGAAGTGCCTGTGAATTTCAGACTACGATACTCAGGTGCGGCGGACTCTATGGGTACGAACGCAAACCTGGAAGATTCTGGTCGGGGCGTTCAGTGCGGAATCCACAAAATTCGGTTAATCTGGTGCATCGGGATGACGCCGTGGGAGTTGCGCTGG
Organism: Rhodothermales bacterium; assembly: GCA_022821385.1. Lineage (GTDB taxonomy): Bacteria > Bacteroidota > Rhodothermia > Rhodothermales > Bin80 > Bin80. Next base: position 68,816 of record JAJEDR010000096.1, read on the forward strand.
CAACCATTACGCAGAACTGCTGGGGGGAAACTTTCAATGTCTGTGCGGACCAGCATCCGTCCAGGGCTGAGTTCTATACCCAGGCGGCTTCGCGCCTAGGCATAACGCTTCCGAAGATGGCACTGGATGAATCACAGCCTGACAAGGTAGTGCTGAATCATCGGGTGCGCGAGCGTTTGGGATACACATTCAAGTACCCGGATCCATTGACTCCTGCACCTTGAGGGCAATATAAGCGAGTTATAATTCAAGCCATCCTCTCTGTGGTGTGGTAGCGATGGTTGATTTTCGAGGGTCGGGTGGACTCCCTACAGGAGACTTCGCTGCACGCGGCGTATCCAAATCCCTTTAACCCGACAACGACCGACCGTTAGTCGCTTGCTGAAGCCAGGCCGGTGCGGCTGCGGGTCTACGATGTGCTCGGACGCCGCGTCGCCGTGCTGGCGAATTCCAACAAGGTAGCCGGAGCACATTCGGTTAAATTCGAGGTTGCCGACCTGCCGAGTGGCATGTACCTGCTCCGCATCGTAACCGCCCGCCAGCATTGGACCTACTGGGTATCTCTGGTCAAATAGGTGTACCTTGAACAAAGGATCTGCAGGGAAACCCCGATGCGCCGAATCTTTTTCCTCTTTCTGGTTTCCATGGTCCTGCCCCGGCTGGACGCTATCCGGGCGCAGTCCTTCGAGCCGGCCAACTGGATCCTCGAAGTAGGGGATGTGATCAACAATTTTGGTCTGGACGCAGATGCAGGGGGCTCAGTATACATGTCGGGCTACGTTCCGGGTCGGAATGCAATCCGCTGTTCCGACGGAACGGTCTTCTTGCTGGAGGCCAACGACAATTTTCTTGCGCGGATTGCCGCGGACGGAAGCGTGCGCTGGGTCAGACCGGGTGCGCTATTTGACGGCGGTTCTTCCATATCCATCCACACCGTAGTGGCAGAGGGCCCATACGTCTGGACGAACGAGGGTGCGCTAAGGGGAGTTAGTCCTATTACCACCCGATGGGGCAATTTTGGGGGAATTCTGATCAACCGCTATTCAGATGCCGGAGATTCTCTGCGGGCCACCTATTTGGCTGGGCCGGTGGACTATTATCTTTATGACGCGCCGGCCTACATCCTAGGGCTTGGCGGAGACGATGCCGGCAACGTGTATGCGACGGGCTACTATCTGGATACGCTGCGATTGGGGCCTGAACATCTGCTAGTGCCCCATGCTTCTGGGTCTCCCGCTTTCCGCACCGTATTCCTGGCCAGCTATTCGCACGAAGGCAACGTGCGCTGGGCGCACCGGATGGTAAGCCACAGCAGCGGTGGTAATATACCTCCCAGCCACATATCTTATCATGTAGCCCCGGCCAAGCCCAGCTTCGACGTGGATGCCGAGGGAAATACCTATCTGGGCGGCTTTTTCTCAAGGGGCACAGTATTCGCAGAGGGGCAGCCGGACAGCGTGCGGCTGGAGGAATCCGGCGCCGTCGTCGTGTCCTTCGACGCGACCGGCCAATTGCGCTGGCTGCGGACGGCGAGCGATCTTGGCGTGGAAGCAGATTATCTGGCCTATACCGACGACCGCTATCTCAGTCACAGAAATACGGCCGTGCCCTGGATTCTTTCGGCACGCGACGACGGCGAGCTGGCGCTTGACTGGACAGTGAGGTACGGCTCGCGCGGTATCAAAGTGACGGTCGGAGACACGATCCTCACGATGCCGTTTTACTCTGAGCGTGGTTACCTGGAATTTGTGACGCGCCATGCCCCGGACGGGTCACTGCGCTGGGTGCGCCGGTTGACTGCCAGTGATTTCGTGGGGCTCACCGAAATCGAAATGGATATGAACGGCCACGTATATGTGGGCGGCTACTATTACGGCCACCTCATTCTTATTGAAGACACCGTGCTGACCAATGGCTCCCCCCCGGGTTCCGGATACGTGACGGGTCTGCTCGTCGAGTACGATGCGGAAGGCACCCTGGCCCGCACCCTGCAGGTGACCGGGCCGGATTATTCCAAGGTCACCGGGATAATTCCTATGCCGAGCGGCGAACTGTACGTTGCGGGATTTGCGCGCAGTTGGTATCAGGATGGGCCGGATCACATCATCGTAGGGGTGGACACGCTCGCGACGCTTCCCGACAGGAGCAAGGCATTTCTGGCAAAGTATGGAGCAGTAACAACAGCGCGCGCAGATGACTACGTACGGCCTGTGGGAAGTCTGTGGACTGCGCACTATCCCAACCCGTTTGCGGGAGCAGCCACTCTTGCCTACGGGTTGCCGGAAGCCTCACACGTTCGCTTGCGGGTCTACGATGTCCTCGGTCGCGAAATGGCCATACTAGTAGACGAATGGCACGGTGCCGGTGCGCATTCCGTGCGGCTGGATGCGTCATCCTGGCCCAGCGGCGTATACCTCTATCGCCTGGAGGCGGGCAATCTGGTCGCAACGGGCAGTCTGGTGCGCCAGAGGTGAGCCGCCCGCTGAGCTTGTGTCTCGAGCGATTGAAACCTGTCGCCTGGAATCATTCTGACTTATGCAGCGCCGTACTGAGGAAGGCCTTCGCAGTCCACGCTTGCCGGGCAACGAGTCTCGTCGCGCCCTGCAATGCCGCGTAATCGCGCCGTGGCCAATGGGTGACCTCCTTACCCCTGGAAATACCCGGACACCGGAACAGCCGAGCGGCGTGTACCTACTCCGCATGGAAACCGTCCGGCAGCATTGGACCCACTGGGTTTCTCTGGTCAAATAGATATACTTTGTATTGAGGATCTCCAGGAAACTCCGATGCGTCGAATCATTTTCCTCTTTCTGGTTTCCATGGTCCTGCCCCGGCTGGACGCCATCCGGGCGCAGTCCTTCGAGCCGGCTACCTGGATCCTCGAAGCATATGATGTTGTCAACAATTTTGGCCTGGATGCAGATGCGGATGGCTCGGTATATATGTCGGGCCGAGTTGGGAACCGGAGTGCAATCCGCTGGTCCGACGGAACGGTCTTCGTGCTGGAGGCCAACGACAATTTTCTTGCGCGGATTGCTGCGGGCGGAAGCGTGCGCTGGGTCAGACCGGGTGCGCTCTTTGTAAGCGATTATCCCATATCCATCCACACCGTAGTGGCACAGGGCCCATACGTCTGGACAAACGAGGGTGCGATAAGGGGAGTTCTCTTTCCGGCCACCCGATGGGTAGACTTTGGGGGTATACTTATCAACCGCTATTCAGATGCCGGAGATTCGCTGCAGGCCACCTATCTGGCTGGACCGGTGGACAATATTTTTGACGCGCCTGCCTACATCCTGGGGCTCGGCGGAGACGAGGCCGGCAACATGTATGTGACGGGCTACTATCAGGATACGCTGCGATTGGGGCCTGAACACGTGCTTGTGCCCTATGATTATAGGTCTCCCGCTTACCGCACCGTGTTTCTGGCCAGCTATTCGCGCGAAGGCAACGTGCGCTGGGCGCATCGGATGGTGAGTCACAGTAGCGATGGTAGTGTCCCTCCCAGCTACATATCCTTTGTTTCCCCGGCCAAGCCCAGCTTTGACGTGGATGCCGAGGGTAATACTTATCTGGGCGGCTTTTTCTCAAGGGGCACAGTATTCGCAGAGGGGCAGCCGGACAGTGTGCGGCTGGAGGAATCCGGCGCCATCGTCGCATCCTTTGACGCAACCGGCAAGCTGCGCTGGCTGCGGACGGCGAGCGATCTTAGCGTGGAAACCGATGGTAATTCTCGTGACTTCAGAAAGACGCCTGTACCCCGGATTCTTTCGGCACGCGACGACGGAGAACTGGCGCTTGCCTGGAGGGTGGAGTACGGAAGGTACGCTGGTATCAAAGTGGCGGTCGGAGACACGACCTTCACGGTGCCAACCAACGAGGAGCGCGGGCACCTTTATTTTGTGACGCGCCATGCCCCAGACGGGTCAGTGAACTGGGGGCGCCGGTTGATCCCGGACAGCTATATGGAGCTCACCGAAATCGAAATGGATATGCATGGACATGTATATGTAGGCGGCTACTATTACGGCCACCAGATTCTGATTGAAGACACCGTGCTGACTAATGGCTCCGCCCCGGGCTCCAGAAACCATACGGGTCTGCTCGCCGAATACGATGCGGAAGGCACCTTGGCCCGCACCCTGCAGGTGACCGGGCCGGATTATTCCAAGGTCACCGGGATAATGCCCATGCCGAGCGGCGAGCTGTACGTTGCCGGGTTTGCGCGCAATGATCGGGACGGGCCGGATCACATCATCGTGGGTGCGGACACGCTCGCGACGCTTCCCGGCAGGAGCAAGGCGTTTCTGGCAAAGTATGGGCCAGTGACAACAGCGCGCGCAGATGATTACGCACGGCCTGTTGGGAGTCTGTGGACTGCACACTATCCCAACCCGCTTGCGGGAGCAGCCATCATTACCTACGAGTTGCCGGAAGCGTCACACGTTCGCTTGCGGATCTATGACATTCTCGGGCGCGAAATGGCTATGCCCGTGGACGAATGGAACAGTGCCGGTGCGCATTCTGTGCGGCTGGATGCGTCCTCCTGGCCCAGCGGCGTATACCTCTATCGCCTGGAGGCGGGCAATCAGGTCGCAACGGGCAGTCTGTTGCGCAGGAAGTGAGTCGCCCGCTGAACGGGAGTCTTCGAGCAATTGAAGCCTGCCGCCTGGAATCGGTCCAACTTTTGCAGTCCATATCTGCAGGGTCAGGAGTCTCGCTGCGCCCCGTAATGCCGCGTAATCGCACCGCGGCCAATGGGTAACTCCTTACCCTCGGAAATACGCGGACACCGGAACCGCCGAGATGTACGCAGGAGACTTCATCGTCATTTGAAAGCTGAACCGGCTGGGGCGATCACTAAGACACCTGATCTCGCGGGTAGCCGTCCCCAGTTACTGTTTCAGCAGCCGTGCCAAGGCATTCCACCCGGCCCGCGCGCTACGGGCTTGATGCGTACGAACGGGAGCCTGTAAGGATCTGTTAAGGCCATATAACAAATGATTAAAATGGCTGCAAATGCGGGCAACTTATAAGGCATCGCGAAGCCGTTCACGCCTCCATGTACTGGGGAGTTTGTGACGAGATAGCGGGGTAGACTAATCCCCGATCCGATAATCATATGGGTACGCTACCTAGTACTCACGATGACATCAAGCAAGTGAAGTTAAGACTGTTCATCGGTCTATCAAACCAAAGATCGGACCCAGCTATGGCGCATCGACACGTCTCTGCAGAACAAATTCCAGATATCTCTAGCATCCCTTCACCTTCGCTGCCTGTTCATCGATCAAAAGCCCGCTTCGCTGATCTGACACAATTTGCAGACACAATCGTACTCAATTCAAAATGAGATTCCTGGACGGATTCAGATGAACAAGCTCACCCCGGAAGAAGCACACGTGATTTTGAACAAGGGAACGGAGCGCCCCTTTACGGGGGAGTTCTACGAGCATTATGCTCCAGGCCTTTATATTTGTCGACGATGCGACGCGCCGCTTTATCGGTCAGAAGATAAATTTCGTTCTGGATGTGGGTGGCCGAGCTTCGATGATGAAATTCCGGGAAGTGTTCGCCGTGTACGGGACGCCGACGGACGGCGCACGGAAATCATTTGTGCCAAGTGTGACGGACATCTCGGGCATGTATTCACAGGCGAAAGGTTTACGGCCAAGAATACGCGCCACTGCGTCAACTCACTCTCCATGAAATTTGTAGCGAGTGACAAGACAGACCACTGATGGTGACCTTCAATGCACGTGCCGGAGGTGGGACTCGAACCCACACATCCGAAGGGACACAGGTTCCTAAGACCTGCGCGTCTACCAGTTCCGCCACTCCGGCATAGAAATTGCAAGAAGGTGGATATACATTCATGAGATATTGTTCCATCCTTTGCCGCGTGGTCGGTGCAGTGCTACTTGGGTCAGTTACTGTAGATGCTTTTGCTCAGGCAGGACAGTCCGTTCCAGTGAGCTTGGACGAAAATATCGACGTAAAGCATGTCTGGCGATTCGCCCAAGAGACAGAATCCCGGTCTCCACTTCCACGTGCGGTAGATGCTACCTGGGTTGAAAACGCGCGTCTAGGTTCGCTTCAGTTGCATGAATGCGCTGCTGCGCTCGTAAGCGCAGACGGTCTGGCGGTAACAAGCGCAACATGTTTGCGCTCGCTGGAGACCTGGATCCGTCCAGATGACAGCGTCTTTGTAGCGGGTACGTTGTCGGACGAATGTAATTTGCCAGGGTTAACCGTGCGGCAGCTCGTGGAAATTCGTGATTTTACTCGTATTGAGGATGCATCCGAAGATCTGGAGGCCGGAGTTGAAGCAGAGGTGATTGCAGCCGCCGACAGCAGCACCTTCCGGGAATATATTTGGCGCACATACAGTGACGTGAGGCTCGTTGTGATCCCTCCTGCAGATGTCACAGATTTTGGGAAAGAGGAGGGTGTATACCCCAGATACGCAATAGATTTTGCGCTGTTCAGGGTTTACGATGGTCAGGCTCAGCCCCTGGAGACCGAGAGCTATTTTGCGTGGAATGATCGCAGTCCATTTGCCCGCGAGAGGCTCTTCGCCACTGCATTTGACGCGAATGCGCCGTTCACAGTCATGACGCTCCTGAATACGTTCAGCTACAACGGTACGGTCTCGCCGCCGTATACCACATTGTATGGAATGCTGGACCAGTACTATTCACATGGCGCGACAGGCGCATGGGAATTGACGGAAGACTGGTTATCCGGGATCAAAGAAAACGATTTGGCAACCGCATTGAATTTCTCTGTGGTCGGTGATTGTGCGCAGACGGGTGCAGGACTTATAAATGTGGATATGGAAATTCTAGGCATTGCTTTTGATAATACGGATACCGCGGAAGGTACATATTGCGTGGCTATGTCTACTTCCGGGATATTAGCGCTATTGCGCACTGTATTGAAAGCTGAGGGCGTAGCGGACGAATTGGCTGAACAGGCGCTGCCATAGAGATGACGCATAGCCAAAGGAACGGATTGTTTATGGGGTTGCCGCTACTTTTGGTGGCACTCGCGGGCTGTGCTCCTTCTGCTGTGGAAGTTGTGCAGGTGATAGAGCAGCCTCTGGTCGTGGAGGAGGCTCCGTCCCCGGCAGCGGAACCGGTAGAGGAAGTTGCCTTTGAGGTGGACAGGTTTGATGTTGATCTCGGTCGTTTTGATGGAGGCAAAATGTGGACGTTTGATAACCCGCCGGTTGAATGGTTCGCCGAAGAGTATGGTATAGACGCCGATTCTGCTTGGTTTGCGAAAGCCAGGCTAGGTGCTTTAAGACTCTCATCAGGCTGCTCTGCCAGCTTTGTATCAGATCAGGGGTTGATCCTGACGAACCACCATTGTGCGCGTGAAAGCGTCGTGGATGTGTCTCGCGACGGGGAGAGTTTGCTGGAAGAAGGCTTTCTCGCTGGAACTGGTGCAGATGAGCGAAAAGTACCCGAACTGTATGTTGAGCAGCTGTGGGCAATCACGGACGTTACGAGCCGGGTTCACAGCGCCAGCCGTATCGTACGGGGGGATACTGAACGTGTCCAGGCCCGCCGCAATAAAGCTTCGGCTATCGAAGAAGAGCTAGGAGAGGCGGCAGCAGTGCGTGATTCCACACTGCGTGTGGAAGTGGTTGAGCTCTACAGTGGTGAGCGCTATGCCGCTTATACCTACAGGCGCTACGAAGACGTACGCCTGGTCATGGCTCCAGAGGAGCAAATAGGTTACTTCGGGGGCGAGAGCGACAACTTCACTTTTCCCCGTTATGCGCTAGATGTGGCTTTTTTGCGGGCCTACGACAGAGATGGCAACCCTGCAGTAACACCGAATCATTTTGCGTGGAGTACCGAGGGGGCATCAGTTGGCGATGCGGTCTTTCTCGTGGGTAATCCGGGCTCGACCAGCCGGCTTGGCAGTGTATCACAGTTAAATTTTGAGCGCGATTATGTGCTGCCTCAACAGGTTGCGGCTTTAGAGCGACGGGCAGAATTACTTCGCCCGTTTGCGGGTTCCGCCGGATCGGATACGGCAGATGCGCTGAATAACATGTGGTTCAATACCAGCAACACGCTTAAGTCGTTTTCTGGAAAGTTGGCGGGCCTGCGCAATGATACGCTGATTGCTCGACGCAGCGCAGCTGAGTATCAGGTCAGGGACGATCTTTTCAAATCGGATTCCCTGTCGGGGCGTTACGGGTCCTTGTTTCAGCAGCTGGATGAACTCCAACTTTCAAAGCGGGCAGAGGCTGGCCGCATGGCAGGGTTTACATTCTTTGGGACTACTCTCGGGTCAAGGATCCTGTTGCGTGCACTGTACGGATACTATTATGCTAATCTGCAGCGCAGAGGCTTTGTAGATCAGGAAATAATCGCGGATGTTCGCAAGGAAGCATTGGCTCTGGACGATCTTCCAGCAGAGGTGGATGAGTCGCTGATCAGGTTGCGGCTTCAGGAGATCCAAGAAGCTCTGGGAGCCCAGGATCCGACAATGCGCAGTCTACTGGGAGACCTTACGATAGATAGCTTGGCTGCAGATATCGTCGCCAATACATCGCTCACGGATTCGGCTGGATTTGCCGAACTTTTGGATGAGGGATTTCTGGGAAGCGATGATGCAACTGTGCGAGTGATCGGTGCTTTGGCTCCGTTATACTTCACGATTCAACAGCAGATGGAGAGTTTTCAGAATCGCGAAGACTTGCTTGTTGCGGAGCTGGCGGCGCTGCGGTTCGCGCTCTACGGCACGGATGTGCCCCCGGACGCATCCTCCTCTTTACGGATATCGGATGGGCGTGTAGACGGATATATGTATAATGGAACACGTGCTCCAGCATTCACGACATTCTACGGGCTGTATGACCACTTCCACGCCTATCGTGACATCAGTCGGGAATGGGATCTTCCCGAACGCTGGCGTAACCCTGCCGGGGCATTCGAACTCTCGACGCCATTGAGCATGGTCAGTACCAACGATTTAGCCGCGGGTAATTCAGGGTCTCCACTCCTGAACCAGAATCTGGAGGTTGTAGGATTAGTTTACGACGGTAACATTGAATCCTTGTCCAATGAGTATGTATACTCCGATCGTGCTGCACGGGCTATTTCGGTGGATGTGCGTGCCATCCTGGAATCACTGCGCCACATCTACCGGGCTGACCGCTTGGTGCAGGAGGTCCTTGCTGAGCCAGATGTGCTGTAGTTAAGTATGTAGTCCTCGTTGTTACTTTCTGAAAGCGAATAGCGACTGTCCCTGAGTTCCTTGATGAATTATTGTTAAATATGTAATCTCCATTGCTATTGTTATCTCGCACCTAATAAGACGGATTGAATATGTTTGAGACCGTTGCAAAAAAAAAGCCTCAAAAACTTGGAGTTGAGTGCAGATAGGAGATGAGCAATACATCTAATCTTAGTGAAGAGGAACCCCCGAGGCAGCTGGCATTGGTGCTGACTGGCGGTGGTGCACGATCGGCCTATCAGGCAGGAGTTGTGCACTTCATGCAGGAATTGGTACCGGAAATTACGTTTCCGATCATCACCGGAGTTTCTGCCGGGGCAATCAATGCTGCATTTCTTGCAGGACATCCTGGTCCGGGAAGTGCGGAAGCATTATTACACTGCTGGCAGAATATCAATCAGGACAAGGTCTACTTGCCTGAGTCTAGTGTAAGTTTGTTTCGGCGCATTCTGCGGCGTGTACGGCCTGGCAACGCCGTGATTCGTGTGGATGAAGGTGAAGCACTGCTCAATACACAACCGCTGCGCGGGTATTTGTCCGGACAGTTACCTGCCGCCCCAGACGGCACATTGCCACAGATTCGTGAGAATCTCGATAGTGGAAAATTATTGTCGGTTTGCATTACGACAACCAGCTTTACCACAGGACAGTCTGTGAGCTGGGTGCAAGGGCGAGACATCGAAATGTGGCATCGCCCGAGTCGCATCGCGCACAAGACTGAGATCACGCTTGATCATGTGATGGCATCTTCGGCGTTGCCGCTGTTATTTCCTGCGGTAAAGCTCGGCGGAGCATGGCACGGGGACGGTGGTATTCGTTTGATTGCTCCGCTCGCGCCGGCATTGCACTTGGGAGCAACGGATATCATCTGTATTTCACCTAAATACCCACGCTCCCGGGAGGAAGCAGGCGAGCCAGCGATTATCGGATATCCGCCCGCAGCGCAGGTAATGGGTATTATGCTGAACGCCATTTTTTTGGATGCTTTTGATCACGATATACGAGTGGCCGAGAGGATAACTAAATTGGTCAGACGTACGCCGCATGCCGAACGAAATGGAATGCGTCCGGTCAACATTCTTCTGATTGAGCCATCCAAGGACATCGGCAGGCTGGCAAGGGGACTGGAGGTTAGGACGAAAGGCGTCCTGCGGTTACTTACGCGAGGGCTCGGAAGTGGGGATACACTGAGTCCAGACTGGCTCAGTGTGATGTTGTTTGATCCAGAGTTCATTAGCCGGGTGCTGGAACTGGGTTACGAAGACGGCAAGCGGCAATCTGCTACCATAGAAACATTTTTGGAGGAAGCTATTGATGTATAAATGCAGTATTAGCATAACATTGGGGTTGATCATGCTTCTGTGTCTGGCATGTCCACCGGAGATCAAAGCACAGATTCTACGTGGCCGTGTTGTTGATGCCAGCACCAATGAAACCCTCCCCGCGGCAACGGTGCAGATCGCAGGTACCTATAGAGGAACCATTACAAACCGCGAGGGGGTCTACGAAATAGCAGTGGATGGTTTGCCCGTTGATCTTGTGGTGCGGTATATCGGCTTCCGAACCGATACGCTTACTGCCCATACTGAAACTCCATTGGAGTTTCGGTTGCAGCCCGTGGCCATAGAGATGAGGCAGATGGTAGTGACAGATGAAGATCCGGCTGTATCAATCATGCGCGAGGTGATTGAGCGCAAAAAAGTTTGGCAAAAGATGCTGAGCACATTTGAAGCTCAGGCATACTCACGTTACACGTTCTCCAATGACTCCGGTATTGTTGCTATTGTAGAATCTGCAGCTACGGCCTGGTGGGATAAGGATCGGGGAACCCGCGAAAAGATAACTGGAACGCGGAGCACGGGCAATGTACCCTTCGGAGATGCAATGCCTGCAGCACTGACCGTGTTGAATCTATACAATGACGACGTTGAAATTAGTGGCCATACACTCATTGGTGTCACGCATCCGGATGCACTGGATAAGTACGTTTTCACGTTGGAAGGGATGCGCAGTGTTGATGACGTACTGATCTACGACATTGACGTCAAGCCAAAGTATAGACAGACCAGTGCATTCGTGGGCACAGTGTCCGTCATGGATGGGGTCTTTGCGCTAATTGAAGCTAGGTTGCGCCCAGGGCCGGCCTTTTTATTCCCATTTCCGATCAGGAGGTATGAGACCACCTATCTGCAGCAGTTTTCTAATTACGGTGGAGACATTTGGCTGCCCGTGGATTTGCGATCAAATACCGTTGTTGAAATCTCCTTCGGAGTATTGCTGAGTGTTCCACCTGTTTTTGTTGATCAGGTGTCTCGCTTCACGGATTACCAGTTGAATATTGCGTTGGAAGACAGCCTGTTTGAGGAAGGTAGTTGGTTGCAGGTAGATTCATTAGCTGTGGCATCTGACGAAGGATTCCAGCGTGAGGGGGTTGTGGTTCCGCTTAATCCCGAAGAAACAATAGCGTATGCATCCATAGATAGTACTCACTCGCTCAGGGAAGCCTACGAGCTGCGCGGATCCTTGGGCCGAGCATTGAACAGGCGCGCCGAAATGGAAGAGCGACGCGCAGCTACGGATGATATTTTCAACTTTTTTTCCAATCTTGGGATAAAGCCGCGTTTGTGGTACAACCGGGTAGATGCTTTCCATGGAGGTGTAGGGTATGGCAAAGAATTCTCTCGCGAAGAATCCGACCAAACGTTTGCCATAGAAGTGGGTGCTGGTTTTAGCACTCGGCAAAAAGGAGCTGCGAAGGTTTCGTATGATGGAGCTGTTCGCTGGGAGAAAGATTGGTTCATCAATGTGGGATACCGCGCGGAAAATACTTTCACCTATCAGTCCGCCAACAAAAGCAGACTGACTAACAGCAGTTTGATGCTCGGTGGGCAGGAAGATTACTTTGACTACTACCGACGGCAGGGAATATCAATCACGGGAGGCTATCAACTGCAAGCGCCTCGGGGCACGATATCGGCTACGTATCTGCATGAAATTCATTCACCGTTGACCGGTAACATCAGTTACGACTTGTTAGGCAGGCGTGAACTTCAGCGTCCAAATGCGACGGTTATGGAAGGTGAAATGCGGACACTCACGGTTGAGCTTAATTTTGGCAGCCCTCCGGTGATACTAATAGATCCATCAAAGTATCTGGGTATCAGTGCTGAGTTCTCAATGCCGCAATCGGATTTTGTTTTTCGTCGGTACTATCTGAGAGCAGGCGGCCGCGTAACTACATTTTTGCGGAGACGGTTTATACCGGCAACCCTTGATTACGGCATTTCAGTGGGCTTGGCTTCCGATGGTGGCCGGACTCTGCCGCTGCAGCGATCGTTTATTGTCGAGGGAAGCACTACGGGTTACCACTGGGATGGTTCATTGCATACCCTTCAGGGACTTCCGTATCAAGGCAACGGAATAGTTTTTGGATACTGGGAGCATAACTTTCGTACGCTGCCGTTTGAACTGCTGGGGTTGTCGTCAATGGCAAATAGTGGCTACAATGTATCAATTTTCGGTGGGCATGCTTTTGTTCGAGGGTCGGGAATGTCGAGGCACAGTTGGCGTCGTCATAATGAGTTAGGCGTATCACTGAGTGGAATATTTGGCTTAATGCGTGTGGATTTAGCCTATCACATTGAGGAAAAACGTTTCCCATATCCGACGTTTGGTGTAGCGCGCCTCTTTTGATTGTCGCAAGGAATGACGGCCAGCTCCCGATTGACTGAGGCGCACTCTGGGCTGTTAGACAGGCGGTCGGTCTTGTGGTGGCTACCAGTTGTTTTGAGCGTTATTGTTATCCAGTTGTGTACGCAGCGGGCATCGGGACAGGTGCTTGTTACGGGATCGGTGCGAGATTCTGTCACGCTATTGCCTCTAATCTCGGCACATGTTGTCCTGGACGGTGCTGCCGAGGGCACGATCACAAATCGGGACGGTGCTTTCGAGATCACGCTTCCCGGTTTGCCAGCCACTTTGATTTTTCGGCATATCGGCTATAGTCCTGTGCAGGTAACACTGGGGCCGGATGATCCGCGGGTCATTAACGTGAATCTGGAGCCAGCGGCTATTCCTTTGCCTGAAGTTTTGGTAACAGGAGATAATTTGGCCGCTGGTATCATGGAGAGGGTCATTCGCCGTAAGCTCGCCCGTCGAACCCATCTGGAATCCTACGGTGCTCGGATGTATTCCAGGATAACGTTGCGACACCGCGAAAGGATCGTCCTGATAAGTGAAGCCGTCCTTGATAGAATTGCGACCAGTCAGGCCGGAACCCGGGACATCATACGGTCAATGCGTTCTACATCGGATTTTTTTGAACAGCTGGGTCTAACCCCGGCGCCTCAGGATTTTTCTTCGGATCACGTACGGATAAATGGATTGATTTTTTTCGGGCCCACACATCCAGATGCGCTGGATCACTACAATTTTACGCTCGCGGGGCGTCGCCGCTGGGGTGATCAGCAGCTCTACGATATCTACCTTGCTCCGAAAAACAATCAGGAAGCCACGCTTATTGGGCGAATTTCTGTGTTGGATAGTGTTTACGCGCTGGCAGAGGTTGATGTGAGGCCAGCTTCTCATGTGGTTTTCTCTCCTGATACCCGGACTTGGAGGGTCGCTTACCGTCAGAATTTTGCCCCGGCGGATTCATTTTGGCTGCCCATAGACTTTCGCATGGAAGGTCGTATTCATGTGGAACCGGAGGGCGAGGCGACCAGCCCCGCTATGGTGCGGCAAGTTGCGAGACTCATGAACTATCAGATCAACCAGGCTGTACCCGCTGCGCCATTCACGCGTCAAGAGCAGTTACAGGTGGATTCAGTTTCTGTCTTTCGGGATGATCTGTTCTTGATGGGATTGGACATGGTTGCCTTGACGGCTCAAGAATTGGATGTGATTGATGACCTGCTTCGAGAGCGACCGTTGACCCTGCGTCAGGCGCTACCGGCTACAGCCTCGGTTCGCGGTGCAGAAATGGAGGCACGCAGCTTTCATCTGGGGGATCGCCCCCAGTTTGTTTGGCCACTTATCGGAGGTTTTGCACCATGGCTGCGCTACAATCGGGTGGACGGCACTCTCGTGGGAGTTGGCAAGGCATTTCCCATAGGAGAGCGTGCAGAACTGGCTGCCCGTATAGGAAAGTCTTTGGGATATGATCACACACGCGTGTCTGTTGCGCTGCGTAATCAACTGACCAATGTTTTGGAAACGTCCGTAATACTTGAGCGGGATATGCAACCGCAAAATGGTACATTAATTCACACGGAGGCTACAAATTCGTTGTCAGCCAGGTTACTGGCCCGGGATTACTTTGACTGGTACTGGGCCACGAGGGTGCGTTTGAACGCAAGTTACGAGGCGCATGGGATCAGGGCGAGGATTTCCGGGACGTACGCCGTTATTGATTCCGTTCAGACTCAGGTGAGGAGACCTTGGCCACATAAACGGGAGTTTCCTGCAAATTCCTTGATCATTCCGGGGCACCATAAGTCCATTGAGCTCCGGGTTTCCACCGGTAGCGATTGGCAGCCGTATCACATAGATCCACAGCAAAGGGTTGAGGTCAGGATTCAGTATGGCGATGCTCCCCAAAACCGTCAATATCTGAGAGGAACCCTGTTTGCGGATGGGTACGTGCGAACGCTGATGCGCCGCCGCCCGCAGTCCGCCGGAATGTCGGTGCGCGTGCTGGCTGGATTCGCTACATCTAGGGCTCCTATTGAGCAATGGCATGTGGCAGAGGGTAGTATGGGTCCGATCGGCGCACTCGGTACGCTCCGCACCGTCCGCAACCGTCGTTTAATTGGGCGTCATGTTGCAGGCATACATTGGGAACACGATTTTCGCAGTCTACTGTTTGAATTGCTTCGTGTCAGGCCACTTGTAGGTCAAAAGGTCAGTACCCGCTTTGGGGCCGCACATGTGTATGTTAATGACGAATGGATCCATGAAATCACTTTGAGTATTGCACGAGCTCCGTTACGTGTGGATCTCAGTCGCAGAATTAACCAACCTGGACTGTTTGTCAGTATTGGTTTGGCAGGGCGTCGGTAGCATGGATTGTACACTGAATTCTCATGTGGCTTTTCGAGGACAATCATTTATTGACGCTTAATAAACCGGCGGGTCTACTCTCGCAGGCCGACATTACCGGAGATCCAGACGTGGTAACGCTAGCTCGTGCCTACCTGAAAAAGAAGTACAATAAACCGGGCAATGTCTACATTGGATTGGTTCATCGCCTGGATCGTCCGGTATCAGGTGCTATGGTGCTTGCGAGAACATCCAAGGCGGCACGACGCTTGAGTCAAGCATTCCGCGATCGTCGGGTATCAAAGGAATACATCGTTGTTGTGGAGGGCTTGATTGAAGGGAGCGGTGTAATGGAAGACTATCTGCACAAGGAGGCGGGGCGAGCACATGTTGTCCAGGACGAACGATCTGGAAAGTATTCAAGTCTGCGTTGGAGGGCACTGAACAGTGATGGGATTTTTACATCTGTAGGCGTGGAGCTGATCACGGGCCGTGCTCATCAAGTTCGGTGTCAGTTTTCTGCTCGGGGTTTCCCTGTATTGGGAGATGTGCGTTACGGTGCACGTCACCGTTTTGACGGGCGAAACATTGCGTTACATTGTTGCCGGTTGGCTTTTGAGCACCCGGTAGCTCGGGTGCCTGTGGAAGTGAATGCTGCGTTCCCCGAGAGTTGGTCGACTAAGCTTCTGAATCTCATAGAGACTGACTAGGAAGAGTCGGTGGAGATTCGAACCGTCCCTGGGCGCCGAATTCTACCAAAGGCCTACAATCTTCATTGGTCTTGGCGCCTTTCTTCGTACTTCAGTTCTCGTACTGCACGCTGCGCTGGAGACCTGCGGGACAAAACGTCGAACGGTAGGAGAACGAGTCTCAGGTCGTCGAAAAATCGAACGTCCCGTGGATCGGCAAAGGTCTGGGATAGACTAGAGCCACGGTTTGGCACTTGCCCCGTTTTCCATAGGCGTGGGGCTGGCACAGGTCGCCGTTGTCGATGTTACCAATCAATCTGTTTTCGTTATTGCCGGTGTGTTCCATTTTGCATCAAGGATGAACCGAAGCATGCGCGAGTCGGTGCCTGCGCACTTCCATCTGCGGCAGCATAAGTGCAAACAAAGCACGGTGCCACTCAAATGGTCATAAACGCCACTTTAATGGAAGGTCAGTGATTGGTCCAGATCCTGCAACAACCGCAAGGCTGCCGAGCAGTTCAACGACTGTAACTGGGTGTGAATTTGCACCAGCGCCGCGCGGGCCAATGCCAGATCTGGAAGAGCAAGGGCGCGGGTGATTGCGCCTTAGATTGGCCGTTGTTCCGCGGCGGCAAGATTGCTGACCAATCTTGCAGGCTTGTGCATCTGACAATGTTGCAGTCGGATCTGTGACCCAATGCATTCGGTCAGGATCCGGGAAAGGCTCGCTGTTCGCGGTGTGATACAAAGCAGGCCCCTATCGGGAAACTGCCAACGATCCAGCAGCACTTGAAACAGTCCGCACAGCGAAGGAAGGATTTGGACAGAGGATTCCACGACTCCCAACACATGCCGAAGGCCCTCTAAGCTGGCCCCACGTACAAAAGAAGCAGACGCCCGGATAACGGGTGCCGGGCCACTAAACTACCGGTATCTAAGGCACTTTGCTACGGGGTGTCTAAGCCGCACTCAACGCCATCCGTGTGCAGCGATGGTGTCTTCTGCCCACCTATGGCACAGTGTGGATTCCGTACAACTAGTCTACTACTCGTGGATGGGATTTGCCGGCTCTGCCAGCCCTAGTCTCTGGCTGGGAAATTTGTCTGGATGGAATTCCTACGTGCGCAGGATCCGCTCGACGAGGCGCCGGAGACTAGAACGTACTTTCTCCCGGAATGTCCAGTTAATTGTGACATTGGCGTGCGCGGTTTTGACAGCTCGCGGGCAATTCACATTGCAAGCTGAACTCGCCCGCCCGCACCACAAGCCCCAACGTGGTTCGCTCCTACGAGTCTTTGCCAAATACTTCTGCCAAGACTTCTAGCAGTTTGCCATCTCGCAGTTCATCGTCGACGGCAATAATCTTGCCCTCCCCATCGACGAGAATTGGACGCGGATATCCGTCAATTTCAAATGCTCTCTTCACGGCATTATGGCGTGCACCACTAACGATTGTATGCATCCAGGGCATGGAATATCGATCCTTACGGAATGCCTCAATCGCCTCTTTCTCGTCCCGCATGGCTACGCTCAATATCTGGAAGCCAGCCTCGCGGTATTTGTCATACGCGTCTTGAATTTCAGGGATCTCCCTAATGCAGGGAGCGCACCATGTCCCCCAGAAATCAATGAGATAGGTAGTGCCGAGGAGTCGCCTATTGGTGTAAATTTCCTTACGGTCGTCGAGTGAAACAAACCGAAACTTTGGAACGGGTTTGCCAAACTGCACCTTTCGCTTTTCGTCAAAATCTCGTCGCGCCCGGGCGGCATTGTTGGTACGACGGTGTTCGGTCTGCAACTGGTTGTAATAGCGCCATTTCAATTCTTCGTCTCCGGCGCGGTCGGCCTCGTACAGCCCCACGCCCAAAAACTGCTCACGGACTTCCGGATTAGGATGGTCATCGATTACACGCTGTATGTATTCGGCAACTTCCTCGGGACTGTCCGCATTGTTGGAGATAATGCTTATGAGGTTTGAGGCTCCGAAAGTGAACCAGGCCTCGAACGTCCAAAGGGATGATGTCGGAGGCACTGTCTGAAGGGTTTCGAGAGCAAGGTGTTGAAACTGCCCTAGAGGCCTCAACTCGTCGAAGAACCGAAGCAGTAGCCACTGTCGAAGCAAGGGTTGGTTCTCAGTCTCAATACGTTCGAGAATGGGCGCCCTTTCCTGGTCCACAAGTGTCCGGTACTGTGTGGTTACGGAGCGTACCTCCCAATTCAACTCGATCGTCGTAGCATCTCTTATACGGGCAATTCGGCGCTTTCTTGCCTCCACATCGAGATATATCGCCACAATTTCACCCACGGTGGCAGGGTAGGATGTGACCTCGGGCAACTGATCATCCTCGGCTTCACTGGCTGTGAGGCCTATGTCCAGTTGTACAGGCTGACGAGATGTCAGGACAAGCGGTACCTCAATGGTTTCGTGACGCCGGCCCCGTGCCGTAAGCGCGTATCCGCCGGGTTCACGTAGGGCAAGGGTATACCGTCCGTCAGTATCAGCGGTGGCCCTGGCAATTACTTTGCCAGAACTTCTTTCCACCTTAATGCGTGCGTGCCGCATCGGCTGGCCGTCGGAACCGAGCAATGTACCGCCGACCGTTATTTGATCGCCCGACTGGCATGCCCCGCCCGCCAAGAACAAGGCACCGAGAACAACCATGGATATCCGCACAGCAGAGTCCGTCATCGTGATCTCAATCTAGTCGCCAGCGGCACGGGTAAGCTTCGAGCGGTGGCAGAACTGGGCGTTAGCTCGCGGAGCGAGGCATTGTTGCATTGTGAGTTGAAACTCTTTATTTCTATGGGCTACTCATCAATACAACTTCAGCTTTTACGGCTTGTTCAAGTGAGGTATTCTGCAGTGCCGCCAATTGATTGGTTTGTTTAACTTTGTGCGCCCCCTTTCCGCTTCAACCAGTGCCATCGCAACCCAGCGACGGCATTGATTCGAATTGACCGTTGATGAGGCGGTTTGAATTTCAGGCGCGTCTGAAAGTGTAGCCAAATCGGTTTCTGATCCATCAAGCGTCCAAGCCGCTTTTATGCTTGTTTTCAGTTCAAGGAATGCAAGAAGTTTCCCGAATTCAATCGCTGTTAAGTTGCCCTTTGTTTCGTCGAAAGGACGCTATCCACCCAATAGGCCATGAGATCAGTTTCCAGGCGAGCGCCGTGTTCTATTGCAAATCCAATTTGCTTTAACCGGTGGTCAACAGCAATTCCAGCAATCCAAAGACTGTCCAGCGAACGGTTTGCGACCGTGAAAGGAGCAATTGAAAGTGAGCTGTCAAGAGATGGTCGGACAAACTTTTGAATCTAATCGAAAGGGACTAGGGAGACGTGGTTGGGGCTCGAAACTACTCCCGAGTATGTCCTGTATTTGAGGAATGTAGTCTCGACACTCGTTATGTATCCAGTTCGCGTAGCGCACTTTGCACGCTGCATTTAGAGGCATTGGATGACGATACGTCGAACGGCACGAGGACGAGTTTCAGGTTGTCAAAGAACCGGAATGTGCATGGTTGGGTGAAGATGCTGTTCTTGGGGTAGACTAGAGCCACGGTCTGGCACTCGTACCGTTTTCCGTAGGCATAGAGTTGATACAGATCGCTGCTATTGATATTATCAATCGACTCGTTTCCGTTTTCGCCGATGTGTTTCCATTTGGCGTCAAGGATGAACCGAACGGTACCGGACGATGTGCAGAGCGAAATGTCCGGTTTCATGTTGTGCCCGTGGTCCATAAAGCTTTTCCCGGGACCTTGGGCGACCACCTTAAACCTGTCCTGATAGCGGCGAAAGCAATGGGTTACGAACTGCTCGTAAACTTGCTCCATGGGGAAGAGCAGAGACTGATTGATGTGTTTGCCGGAATAGGTTGCGGGCCCCCGATTGAAAAGGAAGAGTTCAACCCATTGCATGACCTGTTTGTAATGCTGCATATAGCGATCAATGCTGTGGATTCGCCAGTCTGTATGCAGGTCTTGCGATGCGGGAATCATGCTGAAGGTTGGCGCAAGGTCCGCGAGCAACTGCCGGTTGCGTTCGTTGCGTACTATAGGCTTAAGTCTGTCGAGGGCGGCGCGGATGAGTCGATTGGCGGGTCGGTTGGGATTCAATTCGTCGTGCTCCACATAGAAGCGCGAACGGTCGACCAAGTTCTCACGCAAGTGATCTTGGAAGATTATGCGGCCGCGCAGGAAAGGCAGGTTTTCCTGGATTGCTCTGTACTGTCGGCCAAGGCCACCTCGAAGCAACAGGTTGAGGTTTACTAGGAAGAGTCTGATAAAGATTTCAAGTACAGGGAAGTGCCTTAGCGTCCGTATGGCGCTCGGTGGAAGAACCTTAGCGTTAGTCAAGCCTCCATAGGTCCGCAGCATTAACAGGAAGGCCTCACGAGTCTGTTCGTGGCTCGGAGTCTGGGTATCACCCAATTCAATCTTGGGCAAAATCTCAATGACTGTACCGCGTATTGTAGTAACCACGCCTACGTAGTTTTCCGCTCGGAGTTTACCACTCGTATTAAAACCAAAGACATTGGTCCTATGGTGTAAGGACTCCAGTTCACGTAGGTCGTGCTTATCGAGTTTCGGAAACTCCTTGTGCTCCAGAATAGTGTGGACACTAGGCATAGGTTCAAGCCAAATTTTCAAAGGGTGCCGGCCCCCTCGTCTATTGGCTCACCGCCACCAGCATTCACGGTTTTCTCGTAGATGCTTCGGTACTGGTTTATATCCTCCCATTTCTTCGAATACCAAGGAATCCTTTCGTAGACATCCGAATCAGTTAAATCATCCTCTTTCAGGTGGCCCACGAACTCCTTATTGGAGTTCTTCTTGATGAATTCTGCATCTCCAAGCACTTTCTGAACCTTTGACCAGTCGTCGTAGAAATACTCCAGCAATAGGGGAAGGATTCTCGTCTTGAATATATTTGCCAGCGATTCGACATTCTCTACATTGAAAAGGTAGGTGTGACCAATTTGGCGTTCGCGGTCAAGGAGCAGCGAAATACGTGCGTTGATTGCCTTTAGCATCTTGCGAAGGTCGATCCCGTCAACGTTATCGGAGATGAGTTTATGGCCAGGGTCGGGCATCATCTCCACATGGTCAAACCTGCGCCGTAGCGCAATATCAAGGGGAAGTATGGAGCGATCGGCCGTATTCATCGTGCCGATGATGAAGAGATTCCCTGGAACTCCAAAGCTGTCACCGGAATACGGTAGGGTTACCGTGGTTTCGTTGTTCTGACCGAGGCGGCGAGATGGTTCGATGAGCGTGATGAGATCGCCGAGGATCTTGGGGATGTTGCCTCGGTTGATCTCATCAATAATCAGGACGAAACGGCAGTGTGAATTGTCTAGCGCGGCCTTTACAATCTTTCTGAATGCTCCAGGACGGAGTTCGTATTCGAGCCCACCTTCCTTGGCGAGGCTAGGGCGGATGCCTTCCACGAAGTCTTCATAGGAATAGTTTTGATGGAAAGTAACCATCTCGATCTGGCCAGATCCTTTGTTCGAATCAAAGCGAAGATCATGAAATTCCTTGCGATGCTCCTCGGTTACTTCTTCTACCTTGATCCCCTTGACGATGGCCATGGCGCGGGCGGTCGTGCTATAGGTCTTTCCCGTGCCCGGGGGACCATAGAGAATTTGGTTTAGCTTGTGGTTGCTAGTAGATGGCAGTGGGTTTGATATCTCCATGAGTCGGAAAGCGAATAGGACCCACCATTTCCAGCGACTGAAATCGGTGAGCGTCTTTGCGGTAACACAACGTCTCTCGGGCAAAGTCCAACTACCGATTTTTATCCACTTGATCTTGCGCACGTGCCGAGCTTCGGGACGGCTCTCATCAAACGTGTAGTCTGATTCAATGACACCGTATCCCAACAGTGAGTGGCCTCCCTGAATGGCAATGACAGGGTCTCCGGGTTGCATTTCGTGGGCAAACTGATAACAGGCAAGTGAGTCATTTTTTGGATTCGAGGCGCCTGTAATTTCTTTGAGTCGGTTTGATATGTCCTCTCTATCATCAATGGTTTGAAGATCGCCAAGGTCATCCCATCCGATCGCAATAATGTGCTTCTCTTGGAACTCGTTCCAGTGTTTCTCACTTACATTGAACACCCACACCCGAGCCGATTCGAACTGCTCCTTATACCAGTGCTTAGCTTCGGCTACTATGGGAGGTGTAGTTACGCTTTCTGAAGCGGGTGGGGTATTCCGGATCAAGCCCTCATGCCATCGCTCGGTATCGCTGATTAGAAAGATATTTCGGGCTATACCTTCCTACGAAGGGGAAACACACCACAAAGCCCCGTACCATGCCCGCAGCCATGAACTTGCAGCCGCTCCGTACCGGTGCAGCTACCGGCCTCACCAAACATCTCGACCGGAAAGGACGGATCGAAGATCACATTGATCAGGAACGGTCCCACCTCAACCGGCAGCTTGACCTGGATCAGGAACAGATGAACCTTATCCTGAATCCGCCTACGCATCAGCCAGGCCAGGACGGAAAGTGGGGGCGGGAAATCCGTAAAGATGCGGTCTATGCCTGTGCCATGATCCAGACGCTCCAGAAGGAGCTTGATAAGGATGATCCGGAAGATGTACGGATCTGGGCGAAAAGTAGTTTGGAGTGGCTCCGGAACGAGTGTCCGGGTAAGCTGGCGAAAGCCGTGCTGCACATGGATGAATCCCGACCGCATACTCAGGCATTCATTCGTCCGGTGGATGAGCCGGGACATCTGTCCTACAAAGAATATTTCTCGGGCTCGGACAAACTTCGAAAACTGCATCAGTTCCACGAGGCCTCATTGAACTGGATGGGGGTGATGTCAAATACAGACGAAGTCAAAAAGATGCTTGCCCCCGGATACACGCGCGGGATGCATGGCTGGCGTGTGGGGAGAGCAGGCATGCAAGCGGTGGAATCGGTGCGGGACTAAGAGGATCGGATTACCGAGCATGCACGACGGAAGCAAGAGCGCATTCAGCCTCCGGGGCTGCTACAGAATCGCAAACAGTACTGGGATCAACTCAACGAGCGCTTCGGCCAGCTCTGAGAGACACCCTGCAGCGTCTGTGGAAAATCGAGCGGGAGTTGAAAGCGGTCAGGAAGCAACGGGACAAGAACACGCAGGGTCGCGACCAGTTGGAGAAGATGTTCCTTGATCGAACCCATGAAAAAATGCGGATCACGGTGGCACGGGTCATCAAGGCCGCCGGCATCCAGTGCAAGCCGATCCAGAGCTTGATTAACGCTCATGATAGTGCAATCGCATGAGAGCGAAGAGCGCGGGAACGGGAACAGGACCGGGGATGGGGGATATAGTCACTCGCTCGGATACGCTATCAGCGAACAGACGGGGGTGATCGTGGCAGAATATCGCGGGCTAGAGCGGACTAGGATGCGGTGGTTTGAGAGTCCGCCAATGCTCCTTCAATGGAGTAGACAACCTGGAAATGACCGACATACTATCTAAGCCCATCGATCAGATCACCCGTGCTGATATCAAATCACTGGTGACTTCGGGTGTCCCCGAGGGGGAGCGGATGGAATTCAAGCGGGGACTGCCTGCGGAAAGGGGCAATAAAGATCCGTGGCGTGATCAGGGAAAGATCGCCAGTTACGCCCAAAACAAGATCCTCAAGGGGGTGGTCTCTTTTGCCAACGCATACGGTGGTGTACTCGTTCTCGGCATTGAGGAGGATGGAAAAGCACAGCCTGCCGTGGCCAAAGGCATCGATCCAATCTCTAAGTGTGAGGACCTGGCTGGACGTTTTCGGAAGATATTCCGTGACCGTGTAGAGCCAAAACTTCCATCGTGCGATATTTTCGCAGTGGACACGGACAGGGAGGGGGCTGGGGTCGTCGTATTCAGAGTTCCTGGCAGGTCACGGTTAGCGCCACATCGCATCACGAAGACATGGATTTGTCCCATCCGCCGCTGGGACCGTAGCGAGGACATGACGATGCGCGAGATACAAGACATGACGCTGAATGTAGCACGAGGGCTCGAACGGCTAGATAAGAAGCTGCAAGAGCGTGAGAAAAAATTTAAGCATGAGTTCAAGCGACTCAGTACTCCAGAATGTGCGTATGGAGTACGTATTACGGCTGTGCCTGTCGGAGATGATCTCCGTCTCCAGAGGATATGCCGTCCGTGGGGGAAGCTCGTTGAAGGGATCAAGACCCCCAGCGTTACGGTCGAGCGACACAATCCGGGCACGTCCCCTACGACCATCAAAGGATTAAGGTGCCAGCGTGCCCATGACGTTGGCCATACTCTGTGGAAACCTCAGCTACGCGCAGCACGAAGTTACTCGCAATACGAGCACCTGCCAGACGTCACGCTCACGTACGACGCCTACCTCGAACTCCATTGCGATGGCCTTGTGGAGTTCGGCTGGTTGCAGGTGATTGAGGATTCGAACAAGGTAGCGCTGTTCTTGAATGACTTCGTCCTAGAGCTTGCGAACGTGATCTGCTGGGTCCACGAGCTGCGGAGTTACGCTCGTGCTGGGCAAGTAGAGTATGCCGTACAGATCGCTGTGCATGTCGAGAACGAGAAGATTTTTGTAGTGTCGGCAATGAATAGTGACACGCCCATATCTCATCGTCTTGCCAGTTTTGCTGGACAGCTCTCGTCCGGTCTGACTATGATGCCAACATACACGCTTTTTGAGATTTCGGAGGCCGGAGAAATATTGTCCACATTTGAACACGACCTGTGCAACGCCGGAGGGAAGGCCCTCCAGGACGATGTACTCGGTAAATTCAAGATCAAGTGTGAGTAGATGTAACGTTGACTCTTACCCGAGTGGGGGCGAGTCGAACTACCACCACTTGATGGGCACGCATCTAACTTCACCTAGATTTCCTTATAAGGAATACGCCAAGCTGCCTTTTCATAGCTAGCGCGCAGAAAGCCATGGTCGCAATGGCAACATTTCCTATATTGCTACGCGTGACAAACTTGGGCTAAGGCTCACGTGCTCTTATTGCAAAAAAAATACATGGAAGCTGAAGAGAAACAGCGCACCACGGGCGCGCGGCTGTCGGTAACAAATTTTGGCCCCATAGAAAAGGCCGAACTGGATCTGCGGCCGTTGACTGTATTTATCGGTCCCAGTAACACTGGCAAGTCATATTTGGCCATATTGATATATGCGCTGCACCGCTATGTCAGTGAGGGTGCGGGAAGCTTCAGCAAGGGTTTTGATAGGTTGTTCCAATTCTATAGGAGCAGGGAATCACGTGAGTTTCTTGGTGCCACACTCGAAGAATTAATCGAAGTGTCCCGCGAGCTCATCAAGTCCGCGGCAGATACGTCTGGGGCCGCGGAACACATCAAGATTCCAGAAGCTGTGGCCACCAGTTTACGGGCATTCTTTCGCGAAACAGGAGAGTCTGGGCTGGGGAACGAGGTCACTCGATGCTTTGGCGCTAAAGATCCGGCATTTCTGCGCAAGTACGGGGCAGAAAATGCACAAATTAGGATACGTGTGTTGCCCGCTAGTACTTCTGAAACTTTTGAACACCGGTTGGTCCTGGGGGAGGGAGGGGGGACGTTCAGAGCGCAGATTCCCGAGAGTATGTCAAGGGTAGATTGGAGTGAGTGGATCAGAAGGATCCCGCGTAACTGGCGATTGACGGGGATGGATGAGGATCAACAGATGGATGACCTAATAAGGTTCTTAGGAGGGGTGGCGGGGTACCTTCACATGAATATGTATGCCCCCCTCATTCGCTCTGCGTACTATCTCCCCGCCGCTAGGACCGGCATCATGCACACCCACAAAGCGGCAGTCGTTGCAGCTCTTGACAATGCAGCGGGGGTTGGGATACACCCATCACGGAACGAGCTCATACAATCGAGGATAGTAGTGGATTTTCTGAAAACGCTGTTTGTGTTAGGACGACCTGAGCCCTCGGGCGTGGATGATAGTCAACAGCATAAACCCATACTGGATATTTGTGCGGAGATAGAAACAGGCTTAATGGGAGGTTCTGTAAGAACTAAGTGGTCAGAAACCATAGGATACCCTGAATTTTTCTACACCCCGACGGGGTGGGAGGTTCCATTGCCGCTTAATCGTACATCCTCAATGGTATCGGAGCTTTCGCCTGTGGTGCTGTACCTACGTCACCTAGTAAAGCCAGGCAATGTGTTGATCATTGAGGAGCCAGAGTCTCATTTACATCCTGCTCTGCAGGTACAGTTAACACGCTACCTCGCGGCAATAGTCAATGCGGGAGTGCGTGTGATTGTGACGACCCACAGCGAATGGATCCTGGAGGAACTTGCCAATCTCGTTAGGTTGTCATCGGTGGAAGAATCTGAGCGCGGACGGATTGATGAGGATAACGTTTCTCTAGACCGAGATCAGGTGGGGGCTTGGCTGTTTACGGCTGGGGAGTCTCCTAACGGTTCGAACGTAGAGGAAATAGGTATAGATGACGACTCTGGACTGTACCCCGCCGGTTTTGATGATGTTGCCATTGCGCTGCATACCAAGTGGGCGGCGATCGCCAGACAACTCGAGAATTAGTTATGGCGAATGTGGTTGGTTTAGCCTGCGATGAGTTCCTGGCTGAATCTAGGGAAGGTAAAAAGGTAGAAAAGGGAGGCTGCGGGCTGAAGATGGACAAGCTGCCTGAGGCGCGTGTGCTTGTTGACGTAGATAAGCTAACCAACCTCGGCGATCAAAAACGTCCCGATTTCCTGTTTTTCGCGGAGTGCCGGTGTGCTGGGTTGGATCAGTCAGGGGGGTGGGCTATATCCATAGAGATCAAGAAGGGCAGCCCGAACGTGTCGGACGCCATCAAACAGATCCAGGGTGGCGCACAGATCATTGAAAATAGGATTGGTCCGGATAAAGTAGACCACTTCAGGGCTCTTCTCGTTTCAGGCAATGTGGCTAAAGCGGGGAGACTTCGCCTAAAGGATGTTTGGGTGATCTTCAATCGTCAGAAGGAACCGATAATGCGGCTTAAATGTGGTGACTCTCTAAACAAAGTGCTAAAATGACGGAAGTGTCGCCAGAAGCGTCTTTTGTGGACGCTCCTCCGCTTATGGGGCTCTTCTTGCGGATTTGGCCCGTCTAATTTTGCCTGAAATGCGTTTGATCGCGTATTAGTACGCTCAAGGCCACGAGAGACGCCCCCAGCATATCCCTGCACGCCCCTCAGGCGTGCGTAGATCCCCTATTTTCGCGTTTTCTTACCGCATGTGTATTGAGATGATTTTGCCCACTAGATGAGATTTAATTTGCCCACTGGATCAGATTCAAATTGCCCACCTGGGCGGATTCTTTTTGGGTCTGCGTTTTGCATTTATGTTTTTGTTCGAATGCGTGTGTTTTGTGATAGTTTCTGTGGATCAATCTGAGGGCATCGCCATCTGTTTTCGCAGGGACTCTCCTTTGAGTTCAATGCGGTAGGCAGGTTGGACGAGTCGATCGAGGAGGGCATCGGCAATCGTTGGATTGGCCATATTTTGATGCCAGTGTTCCACGGGTAATTGACTGGTTGCGATGGTAGAGCGTTTCTGGATTCGATCATCGAGCAGCTGGAAGAGATCTTCCTGTTGAGTTTGAGACAACTGAATCAATCCCCAGTCATCCAGGATGAGGACATCGAGGTTGCGTAGGGTGTTGAGGATCTTCAAATATCGGCCATCGGCACGGGCAACGCTCAGTTCTTCAAGCAGGCGGGAGAGTTGGTGATAGCGTACACGATAGCCTTCCAGACAGGCTTTGTGTGCCAGCGCACATGCCAGGAAGCTCTTGCCGGTTCCAGTAGGACCGGTGATAATGACATTCAAGTGTCTCCGGATCCAGTCACAGCTTGCCAGTTGCAAGAGTTGTTGCGGATCCAGTCCGCGCGCGGTCCGGTAATCGATCTCTTCCATACAGGCGTTTTGATGCAGTTTGGCACGGCGCAATCGCGCAGTCAGGGACCGGCTTGCCCGATCACTGATCTCCCGGTCAAGCAGCAATCCAAGCCGCTCGGTAAACGAAAGACGTTCAATGTCGGGCTGTGCTAATTGGTCGTGCAGTGCACGGGCCATGCCGCGAAAGCGCAGCTTCTCAAGTTGATCCAGTGTAGCATGATGGGGCATGAGTTCTCAAAGGTTTGATTTGGCATAATAGGCGCCGCCGCGAAGATTTTTGTGTACAACGGGCGGCGGTGTAGACGTCTCTTCCAGGTGTTGATCTCGACCATGTTTCAGGATCGAGGACACACTGGGGTAATTCTGGGCACGCTTGCCCAGCAATAAGGCATAGCCACAGGCTTGCTCCAGTCGTTCGTTGGCGTAGCGTTCCCGTAATCCCAGAATCCCCTTCGCGGAACAGAAGCCTTGCTCCTGATGCTTGCGCCGTTCCAGGACGAGTTCAATCAGTCGTAGGGTGTCTGGACCGACAGATCGGGCGAGACGCAGAATACGTTCCCGGTCTTGATACCGTCGATGATGTTCGGGCATATGACTGGCAACGGTGCTATAGCGCCCCTTTCCCGGAAGTCGTGCATGTCGCGCAAGTTCTTTGTTCTGGTAGTAGCACACGACCAGATGATCTGAGATCATCACATCTAGGCGCTGATGCGCATAGCGATAGGGAACGCTGTAATAGCAGCCATTTGCATGCACATGATAATTCATGTTCACTTTCAGTTTCTTCCACTCCCGGAAGCCATAGGGCTCCGCGGGAAGGGGGTTCATGGCGGGCAGATCCAGTTCCTCAAACTGACTGAGACGTGACCCGGCTTTCTTCTGGAAGGGGGTGCGGTTCAGTTGATCCAGCAGGGGGGCGATCGCCTGATTGAGTTCCGTGATGCTGAAGAACTGACGGGACTCGAGTCGGGTCAGAATATGCGTCGTGCTATGCTTTACCTCGGCCTCAACAGGAGCCTTATCCTGTGGTTTTTGCACGCGTGCCGCCATGAGGGTTAGATCGTAATACCGTGCAAAATCTGCGTAGGTCGTGTTGAACACCGGGGCCTTCCGATCCGCGCGTGTCACCGCAGCTTTCAGGTTATCGCAGACAATAATCTTGGGAACACCCCCCAAAAACCTCAGACATCGAACATGGGCCTCGATCCAGCTGCGCAGCGTTTGATCGGGCACGGCTTCCACATAGGTATAATTGGAGCCCCCCATCGTGGCCACAAAGATCTGGGCCTTCGTGACGTTGCCCGTATGCGGATCAATCACCTCCATCCGCTTGCCTGCGAAGTCCACATACAGGCGCTCTCCTGCTTTATGATGAATCCGCATCGTGATCTTTTGTGCACGGCACCACCTTTTGTAACACGCACAGAAATATCCATAGCTGTACCCATCGGGATACGCCTGAATCCAGTCATACCAGATCCGCTCCAGGGTCATGCCCTTGCGTGATAGTTGCTGATGGACCTGCGTCCAGTCCGGTTGGGGACGGGAGGAAATGCAGCCCGAATGCGGGAACAGCAGCGCTTCCAGCTCTGCATCGGTGAGGTGCTCGGGCAAGGGCCAGGAAAGTCCCGCCGCCGACGCGCGCCGAAGATAATTGCGCACCGTCCCCGGAGAAAGTTGTAACAAACGGGCGACTTCCCGCTTGCTGGAATGCTCCCCGTGGTAGTGGCGGAGTAGGGTTCGGATGTCCTGCATGGAAATTCGTAATCTGGGCATGAATCATGGGGGATTGTGAACCCCATGAAACCGCAGTGAATGAATGCAAACCTCCGAAAAATCCGCCTCGTGATTCAAACCACCCAAACGTGGGCAATTTGAATCTCACCAGATGGGTAAATTGAATCTCATTAGGTGGGTAATTTGAATCTCACTAGGTGGGCAATTTGAATCTCAGTATACACCGCAAGCGGGGAATCCTGCCCCGATCGGGCAGAATGCCCGGTAACGTGCCTGAGGCACCTTCTGGGCATCTGACACCTTCCGGGCCCGCCCGTTATTCCTGACTTCGACAGGTACGGGTTGACTCGGGGGTTACAAATGGGCATTTTCGGGTGATTTCGGGGCATTTTGGGGGTATTTGGGGCCATTTCAACGCTGATTTCCGCGATCCGGTTGTGTAGTGTTCAGTTTATGTTAGGATTTGCATAATTGCGCCGCATACCGTATATTACAGGTACCATGTTCGTGCGCAAACTCAAACGAAAGACTACCCAAAACATCGCCGTCCAGATCGTGCGCAATGACCGCACGAAGGATGGCAAAGTGCGGCAGAAGATCGTGCGCCATATGGGCACGGCCCCCGAAGGTCCCGCACTGGAGGCCCTCCTGCACATTGCGGAACAGGAACGGCTGCGGATTGAGGAGAATGTGCGGCCTACCTTGTTTCCATCGGAGCAAAGTGCCCATGCCGTATTGGAGGCCCGCCACCGTAGGCAGTCATCCCAGCCCATCCCGCTGGCGGACATCCGCAAGCTTGAGGAGGTCAAGCGGGTCTGTGTGGGCTTTCACGAGGTATTTGGGGCCTTGTATGCGCGTATGGGGTTGGATCAGCTGTTTTCCAAACGGCAGGCGATGGCTGTGCGTCTGTTCAGGCAGGCGGTGTTGTTGCGTCTGGCGGCCCCAGGGGAGAGCAAGCTGGCTCATGCGCGGCAGTTGTCAAAGGAGGATGGCGTGGAAGTGCCGGTACACAAGTTTTACCGCATGATGGATGCGGTGGATGA
>JAJEDR010000040.1 GCA_022821385.1 Rhodothermales bacterium
ATACCGCATCCCGTGAGGACCACTTATCAACTCTGGATTCTCCCATCGTATACCATCGGGAGGCTGAATGCCTAATTGCGTTCCAAAGAATACATTCTCGCTCCACGTAACATCGTCTGCGGAAACGTACGCTGTAACCACAGATTTATCGCTATCTGTAAAAATGACATTCCGGCCAAACAGAACATCCTCTGGCAGAAGGGTCTTTTCTCCATCTGCTCCCAACCCAAAAAGTATACTCACCCGCGTGCCAACAAATGTGTTTTGGGTAATGACTGGGCGCTTAACCTGGAAGTATCGATTCAGAGGCGAATTGGGTATACCGTTCATCACTGAGAGTGACGCACGTGAGGAATCTCCCTTCAGTTCGGAAAAATAGTTGTGCGTAATCAAATGGTCCTCTCCTATGACGCGTACACCACCCGTACCCGGCTTTCCTCTACCCAGAAACCAGTTCTCCCTGATGGTAGCATGGTTACCATGACGCAGGGTTAAGGCGCCCTGCGCTTCAAGGAAAGTATTGTGTTGATAAGTATTGTGTCCTGACTTGTTGGAAATGATTTCGTGCTCGCCATCGGTGCGCTCAAACAGGTTGTGTTCTACCAACGTATAGGAGTCCTGCATAGAGCGGCTGCTAGTGCCAATGCGAATGGTTTCTCCACCGTTCTTACCCAGTTCTGGGCGGTACCCGAAGTGGTTATGGTCTATCCGGTGGTAGTTGGGCTCGTCGGCGGGCGGATCTTCCAGCCATACTACGAGCGTGGCTCCGTCGTGCGTCTTGCCCGCAAAGTAGCAGTGATCTACGCGATTGTGTGTGCCATACAGAGACACCCATTTGTACTGCAGTAACCAGTTATCGGGATTGAACTCCGTTACCGCACAGTTTGTGACGCGGCTGTGGCGGGCCGCCCTGTTCGTCCGGAATGCGATCACATGTCCTCGATCCAGCGCTCCCCGGTGAAACCACAATCCCTCTACTTTCAGATATTGCCCGCCAATACGAAGACTGGACTGACCGGTCAGAATCACTTCTCCGGGAGTTTCGGCACGAACGGTGATTGAATCACCCTCTGCGCCATCCGCATCAAACACTAGATCTGCGTCGTGCCAAATGCCGTTGGCCATGGTGATTGTATCACCAGGCTGGGCGTGGCGGACTGCCTCCCGAAACTCATCTGCCGTGCGCACTAGTGTATTATCCAGAGCGGCAGGAGCTATGGTTGCAAGTCCCAGTGTCAGTAAGATGCTTAACCTGGTCAATGCTTGATCAAGGTATGTTTCATTCGTAAACCGTCCACTTCAACCACAACAAAATAAATGCCTGGCACGAGTCCAGACCCATCAAACGAGGTGAAGTGATTGCCTGTATTTCTGACACCATCAGCCAGCTTCGCCACCTCGCGCCCCAATAGGTCATAGATGTTTAGCTGTACAAAGCCGGGGTTTTCAAGCTCAAAATCGATCGTGACCGCAGACCTGAACGGATTAGGGTATACCTGCACAGCCGCAATAGATGCTGGAAAAGCTGGCCGGTCAGAGTGCAATACAAGGCTGAGGTAGGATGGACCTACATCCTGAGATGTGAGCGGCCGATAAAGAACCGGAGAAAAGCTGAATTCATCGGCTCCAATATCAGGGAGGCCGTCCCGTTCCTGTCCATCAATATCGTGGGTTACATAGTCTATTGCAGTGGCTGCCCCCAGTGCCACGCTTGTACTGGACGGCCGCCACACATTTTGATCAAGAACAAGTGCGGGATCAGCAATGAGTATACCATCAACCTGACCAATACCAGATTCAGCCCCAAAGAATACGTTAGACGCATAGGTGATATTGAGTGGTGTGTCCTCGTATTCTACGATCGGTCCGTTGCGGGTTGCAACTAGGTTGTTTGCAATCTGGAGTCCATCAGGCGCGAGAGATTGCTCCGAGCTCCTTCCAGCTCCCATGACGAATGCCTCCTCCACATTAATAAAGGTGTTGAAGGCTACTACAGCATCCTTAACCTGAAAATATCTGTTAAGCGGAGAGTTCGGAATACCATTAACAACCGCCAAGGCGGCACGATAGCCCGTACCTTCCAAATCTTGAAAGTAGTTGTTATACACCCTGTGCCGGTCTCCAATGATTCGAACTCCACCCGACCCTGACTTTCCTTCCCCTAAAAAGTAGTTGCCATAGACACTGGCTTCATTCCCATGCCGCAGGGTAAGCGTACCCGAGGATCTGCGAAACGTGTTGTGGCGAAAAACATTGTTACCGCTCTTGTTCGAGATTATTTCGATCTCTCCATCACATTCCTCAAAGAGATTATGCTCCACAGTCACATTCGCATCCTGCATTGAGCGACTGCTAGTGCCAATACGGATGGTTTCTCCACCATTCTTGCCCAGCTCTGGACGATGTCCGAAGAAGTTGTTGTCAATTCGATGCCACACTGGACTGTCATTCGGTGGATCACGCAGCCAAACTACGAGCGTCGCACCATCGTGGCTTTTCCCGGCAAAATGACAATGATCAACACGATTATGTGTACCGTAAATAGAAACCCACTTGTACTCCGTCAAATAGCTTGAAGGATTATAGTCGGTTATGGTACAGTTTGTTAGCCGGCTATGGGTAGTTAAACGTGAGGACGAACGCCTGAACTCAATAAGATGCCCACTGCGCAACGCACCCTGATCAAACCATAAGCCGTCCACTTTGAGGTATGATCCACCAATCTTCAAACGGGAGTTGCCATTCAGAATCACTTGCCCAGGGGTTTCCGCTCGGAGCGTGATCGAGTCCCCTTCAGCACCCTGGGCATAGAACGAAATCACCACATCGGTCCAGGTACCATTTGCCATTACAATGGTATCCCCCGGCGCCGAGGAGGCAATGGCACTGGCAAGCTCTTGCGGGGTGCTAGCCAATCGCTCCACCTGCGCAAAAGCCGCAAGCGGAGCGAGAAGCAAGCATAAGAATATCTTTGTGCTGGTCAGCCAGCACCATTTGGTCCTGGACAACAGACTACTTGGCTACCACGAACTTACGCCATGTAACCTGACCATCTACACTTAGCCTATAGAAGTAGGTACCGGGTGCCTGTTGATCCATGGAAACAGTTACCGTGTGGGCACCTGCGGATTCAAAGCCTTCTTTGATTTGCGCTACGCGCCGGCCGAGCAGGTCATACAATTCCAGCGTAATATGCCCCTCACGTTCCAACCGATACGGAATTGTAGTCTGTGATCGGAACGGGTTCGGATAGTTCTGGCCGAGTACGAAGCTCATCTCCTCTGGAACAATCAGATCTTCGGCAGCGGTAGAGCTAGCCAGCCAACGCATATCGCCAATCCCCATCCCATCGGTCCCGGCCATGCGCAGTGCATTTGCCATTGGAATGGTGAAGTCCAAATTGTCTGGATCGGCGAATTCGGGATCAATATTGTACATGTCCGTCGCCGTTGAAGTCCCGTTGAGGACGACAGGAGCCACCATGAAGGTATCCGAATGGGAGATCATCGAATTTCCCTCCAGTTTCACGCTGAATTCTGAGTCTGTTTTGCCGTTAGCAATGATGCTGTTGGTGATCATCACATTCTGGAATCCCCGCGGATAGAAAGCACGTCCATTGCCATGTCCGCAGTTGTGGCATGTGATTCGGTCCATGACCACCTCCGGCTCAGGGGTTGCGTCGTCACCATCACCTGCGTAGATGTAGATGGCCGCCTGGCGCGTGTTAGCAAAGGTGCTGTTGGTTACTTCAAAGTACCCAAAATTGTAGAGTCCGCTGTTTGAGGACTCATCTTTGCTTCTAAGGCCTTCCTTACCCGCGCCGCTGAAAATGGAATTCCTGAATATCAGTGAATCCGCGAAAGTTCCTGTATACTGGCGAAGGAAATTGCCATCACTGCCAGCCACAACATCGTGCAGGTAGCTGTCAGTGACCTTGAGCACCATGCTGGAATCCACATCGCCGTCAATGCGAAGAAGATACTTAGCATTGAAATCTGTACCCGCTTGGCCATCTATCTCAATACCGTCCAAGTGCAGAGAACTGTAAATACGGAACACAACGCGAGTATTTTCATCCGGCTCGTTATTCTTCAGTATCGGCCGCTCAGCGAGTCCGTCGGCAGCGCGGACAGTAAGCGGCATGCGGACATTGATCTGATCGTCGTTTAGATATTCGCCCCCGGAATCGGTCAACTCAATAATATCGCCAGGTCCGGCCATACCCACAGCATCCATTAGTGTATTTTGGCCTGCCGCAACCATGTGCACCGTGGGAGCGCTCACCCCTTCTGGCCACCACCGAGGATCACCGAGGGTTGAACCATTCATGCCCTTCCCGATTAGCGGACTGCTTGCCATGAGCGTGAAGTCGCCGTTCGCCGCATCAACGAACATTGGATCCTCCGCGTACAGGTTCATGATCGTCGGATCCCCTCCTGCTCTCCAGCCTCCACCACGACTGACATTGAGCGTGTCACTGTATGCCAAGGTGGACCCTTCAACCATCCAGGGTGCGCCAAAGGTCGAGTTAGCCACATTGAGGATGTCATAGTTATCCACCATAATCGTGTTGGTCACCATTGCATTATTCACATCCTTCAGATTCAGAAAATAATGACCCACATTGTGCATGGTCACATGATCAATGACAACTTCCGGGCCAGGAGTATTTGGATCTTCATCCCCGCCGTACACGCTGATCGCGTCGTTCTTAATATTCCAGAAAGTGGAATTGGAGACCTCGAAATACTTCACATTATAAAACCCGAAGCCTCGACGTTCACTGTCTTCATCGCGCACCCGGACCGCCTCTTTACCTGTATTGAAGACCAGCGTGTTTCGAACAATGATGGAATCTGCCCACGTTCTAGCATAGGCACGGAACGCATTTCCGTCGCTCCCATCCACGATGTCATGAAAATAGCAATCGATAATCTTTAGCACATAGCCGTTCTTCACATTATCCCCCGCATCACCAGAACCACTACCTGTACGAATCGCATACTTGGTCCGCTCGTTCTGATGTGCCAGCCCATCAAATTCAAGACCGATCAGAGTCATATCGCCGTAGAGACGGATGATGTCCTTCGTGTTATCTGCTCCGTTATTTATCAGCACCGGGCGGTTCATGAGCCCGGGGGCCGCCATAATCGTGAGCGAAAGCGAGCTGTCCGGTTTAAGTTCATCGTCATTTAGATACTGGCCTCCGTCCGTCGTCAAGACGAGCGTGTCTCCCGGCACAGCCATTGCTACTGCATCCAGTAACGTGTTCTGGCCAGCCTCTACTTCAATACTTTGCTGGGCAAGAGCCGGCCTCAATCCCAGGAACACTAGAGCAATGGTGAGCCCTAAATAGGTGGTAATTGTTGTGCGCATCGTGGCAATTCGTTTAGTTGTTAGGAACTAAATATACATCATACGCCTGTATGATGTAATACAAGTTAATATAATTCTGTAATAACTACAAACCGGATCCATTTTCCTTGCATTATCCGTCCGATTGGGCAACATCTGATTTGTTCGTGGTGAAAATTCTGGGATCGTAGGTTTTAGTTATCGTCAGACAATAGTGCAACAACACTGGTCCCTGGTTTGGGAAATATCGTATATTCGACATGTGCCCGCCTTTGCGTACGTTCGGATTACCAAACCCAGAATAGACCATGTCTCCATCTCGCACAACGGCAAGCTGGACGCTTGCGGTAACTGTGTTGCTTTCTGTATCACCTGGTTGTCAGCCGGGAAATTTCGAAGCGAACGAGGCGTGGTCCGGCACAATTGATACACTTGCTTCCGGTGAACTCGTCGTTCAAAACACCGATGAGCCGCTGTGGGATGAGTCAGACATGTGGCAGTTCGTGGAGGAGATCAGGCTCGGAACAGATATCGACGACGAGGCACCGGTTTTTGGAGAAGTCATTTCCTTTGATGTGGATGGGCAAGGACGGGTTTTTGTTCTCGACTTTCAGGCTCAAGAGATCAGCGTTTTTGATTCGGACGGAACCTTTGTACGCACAATTGGAAGCGAGGGAGCAGGGCCGGGAGAATTCGAGCAAGCTCTTTCAGTTGATATCAGCCAGAACGGAAACGTCTTGGTCATGCAGATGCTCAAGGCACAGCTTTCCATTTTCGATCCTAACGGCAGTTACCTGAGAACGGAGTCGATAGGTAATCCCGGCGTGGGCCTTAGGCCATATCCGGGCGGATTCGACTTCGGGGGGCGCTACAACGCGGTAGTTGTATCCTTCCATGACGACTTCGGCATGACCCAAGCTATGGCCCGATTTGATCAGTCACTTGCGCCTCTAGATACTATTGCGATTCCCGAAGCTTCTGTCGAAAGGGAGGCCTTTACACATGAGATGGATCTGGGCGGCGGGCGGCGCGCGTCAATTGGTGAGTCGATACCTTTTCAGGGATCCTTTGAGTGGCGCTTCTCTCCAACCGGGAATCTTTGGACTCTGACTACCAAAGAATATGAGCTTGTCGAACTGACTCCGGCTGGAGAGACGCTTCGACGAGTCTCCAAAGACCATGACCCGATCCCTGTGAGCGAGGAAGAAATGGATGACGTGCGGGAGGAATTCCAGTGGTTCATCGATAGGGGCGGGACTGTCGATTGGGCACGGATTCCAGATACAAAGCCCGCAGTTGTTTCATTCTTCAGTGACGATGAAGGCAATCTGTGGGTGAAGCGGGAAGCAGCGATTCCCGGAGACGAAGGCCGTCTTTTCGATCTGTTCGATCCCGAAGGACGCTACCTGGGAGAACTGCGCCTTCCGTTCTCGTTGCATTCTGATCCTGAACCAATTGTGAGAGACGGAATACTATACGGCGTCATCACAGACGACCTTGGCGCTCCAAACGTTGTGAGAGCGCGGATCGACAAGCCTTAGCAACTCTATTCGAGACATTGACAGGTGAGGAACGTCGTCGGACGGATATGGCGAGGAACCCCACAAGCACACGCTAAACCGTCGATACTTAACGTCCCTTACCTAACGCGTACAACTCTACCCAACAATGTTGCACCGCGCGCGTCCGTCAAGCGCACGAGATATACTGCAGAAGGGGCAGATGAACCAGACGCCGTATATCCATCCCACATAACGCGGACGGTATTGGTACCGACTATATGTTCTGCTTCAAGGTCGCGTATTCGTTGGCCCAAGAGATTGTACACCTCAGCAGTAAGTGGACCAGTATGGTTTACCGATGCCTCCAATGTCACGGAGTGACTGAACGGGTTTGGGTAGGCTTGCAATTGTTCAGGAATACTATAATCGGGGATCAGATCAATACTCGTCTTTTCCAAGCCAATCAATAGACGATCCGATTGGATGGCAAATGGGCTTGGTTGCCCGTTTATACGAACCTCCTGCACCAGCTCTGCACCCGTCATGACTACTTCGATCTGTGCAGATGGATGCACCGCGGGCGTAGCAATATCAAGGACTCCACTCGTGCTGGCATCCAGGGCAAGCGTCACCTTAGAATCTGAGAAAATCTCTATCTCCGAACTCTTGAATTCAATCGCTTCGCGAACAGCCAGATTCTGCCATCCTGAATCAGTGATCCGTAACCATGCAAAAGTCCCATCAGTAGCAAATTCGTCCAACTCACGCAACTCTGACCGTGCCTGGAGGAATAAGTAATCCAGTGAATCAGATCTGACAAGCCTCGCAGCCACATAAGCCTCACTACTCAAGTCGTCCAAGTCTGGAACGCGAGACCCAGGCCTTGCTGGCAAGAGTAACTGCATAAATGCCGCCTCCTGACCGACCTGCGCAGCTTCTACATACCGCTCATGACGCTCATCCTTGAACAGGCTGATGTAGCCGGTTGATACCGTTAAGCTCGCAGACTCGGGTAAGATAAATGCGTCCAGTCTTGCTGCTGCCCCATAACGATTTCCGAAAGGAGACCACGATAGGTAGTGACCCGCTCGATCAAACGACCCGCGTCCATGCAAATAAGATCTATAGGTATGCTCCTCGGACCCGTCAAGCAGATCCGAAACAACAAAATAATCCTGATCAATAAAGGCAATACTCCGGCGCAGACGTACATCGTTCGGACGAACATACCCGCTTTCCTTTTCTGCAAACCCGAAAAAATCGGAATCAATCTCATAACGGGCAATAGGAGTAACATTTAACACAGACGGATTACTATACAGATCATCCGCCACCGGCGGAAACCCATCTGCAGTGAGAATATTGTGCGCATGAGCCCTAGTGTACCAGGAACTGCGCCGATCATCAGAGAACCCCGAAGGTCCATAGCCTGCATCCGGAGCTAAAATAGCATCGTTCCCTCCCAGGAAAAAGGACAGCTGATCTGGATGATTATGATTGTCAGCGTCTGCAACCCCGTGAAACAACAAGTAGCGATCATTCGCTCCCCCGTCCCAGTCCGTCCGAAATACCACCTGACCACCTTCGAGAAACTGATTGGGAGAAGCCGTTGGTGCAGCAGATTCAATGGAGCTGTCAAATAGGATGTACTCGTCGATCTCCCACGCTACATCTACGGTTGCACCCGTGTAGTTTTGTTCAATAAGGCGGGTATTCTCATAATTCCACTGACAAATGGCTGCGAAATCTGCGTCTGCATTCAAGGAGGTCGGTACGCCTTTGTATGCTGCGGCCACCATATGGGTGGGCGCCGGCTTGAGGTAGGAATCCTCTATATTCGGAATCTGGCCACGTCCCGTACGTATACGGATTGGCCATTCAAATGCCGGCTGATAATCACCGAATAAATCTACCCCTGATACATTCAGGTAATGCCACAAAAAAGGGATAAAGTTCACTGCATTATACATCCAGTAGTGTCCACCTTCACGGTAGATTCCATCTGCACTAAACTGGTACCTCGTCACTGTATTTGCTGCTTCCAGTGCATGGGAGAGCCAATCTGCCGCCTGATCATGGTCGGATAGTACCAGTGCTGCAGTGCCGATTGCCCAGGCCGGCTTGGACCGGTGATTATGCGGGCGCGGTGCCAGACGGGCCCCAACCATAATATTGTCCCTGAGATACTGTGTCTCTTCCGCTATGCGACGACGAATTTCGGTGTTCTGATCCGAGGTCAACTGACCATAAACCCAGTCATAGGCGGCAGCGTAATTCTGCAACCAGGTCGCACGGTAAATCTCATCATAAGGTTTTTCCCCAGTCTGGGGCACACCGTCATAGGCCACCAGTAATGCCTCAATTGCCCTTTGAAGGGCGGTAGAATCTTCCTCTATAATCCACCAGAAAGCCAATGTCTTTGCTGCACGAGGACGATCGTTTTCATCCAGAGTCGACGCATCTCTACTGATGTACCTGAGAGCATCCGCCCTGAAGAGCTGCCAAAGCATATAATAGCTTGAGCCCTGATCAGCCTTGCGCAAACGGAGTTCGGGTATAAAATCTGCGGAAAAGTATAAAGAAGGGTGTTGCTCAGCTGCCGGTAATACTGGCGTTGTATCCGTAGCAAAACCCGTATATGTATCGTACCTGGGGTGCTGAGCTAGAGCATTCGCGGGAATAAGGAGGCCAATGAACAACAGTTGCCGCCATAAAGACACAGCAAAATCAGATTGGCCGCGCATGCTACAGATGCCGCTCATAGGCCGGCCAGCTTCTTCTAAAAAGTGTAGGATACACCAAAGAGCACATTATGCTTGCGTATCCGGTTGTAGTCAACATTGGATTCCCATCTATCCTGATAACGCAAGCGCTGGAATTCATATACGATATCCAGCGTAAGGACGGAAATACTCGTCCCGAGTCCGGCACTGAACGCGTCTCCGGTAGCCGTCTGCCCGACAAGTCCAAAGCCTTCAATCCTGAACGGTTGTGGGTCGCGCCTGAACCCTGCACGCAGGAAGGTATCTCCCTGGAAATTCCATTCTGCCCCCAATCCTATTCCCTCAACCATCCCCCAGTCTGGAGCTGTGGTCACTCCACTACCCGTAACCTTCAGGTCCGAAAAGTTCTGCCAGGAATAATCTGCTGCGAGTGTAACGGCCGGTACAGGGCGCAAAGCAACCCCTGCCCCAACGCGGGCAGGCAACCTAACTTTATCTACTCCTACCTGTGTAAGACTTCGCACCTCGCCATCCGGTGTACGCGCTCGTCCAGTGTTGCTGAAGTTGCGTCGCAGGTTACTCGAAAATTGGTACGTGATCCCCACAGTGATCATATCATACTGCCACTGCATGCCCAGTACTCCTCCCCAGCTATTG
This sequence comes from Rhodothermales bacterium, assembly GCA_022821385.1. Classification (GTDB taxonomy): domain Bacteria; phylum Bacteroidota; class Rhodothermia; order Rhodothermales; family Bin80; genus Bin80. Next base: position 10,238 of record JAJEDR010000040.1, read on the forward strand.
TATTCCGAGGATCCATCCCACGATATGGCGCCATCGGCGGGTTCATGACTGTAATCATGGGCATCTTCTCGCAGTATGAATACACCTGTTTCGCGGATCTCCTGACGATCCGTTGAACTCCCCCAAGTTCGAGAAATACGCAGTCCAACATGAAAATTTTCACTCAACTCCAATCCGGCTGCTGAGGAAACCGCCTGCATATATCCCGTGCGCTCTCTCTCAAAAGCTGACCATCGAACAACAATTTCTTCTCCGGGCTTTGGGCGCTCAACAGGATCTGGGCGAAATTGGCCGATGTAGGGATTCAGTACATTATCATTGCGATCATAATCGCTCAACTGTGCGGTCTGGTGCATCATAATCCCCACAGTCAATGCGCGGTCTCCCAATCTCAATGGGATTGCTCCCCCTATTGCCGCTAATCGAAAAGTACCCTGACTATGGGTCCAGTCCGGTGCCGAGAGTGGCTCGCTCCGATAGTCATCTGGATCGGCGAAAAAGAGCGACATCCCTGCGTAATAGCGATTGGGATTCCAATGCTGTGTTTCTGCCCAGTCCTGCTGAAACCAGGCACCACTTGCAGAGAGCGTTGGACGAGAAAGACTGGCAAGCCCTGCCGGATTGAGGATTACGGTTTCGATAGAACCTGATAGGGCGGTTACTGCGCTGCCCATTCCCCGTGCACGCACAGTTACGGACTCCTGACGCTCCACCCCTTGAACCGACAATGGCTGCATGACCCCCTGTCCATATGACATCGGGGCAATAAACAGCAGTAGCAGCGGGAGTCGACGAAGCATGTCCTGGCGTCAGTCTATTGAAAGTGAAAATCCAAGCCGGTGCACTACTCCAAAAGCATCGCTCATACTGCTGTAGCTGTAATCAAACCCGAGCCCTACCGAGGCGATTGGCTGACGTATCCCGAGTCCGAAACTGTAAGATGCGATATCATAATTGTGCTGGTAACCGCCCCGTACATGTATGCGCTGCAAAAATGCGTACTCCAGTCCTGCAGCCCACTGTTGATCATAATCATTAGGCTGAATTAGGTCGAACGTGGCGGTCAGACGGTTTGCGTCTTGAAATGGAATAAGACCACCGGTGCCGATAATATCCACCGCACCACCAAGTCGGAACCGTAACGGAACCGGATAGGAATCTTCCTCAAAAACCACCGGTGCACCAAAGTTCATTACGGAAGCACCTAGTCGCAGTGAACGAAATCCCGTTATATATGTCATTCCAAAGTCGAACAGAAACGCATCGGCTTCCGAAAGCCAGAGGTTTTCCTTCGCCATCTTAGCCGTGAGACCGGCAGAAAACCGGTCCGTAAAGGCTCTAGCATAGGAGACGCCAAAGACCCAGCTCCGTAATGAGAAGGTCGTACCGGTCAGGCCCGGGTTATATACCTGTGTTCCGCCCTGGTCAACGAATCCGAGATGATCCACGCGCGTCTCCTGAAAATCACCCATGTCCGCCATGTAAAAATGTATGCCTGCGTGCCCCCAGGATCCAAGAGATGCACCGTAGGCAACCCCATAATGTGCTGCATCCAGAAACCAGTCCACCCGGTCAATTACGAGACTGTGTCCCGCCGTGCGCGTCAATCCGGCCGGGTTCCAGTAGAGTGCGTGCGCCCCTTCGGCTATTGCGCTATACGCAGTACCTATACCCATCGAACGGGCATCGGGGGCCACACTCAGAAACTGCATAGAAGATGTTCCCACCTTCTGCCCATATGTCGTCGGTGAAAACAAACTATTGGCGAACAGAAAGACCAATACGGCTATGCTGCCCGAGGTTCTTATTCTCATTTGATCACCGTAAATTTGCCGCGATAGGTTTCCCCATCGGGAGTCTGTACGACGAAGAAGTAGACTCCCGAAGCAATCTCCTGGTCATTGCGGGTCACTTGAAACCACGGAATGGAATACTGAGATGCATCGTGCTCTATCGTATCAACGAGTTGTCCGCTGTATGAGTAAATCTCAATTGTAGCACGCTCCGGCAGCCCATAAAATCCAATTTGCTGCGCTGAATTACCACCCCCTCCGCTTGTGAAACCACTGCTGAGATAAAAGGGGTTAGGCACAGCATGCACTTCGGTCAGCGTCTCGGCAGCTCCAAGTTTGGAGGTTACCTCCATGAGGTTGGTCTTCCCACTTTCATTGCCTTGGGCATCCAGGGATGTGACTGCATACCACTGTGACTCTCCAACCGTTGTTTCTGTATCTATGAATTCGTACATATCTGACTCGGTCAGATCATTGGCACTGCCAACGGGAATCTCTGCTAGGGTCTTCCATGGACCGATCGCCGCCTGTGAGCGCTGCACGCGGTAGGTAGCCACCGGGCCTGTCAGCCTCGGATGTGAAAATGATTCCTGCGAACGCCCCCAACGCAGAACAGAATGTGCTCTGTCGTTATTTGTGATCCTGACAATAGGCGCCGGAGGAGGAGTAGGTATCTGATAAACTCCATCGGGCTGATTATCTTCCGGCCAGAGAGGAAGAACGGGGGGCCGGCCCGTGTAGGCATTGTAGGCCATATCGGCCACATCTTTGACGGTTCGGACATCCGAGTTTACATAGTCTGGATAACCAAACTCTCCGACATAGTTTTCTGAAAGTGTCTGACCAGAAGCCGGATCAATTACCCGATCTGCGAAATGCGGGACCTCATGCCACGGCAATTGCTCGTCAATTACTTCGCCAAGCCCTCCGCCTTCATCCCATTCCCCAGGTCCATGGGCAGCGCCATAGCCCACCACTTCAGCTAATGAGAACTCCACCTTGGCTCCCGGCGGAAGGATATACGGTCCAAATACAATATGGTGACCAACCGCCTTGTAGGATTGCCTGAAATTGAATGCTCCACGTCCGATCCACCTCAGTGTATCGGGGTCTTCGGTGCCCGGTGGCGGAGGAAATACGGTTTCGCGATACGGCGTATATGTACCACTCCAGCGCGTGTACGGAACAAGCTTGGGTTCCATCTTGTCCTCCCTCGAGTTTCCGCTTTCGACCTTGTTCATGAAGGGTTGTTTGAGCGTACTGTCGCTATCAATCATGCGCTCATTTGCAATCCTCGGATCAAGTGCGATCGTGTTACCCTTAGTAGCCAAGTAGTTGCGATCGTAATACAACATCTGGATACCGGGAGCTTGTGGGGACATCAATCCTCCACCCTGCTCACCGGTAGCAGCAAAATTCGAAAAATATTTTGGATCCGGCTTGCCGGATTGGGCAAAATCCGCGTTCACCCCATTCCCCGTATTGACTACATACCTTAACCAGCGATGCCGGTCGAAATAGCCGCGCAGATCATTTTTGTACATGAAATCATATTCCCACGTACCATACCACCGCTGAAACCCCATCATAGAAGGTGCCACACCATAGTGAAACCCGATGAGCACCTCATGAAGGGTCTCATTATTATCTGGGTTGCCATCCCCGTCCTTATCACCGGTATTTTCAAACGTGTACTCGAATATGATCAAATCATCATAATCTGGATAACTCCACGCCCGACTGGTACGTGTGACTGATATCCCGGTATTAGTGCCCCACTGCGCGGTGATGATCTCCTCCGCTTCATTGGGATCATAAGCCGGATTCACACTACCATCGTCTAGTAGCGGATAGTTCTCTATGCGTTCAATGGAAATCGGAAAGGAATACACCCCGGCAACCGTGATAGGAATATGCTGCCCGGATGATCCGCCAAACGAAAACATGCGCTCGTCGAGACTGAATATGTTCGTTCCGCTGTACGAGGCTGCGATCGATATTCCACCTCCAATAATGTTATGTTGTCCACTGTACTGCAGACCATCGATGGTCGTGGCTGAATTTCCTGGCCACTCCATGAGTGGATCCAGGGTAATGTCATGATCCCTGTAAAACCACTTTCGACCAATCTCTCCAGTGTTATAGACTGTCTCGTGCAGCATACCACGACGGTGCACACGCTTGTCTCGCAGAACCTGTGCCTTAGTTTCAGGAAGCACTGCTGCCAAAATCAAAATGAACGCGAGGATACGGGCCATCTTTGTTACTATGCCGTAAGTGTCACATGTTTATGACAACACCAACCCGTATTGAACGGGGGGCATTGTTGTAGATACGAAACGTTTGCACAGCAGCAAGCTCAGGGTTATTGCTGTCTGGTAGCGCGTACTCTATGTCTTCTCCGTTCTCGTAGCGACGCAACGTTTCGGAATCCAGAAAAACCCTGTTATAATGAAAAATGCGCGCATTAAAGAGATTGAATATCTCAGCAAAAACGTCCAGTTGTGCAATTCCTGCACGAATGGTTTTAGTGATCTTGAGATCGGTGTTGTGTTCCCAGGGGGTGCGTTCTGTATTCAACTTGGCAAAGTTGTCCCCCAATAACTCACTGGGCGTATACGGCCTGCCACTTCGGGAGTCATGAAGGAAATTTATCCGAAAACTACCTAACGGGTATCCGCCAGCGATCCTCGGCCCCCATTCCCGCGGGAGGTTAATTCCCGCAATCAACACGAGTGCATGCCTCCGGTCAAAATTGAGAAGGATGTCACGCGGACTCGGAGCCTGTGTCTGTTCATTGGTTTCGTCAATGATTGGACTGCGCCCCGTCGGGGTTGAATTCTTTCCGGTAGCTACAGAAAAATGATAGCGCACGGATCCAGAAATAGTCCCTCTGCGCTTGTTCAGGCGCAGACTGAAACCACGGATGTTTGCGTAATCCCGATTTCCCAGTGACTCATAAAGATTATCGTTGGAATCAATGTAGACTACGCGCTGAATCAGGTTCTTTACATCCTTGTAGTATCCACTCACATCCAATGTGAACCCACGCGCTACTCCGAGCACCAGACCGACATCGTAGCTCTTGGTTTCCTCCGGCTTCAAGAGAGGATTACCGAGTCGTCTTGGTTCCACCGTTCCCAAGTTGTCGTTGAAGAGCGTTGTTCTGCTGCCTATCAGACTCTCTAAACCGGGGCGCTTGAGGTAGCTGCCATAATTGAGATGAAAGACTGCCCGCTCACTGATCGGAAATGAAAATCCAAGCCGCGGCTGCAGGCGTGCTACGATGGGAGTGTCTTCAGTCGCAGCACTGGTTTCATTGATGATTGCAGGGTTTTCAGGGTCTCTGAATGGGGAGAATTCGTCTGTGTAGTACTGCACATTCTGATCGTAGAAATCAAAGCGCAGCCCCACGTTTGTGATCATTCCCTGAAATTCCATTTTATCCTGCACATAGATGGCTCCTTCATACGGGCTGGCCTGAAAAAATTCCTGCACAGCACTGGTTCGGGAAGAATGGTTCAGTCGATTCTCAACATTAATATCATACAGGTTACCTTGGACCCCCGCTTTGATTTCGTGATTATTGGAGATCTGGCTGTTAATGAAACCGACTGCGGAGTATGTCCAAGATTGTTCGTCGAAAAAGTCATCGTCCATGACTCCGGTTCGGAACCCATCCTCCCAGTAGAGTCTTTCCCAGACAGATCCATCTGTGATATCATCGCGGAACCGGTCTGGATCAATCACATCTACGCCTTCGGTAAGCTTGGTCCGCATACCGTTCACAGTCAATTCGTAGTAGGTCCGATCATTAAGAACATGGGAGTAGACCAACCCTATACCTGCACTTTTGTCCAGCACCTTATTCGCACCGATCACGCGATCGTAGACCCATCTATAAAAGCCGCCGGAAGAATTACTGAACTCCTGCTGGTATACGCTTCCATACATTCCACTCAACTTCAATTTCTTGCCGGGCCCGGGCTTCGTGACGAGATTGCCCATAACCTGCATTTGCCTATCGGCTTCCGGGGTTGGCAACATAGGCCACACCCTATTGATCTGGGTTGCTACAAAGAGGCGGCTGTTCTGGGAGATCGGACCACCGAGCGTAAAGTCGATGAGTGCATCCCACCGGTCGTCGTACTGATATCCGACATCACGATGCGTCCGCTGCCACAAGTCGTATGCGAGCTGTGCACCTTCCTCGGGATCAACCCTGGATCCAAAGCCACGACCTACTGCTCCTTGCCATCTTGGTTTGTCATCATTTTCCGGGTCAGGCGCTTTCCACCACTCCAGGTTGTTCATCAGGCGGATGTACGGATTACTCGCCGGATCAAACACGCTCCCTCCAAAGTGCTTGTAATTGGGGGTGCGTGTACGAATTTCAGCCCGGCTGCTCCATGAGTCTCCTCCCTCCTTGGTAGAGATATTAATGACTCCACTCATAGCGTTGCCATATTCAGCCGCAAACCCACTGGTAATGACCTCTACTTCTTCAACTGCACTCAGCATGGGCGTAAACGAGCGCGATGAGTTCAAGGGATTTACGATCCCCATGCCAGCCAGCACATAGAGTTCTTCGTTAGATCGTCCACCTCTGAAATGTCCATCGTTCACTTCTGCCTGGAGTCCAAGCACGCCGGACAGGTCGGTAATGCCGGCAATCTGTTCGACTTCCTCCGGGCGGATAATTTCTAGTGTGGCTGTCTGATCAACTTCTACATCTGGACGCACTGCAACCACAAGCAGTTCGTCGCCTTCGGTGGTAGATTCCTCAAGCACGAAATCAACGGTCGTTGTCTTATTGATATTAACGATGACCTCGGATTGAGTCACGGCCCGAAATCCGACAAAAGATGCTCGCAGATCATAGGTTCCCGGCTCTACATTTAGAATAAAGTACCGCCCGTCCAGATCTGTGGATGCCCCTCTGCCCGTGCCCTCAATAACCACGTTCACGCTAACCATAGCCTCCCCTGCTTCGTCCGTAACAATCCCCGTAATTTTACCGGACTGGGCACTTGCAGAGGCAATTGTGAAGAAGTGTACAAGGCCAAGCACCACTACACACACAACACTTGGAACACGTTGTTTCATAACAGATCGCACATCATTATATGTAGGATGTCATACACATTTTAATCAATTCTGATCAAATATGCAACTGATTAACTCATGAATTTCGAATTACCGCCACAGCAAAGCAAATTCGTGGTTCAGCGTTTGATGCCGGATCCATTATCTAAGACAATTTAGGTCGGCCGGACCAAATAGATCAGCAGAATTGCCCGTTGTAGTTCGTGCTGGCAACAAAATTGCTCTGAAGGGACGATCCTGTCAGTCCAGCGGCTAAGGCCTACTGCCCTACACAAGGTGAACAAATTGGCTCAATTTGATAGATGAGGGGAGCTTGAACCAAGGAAGCAATAACATCCAGGAGTTCAATCTCTGTCTAAACTCTGATCCAGACCTCTTTATATGAGGCGAAGTCACCCGAGGGGCTGGCAGGCTCTGAGTCAAAACGGCACACAACGAAACATCCGCAACCTGCAATTGGAGCCTACGGACGCTTACCAAATAGAAAACAGGGGGACTTTACAGGCTGCCTGATCGGAAGACGCGTCCGGCGAGGTCCGCCGAACTAATAGCGGCGGTTGTGCATCCTTGCGTTACGGGCCGCCTTTTCCACAGCGATCCGCCGCTCTTCAGAGGGCTTAGTGAAAGCCATGTTCTGTCGATGCAACCGCAATACCCGACTGCGGTTGACTGTGCGCTTAAAGCGCCGAAGAGCCCGGTCAATATTCTCCTTGTCCTTGACCTTAACACCGATGCCAATATGAAATGCCAACTGACTAACCTTTGATTTAATGTGAGCGCAAAACTTAACTGGCCGGTGTTCTATTACACTGATACTGACTTGTTCCTTAGAAACAATTATTGGATACCTCACTGCCCAAATTCAAACGAATCCCATCCTTATTGCAGGTGGACTATTATTTGTGATCCGAATGAAGTTTGAGGCTTCGTGTCTGCTGGAACCCACCTGCTTAGAATTAGACAGTCGTCAACGAGTCCTTTTGGCCCCGTTTTGCCGGTTTGTTTTAATGCTCTGACTCATACTTATGGATTGCAAGCTATCCGGCTTTGGGTTGAAGTGTATGCACTAGAATTTCCAGGCAAGTCCAAGTACAACCACATCTTTGGTCAGTGATTCATCTATCTGAACCTGCGCATCCTGCCTTGGCCCTCCTGCATCCGACGGGTAAGCATGCCAGTAGTCTTCGGTAACCACCCTCTGTACACCAAGATCCATACGAACTCTGTTCGTGAATCGGAATCCAAATCCGAGCGACGCAGCAGTAAGTTCTCCCGGTTCTAGGGTGTCAGAGACTACGCTTTCCAGTACGCTGGAATCGTATGGAGCAGGACGGGCGGCAACGCCGCCCCGAATACTAAACCTGCCAATCTCCCACTCAGCACCTAAGGCAACGTTGATCGCCATTTCGTACGTGTCTGCAATATCACGATTTGCTTCACGAAAAAGATCTCCTACTTCATCTGAACTCAGCTTAAGCTTTCCCCAGTCAACTAGCTCCGCTTCCGCGGTAAGCGTAAGCGATCCGCTGGAAAACTGTAGTCCAGCGCCTAAGCGCCACGGCGAACGTAATGAGTACTCAAAGTAGCCACTGCCAACATCATCTCTGAGTTCTCCGTAGCTGAGTTCACCTCCGACATCAAATCGCGTGACGAACTGCTCTCCATAGCTCTCCTCTATATAGGTCCAGGTCGGAGATTCGAATGTGACTCCAAGACGGAATGCCCTGCCTAGTTTTGTGCTTATGCCGGCCCGAAAATTGAATCCAGCCATGTCGCTCCGTAATCGCTGCTCATAGCTGAGCTCGTCAAAGCCCTGCAATAGGCTGCCATCGTCGAGAAGTACATCGTAATGCTCTCCTGTATTCTCGTTAAAGATATCCCTCTCCATGAACCTGTAATCGAAACTGTAGTGACCAAGGATCAAATTTGCAGAAACACCGACCATCATATCCTTGGTTGCCTGCCAAGCCACTGCCCCGGTAGCTTCATATAAACTCCCGTCTTCCGTCACATCCCCCAACTGCTCAATTGCGGTGCCAGGTACGACGGCTTCAAAGAACGGATACTCACCCTGTAAATAGAGGTCTTGGTAGTACTCAAATATTCCGGCATTGAAGGCCGCAAATGGCAGATCGTTCAGTTCTTCAAGATTACCATTTTCGTCTATCTTGTATTCATTATCGAATGGGAGGAAAGACGAAGAGATCGTACTGTTGGCATTCACTCCTGAAAAGTTCAATGTCCGCGTAAAATCACGCACCCGGCTAACGCCAAGCCCGGCAACCAGTGACCCTTGCGTTACAGGAACATCATACAGAACACCGATATTCCCTAGCCCCGACCGCTCGACAGTTGACCTATTTTTGTCGAGTCTTAGCCCATCAGTATAGAGGTCGTTGGCAATATCACTTCCCCTAATGGATATGTTAAATCGTGAGTCCGTGATGTATCCAATTCCTGCTGGATTACTGTGCAAGGCACTGAAGTCTCCGATCCCCACAAAACCGCGCGTGGACATTCCAGTCATACGTGCACCTACAGATAATTCTCGCTGACTGAATCTCAGGGCATCAGCAGCAGTTTGTGCGCTGGCCGAAGACACTGTAATCGTCATGATAGCTATAATGCTACCCATGAAAACTCTGATGATGTTACTGCTCAGCTGTTTCATTGTAAGAAATGTATGCTTGGTGATTGTTTATGACACATACGTCCCCTATCCCTCTCTGGGTTCTGTGTTTGGCAAGTTCGCTCACAACGTTCCTTGAGTGTCCCTACTCCTCTATCCAACGGGCCTAGTTTCCCCCTCGGCGGGACGAAGAACCACCTCCTGAACTTCTCGCGGGCGCCCTGGATGTACTACTGCTTCGCGGTGTCGAGCGGGTCGTAGGCGTTGAACGACTGCTGCTGCCCGAACTGCGTGTGCGCGGCGTTGAGCGCGTCGTAGGCGTTGAACGACTACTGCTGCCCGAACTGCGTGTACGCGGCGTTGAGCGTGTTGTCGGCGTTGAACGACTGCTGCTGCCCGAACTGCGTGTGCGCGGCGTTGAACGCGTCGTGGGTGTTGAGCGACTGCTGCCCGAACTGCGTGTGCGTGGCGTTGAACGCGTCGTAGGTGTTGAGCGGCTGCTACCCGAGCTGCGTGTACGCGGCGTTGAACGCGTCGTGGGTGTTGAGCGGCTGCTGCCCGAGCTGCGCGTACGCGGCGTTGAGCGTGTCGTTGGCGTTGATCGTGTGGTACCACGTGTACGCGGTGTTGAACTTGTCCTAGGCACCGAACGTGTAGTACTACGTGTCGTCGGAGTTGAGCGTGTGGTACCACGTGTACGCGGTGTCGAACTTGTCGTAGGCACCGAGCGCGTGGTTCCGCGTGTACGCTGAGTTGACCTTGTCGTAGACGCCGAACGGGTAGTGCTGCCACTTGATGTGCTGCGTACAACCCCGCCACGCGTCCGTGAAGGTTCTGTTTCAGTTCCTGCACGCTGCACACCACGCAGGGAGTTGCCACCTGCCACTACTCCGCTACGGGTTCGGCTCCTGGCCAGTGCACTTGCGCCCTTGCCTCGACTGCTCAAGGCGTTGCGCTGGCCAACACGCAAGTCATCTTCGGCGGTCTCATACCGCCCCCTCGACGCTACGCCGCCGCGCCCGATACGCGCCCCCCGCGGACCATAGTGATGAACCGACGGGCCATTCCAGTAGGCCCAAGGCGTATTGTACCATCCACTACCGTACCATCCACCGCCATACCATCCGCCGTGATATCCACCGGCGTAGAAATAGGGATCATACCGATAAGGATGATGCCAACCATATCCGAATGGTGACCCATAATACGATCTACCCCAGCCAAAACTTAGATACAAACTAGACCGACCGTACCAGAAATCATCGTAGAACGGATCATACCAGTAGGGATCATAATACGGATCTATAACCGTGTACGGATACCCGTAAAATGTAGAGAAATGCCTGCGATAACGATAGGTGCGGGGAGAATAGTGGTCGTAGTAGCCATCATAGTAGTAGTTATCAACTACCACGCTGTCCCCATACGGAGTATCATATTCCGTGATCTCCTGATAATCAGGCTCTCTCTCGAAATACCCGACGCCCAACTGTGTGTAGCACCCCGCAGTCAATAACAGGATACCCAATACCGGGCTGAACCGTAAGAAAGCTTTACCATTCACGAACTTGTGCGAATACTCTGTCATGGGATCGGCGGTTTATACCTGATACGGAAAATAACGCGTTTTTGTAGTGTTTGGTCCCTCTTTGATACTTAGACGCCATTTGTACCTGAAAGGTAGCATATAGTCCTGTCTAGGCTTACCGCAAATATCGGACCATAGTTACAAGAAGGATAAATCCTTTTAGATGAGGAACACATTATTGTGTGGGATTCACCTGCCATACACCCATGCCATGCGCTACTCACAACTCCATTTTGTGTGTCATAGAGAATGAATGCCCGCACCTATCTGCGGGACACTCTGTTAATCGTGGCCCACCGAGAGAGAACATACAGAAAGGAGTGTCACTTCCTTACTCTATTGCGCGCTCCATTTTTGCGGCGAATAAGCGGAATCTGATACAATTCCGTTCGTGATATTGCAATAGGCGCCCCACCGTTCATAAACAAACGGACCAGCGTTTGGTAAACCCGCCAAGGCATCAGGTTGGATGATGTAACAGTAATCTCCTGGCGAACATCCGGTTCTGCGCGGAGTACCCGCGCGTCTGCCCGGTCCAAAAAACCATGAGGACTGGGGATATAATTTCCTGCTGTTGCTGCATTAAGTTCACTATAACTGTATAAATCAAGCATATGAATTATCGAACATTGGGTCGAACCGGGCTTCCCGTAAGCGAAATCGGCTACGGGATGTGGGGCATGGCGGGTTGGACAGGCTCAGAAGACGCGCAGTCCATGCAGTCCTTGCAGCGGGCGGTTGACCTCGGATGTACCTTTTTTGATACAGCCTGGGCATATGGTGAAGGGCACAGCGAAGAACTCCTGGGTAAACTTGTGCGCGCCAATCCGGACAAACGTCTCTACACGGCTTCCAAAGTGCCGCCTAAGAATCGCGCTTGGCCTAGCCGCCGCGAACATACACTTGAAGACTGCTATCCCCCAAGCTACGTCCGTGAATATATTGAGCGAAGACTCCAGAACACTGGCCTGGAACAACTGGATGTAATGCAGCTCCACACATGGGAAGACTCATGGCTACAAGATGATCGTTGGGTCCAGGAACTGCAACGATCCAAAAATGATGGACAGATCAACGCCATCGGTATCAGTCTTAACCGATGGGAACCGTGGAATGGAATACAGGCCGTGCGCAGTGGGCTCGTGGACAGCGTACAGGTGATTTACAACATCTTTGACCAAAACCCAGTAGATGAGCTTTTTCCTGCCTGCCAAGAACACAATGTCGGCGTCATCGCCCGAGTACCCTTTGATGAGGGCACTCTGACCGGCAATATCACACTCAATTCCACATGGCCCACAGGGGATTGGCGAAATACTTACTTTGTTGAAGAGAATCTGCGCAGTAGCGTAGCACATGTGGAACCATTACGTGCTTTAGTACCCCCAGACAGCACCATGCCTGAAATGGCCCTCCGTTTCATCCTGAGCGACCCCATCGTTAGCACAACGATACCGGGGATGCGCAAGCTGCACCATGTGGAAGCAAACGTAGCCGCCAGTGATAGAGGCCCCCTGGAATCATCACTGCTCGAAGCTTTGTATACGCACCGATGGGACCGAGAACCAACATCCTGGTCCCAATAATCCATTCTGTCTCCTTACAGACTACGATCTGCGCTGTTGCTACCTCGCTAAACTACTGGTCATTACCGGTCATGCCGTGCGTGGTATGTATCGTGTCACCTACTTGATTCCCCTGTTGTTTGCCGTGCAGGTCTCTGCACAGTCCTGGGGTGACGTGCGCGGCACCGTCGTTGAAGATGGCACAGGTTTGCCGCTCCCAGGCGTCAGCATCCTCGTGAACGGAACCAATTTTGGAACGGCCTCGGACGAAGCTGGCAGATATACCCTGCGGCTTCCAGTAGGCCGTTATGCAATGCGATTCTCTTATGTGGGTTTTGCAACTCGCATTGACTCCGTGAATGTCTCTGCACGTACCGAAACAACCCTGGATATCACACTTACCCCTGACGTACTTGGGGCAGGAGAGGCCATCGTTGAAGATGACGCGACACTCGGTGCCGGGGTGCAACAGATTACACCGGAACAGGTGCGCCACATGCCCTCCCCGTTCAAGGGATTCCAGGCACTCCTGGTTCTGCCCGGCGTCTCCGCCAATAACGAACTGTCCAACCAGTATTCCGTACGCGGCGGCGGATTTAATGAAAACCTGATTTTTCTTAATGGCTTCGAAATCCATATGCCATTCCGCCCCAGACAAGGAGAACAGGAAGGCGTTGGGCTGTTCAACCCGGAATTGTCGCGGCGGATCACATTGTACACTGGGGGATTTCCTGCTAGATACGGTGGCAAGATATCTTCCGCATTAGACATTGAATATGCAGCAACGGACGAATTCACTACAAGCGCAACCCTGTCCCTTCTAGATGGCTCAGCCACAGCCTCCTCCACTACTGATGTATTTTCATGGCAGATCGGATTGCGCAAGGCCCGCGCTCGACGGTTCTTCTCCACACAAGAGTTGAAAGGCAACTATCAGCCCGATTATGAGGATGTTCAGGTACGTCTGACCTACTCACCGACATCACAGCAGGAGATCGAATTCATTGGACTGTATGCCGATCACGTGTTCCGCCTGGATCCACGCGGAAGACGGACCTTTTATGGAACAGTGTCCGCAGATGATGGGCCCGCAGATATTCGTTCCGTATGGCTTTCGTACTCCAACGCAAGCACCGAGCAGGATGGATACCAAACAGGACTTGCCGGACTCCGCCTCCGAAGTCGTATTGGAACGCGTTGGACACTGCAACACGAGGTAAGCCTCTATGCCACCCAGGAAACCGAATCCTTCTTTCTGGAAGGTGATGCGATCCTGTACGACATCGTTACCGACGACGATGCAGATCGGACAGAAGTACCCAGAGGTATGGCCCGTCAGGAAGATTTTGCAGATAACGAAATCTCGGTGACTACGCTAACCGGCCGTGGCCTGTATAACTGGACCGGAGGACTGCATGCGGGGGAAGCCGGCTGGAGCCTGAGGAGTTTGAGTTTTGAGGATGTGCTCAAAGAGGAATCCATTGTTTCCGGCAGAGGAATTGACCAGGAATCGGTCCGTTTGGTTGTAGACAGCCTCGAGGGAACAGTGCAGCTAAATACATCTCAACTGAGTTTCCATGCAGAAGACACCTACAGCGTCAATGCTAATTTCCTGCTCAGTGCCGGCCTGCGGGTAAACTGGTATGAATTCAGTCGTGAATGGACTTTGTCACCCCGGGCCAGTCTGCGCTATGAAGCCTCTGAACAATTGACGTTGACCGCATCCGCGGGTGTGTATTATCAGCAGCCTACATACCGCGAACTACGTGGCACTCCCAGTCCAGATATACCGCTTAGTGCATCGCTGAACAAGAATCTGCGGTCACAGCGCTCAATCCAAGTTACCACTGGCGCTGAATTGTTTGTTCCACGCAAAATGTTGTACCTGCGGGGAGAAGCGTACTATAAGCAGTTGACGAATGTAATCAGCTATTCACTCGAAAATGTGAGGATCAACTACAGTGGCCAGAATGATGCCTCCGGTCATATTTATGGACTTGACCTTCAGGCCAGAGGTGAGTTCGTGCCCGGTATGGAAAGTTGGCTCAACTACAGCTTCATGGTCGCGCGCGAGCGGTTCCTTCCCCAATATACCTCCGATCTCAACACAGGCCTGCTACCAAGACCAACTGACCAGCGCCATACCGTTGCCCTTTTCGTGCAGGACTATATTCCAACGGATCCTACGTGGAAACTGCATATGCGTGCACTTTTTGGAAGCGGAATCCCGTACACGCCTCCGATTCCAGGAAAGCGGGTGGGAAGCGTTGTCGTACAGATTCCGGGAGCACGTCACTCGGCCCGCTACCCCGAGTTCCGTCGGGTTGATTTTGGGGTGACAAAAATCATTACCCTGAGCCAGCGTGAACGAGCTCTACAGTTGGAAGTAACCGCCGAAATGCTGAACATATTTGACATTATCAATACAGTTGCATACTCTTGGCTACCCGACGCGACCGGCATCTGGCAACGCATCCCGACGCGTCTTACGCCTCGCACGATCAATCTACGACTGCGAACATCATTTTGAGCGGCTATCAGGTTATTTACTTGCCTGCGTCCT
Organism: Rhodothermales bacterium; assembly: GCA_022821385.1. GTDB lineage: Bacteria > Bacteroidota > Rhodothermia > Rhodothermales > Bin80 > Bin80. The sequence goes on from JAJEDR010000040.1 coordinate 25,482, forward strand.
CTGGATTATTCTTTTCGAACCCTGAGCACCTACACGCAACCCCAGATGTTACCCGGTGTACCACTGGTGCTGGCCCCTTGTGTGGAAGGTCCTGTATAACCTGCGAACCTAAACTAGGTACACACGCATTATTACGTCGATTACGGTGCATGCGCGTATTAATTCTCCTTGTATTCTTGTTGCCAAGCGCAGTTGATTCCGCTGCTCAAGCCCCTCTGCGCCCCGCAAGGGCAGCGGCTTACAGTATCGCTTTGCCAGGTCTAGGGCATAGATATGCTAATGGAAACAAATGGAATCGGCGTGCCGCCCTCTATATCATCACCGATGCCGTACTCCTGGCCGGACTTGTTACCAGTGAATGGCAGCGTGGTCAACTGGTCCAAAGCTACCAATCTTGGGCGGCGTCCTACGCGGGAGTGTCAACCACGGGGAAAGATCGACGGTTCTACGTCACAATCGGCAATCACCTCTCCTCC
>JAJEDR010000090.1 GCA_022821385.1 Rhodothermales bacterium
CGCCATGTTGCTGGATAAGATTGAAAATCGGTGGACGGTCCCATTCATTATAATTCACCCGCATACGAAGTCCTTCAGGAATTACACGCTGCGTATTACCTTCAATCCCCCCTCCGGTAACATGAGCAAAGGCATGCACATGTTCTTTGAGGTCGCGAATCAGTGGCAGATAACACTTGTGTACGCGTAATAATGCCTCTTCGATCGTGTCGCCTCCCAATCGTTCGAATTTCTGTCCGGGCAGAAATCCTGAAAGGCTGCCCAGTAGAACCCTGCGAGCGAGCGAATAACCATTTGTATGCAGTCCCGTAGAGGCAATCCCCCAGAGAATGTCCCCCCTTTGCACACTGCTTCCATCAATGATCCCCTTCCGATCAACAACCCCGATAATAGTGCCCGCCAGATCGTAATCCCCGTGGATATAAAGATCCGGCATTTCGGCAGTTTCTCCACCAATCAGCGCGATTCCCGCATTCCTGCACGCCCGTACCAGACCTGCCATTATCGCCTCTATGACATCAAATGTCAGTTTGCCTGTTGCAAAATAGTCGAGAAAAAACAAGGGTTCGGCGCCACACACTGCAATATCGTTAATGCAGTGGTTAACCAGATCTTCGCCAACTGTATCGTGGACCCCTGCAACCATGGCAACTTTGACCTTGGTGCCCACACCATCTATGGAAGATACCAGCGTGGGCTGCTCCCATCGTGAGTGATCAAGCTGATAAAATGCACCAAATGCCCCAACGTCCCTGACTACACCAGGAGTGAATGTAGATTGGATCAGTGGCTTCAAGCGAGCGAACGCTTTATCCGCTGCATTTATATCAACACCTGCATCTTTATATGTTGTCATCGACCTGCCTTACCAAAATAAACTTGCCAGTATATCTGCGCCCGATGTATAAAAGTAGGGTTAATCGGCCTGGACCAGACATTGAACCCGCGTGATTCAATATAGCCTAAGATATGCAACCCTCCGGTCCAATAAACCCTGAATCGCCGCCTGCTCCAACCATTGAGATCACTGTTTAGTGTTTTACATGACGCATACGCATCACGTGCACGTACTACCTGCTTCCATAGAATTGACCGGATAGCCGGAGTTGGAGTACTCTGAATAAGATGTGCCGCCGTCACGTTCCCCTTTGCGAGGATATCGGCAGGAATGAAACACCGCCCTGCTTCAATATCCTCCTTAAGTAAACAGACTGATCGTGTCAGAAAGACTGCCCGCGCAAACTGTTTGACCGGAGTCTCAACCCAATTAGACATATATCCGGCGAGTTTCGCCAGGAGTAATGCATGCGAACCTGCGGTGGCATCCATATAGCTAAAAAGATCTTCTGCGGTTTCAATCGTCAGAGCACCCTGTCCAACCAGTTGCTCATCAACTAGATGGATTGGTAGATCGAATTTCTTGCACATGGCGTATGCTTCCTCCCGGAGCGCTGCCGGGGGAACCTCAATCTGTGCTGCTCGGTGCCAGTCCCAAAGCACATCTGCTGCCTGCCGCAACTCCTCTCTCGGCCAATCTGAAGGAGGAAAAGGCGTCATTTGATCAATCCCAAATTTCCAGCTTTGAACGAAGAGCGTGAGGCTTTGCCTCAATTGATTGGACACGGACCGGCATAGCGCACAGTGAGGTTAACCCCGAAGACACCTCCGGTGTGCTCCCGAGCGCCCGCTCAATGGTATCGGGGAATTTTGCCGGATGAGCTGTAGACAGTACGATGACTGGATCGGGAGCGTCCCGGGTTGCCGCAAGCGCAACGGCTGTATGCGGATCGGCTATGTAGCCCGTTTCTTCATAGACTCGCCGAATTGAATCTAGAGTCTCCCCATCAGACCATGAGCTGCCTCGAATCATGCGACGCATTTGATCATCCGACAGCATAAACTTGAGTCGTTCAAAATTGCTCGGCTTTCCAACGTCCATTGCATTGGACAGCGTCCGGATTGACGCACCAAAGACATCCTCTTCTCCTGCAAGATACCGCGGATACCCATCATTGGCATTGTGAGCTGCAATAAAGCTGCGCACGGGAAGACCGCAAAGGTGTGCCAGTACACCTGCTGTCAGATTACCCAGATTACCACACGGAACGCATACATCCGCAACCTTCCATCCACCTGTAGCAAATGCCCAGTAGTAGTAGAGCATCTGGGGTAAAAGTCGACCTATATTTATCGAATTTGCTGCTGAAAGACGTAGGCGACCGGGCGAAACCAGGAGGGACTTGACCATTGCCTGGCAATCATCAAAAGTCCCATCAACGGCGAACGCCCTCACACCTTCTCGTCGTACAATAAGTTGTCGCTCTTGTATAGTGCTGACTTGACCCTTCGGGTAGAGCACGGCAACCCGTAGATTGGGGAGTCCACAGAACCCGTCGGCCACAGCGCTGCCAGTATCACCAGAGGTGGCCACCAATATTGTCAAAGGCTCACCATCGACAAAGCGATTCATGAGACGTGCCATCGTGCGCGCACCAAAATCCTTGAACGATAATGTCGGGCCATGGAATAGCTCCAGTACCCAGACATTTCCTACTCGAACCAGCGGTACGGGAAAATTCAAGGCGCCCCTGAGTATGGATTCGAGTTCAGCCTTTGGGATCTCATCCCCCAACCACGGAGTCAGTACATTAGCTGCCATCGTACCAAAATCCGTAGATCTTTCCCACGCGCTAGGATTTACCGTAGGAATTTTTTGTGGGACATACAGTCCACCGTCCGGCGCCAGGCCGCCTAGCAACGCTGTCGCAAAAGTGACTGTCTGTGTTTGCTCACGCGTACTCACATACCGCATGATCTTAACTGCACTGGCGAACGCCGTGTATATCTGCTTCGGTGGCCATACCGCGAGCTCCCTCGCCCGCCGCCCGGACCATTGCGTCGCATACCTTCGAGACCGAGAAGGAATCCCTTGCGATTGCAAACATTGCCGGTCCCGAACCCGTCAGCGCTGCGCCATACGCACCAGCATCCATCGCTGCCTCTCGGACCGCCTGGTAGCAGGGAACGAGACTTGCCCGCGCGGGCTCTACCACCCGATCACGCATCATATAAGGGGAAACGGCCTCCCAGTCTCCCGTCATGAACGCATGCAACATGAATGCCAAATCACTGGCATTGTGTACCGCTTCGATTCTGGGCACTGCTGAAGGCAGGATTGTCCTGGCATCTGCAGTCAAGATTGAGCGTTTTGGCATTACGACTGCCAAATGTAAAGGGGTTGTAAGCCTAATACAGCGATAGTCCAGTGGTTTCGCAGGAGAAGTGAGTACTAGGCCTCCAAATAAGGAGGGCAATGCATTATCCCCGTGAAGCGTACCCCCACTGGCCAATCGTTCCGCCTCGAGGACCGCGTGAGCCAGCTCCTCCTTACTGAACGGCTTACCAAGCAGAAGATTCGCTGCCCAGGCACCTGCTGAGGCACTCGCTGCAGATCCACCAATTCCTGAACCTAACGGGATCCCTTTTTTTATGGATAGATGGAGACCCCGCTTATCGGCAGCCTTTGTCATCACGAGGTGTGCCGCCCGACCAGCTGTATTATCGCTTGCCACTAAAGGAATGGGGGCAGATGATGTAATAGTGATCTCCGGCCCCGAAGTAAATCGCGCTTCAATAATATCCCCGATCCCCTTGAGGCATAACCCCAATGTATCGAACCCCGGTCCTAGATTTGATAACGATGCAGGACCATAGACCCTCACGGATTGCTTATCTGTGTTGCTCAAGAGCGTAAAAATCTGGTCAACTTGTTCTACGCCTAAAACACCTTAATTGACCAATACACAAGCATCCTCCCAAATTAGGGGGTCACAGCCCGTATCTGGCCTTCAGCTTCCTCACCATCTTCATTGTAGCGGGAGGCAATACTGTTTCTCCAGAAACCAGACGCCTCAGGTCTTCCGGTGTATCTATATCGTACCAGGCCGGCAACTGCGTAACTGATGCCCCCGATTCATGAGCACGCACCAGTGTCAGACTGAACACATTGGGCTCTCCGTAAACAATTCCATCGAAAAGTCCGCAAATAAGCGGAGACATCCCCAAAAGGTAGTATCCTCCATCCAATGCGGGACCAACACATACGGCCGGCACATCTGACAATGCCTCATATGCCTCCATGATAAACTCTGTCGGCAAAGTAGGGTGGTCGGTCCCGATAATGACCATTTGCTCATACCCCTCCGCGGCCGTGTCTCTGAAAGCTTGTTCCATGCGCTCCCCCAACCCATGGCCGTACTGCTTTTTTAATTGCGCACAATACAGATCAACACCGGGATTGCCCTCGTCAGCCATATACAGATGTACATCTACCTCCAGCGATGCATATTGCGCAAGGCTATCCTTTAGAAAAGCACGATAAAGATCCGCCGCTTCTTGTGACGAAAGGAGTGGTGTCAGTCTGGACTTTACTTGACCTGCCACGGGTGAGCGTGCAAATACAATCAGGGCGCGGTCATTCATCCTACACGCTGCCGACGCATTCTTTGAACAATTTTAACAATGCATTCTGCAGTCAGTGCAATATCCTCCGATGTTGTCGAGCGCCCAAGGGAAAGTCTAAGCGAGGCGCGGGCCGTCTGATCAGGTAACCCGAGGCCCAGCAGTACATGACTGGGTGTGATAGTTCCACTAGAGCAGGCCGAGCCTGCAGAAGCGCTGATACCTTCAAGGTCCATGTTCAGCAGCAGCATTTCACCGTCAAGTGGGCTGCCTGCAATCGGACTGAATGCCGTACTCAAAATATGCGGTGCAGCATTGAGCGGCGTATTGATCACCAATTGATCCCCGATACTATCCATGAGTCGGCACTCCAGTTCCTTTCGAAGTGTCTGCACGCGAACGGCAGCCGCATCCCGGCTATTTACTGCAAGGGCCATAGCAGCTGCCATACCGACCACTGCTGCCACGTTTTCTGTTCCTCCACGCCGCCCTCTCTCCTGTGAACCACCAAGGACCTGCGGAGACAATTCCACCCCGCTTCTGACATAAAGGATACCCACTCCCTTGGGGCCATACATCTTATGTGCTGAGAGCGACATCATATCCACGCCAAGGTCCTCAACATCCAATGGCATCCATGCAGCGGCCTGGACCGCATCTGTGTGCATAACCACACCCCGAGTACGACAAACGGATGCGATTTCCCTTATAGGGGCAACTGCACCGGTTTCGTTGTTCACATACATGACTGAAACCAGGCAGGAATCCTCTTCTATTGCGTTGGCTATCTGATCTGTGTTTGGAGCCCCAATTTTGTGATCCGGTGCGAGATATGTAACTCGTACGCCACTTGACTCCAAGGCCTGTGTCGGCTCCAACACCGCTTTGTGCTCGACCATTGAAGTGACCAGATGACTTTCTGAGCTTAATGGATTCAACGCGAGATTATTCGCTTCCGTGGCTCCACTCGTAAAAACAATCTCTTCCGGGTTTGCATTCAGATGACCTGCTATTTGCTCTCGACTGGCTTCAATTGCTCCGCGGGCAGTTCTGCCCAAGCGATGTACAGAAGACGCGTTCCCAAAATCGTCCCTCATGTACGGTAGCATGGCTTCAAGAACAGCGGGATCCAGCGGCGTCGTAGCCGCATGATCCATGTAAACTGATCGTGGATAGGACCGGGTGTTGTCGCGCTCAACTGTCATAGTAGTTTCGTAGTCTCTATCCGATGAGAGGATACATCTTGCCCCAGGCCTGAGTCGGGGCCGCATAGCCTTGAAAGCTATTCGACCACTGCAGTGCCGTTTTGGTTCAGATGATCTGTTGAATGTCATTGGCCGGTATGAATCACACCTGGCCTGACGTTCGGGCTAACCTGTCTGGCAGATTATAGTACGCCGGACGATCGCTGGCTGCCCAACCGGAGGGATGCAATTGACCCAGAGATCGCTATGCGGCTTGTGCAGGGAATGGAATGACTTCACGAGGTGGTCTCTGCCTGTATGGGGAGCGTTCTCTCGTTACAAGAATCTGATATGTCCAAATCACCAATAGGGGGATATGCCTCCATTCAGACGAGCGGTAAGTACTCATCTCAAGATTTCCAAACTATGGTTGCTTTGATGCATCTACGAGAATCAAATCTCGCTAGTGATTACACCGTGGCGTGTGATGGACCATTTTTGCGTGTCACTGCATACTGTCGTTAGAATCCATCGTGACAAGGACAGTCAGCTGACTCACACACCAACGATTAGCATATTTCCATAATCGCTTCCCAATTGCCTGTGCAGAGCCACTGAGGGTGGTAAACAAGGTTGTCGCAACCGCAATATGGCCATCTCCGGCCATAAACTACACACCAATATCAAAGTATACCTTCTATTCCCATAACGTTCTCTATCACCCTGAATTCGGGCACTTATGGGAAGCAGTAAACAGACTGGTTAGTGGAGAAAGCGCACCGCGGTATACATAGCATATCGGCAAGTAGAATAATGCCCTCAGCGCATTATCTTTGCCGTTGTACAATGATTATTCATGGAGAAACTTGTCATTGAAGGGGGCCATCCGCTTAGCGGTACGTTGGCTATAAGTCCATCGAAGAATGCGGCCCTGCCACTGATGGCTGCTGCAGTTCTGCCCCAAGGTGTTACATACCTTGCCCACATTCCTAAACTTCGCGATATCACCACATTTTCGCACGTACTCCGAATTACCGGTGCAGCGGTTACACGCAAGGATAATGGGTTGCAAATCGACGCAACCCGGATAGGATTCCCGGAGGCGCCCTATGAACTCGTAAAGAAAATGCGCGCCTCCTTTTATATGTTGGGGGCACTCCTGGGCCGTTGCGGACGTGCGCGCGTCTCGCTGCCGGGCGGATGTGCTTGGGGGCCCCGGCCCGTTAACCTGCATCTTGAAGGCCTCACGGCCTTGGGCGCACAGATTGACCTGGACGAAGGATACGTTGTCGCACAGGCACCCCACGGGGGATTGCCAGGCGGCAGCTACAAACTTGAACCATCAAGCGTAGGTGCCACCATCAATTTATTACTAGCCGCCAGTTTAGGACGCGGCGGTACCCGAATAGAAAATGCGGCAATTGAACCAGATGTGGTCGTATTCTGCGAAATGCTCTCAGCGATGGGAGCACGACTGGCTGGCATCGGAACACGAACGATTGAAGTTGAGGGAGTTCAGGAATTGCAGGCAGTCGACTTCAGCAACTGCCCGGATCGCATCGAACTGGGAACGTTCATGATTGCTGCTGCAATAGCGGGCGTGCCAGGGAGGCCCATACGGCTGACTTATGCCCGCCCAGATCACCTGGGTAAAGAGTTTCTAGAGGCATTCGAGGAAACCGGGGCCGGGTGCACCATCGCAGACAACGAAGTGATCGTAACTCCTCCTGAATCAATAAAACCGGTCTCTATCAAGACCGCTATCTATCCGGGCTTTCCCACAGATCTACAGGCCCAGTGGACCGTACTCCTGGCCTGTGCGGATGGAGAAGCTACCGTTACCGACCAGGTTTATGGTGATCGCTTCAATCACATCCCGGAATTGGCGCGTATGGGACTCAGGGCTCACGTCGTCGGCAATCAGGTAACCGTCTACGGCGGCACTCAGCTTAGCGGAGCACGAGTTATGAGTACCGATCTGCGTGCAAGCGTATCGCTGGTACTTGCCGGGATGATCGCACGGGGAACCACGCACGTCGGCCGAATCTACCATCTGGATCGAGGTTATGAGCACCTGGAAAAGAAACTCAGTCAATGCGGAATTGACATCCGGCGTGAACAATACGACGAGTTTGCAGCACCCCAGCAAACTTAGCGCCGCACGCTATGCAGCACGTGCTCGTGGATCGGTTGCGCCTCTAGATTGTCTGACGGGTGGCGCTGCTTATAGGGGCCAGTTACCTCCAGTGCCGTTTCATCCTCTTTGTGGAATTCGTACAGCCTTTGTGCCTCTTGAAGTTCTTCTGTACGATCCAACGCCCCGAGCGTTAGCATGCGATTATACAAGGCCCCGAGGTCCTCTGGATCTATCTCAAGGACGCGGTCCATCCACTGCAGCGCCGCCTCGTATCGTCCCATCAGGTAATGCATCCGTCCAATAGAAAGCAGCAATACACGGTCTGCGGGATAGGTTTCGTACACATACATCCATTCGGTAATCGCATCCTCATAATAGCCATATCCATTCAATACTTCACCACGGAAGTATGCCGTCTTGATATATCTGGGCTGTCTTCTCTCGGCCTCAATCAGCGCTGACTCCGCCTCTTCAAGGCTGCCCTCAGCAAGATGTACGCGGGCACGGTTGATTGGTCCTTCTGGACTGTCCGGGGCAATCACTGAAACCTGACCGAATGCCTCGAGTGCGCCGCGCGTATCCCTTTCCAGAAAAAGTCCAATCCCATAATCATTCCACCGCTCCCAGAGAGCGTACGTCGTGTCGGGCTGACCACTCTCTGACCGCGCTGCGGAGGCCATCAGCGTTATGGGTATCTCCGGGGATTCACCGGGTGCCAACTCCCATCTCCGCAGATCAACCTCCTTCCGTGCCAGCGAGTCCGGCTCCCCCGGAGCAACCCGCCCACGAAACGTCCAGTTGTGGAAGTACCACTTGAACTTACGGTGATACAATCGAGCGGAAAGCTCGCTGATCCTGATACCTTCGGGCACTTGGAAGCGGTAATGTACCGTGTGTGCAGTCCCTGGTCCGATCATATTTGCATAGACCGTAGCGATCCAGTCCTGCGCATTGCGTCGACTGATAAGATTGCTTGCGCGATCCACCTGCAATGCCCCCCAGAAATGCGCTGTTGAATCAACCCTGCCTCTGTCATCCAGATCACCCGAGATCAATACCTCCGTCCCTGAGGCGTCTCTTGCGGCAAACTCTAGCCACATTTCGTTGGAGTCATTCGTCCCGCCGGGCAGTAAATGCCCCACGCGTCGATTACGAACAACCACACTGACCTCAACCTCATCCCCGGGATCAAGGGAGGGCATGATCTCGTCAGGGCCGTATGTCTGCCCGTTAACCGTCACAGTAAAAATGTCAACAGACGCAGAAGACTGCAGAGACTCCTGTGCTTCGCGAACTTGCTCGGGGTATCCGTTGAGCACAGGGAGTGCAGTATTTGCGGCGGCAAAGGTATGACTGCGAATGAATCCTCCCGTGCCTCCCTGATCATTGGAAGCCACACGCGGCATATGACAGTCAACACAGGATAAAGGGGTTTCTGGAAGATAAAAGGAGCGTACCGTATTCCCGCTCGTGCCGCTGTTCTGCCAGGCATCGTATTCATTCTGTCCACGCTTCCATCGATAGTTATTGACCTCCGGTGGCAGGCCTACTTTGTGGCAGCTGCCGCAGAACTCCATCGTCCGATGGACCGGGGTCAACATGGCTTCTCGGTGCGGATCCGGCTTGGCGCGGACAAGCGTGTTATGAATCCATCGGCGGGTATCATCACTCGCGCGGGCAAATGGATATTCATCCGGCACTGAGATTACATACCGACCGTTGCCTTTTACATCCCTCAAAGCATCAATTGCATGACAGGAAAGACATGTGATACCTGCGGTCGCTGTTGGATGCTCAAAATCCAACAGCTGGTCATCCGTGAACCGTCCGGTGAAGAGTACTAGTGGATCGTGGCAGGATGCACACCAGCGCGCAGGGTCATTGCCAGCACGCTCCACCAACACCTCGACACTTTTACGGTAATAAGGGTTGTTGAACGAGGATAGGCGATGGGCTGAGGCTTCCCACTGAGCCACAACATCTGGGTGGCATCCTTCCTGACCACAGGATTCCGATCTGTCTAGATCATCATCGTTCAGATACCCATCGTGGGCCAGTATAGCCTGTGATGCCGACAAAGGATTATCTTCGGATCCTTCCACATAAATTGATCCCCTCCCCTGAAGCCAAGGCACAAGCCCTACGAGCAAAGTGATCGCAAGGCCGGCAATCAGCGTAAGCGAAAGCGGATGTCGCCATACGTGAAGTCCACCCGAACGGAAAGCCTGCCCCCACTCCAGAAAACGGTACCGGACCCCCTCCTTCATGGATACGTGGACCACAAATCCACCAATCGATGTGACAACAGAGATCAAGTGCACATACAACAGGGTACTCCCCGCCCAGGTTGAACCCAGAAATACGAGACCGAATCCCGACGAGAGAAGTGCGATGAGTGATGAACCTGTAAACGCCCCCGCGGAAGTTGCTTTCCAGTTGCTGCGGAGCGGCATTTTTGTCAGATGCAGTGTTATAAATACTACGGACGGCAGGACGAACAGCGTGCCCAGACCTATGTGGAGAAGCACATTGCTCATGTAGAGTAGCGCCGTGGATCGCTCCATCAAATAAAGGAGCAGACTGTTCACCAAAAGAACAGCAAAACCACCCAACAGCACTGCAACCAGCCGCCGCTGGCGCTTGGGCAATCGTATGTAGCGCTTCTGCAGACGTGCCATGGTCTAGTAGATGGATTCTGGCCAACGTAACTGAATCCCCTGCCCCGCCAAGACATCCTGAAAGTCTCCCAGATGCCTAGCGCGCACGCCTCGCGGTGTTGTGTTTCTGGCAATACACCAAGCTGCAAGTGCGCCTGCGGCTTCACCAATATTCCACTCGACAGGATGCAAGCGATAACATCCGCCGGTGATATGAGTTACTCCGATGTTTTTTGCTGCTGGTAACAGGTTTTCTGTCCGAACGGGGATCAGTGCACCGAGGGGAATCTCAAAGGGTAACGACGCAACATCAATGTAGTTATCTCCCGCGGTGGACGGATGCAGATCAATGCGATAGCTGCCAACCCCAATCGAATCTTCAAAATGCTCCGCGCGTTTGGCGCCTTTGCGAGCTTCCGCACCCACGTGGTCTTCGGTTACCGTGAACATTGAAGTAATACGTCTGGACTCCCGCAAATAAGGAGCTTTTGCGAGTCCATCCTCAGTGCCCATGATATCTCCTCGTAATCTTAGCCCTGGCCAACCTTGGCCGCCGTCCTCCCGCGGTACTTCAGTCTGAAGCCAGTAAAAGAGTGAGAAACTCAGCTCACGTGCTGCCTGCCGATGCAAAGCACTGTCTGAATCTGCAAACAGGTTCCCGTTCATGTAGTCGTTTTGTGGCCAGTTCACAAGTGAGATTCCACCTGAATAATCGCCCGGTTTGAATAACTCCGGATTTATCAGCCTGCGATAGGTCCATAGATTAAAGTTCTCAGTGACCGCTCCCAGTCGGGGATCGAACGAAGCCGTTCTTGGCTCGAGGGTTATGGGGTGACTGTAAGTCAGGCTCAGCAACTTCCCGGGCCATGGCGGATCAATTGGTGGCACATAGTCCCGCCAGTACGTATAGGATTCAGGGCGCTCAATTGTATGATCTTCCCCTTGTTGATAATCCATTGCAAAGCACCATGTGGGGGCCTGCATATTTTGAGGTCCCGGGCGAGGCGACGCATGTAATTCTCCCGTATCTGGTTCAGCCCCCATGACATGCTCCGTCTGGGATAAAGCCAGGAGTACCCCGTCTTCCGTTGCGTCAAGGAAATACTTTGCTCTGATTACAGTACCTGAGGACGATAATTGGACGGCTTGAATACGATCCCCGCTCACCTCTGCAGAGATCGGTCGTTCATTCAGCATTATTCTGAGCTGTCCTGTACTCAGGTAAGGAGCAAACCAGTCGGTCAACACCGCAAGAGCTGCGCGCGGTTCATGGCAAAGCCTTGACACCCCACAGGTACCCGGATTCAGCAACTCCACCTTGGGATCCAGCAGCGGATAAAATCTTCGATAGTAATCACGCACACCCGCTCGAAACGCCCGATAACGGTCCGTTGCACCGTGAGACTCAATCCACTGATGCTCATCTGGCGGAACTCCCTGCTGCGTAAACTGCCCGCCAATCCATTCTGTCTCTTCCGTAAGCACCACACGTTGATTCATTCGCAGTGCAGCAAACGCAGCCGCACATCCTCCCGTACCGCCTCCTATGATTGCTATATCTGCCTCCCATTCACTGTCCTTGTGGAGCACAGCCAGGAGTCCTGAACCGGAGAGTTGTAAAAATGAGCGCCTCGATAACATAGCTGAATGAAGTACGCGATGGAAGTGGCTCCATGTTTTTGCACGCACCGAGCCTAGAGCGGTCTTGTCCTACCCCTTCATCTACTTGATGACGACCATATTGTGCCCTACTCGTACGGCCCCGGCACTGATTACATAGGTGTATACTCCCTGCGAGAGGCTGGCTGCATCCAGCCGTACCACATGCTCACCTGCACTGAACATCTTTTCCGTCAAAGTCAGAACCTCACGACCGGAAAGATCATACACGACAACTCGAACAGGACCCGGTTCAACCAGTGAAAACGGGATTGTAGTGCTGGTTCCAAACGGGTTCGGAAAATTCTTGCCAACTGCTACCTGTACCCTCCCCTCTACCAGCGGGGTAGAACTTGTCTGTGTAGCATCCGTCGCCTTTACCGTACTGACTAGTGTAAGGTCGGGCAGCGCATCGTTAGTTACCTCACAGTAATACCTGGCTACAGATTCGTTTGCATCAACCCGAATTGAGATAGAGTCCGCGCCGCTGATAACTTCTCCATCCCGGAACCACCTGTACCTGTTTCCCTCCGCCACATCCGTCACGCTGAAAACAACCTCTGAACCGGTACGATGAACCTGTGTAGGTAATGAATCTTGTGGTGCATAAACAAAGAAACTGTTATCTGCCAAGCCAGCACTCGGGACTAGATCCAGGAAGTCCAGTTGGTTTTTCGAGACATTCACGGTATCCAAGAATGTCCACTCCGTGAGGTCTGTCATTCCGTCTAGCCTGTTCCCGGAAAGATCAAGAATCTCGAGGTAGTACATTGCTCTGCGATGCGGCATGAATGAGCCGGTCAACCGATTGTCGCTCAGCCGAACTTCAACTAGCCTCTGATGACCGTACATGTTTTCGAGTGTACCCGTAAAACCATTCCCTCTTATATCTATCTTGCGTAACCAGGTGAGTGAGCCGATAATTGACGAAAAATCTCCGGTGAGCTGATTCCCTCTCAGGTGCAACTCATCCAATGATCCCGGTAACTGGGTGACCTCGCCCGTGAGTTGATTATTTGACAGGTTCAACAGGCGCAGATGTGAACTACTCCCCAAGTCCGGCGGCGGCGAACCTGTCAACTCATTCCCTTCCAGATCTAGCGTTGTAAGGAAGTACATACTTCCGAAGCCCTCTGGAATCTCACCCGTAAGGCGGTTATTTGCTAGGTAGATTTTCGTCAAGCCCGGTCCTTGGGTTAATTCAGATGGAATCGCACCAGTGAGTTGGTTACCCTCCAGTGACAGGTTCTCCAGGGTAGGCATTGAAGCCAATTCGATTGGAATTGTCCCCGTCAACTGATTAAAGCCCACAAACAGCGAAATCAGCGATGGGAATGTAGTCAGTTCCAGCGGGAGCTCGCCCGTAAAGCTGTTTCCATCCACGAACAGTTCGACGAGCCCTGTGATATTAGCCAGTTCAGCAGGTATCGTGCCCTCTAGTTGATTAAAATCCAGGTACAGCCACTTGAGTGTAGAAATATTGCCTAGTTCTGGTGGTATTTGACCGGTTAACTGGTTCAGGAAGAGCGACAATTTTTCAAGCGCCGGCATCTGCCCCAGCTCTGGTGGAATAGCGCCGGAAAGCCTGTTACCCCACAAGATTAGCTCCCTCAACACCGTCAGATTGGCCAGTGACGCAGGAATAGAATAGGTCAGATCATTATAGGACAGATCCAGCTCTTCAAGTTCTTCAAGCGTGCCCAGAGGTGTGGGGAGCAGACCGGCCAGCCCATTATCGCTAAGGTCAATGGACATCACGCGGCCGTTACTGTTAAGCGTTATTCCATGCCACTGAGATACCGGCGCTTGCAGCCATCCGGTATTATCAAACCAGGAAGCGCCTTTAGCAAAGTTGTACAGCGTGACCAAGACCAGAGAATCAGCTTCGGAGGCAGTCACTTGTGCACTAGAGCGCTTCACTTTCTCTGCGACGGTGCGCTCCGCTATGCGCTGCTGCAGGAGCGTGGACCTACGCTGTTCCCGATCCTGCGACCAAGCCTGCTGGACACTTATTAGGATGAACAACAGCAGAACTGCTACCCGCCTAGCAGCTGTATTACCGCAAATCGGTAACATGCTGTACACATGTGAACTTGATAAGCCGGGCATGATTATCCTTGCCACTCGGGAGTATCCGTCCGAAAATTCCATGGTGGCTTCGGCGAATTTGTGTTTGGAAATTGTGTCAGTTTAGCAGGCACGAATTGCTTGATAACACACATGTAACGAAAATAAAGTCGAATTGATAAGGAGATTTGGGAAATGAATTCGTAGGCTGTATGGAGTATCCGCGAGAGAATGAGGTTGGTTTGACCAGTTACATTTATGGTTACCCGAATGATGTTTTATCTGAGTTGAGGGCCTGCTAGATACACTTGGGTGCTCTGTATACACTCTCAAAATACACCCTTTCAGTTTCATTATCAGAATGTCAGGTGCTGTCCTCAAGCCGGGCTGCCAGTTTTATGAGTAATTTTCGGTCGGGTTTGAGCGAGTGTGACCGGATGCTGTCCGGCCAGGGATAGCATTTGGGCATCTTGAACCTTGGGAGTTCACGGTTGAGAATTATTTCTAAATCTTCAAATTTTGCGCTTCCTTGAATGAATGCTGCCGGACGCTGTCCGAACTCTGAATCAGGTAATGGTACCACGACGGCCTTTTGTACGCCTTGAACTCCGCAGAGCACGTGTTCGATCTCTTCTGGGCTTATATTTTCGCCGCCTGAAATGAACATGTTATCCTTTCGTCCCAGAACATAGAGTTCCCCGTTTTCGTCGAGTAGTCCCAGGTCCCCTGTACGCAGCCACCCATCTTCATCTGCAATATTCACGATCGTGTCCACATCCAGGTATCCCAGACAGATGGCAGGACTGCGGACTAGTATTTCGCCATCTCCGGCAATCTTGAGTTCATTTCCCTGCAGAACATGTCCAGAGGAACCAGGAGAAGGATTTTTGTTACTTAGTGTGACCATCGAGGTCGTTTCGGTCATCCCATACGTCGTGCGGATGGGCCATCCTTTGTTTATTGCCATTTCCAAGACACCTTGTGGCGTAGGCCCTCCTCCTACGATAACTGCACGCAGGTGGCTAGGAGGCTTCTGGGCTTGCTCCAGTACTCTTATTAGCTGTGTCGGAACCATGGAGACATGCGTGGTCTGATAGCTGGAAAGCGCTTCTATGAGAGACATCCCTGGATCGGGGATAACAATCGTTGCACCGGCTATGGAACAGCGAAAGACTATGCTGATCCCTGAGACATGCCAGAGTGGAAGGCTCAAAAGCCACCGGTCGCTACTCCTTAATCCCAATGCAGCACACGCACTTTGTGCGCTGGTTATGTGGTTCTCCAGACTGTGTGCCACAGCTTTGGGAGTGGCTGACGAGCCTGATGTATAAACTATCGTGGCTACGCCCTCAGAGGAACCGGCGTTGCCTGTATAAGGCTTCTCAGCGTAGCATACAGCAGGATTCAGGCACTCAACCTCCAGATCTGTCCGTGTCGTCAACACATACTTGATCCCTAATCGTCCGAGGGCCTGATCAACTGCAGCCTTGGGCCAGTGCATACTCAGCATACATGCCGACACTCCGGCATGCACACAACCCAGCAGTACCTCTACTGCCTGCCAATTGGGTTCCAAGCAAATGCCCACCCTAGATATATGGTTGCGGACCATGTAGCCAGCCACCTTGGCCGAGGCGTCCAACAGCTGGTTTTCTATAGAAAACAGCGACGCAGGAGCACATACCTGAGCCGTGGTCGGCCTTGGATCCGCACTAAATTCAGACCGTTTTCTTGAACTTTGCAAGATGGTAATCAATTGTTTTTTTGGTAAGCCCTATATCGGGAAGCCAGAGTAAAGTGATATAGCGAGTTAGCAAGGAATTCTGTCGTGCCTACTTGGTGCGGATATTCTACATAAGGATGGCAAATTATGTCCCTCGGTGAGTAGTATGCAATTCCCGAAGTTTACTTGTGCAGTACAGCGGTCGGTCACCCGAGCGCCCTCGCCGTTTAGCTGCCCCTTCTAATGGCCGTGGTGCTTAGAAACAGGCACTGGTGTAGCGCGGCAGGCTCCGGTCAGGGCGATCTGAATTATTTCGGGTTACGCGTATTGCACCGTTGATCCAAGCGAAATCGAACAACATGAAAACAGCCGGAAGTCCTTGTTGAAGGCTATCGGTTGAAACTGAAATCAACACGTCTGGCCAGCCAAAGGATATACAGTCGCATACGGCAATAAAATCCGAGTGAGGGGGCAGATGCGCTAATGCGCACATCCAGATTGATGCGGGAGCCCGTGTCTCTGTTGCAATGAGGTGATCGTACACCGAAGCAATACCTATCTGAACAGCGTGATGCGTGGTACCTTTGCTAACAATCTTATATTCCAACCAACCACCACTTGTCAGGAATATCCAAATGTGAGAAGTCTTGGCGAAGGTTGCTGTAGCAGAGAAAATACAACCGATACGATGAGTACGAAAGACTCGAATGCCCAATTGAGCCAGTTTTCCATCGGCACCTGGAATATGGACCATTGGAAGCGGACGCGGCAGCAGCGGGAAAAGGCGTGGGAATACTTGCAAACACAGTCCGGGACGGATGTGATGCTCCTTCAGGAGAGTGTCGCTCCACCGTACTTGGATCAGAGTCAGTTTGTGTATCGTGAGATTGGTGGGAATCGTCCATGGGGTTCCAGCGTTGCCGCGTTCTCTGAGGATGTGAGCATCCAGGAAATTGGCACCGTGCGCACACGCTACAGCACAGAGCGATTTAGTATGCAGGGAACTTTTCCGGGTACCATTATCGTCGCCCGGACTGATCTTCCGGGAATCGGCCCAATCACTTGCGTAAGCGTCTACGGTCTCATTAATGTGTACGCGCAAACGACGATGCTCCGCATCATTGCTGATTTGATCCCATTGTTTGATTCCCGGTTTGGTAGTCGGGTAGTGCTGGGCGGTGATTTCAATCTTACCACCGCCTGTAGTGGGGACACGCCAGAACTACCTCGCTACAGGGCCATCCTTGACGCGGTGGAGTCTCTGGGATTAATAAACCTTGCCGAATCTTCCCGAAACCGCCCGGAGTCAACATCTAACTGTCCCTGTTGCAAGGATGAGTGCTTCCATATCCCCACATATAACAACACGCAGATTGACTGGCTTTATGCTACCCCCGAACTTGCCCGCAGGTGTTTGAACTTGCGAGTTGACCA
Organism: Rhodothermales bacterium; assembly: GCA_022821385.1. Taxonomy (GTDB): domain Bacteria; phylum Bacteroidota; class Rhodothermia; order Rhodothermales; family Bin80; genus Bin80. Next base: position 17,323 of record JAJEDR010000090.1, read on the forward strand.
CGGTGTTGTTACTGGTGAACTGAGTGACCATGCGCCCATTATTGCAGAATTCCAAATCCCCTCATCAGGATATAAGCAGGTCGTGGACCCGAAATCGTTTGTTGAAGAGATGAGATTTATTGCTGGTTTGGAAGATGCCCAGACTGCCGAGGATCTGATCGACTGGGCATTTCGTAAGCACGGCGAACTACGAGCCAGTGGACACCGAGTATCCTATGATCGGTTACCAGTAGGTGTGCGCTCCGATAAGCCAATGATCTGGTTCCAACTGGATTTCCCTTACTCTTCAGGTCTTCAATGGACCTTCAGCCTTGCTGGTGATGGTCAAATTGAAATCAACTTCCAACGGATGACCGCGCCCTATGATAGCGAGGAGGCACGGGAACGACTATGGAGTACTCTCAATCAGATTGAATGCGTGTCAATCGAAAAGCGGCTCAATGGGCGCCCAAAACTTCCGCTTCGAACACTAAGGGCGTCCAGTCGGCTGGAACAGTTCATGAAAATATTTTCGGATATGATTGATACCACCCTGCGTCACAACAATATGAACAGGTAGCTACAGCTTTGCCCGTATTGAATACGCATAATTAGAGCTAACTGGCTGACACGAGAATTTTTTGACCCTGCCTACACAAAAACCAATTCCGCCTTGATGGTTCATCTTTTAAATGGATAGACCATGTACGGATACGAATACCCCACGATGACTTGCTACCAACCGTGGCAAGCTTCAGTTTGAGTTTGGGCTGAGCCATCCAACATCAAAGATCTGAAACATGATCTTAATTGATTCAGTCAATATCTATAGGTACCACCTACGACTGACCTCTCCCATAGCCTGGGACCGGCAAGCCCGCACGCATCGAGAGGGTGTACTTGTGTGTCTGGATCGTGGCGGTGACTCGGGCTGGGGTGATATTGCACCATTACCCGGGTTCAGCGCAGAGTCATTAACGGAGGCACAAGCACGGGCCGAGGTATTTGCCAAAGAAGTACTTGAGTCGCCACTGCGCACTTTGGATCTGAATGCAATCAAGATCCCTCCCTCGGTTCGATTTGGATTTGAACTTGCCCTCTGCAATCTAGACACAGCAACGAGAAACCAGTCTCCGCAAGAAGCACCAGCCGTAGCGTGCTGTGGCTTGATCGGACATCATAAAAATCAACAAATCCGTCTTGCAAACAGTCTTGTCAATTCAGGTTATCGGGCTGTTAAGCTCAAAGTTGGTCGACAATCCCTAGAGGAGGACTTAAACACAGTGCATGCGATTTGCGAAAAATACCCGGAGCTCGATGTACGTATTGATGCGAATCGTTCCTGGTCACTAAAAACGGCTAAAGAATTCGTTCAAGCCGCACAAAATCTGAGACTGGACTACCTTGAAGAACCTTTGAAGGACAAGACCGAACTCCCGCAGTTGGCTCGAAACTGCAATATTCCAATAGCACTAGATGAAACCCTTCGAGGACAGGATGCCGAAAAATACCTCAAGGTTGCCGATGTTCGTGTGCTAAAGCCGACATTGGCCGGAGGGATCTACGCAACCCTCGCGCATATTGAACAAGCCATACAAGAGAACGCACGATGCATCATCAGTTCCTCCTATGAATCTGGTGTGGGAATGCTTGGACTGATTGAGTTGGCCAGAAAGCTCCCGGAGGAAACACATGGTCTGGATACGCACAAAGTATTTGAACGTGATGTGTTTAGGGTCCCTCTTCAATTGAGCGGTCCTAAGCTGCAACCAGAGGGATCCATTGATACCCATGATCTAGATCCATCAATATTGCGTCGCATCTGGCATGCGAAAACATAACACGGCCTCCGCGCAGCTTAACAAGAGATTACTCCTGCCAGAATTACTATGGTTCCCATTACTGCAACTGCGACCGCATTGGGATATGCCGGCATGGACCCCTCTATTGACGAACCGCTTCAACGGCGTAGTACCGGGGTGTAAAGCGACGCAGTAGCGGACGAATACCATTCAGTGCGCCGTAGCTGGTCCATTTTTCAGTGCGCACTATCCGCCATCCGGCATGCTCCAGTAACCAATCAAACTGCCAATCCTCAAACTCATGAAAATGTCGATCCCACGGATCGTCTGGATTGCAGTAAGCCGGAGCAAACCACAAACGCAGCGGAACCGTCACAACGAGGCGTGGAGCTTGAATAGCGCGCAGTACATTGTAAGGCGTCACCAAGTGCTCCAGGATCTCAAAAGCAGTAACAATATCTACATCTTCGCCAACTACGCCCGTGGCCTCCTCCAGGTCACCCTCTGTATTGCTAACCTCGTACCCTGCACCCGCCATACGTCGCCCAAGCTCATTGGGAGTGCCAAGGTCAAGAATACGCGCCGGTGGTGGGGAAACACCATGAAGAAACCGTAATGTATTGCTGAATCTTCTCTCAAGCGTCCTGGAGCCCTGTGACATGGTCAATAAAATTGGGAGTTACATCGTCATACAACCCATCCCAGCGCGAAAATCACGCTGTGTGCAAGCAGTAATAATGCCGTTTGTCCAAGAAGCGGGTTCAAGCGAGCTGCATCCTTTATCGTGACCAGACCGTGCAGTATGCTCAATGCCGGAATCCAGATCAGCACTGTGAGCCCAGACCATAGATGTTCACCGGTAAAACGAACAATCTCCAGGGGTATGAGCGCTGCGATAACCACGCAAGCAACCCACATACTGATACCGAACTTACGACCAAATCGTACTACCGTCGTCATCTTGCCCGCCCTGCGATCTTCCTCTATATCCCGGATATTGTTAACCAGCAAGACCGCAGTTGCAAGTAGACCGGGCGCAGCACCTGCAATAATCACCTGCGGAGTAATCTCAAGCGCCTGAACATAGTACGTCCCGCCGACGGCTACAGGCCCAAAAAACACCAGAACAAATAGATCACCCAGTCCCTTGTACCCAAACGGCCATGGTCCTGCTGTATAGAATATCCCTGCAGCGATCGAAACCAACCCGATGAGGAGTATTACCCATCCGGCACGGTAAACCAGATACATTCCAAGGATGGTAGCAAGCGTAAACACCACAAAAGTGGCCATCATGATGTGCCTGGGAGAAATCAGTCCCGCTTGCGTGACTCTCGTAGGTCCCTTGCGATCAGCCGTGTCAGCTCCCCGCGCAAAATCAGCATAATCATTACAAAAATTTGTCCCAATCGTGATCAGTAGTGCACAAGCCATTGCAACCAGCATTGCGCTGAGGCTAAACCCATCGTTCGCCCATGCCATCGCTGAGCCTACGAGGATTGGGGCGATTGCAACGGGTAACGTCTTGGGTCGGACAGCTAATAGCCAAGCACTAATTGAGTTCGTGCTCATGGCTTGTAGCCTTCTCTGTCGAAGTCTGGGGGACGTTTGGCCAAGTATGCATTCCTACCTTCCTGCCCCTCTTCAGTCATGTAGAATAGCATCGTTGCATGTCCGGCCAACTCCTGTAAACCCGCCTGACCATCACAGTCTGCATTGAATCCGGCCTTAAGCATCCGTATTGCAATATTTGAATTCTGTAGAATTTCTCTGCACCACTGCACCGTAGTGTGTTCCAGGTCTTCCAATGCAACAACAGTGTTTACGAGTCCCATCTGCAAGGCCTCGGAGGCATCGTAAGGTCTGCACAAGAACCAGATTTCCCGTGCTTTTTTCTGACCCACATGACGCGCAAGATAACTCGCTCCGTAGCCTCCGTCGAAAGAGCCGACCTTTGGGCCGGTTTGCATGAATTTGGCATTATCGGCAGCAATCGTGAGATCGCAGATAACATGCAGTACATGTCCACCTCCTACGGCCCAGCCCGCAACCATTGCAATTACTGGCTTAGGGCAGGTTCGGATCTGCCTTTGCAGATCAAGAACATTCAGGCGCTGGGTACCTGTGCCTTTCTCGGTGTATCCATGATCCCCGCGAATGCGCTGATCTCCTCCAGAACAAAAGGCATCCGGCCCAGCCCCGGTCAGCACAATGACTCCAATAGACGCATCATCACGCGCCTTGGCGAAAGCATCCTGCATCTCAGTTACCGTTAATGGACGGAAGGCGTTGCGGACTTGCGGGCGGTTGATCGTCACCTTGGCGATGCCTGCTGTATCAGTATCGGGAACACCCGTCTGGTACAGGATGTCCGTGTATTTGCCTGCATCCTGCCACACAATTGGCCCCTTAACCGTAGGCCGATGAGTAAAGTGATGCTTCTTTTTAGACATAGTATTGATTCAATTATGTGAGAAGTTCGGCTTCAATGGTCTCGTTTACGTGCCTGTAGATGGTTTCGTGCAGATCCGCGTTTTCCCTGCGGTCCGTTTTGACCTCAATCAGGTTTGGGCCTGCTGAAGCAGCTGCAGCCTTCCAGGAATCCTGGAATTGGGCCCATGAGTCAACCAATACGTACGGTATCTGAAACTGCTCCGCAGCAAACCGAAAGTCCATGCCATGGGGCGTTCCCAATACCATTTCGAAGGGTTCCTGCTCAAGAGCAATCGGAAGCATATTAAATATGCCACCGCCATTGTTATTGATGACTACAATGGTTATATCGCAATCTTTGAGAAGTGCCAGTGAGTTCAGGTCATGTAACATGGCTAAATCTCCCAACAATACGGTCCCCGACCCAGACTGCCCCCGAGCAATACCTGCCGCCGTGGCAAGTGTGCCGTCAATTCCGCTTGCACCACGATTAGCAAAAACGCGTGGAGTGGCATCTCTTTCCAGGAATGCTTGCAAGTCCCGAATCGGCATGCTGCTGGCGCCAAAAATCCACTTTGTTTGGTCAGATAATCTGGACAACATCCACGCTACAGACGGTTCAGAGAGCTCATGGTCAATCAACGAGACTAGTGTACGCCGGGCTAAGGCGTTTGCACGCATCCACACCTCAATCCAAGCGGCATTGGATTTCCCCCGGGGTACCTCACCCAGTAAACATTTACAGAACCCGGCAATTTTCGACTGAATTCGATCCGTCAATACGTGATGTGGATCAATCCTATCTGAAGATGGCGCGATCAATGCATAAGTTTGGGCGCTCACGTGTGACAAAAACTGCTGTAATGCCTTGGATACCAAGGGCCCGCCAAAATGCAATACTACATCCGGGGAATACTGACGTGTAAACCTTTCACTGCGCACAATCAAGTCAAAGAAGGTTACCATGTTCTCTGCTCCGGGCACAGGTGCACTAATATCTGCCATTAATGGCCACCCTAGGTGCTCCGCCAGGGAATGAATTGCTTTGCCTTCCTCAGGGCTCTGTAAGCGTCCGGCAATAACAAGCCCTCGCTGAGCTTCACAAATATTCTGCACTAATCTTTGACTCGGCGCAACAGTACCCCCCGCTGAAGCCATGTACTGTGTTTGTTGACGTTCCTCTGTCGACCAAGACATCTCTGGGATTGATTTCTCTTCCCGATCTTCCTCCAAAAGAGGTTCCCTGAACATGCAGTTCAGATGCACCGGCCCGGCAGAGGCACGATGCACCGCCTGATCAATGGTGGTCCTTATATATGCTCCATCCTGCTCTGTAACCGGTGCTGGCAAATCCACAAACCACCTCGGATAACGACCAAATAAATGCACTTGATCAATAGTCTGATTGGCGCCGGTATCGCGAAGTTCGGGAGGACGGTCAGCCGTAAGGCAGATCATTGGCACATGCTCCATACTGGCTTCAATTATGGCTGGTAGACCATTTGCCGCCGCTGTACCAGAGGTGGTGATCCAAACACACGGCGTCCGGGTTGCCCGACCGTATCCGAGTGCGAAAAATGCGCTACCGCGTTCATCAAAATGAACCGTATAGTGCGCGTCTGGATGACTGATCGCTGCGAGCGCAAGCGGTGCACTTCTGAAACCAGGAGTAATTATGAACTCATCAACCCCGCAGCGCACCAACTCTGCGATGATCAGATGTGCACGATGCGCATTGCTTTGGATCATGCGTACTGGAAGTCCGCCTGGACCGAAGAAGCATAGAGATCCAGCACCTGTGCCAGCCCGCTGATCTTGTGTCCAATTTCATCCCATTCATCCGAAGGGGTTGATCCTCGGACGACCCCTGCGCCCGAATAAAGCCGCATTATTGACCCCGACACAAGACCGGATCGTATCCCGGCGGCGAATTCGGCTTCATTTACACCTATCCACCCTACCGGACCTGCATACCAGCCACGATCGAACGGCTCCCGCTCCCGGATAACCTCCAGGGCCAAGTCAGAGGGATATCCTCCAACTGCCGGGGATGGATGCAGTGCTTCCAGCACATCCAGGCTCGTGTACTCCTGGCGCAGAATCGCACGCAGCCGTGAAACCAGATGAATCTCGGAGGCTAACCGCATGATTGAGGGCTGGACATCCATCGTCACATAGGCGGCCAGTCGTGCAATCTCCTCCTGTAGGCTGATACGGACAAACTCGTGCTCCCGCTGCTCTTTTGCGCTCCCAAAGAGCTCATCAATCATCCGTTCATCCTCCAAATCGGAACCCCCACGCGGGCGCGTACCTGCCACCGCCTCACTCTCCACCGAACGCCCCTCTCGCCTGAATAGTCGCTCGGGGGATGCGCCCAAGAATGCCGTCCCTGGTATCGGTTCAAAAAGAAAATGAAAACAACCGAGAGAATTCTTCCGAAGCTGATGCAGAATAGAAACCGGCTCCGGGGGGGCTGAAAAATCAACCGTGGTTTCTCTTGCTAGGACTACTTTATCCAAGGGAGAGTGTTGAACAGCGTGGAGTACCCAGCCAACAATGGACTCCCATTTTCGGAGATCAGGACAGAAACGGTGCCTGATAGGCTTCGGGAGTTGTTTGGACCCTTGAGCAGGCACCCGAAGCGCCTCAATCTGGTCAAGAATCAGGCTCGTCCGCGTACGATCATCAGGCAGTACGACATTACAGCGGAGCAGCGTGCCCTTTGAATTCTTACGAACTTCAAATCTTGGCAGAACAAATCGCCACGCACCAAACTCATTCCACTGAACTTCATGCGGTGGGCAAAGGTCAAAGCGAATGCCTCCATAGTATCTTACACCGTGCTCACAACCTGAGAGCATCAATCCGAGTCCACTGCGTAACGCCTTTAAGTCAGCAGCAGAGGGAGAATACTGGCAATCTGCTTCCCCTATCGCGGCAACCTCCATACCATAATCCCGTCCTGACCAGTAGAGACGTGCCTCCCGTGGATAGTTTGCTAACCATCTGAGCGGAGATACCCCGTCAAATGCCACGGAAGCCGTACCTATTCTTGCTTCGGAAGACGTTTCTGGTTGCTCCAGAAGGCATCGAACCTTCGCCTTCAGCTCGCTTATCGCGTCAGTACTAACGCCATTTATCATGAGTTCTTCCTCCCTCGAGGCACCTTCTTCTTGAATACATGCTGGACAATTTTCTGCTCAATCTCCGCAAAATTGGCAAGATTTACGCCATGACGCAATGCACTGCGAACTATAAAAGCTCTCAATATATGGTCCGGTACCGGAAGTTGATACATCGCTTTCCAGCACCGGATTATAAGCGGTCGCATCAAATATGATAATACGCCCCACCTCAAACATACAAACCCGATCAGCCCCACAGCTACAGCCTGGTATTGACCTGACATAGCTAATATGGACATCGTTGTAGCATAGAGAATCGCCTGCATCAACACCGCATCCAACACCCTCAACAGGGGCGATATCCGACGATTCACCAGCGCCGGCGCGAGTATCTGCCACACTGGGAAAAAAATCAGCACAACTACAGCGACATGCCACGGAGCATAGTAGATTAGACCCAATGCAAGCAGCCATGCGGACAACGTGTGCGGGGACCGAATCCACGTATCGGCTCGCGCCAGATGTACCTCAATCGGCTCGTGTTCAAAAACTTCAGCTGCGTATTCGTTGAGAAGGGAGACCGTGGTTCTGTACCAAACACCGGACTCAGTAAGGATACCCTGCGGAGTATCCCGGTATATAACCGTATTTTTCGGCCACAGTGGCCAAGCCATGTACGCAGTCGCTCAAGAACGGTGAACTTCAACCCCGACAGTACATCGTTGTTGCCCCACAGAAACGAAAATCACTGCGATCCAATGTTAATGAAATATTGGAGTCGTTCGGGAGAAACCGTCACCTGACGTAACATCAATTCAGGTGGATATTGGGCAATCGGTTTGACATGTCCAGTTGTATCAGCAAATATTTGATCGTACGATACCATGGCCTGAATAGACTGCGATTGCTGTGCCTCGGAAAATTTTGACAAAGGCACCTGATACGTTATCGTCACGAACTCTGGATCAAGCTGGACAGTGTTGTTTCCGTCAAGGAGACCTTCTATCTCAACTCTTACAAGCTCCTTTTGACCCTCTGTGTATTGTGACGCAAGTTGTGTGACTGTCGCCTCCCTGATGGACAGGTTTACTAGACCAGCCAATGAATCAATCAGATTTACAGAGTAATGAACCGTATCACTAACGCCCTCAACAGTATCTGAGTCTGTCGGCCATGCTTCCAGTTGGCCTACAACAGATGCCGGGCCGAGAACGCGGACACTATCGGGATCCATTTGTACCTCTCCCGTCAAGAAGTATGGTGACCGAGGCACAAACATAACGCGTGACTCAATGGGGAGCATGCGTTCCATCTTTACCTCCTTTTGCAGAAGTATACGCTCTGGCACAATGCTCTCTATTGTTATCTCTTCCGGTAACCGAAGCAGTAATTGTGTTTCCAGTTCAGGTACCGTCGCATCGAAGGTAATTGGGCTGTTCCAGAATCGCGCCTGGAAACGCTGTACCAACAAGCTTCTTCCTGGACCATAAAGGGTCGTGCGAATGATCTTGGGCAAAGGTTGCGTCAATGCTGAATCTGTGTCAAGCCCCGAAACACACGAAGAAGAGTATGTCTGTTGCTGTGACGCGCAGGTTGCATATTCAACAGATATGTAGTGATTCTCTGACAGACTTAGCAGAAGCCATATTATAATGGAAGCCATCAGGCTGAAAATCATCGCCCGTCGCCGAATTCCCGGCGGCCTCGTAGACTCGCCAACAGTTGATGGATCCTCGAAAATTGCTCCTCGGACCCGGTACCATAACTGTCGTAATACACCCGGCATATAACGGTCACTGATGAGCTGATTGGATGTGCGTTACCTCAAAAAACATGTCCCTGGATCATGTCAGCAATTTGGATCCATCTTCTCTGCCATATTACGATACATTTCTATTAAAGAACGCACAGAGTGGTCCCAATTGTAACGTTCCAGTACAGCCTGGTGACCATTTGAGGCCATCTGCTTGCGACGAGCAGGATTCCTGTAAAGTTCAATCAGACACGAAGCGAAAGCTTCGTGATCCCCGTAAGGTACCACTGCTCCACAATCCGTCGCTTCTACAATTTGCTGCATGTATGTGCAGTTGGTTGTAATGAGTGGACGTTGCAGGTACATGTAGTGAAATAGTTTATGTGCCACCGTCTTATCGGTATGCTCGGATTTAACCTGAGGTATCAGGCAGACATCACTGGCTAGAATGTAACTCTTGATTTCCTCCTGAGGCCGCCAACCCTCAAACACTACATGATCAGTAATTCCAAGTAATTCTGCTTGCTTTTCCAATTCCGGTCGAATGCTACCGTCCCCGACAATGACCAGCCTTGCTGGACAGTGTTTCAGGATCAACGGTATGGTATCCAGCAGGTAATCCAGACCTCGATGCAAATTAATCCCCCCGGTATAAACCAGTGTGAACGCAGATTTATGTGCTTCAATAATGTCTTCCTTTACGGGATAACAATTGAAGGCCGTAATATTAATCGTATTTGGCAAAACGGTTATTTTCTTTTCGGGGCAGCCCAGCTCAACGTAGTGGTCCCGCATCGTTTCGGCGGTCACAATAATATGCCTGGCAATTTCGGTCCATTTTTTTTCCAACGCTTTCCATCCACGAAGATTGATGAACAGCTTTCCTGGAAACCGCGTACTCCACGCATATTGTGCTAGCGCGGCAGTCCATACTTCGTGTAGATCCGCTACCACCGGGACACCTATACGTTTACCTGCTCGCAATGCACCACCGCACATGTACAGGTCGTGCGCATGAATAACATCAAATTTGTGCTGCTTTCTCAGTTGTTGAACTTGTCGTGCAATGTACCAGGACAGGACGGGAATCGTACCCGCAAGCCCCCGCATCCAGTTACGGATTTTTGGAGGCACATGCCGACGTACGATGGTGAACCCCTGATAGTCTTCAATTGGCGCTCTGGTATCTGGAGCAAGGATCAGTAGCACGACTTCAAATCCCGCCTTCGCCAGGGCATTTGCTTCATTCTCAACGCGAACATCCGGTGGAAACGGTTGATCCAAAATCATCAGAATCCGATATGGCTTCTGTGATTCAGTCTTGCCGTGTTCCGGTCCCGCTCTCATGCTCATCAATACAAATACAGGGACAATGGAAATCCAGTTTATGGCGGAGAGCTCAAATTACTGAGAAATACCGTACCTTGGAAAACCAAAAACGGATGGAGTCTAATTTTGTGTACACTGCAACGATCCTCCCATACAATTTAGATCTCGGCATCAATTTAGAGACAGCACATCCAGGATCTCGTACGAGTAAATCTGCGGGTAGCCTGCCCCGTTTGAACGAATGTTCCTCATCTTATCTATGCACGAGTTGACCGTGTTATTGGAATGCCTGTGGCTCAGACAGGCTATCGGTCAAAGCCTCCGTCCTGTTTCCTCGGCGGTTGGGAGCTAATCCTTTGAAAAATACTCTATTCACAGAATGCTAGGCACCGATATCATTATCGTCCTTGCCATCGTCTTGGTCGCGGTTGTCCTTTTCGTCACTGAGTGGGTGCGCTACGACGGCGTAGCACTCATAGTCCTGCTCGCGTTGGCCATCAGCGGCGTGATCCCAATGTCGCGAGCTGTTGAAGGATTTGCGAATCCCGCTGTCGTCACTATCGCGGCGGTACTCGTGTTGAGTGGAGGATTATATCGCACCGGTGTTGCCAATCTTCTCGGGACCCAGGTGATTCGCTTTGGCGGGGCTTCCCCGGTACGTCTTACGGCGCTCATGATGCTCACTGCTGGGTTTATGTCCGGCTTAATGAATAATATTGCGGCCACAGCGCTTCTGCTGCCGGTGGTGCTTGACATTGCCCGCCGCCTCGGGATACGTCCTTCCAGACTCCTCATCCCACTTGCTTTTGCCTCACTTCTGGGAGGGATGACCACGCTCATTGGGACTGGACCGAATATTCTTCTTTCAAACATTCTTGAACGCTCGGGTCAGGGCGCGTTCGGGCTCTTCTCCTTCACTCCGCTAGGCACGGCTGCGCTTGTCCTAGGCATTCTGTATATGATCCTCGTTGGGCGTCACCTCCTCCCGGACCGACGCTCCAAAAGTGACAAATCAATAACGGAAGTGGATCTGCTGGACCGCTACGCTTTGGAAGAGATGGTTTTCTGTCTGCGGGTGCCAAAATCCTCAGATCTTAATGGCCGGAACCTCGTGCAGATACAGCTTGGGCGCGCCTTGGGTGCCAATTTGCTCGCAGTCCAGCGGAATGGTAACCTCCTTCGAGCCCCCAAGCCGGAGTTTGAACTGCAAGCCGAAGATGTGCTCATCTTTGCTGGCTCCTCCGATGCGATGGATGATTTGCGGTCGTGGGGGCAATTGGAGAGTGATGGTGACCTGATAGGCCCTCTGAGATCTCTGTTCAAGAAGACCGCTGGCTTCGCTCAGGCAGAAATTGCACCAAATTCTATCATCGCTGGAAAAACTGTGCGGGAACTGGATGTACGTAATCGCTTCCAAGTCCAAATCGTAGCTATCCGGCGTGGGAATAAGACACGCAGCGTTTTTCTCCAGGAAATCCGACTAAAAGCGGGAGACATCCTGCTCGTGCTTGGACGTCAGGAATACCTGAATCGACGCCCCTTCGCGAATGAGTTCTCCTCAATTACGCAGATGGACCTTGATACCGCCACCCGGGAGTACGGTCTTGATCACTGCCTGACACAACTCGAAATACCGGAAGGTTCTGGACTAAACGGACGCACCTTGGCGTCTACCCGCCTTGGCCATGCATTCGGCCTTACGGTCATTGAGATTGAGCGCAGCGATGAATCAGGTAGCAGGCGTATTTTTCTTCCGAATGCCTCTAACCTTCTGAAATCCGGCGATCGTCTCATTGTACAAGCAGAGCCCGAGTCCTTTGCAGTGTTCCGGTCCCTCCAGTTACTTCAGACTCATGAAACTGATGGCGCTTCCCTGATAAAGGAATTGGAGTCCGAAGAGGTCGGGTTTGCGGAGACCACGCTTTCCCCCACCTCAAAGAATATCGTGGGAAGGTCACTGAGCGAAATCTTTTTTCGGGATTCTTACGGTCTAACCCTCCTCGCAATTTGGCGCGGTGGCGAGACCCTCCACTCCGACATCCATCTCAATGAAACCCCACTGCAGTTCGGGGACGCTTTTCTCGTCTATGGCCGGCGAAATAAAGTTCAGTTACTTGAGAAAGATAGGCGCTTCCTGGTACTGACGGCCGAGCTCAGCGAGATATTCAGGATACGCCGAGCCCCGGTCGCGGGGGCGATCATGCTAGGGGTCATCCTCTCCGCCTCGGTCAGCCTCTTCCCGGTGCACATCGCCGCACTTCTCGGCGCGCTCCTCATGGTGTTTACTGGTTGCCTGAGAGGAAACGAAGTGTACAAACTTATCGAGTGGCGCGTTGTCGTCCTACTCGGCGGCATGTTGGCGCTCGGGTTGGCGATGGAGGAATCTGGTGCCGCCGAACTTTTAGCACGCGAAGTCATCGGACGGGCCGCAGATGCCGGTCCCCGATTCCTGATTGGGAGCCTTTTCCTGCTTTGCGCTCTTGCAGCGCAATTCGTGCCCACTTCGGCAGTAGCTGTTCTGGTTGCTCCAATCGCATTGAGTACATCGTTGGAGTTGGGGATCTCCGCCGAGGCCTTGCTCATGGTTGTTGCTGTCGGATCATCGTGCGCATTTTTGACTCCCTTTGGTCACCCCGTGAATCTTCTTGTTATGAGTGTTGGCGGGTACAAAGTAACGGACTACACGCGCACCGGTGCACCTCTCTTTGTCCTATTACTTCTCTTGGTTGTCTTCCTGTTGCCCGTAGTTTGGCCGCTGTGATATCTGACCCCATGCTGTGTTTCGGTTAAGGCCAGTGCGCCTCACAGTCATTGCAGCAACGGTACGTCATAAGCACTCTACTGTAACACCATTAAATGTCACTGATGAGATTGGTACTTGACGCTGAACAGAATCAATCATTGGAGCAAAGGGAATTCGTCAAATTCGCCCAGTAAGAAGACTGCAAGCCTTGCAGCGAAGAATCTGGAGAACGTTCAACTCAAGAAAATCTCTGACTCCTGGTACTGCTTTACGCGCCAGGTGAGGAATAATTCCAGATCTGCCCTCGAATCAGGGAACTGCTCGGGGACTGGATACTTCTTTGGATGAGATTCTCAAAGAGGGGCTCGATGTAATGAAGAAGTGAGATCGGCTACGAGAGTGCCAAATGGTAGCTAATCAGCAAAGTAGGCTTCAAAACCGTGCCGAAAGGCGGTGAAAGGTTCGCTTGCTCGGTTTATCGCCGCCAATTACCCTCTGATCCTCCGAAAGTATCCATAGCCAGCAAACCCGAGAAAAATCAATATCAACCCGTAAACAAGAATCGTAGAAATCGCACTGACTCTTTTGCCCCAGATGTGGCTTGCGGGGTCAAAGTTCATCTCGAGGGTATGTCTTCCGGCAGGAATGGCAACTGCGCGCAAAAGGTAATTCGCTCTATGTATAGGCACGCTTTCCCCGTTCAGCGTAGCCGTCCAGCCTGCCGGGTAATAAACCTCACTGACGACCAACAGGCGCGGCGCGTCCGTTTCCACTTCATAGGTGATTCGTCGAGGCCCATGATTGAGTGTGTTAACGACAACCGTACTAGACGAATCAATGGGAGTCACCGCTTCTTCAATTGGCGCAGACAGTATAGCGGTCACCGCTGGATCGAATTCGGAATCCCGAATGCGGAGCATCGCTGCACTTGGATCTTCTACAACATCTGCCTGCCCGACGAGGTATGCCCGTGGGAGCACATCCAGATTTTCGTAGACACTGAAACCCGATCCCGAACCATAATAGACACTTGAGGCCCCACTAACAGGCGCCTGTGACAGGATGTATCGAACATTCATCATGTCGAGAGCATTCTCGTTCGGCGTGGCAGTGTTGAGATCCATGAGAATATTATCCAGGAAATCCTGATACAAACGCAATTTAACCGCGCTATAACCCCCAAGTGACTCATGATGGAATGATGGACGCCCGAGCCCAGTCTGATCCTGGCTTTCGAGTGACAGCACACGGAACTGCCCCTCCTGTTCAAGTATGTACTCATCTACATCCAGTGTTGCTATACGTTGAGCAGGATTCTTCGAAATGCTGAGATCCTCAGTATTCAAGTATCTGCGCGCTACCCCCCCTAAATCAAGAACTACCAAAAGCACGAGGAGGCCCTGAAATACCCAACTTGACAATTTTCCGCGACGGACGGCCAGTAATGCTATAATTGTCAGGGCCACAAATAACAGCGAACGCCTCACATCTGCCATAAAAGCATCTCTACGTGGAACTACAAGTTGCTCGGATAGAAGCCGCTCTGCAGCCGCAACCACCTGAGGATCCGTTGGACTTCGCTGCGCGGATTGAGCCACATACGTTACCACTTGTTGACGCTCTCCCTCACGCTGGAAATCAAACAGCGACCCCCCGGTTGCTAGCAGAAGCAATAACAGACCACCAATCACACCGCATATGATATGGATGGTACGCCATTTTACGCGTTCGGCGGCGACAGATACTTCACGCCGCACAACATAGGAGAGGCCAAGAGCTGCGAGAATCGCCAGAACCAATATCACCGCAATCAACCAGGTTTCGGGGACTCGGAAGGCATTGAACAGGGGAAAGTAATTGAACATAGCGCGATTCAACACTCCAAAGTGGTCCCCAAGGGAGAACAGTATCATCAGGCCACCAGCAATGCCCAGTGATATTGCAAGGCGTGAACGAATGCGCCAAGCGGCCAGGACAGCAAGGAGCAAGGCTATACTGCCTGCATAATGGGGGCCGCCAGTAAAGGGTTTGGTTCCCCAATAATATGTGCCACCACCATATGCATCTGCCACCAACAGCGTTAACAGTTCTCCCGGACTTTGACTCCACCTCATAGCATAGTCCCAGGTCAATCCGCCTGCCTCTCCACCAGAAGACATGCCCCGTATACTGTATTCCTTATACTCAATCATGGGCCAGTAATGCTCAGCCACCATGAGGAGTGCAAGTACTGACCCCATAGCCAGCAATCCTGTCGACTTCAGGAATGCAAGTGACCTTTTTTGCCGCCACGCCTCTATGGCCAGCACAATCCACCAGACAACAGCTATAAAGGTGACGTAGTACGTAATCTGCACATGCCCTGCACGCAGGTTCGCTGCCAACGCAACGGCAAACAATAAGCCGGCCATCAGGCTTGGTTTTCGCATACCATAGATAAACGCCAGGAGCAACCACGGCGCGAAGGCCAGTGCGACGAACTTGGTATTATGTCCAGCCACAAGAATGACTGGCAAATAGGTCGTCATGCAGTACACACAGGCCGCGAACAGTGAACTTAGCGTATCGCGTGTCAAGTACCAGACCAGGATGTAGGCCCCCATAAGCATGAAAATTACATGCGAAAACGGCCATGAAATTCGTCGGATCGCACGGGGGATTTCGTCTACTTGGGGGACTAGTGCAGGCGGGGAAACATTATACCCCGGCATACCGGCAAACATGTTGGCGGCCCACAATGGCTCTTCACCGGTTTCTTCACGGTGCTCAAACATGCTTTGGGCGGCAGCCCTCCACTGAACAGTATCGCCTCCTACCAAGCTCCTGCCACTGAAAAGAGTTGGCCAGCAGAAATACACGGCAACCATCAGCAACGCGAGTGCACAGACCGTGTGCTGGAAAAGAGGGGGTTGCGCCGCCCACCATGACCGTGCCCCCTGGGAATAACTCGTCGCTTTTAATCTGGCCATAAACGGACGCTATCCAATGACCTTTGGCACTCTGAAGTATTCTCCATCCGTATCCGGCGCATTCTTAAGGGCATCTTCTTGACTGATACGCTTTTCAACGGAGTCCGTACGCACAACATGTGCGAGATCCAACACATGCGTCATGGGTTCAACTTTCGAAGTGTCTAACTCATTGAGCATATCCATGTAGTCAAGTATGCGGCTCATGTCGTCGGCCAGAACTTCCTCTTCCTCCTCAGTAAATTCCAGACGGGCCAACTTGGCAATATGACGAACCTCCTCCTTTGATATAGCCATTAACCGTGCGTTAAAACAACTCACAAGCGTACGGTAACCCCCGTTTCCTGTTCCATAACTCCCTCCCCCGAACCCAAGAATAAGCACCGTACTTGGGGTGCAAGAAAGGTAGCAAAAGCTCCTCAGATCTCCCCTTGTGTGAATAGTCAGTTTCGCTGAGTACCCAACACGGTCAGGAAATCACACACTACGACATTGTCCTAGTGTGCTATGTAATGCAGGAGTAGCCCAAGACTACATGCGTACACAGCGCGCGTTCGTATTACCAATCCTGGCCTCCTCTGCATTTATTGGGTCTGAGACCGCAACTTCATTACGCGGCGCAGCAAATCCCGTGTTATCTTTGTGAATACTGATTCGGCCTCTTCTACTGAGATTTATCGTATCCATGCAGAACCCCAAATTGCTGCTATTGCTGTCCGTTGCGCTGTTGCTGGCCGCCCCCTCAAATGCACAGCGCATAACGGGCGCGATAAAACTTGGCATGGCACAAACCACATTTTCCGGTGACCTAGCTTCCGGTGCAACCACATGGGAAAATGTTTCCGGTCTTGTGGCTGGAGGATCTGCTGAACTAAATATTGTTAGAGGACTCAGTGCAGTTGGAGAAGTGCTCTATTTTCGGATGGGCGCAAAGACCCGCGTACAGTACAATGACTTCCCCGGGATACTTACCAGTAGGTCATCTTACCTCACATTTCCAATTCTGGGCCAATTCCGCTTTGAATCTTCGGGAATTGTCAGACCGCGGATTTTTCTCGGAGGAGCGGCTTTGTTTGCTCTGGAATCAGTAATCCTTGCGGAGTCCACCGCAGATGGACAAATCTTTATTGAGGAGGACGAATCAATCGAGACTTTTGATTATGGCCTCATGTTCGGGGCAGGCCTGGACCTGTATCTAGCCAGTCAGCGCTTCACGATTGAAGCCCGATCTTATCGAGGCCGCAACGATGTGACCAAACCCCACTCTGAAACCGGCGACTCCGTACTGACTAACCAGGGTTGGACGATCATGCTTGGCATGCTATTCTAGCCGAATCTTCATTCGATCGGTCTACGGCAGCTCTAGACTGAACTTCTGGACTTCAAGCCTTTGTTGGCATTGCGGCTTCGGAGAAACGAAGCAGGACTCCGAGTACCCCCAGACGGCAGCAGTTCAATTGTCCCCCAAATGCCCCACATCATTCGGAAACATCGTATCCTGGGGAGGGTTTCGGGGCGCAGTTAAAATTTGCCATTCTCGGAGGTAATATCCAAACAATGAAACCCGTTACCTTTAGAGTCTCCAGCCCCACTCGCACTACAGTCACCATGCCTCGCACTGCTTATCCCCTCTGCGCTCTTGCTTTGACCGTCACACTGCTTAGCACCGGCTGCGGATCAGCCGACACCGATCCTGGCAGAGTCTGGTCCGGTACCATTGATACGCTTGCTTCGGGCGAAGTCATAGTCCGAAATACTGGCCGAGCAGTTTGGTCACCTGATGAAGCTTGGCAGGTCGTAGAAGAATTCAGGATCGGAAATGACACGGGCGATGATGCGCTTTTGTTCGGAAGCATCCGCTCGTTTGATGTAGATGTGCGGGGGTGGATCTATGCAATCGATGACCAAACACAAGCAATCCATGTCTTTGACTCGGACGGTATCTTGGTCCGTACGGCCGGAGGCAAAGGCACTGGGCCAGGGGAATTTGAGCGAGCAAGCGCGCTTGACCTGAGCAAAAACGGCCAGATTTGGGTCATGGAAATGCCGAAGGGGCAACTCACTTTTCTGGACGCAACCGGAGATTACGTGGATGGGGCACGTATCAATAGCACGGGCTGGAGTTACTTTCCCTATCCAGGCGGTATGGATCTCCTTGGCCGTTACAATGCCGCAGTGGTAGTTGAGGTAATGGACGATTACGATCTTGCACTGGCCCGCTTTGATCAAGATTTCGTTCCGCTAGATACGATACCGATTCCCGAGAGCGGTGAGCCCCATGAGCAATTCGAATTAATTACTGATGGTGGCATGATGGCCACGGGCATTCCGTTTCGTGGATCTTTGGAATGGCGATTTTCCCCAAACGGCCATTTCTGGACGCTTCTTACCGACAAATATGAACTGGCGGAAATTACGGCCACTGGGACCACGCTTCGGAGGGTCACGCTTGACCATGATCCGATTCAAGTGACACCCGCGGACCTGGAGGAGGTCCGTGAAAACCTAAGTTGGTTTACCCGTCAGGGAGGGAAGATAGACTGGTCAAAGATCCCGGATACGAAGCCCGTCACGTCTTCCTTTTTTTGCGACGACGAAGGCAATCTTTGGGTAATGCGACTAACCGGGTCCCCCGAAGACGAAGGATATCTCTCCGATCTGTTTGATGTCGATGGGCGGTTTCTGGGGGCGATTCGGCTTCCGTTCTCATTAGAATCCAATCCTGAACCGATTGTGCGGAATGGATTGCTTTACGGTGTCACCACGGATGAACTCGGGGCCGAAAACATTGTCAGAGCCCAAATCTTGAAACCGTAGTGCCCTGATTCGCAGGCATTGAGTGGAAGTCGCGCAATTTCTAGGCGGTGTGCTTCCGAGCCGCAGTATCTCCAATATGCCCGCAGCTAAGAATTAGTTGTAGTCCCCAATGAATTCGTGATCCAGCGGCAAATCGTCAAGCTGTCGGAATACATCGTGGACCTCATCCAACACCAACGTAATGTAGGCTTCCATTGCCTCTGGTTCATTCATGTGGGGGAAGGAGTATCCCTTGAGAGCAATGTCATCGTTCTCTACACGAACATAACTGTCCTCCTTTTTCCCCAGCGACAGTATGGCAACAATATTTTGCCGCAACCATATTGGGCGCGCAAATACTGCATGTAGACTCGCTCCTGTACCCACAGCAACCAGAATAGACCGTCTTGGGAATGCACGGTGTGCGCTTCCCATGGCATACTTTCGAGCGAGCTCTAGGAGAATAGCTGCAGGAATCCACTGAGAGCGATTTGCCTCGGAAAACACCTCTAAGGAACCGGGGTCTATTGCGACGACGATCAGCTGCGATGCATAATGCGGATCTTGCCCGGCGATAAATCCTAACGCATTTAAAGTGGCTCCATACGTTCGTGACCGCACCTCAACATCTATCGCACTGGGGAGCGTATACTGTCTGTCCGATGAAAGCCCTGCAATACTGTCTGCATCTAGTCCGGTTACTTGAGCAAGAGCTTCCGGCGTTACCTGCAGAAGTAACGCACCGGTACTGTCTGCGGTT
>JAJEDR010000049.1 GCA_022821385.1 Rhodothermales bacterium
TATACTCATATTCAATACTTGTGCGTATAGCGGCGCGGTCCGCGTAATACGCCCACTAATACCTATTACATCTTCCACGGATAGCATCGGTACATCCATGGACACCATTAATCGAATTTCATTGCCTTCGTCGTCCATGGCCACCACCAGGTCCTCTTCAAAACCCGTAATAATACAGTCCGTCATCAGGATACGCCCCACACTGCGCGACGAATCGGCCTGCACATCGGAAATGCTGGTATAGTCAACACTCCAGGTCAGCGCACCAGCTCGAGTCATCAGAGACCTGAATCCCGACTCAAGTCCCTCTTGATACTCTCCTGTACCAAATAATTTGGCCATCTCTACCTTGATCGAATCCAGTACCTGAGCGGACAGCTCCCACGCTACTCCGTTCCCTACTGTAATATGAACTAATCGCTCCACCGGTGCAAGGAGAACCATAATGCCATTATTGGTTTCTGGTGCACCCAGTTCCCATGAGGTATATAATTCCTCTGTGTACACCTCAATGGACTGCTGCTGCAGGGATTCCACGGTTACTCCCACGAGTGCAACCGATGTGCTGTCGTAAAAACCCGAAAGCATATCCATCAGTGCATACTCATCTTCTGTCTCCAACACGTCCGCCTGATCAACTATCCAGTCAGGTTCAAGCGGCTGATCAGCCGTCATGCAGCCAAATATCATAGCTACGGGTAGAATAAAAATGATATGCCGCCGCATACTCATCGGCCGAATTCTGCTGGGAAGAAAATGGAGAATAATATCAAAAACTCACCTGCCGTAACGTGAATAACCAAACCAGCATGTTCTGTTGACACAAAATAAATCATGCAAAATGCCGGCACCTGGTGCTGTCCCTGATATATAGCTCCAGGGGTACCCATCAATTGATGCGTTTCATGCTTCCAGCTTCCGGTAAAAACATGTTCTAGCCCCAGTATGACACGCCCCACTACCTTCTTGCTCCACCTCAAACAGCAGCGCATCACCATCACAATCTAATCTTACGGATCTTACCCTTTGGAAGTGACCGCTTGTTTGTCCTTTGACCCAGACGCACTTCCGTGATCGACTCCAATACGTCATCGTACCAGTTTCAATCGTTTGGGCTAATGTGCCCCGATTCATATAAGCTACCATCAACACCTCATGTGTGCTTTCATCCTGAACAACAGCTGGTATCAGGCCATCTTCGGTAAATACAGCATCGGCCATCTTTGCGGTTTTGAAATTGTCTTTATTTTGGATCTTCATTATCTGTGGGGACCTTTATGTAAAAGAGATGTAGGATTGGCAGTCCTTGCATCACGGTTAATTCCAGTACATGCTGCGAAAGTTATTCATCTTACCGATACGGGGTTACCAGTTGTTGATTGCTCCGCATATGCCCAATGCATGCCGCTACACACCCTCGTGCTCAAGTTATGCCATTCAGGCCATTAACCGGTATGGTATACTTAAGGGGGTGGTTTTGGGTATCTGGCGCTTAATGCGGTGCAATCCATGGGCAAAACACGGATACGACCCCCCGAGATGGTTCGGTGAACATACTGCTGCGGACCAATGAGTTGTCACGAATCCAATGCTCCCGCCATATTGCGGTTCGCACTTATTACAGTCAGCGACACACGAACAACAGCCACAGACGTAAGTGGCCTCCACATGGCAAACCTGATCACAGCAAATGGCCACGAGATCACCTCACAATCAATCGTACCGGATGAACCGACAAAAATAAAGGAGGTCATTCGTTCACAATCCGCGTCAGCAGATGTGTTATGCTTAAGTGGTGGAACGGGCATAAGTCGCAGAGATCAAACTTATGAGGCGGTCAGTGCGCTGCTGGACAGAACATTGCCGGGTTTCGGCGAACTTTTTCGCCTGCTATCCTGGCAACAGGTCGGAAGTAAGGCCATGCTCTCCCGGGCGATTGCCGGGGTATACGGCGGTTTAATCATTTTTTGCCTTCCAGGCTCTCCAAAAGCCGTAACGTTGGCAATGGAAAAATTAATACTCCCCGAGGCCCGACATTTAGTTTCTGAATTGCGTAAACATTGATTGATGAGAAAAATCGCCGGATTGCTGGTTGTTGGTTGCTGGAGCTTGTTTCCTGCACTTGTGTCATCCGCACAGGAGTTGACTACAAACGCACAGGTATTCGAGAATCTGGGCCTTGACTGTTTGAGAGATGTCCCCCATGCCGCAGACTCCCTGACCTTAGTTCCTCCCTCTACCCTCCCCTACCTGACAAGTGCACTGATTCAACATTGGCAGCAGCAAGGTACTGAGCTCTTTTCTACCGACACTCTCCGAACATCAAAGCCTTACTATTCACTCTCCTGGGAGATTTCGAGAGCCACCATTACCTACACGCATGCGGGCCGCAAAATACTTTCCCGTTCGGCAGAACTGGATCTGCGTTACTCATTCCTGGGAAAGGACGGAGAGTTTCTTGCACATGACTCCTGCCAACGAGCCTTCTCGGACAGGATTCCAAGGGACTTAGTCAAACAGCTTGAGTCGCCTGCCCACCCGGAAACTCAAGCAGAACTCCCCCCGAATCACTGGATTCGCCGCTACCTGGAACCTGTCATATTGGCCGCTGCGACAGGCTTGGCCGCATTTCTGTTTTTCAATCTAAGAAGCAACCGTGTTGACCCGTAGTTTCGTACTGCTAGGATTGATTCTGGTCTGCGGTTGCGCAGATCCTCGTCCTCCGACAGGGGGACCGCGCGATGAGACTCCACCTCAACTCGTATCTGTAGAACCCGCACATGAATCAGTTGAAGTATCTCCGACCACCCAGCTAAAATTGACTTTTTCAGAGTATGTGAATCAGGCTTCCTTTGCACGTGCATTATCTATCACCCCAGCACCTCAGAGCCGTTTGCGTTTCAGGTGGCGCAAAAGATCAGTAACTATACAGTTTTCCGAACCATTGCGCGACTCTACCACGTACGTTGTGACACTCAATGATGAGTTTAGAGACTGGCAGGGGGTTCGGCTCACGCGTCCACTATCCTATGCATTTGCCACCGGATCCGTGATTGATCAGGGAAGGTTGTACGGCCGCGTGATTGATCCCATAGAAGGCAAACCCGTCACCGGTCTTCCAATTCTTGTCTTCAACCCCGGTGAGGAAGTAGATGGCATACCGGCATACCAAACACAAACTGATGCTGAAGGACAGTTTGAACTCGGAAATGTGCGTGAGTCTGACTTTTTCATCTTGGGCCTACAGGATGTCAACCGTAACTTCAGTGCAGATGATGGCGAATGGTTTGCCGTTCCTCCAACCCCATTGATTAAGGCCACTCCTGATACAATTGAACAATATCTGGACTGGGTGTACACAAAAGTGGACACGCTAGGACCCGTCATAGAGCGAGTTCGTGCCACTTCAAACAGACTGGTTGAAGTCCGATTTAGCGAAAATGTAATCCTGCCTGATCTGACGGGCGAATCTTGGGCGATCATAGATTCGATTGATAATATGCCCGTTGTCGTGCATTCCAGTTACAAACTGGAAACGAGTGCACGCGTGGTCTATCTGATGACTGATGCGCTGCAAGAGCGCTCCTATTCGCTTCTTCCAGACGCTGCCGTGCAGGATTCAAGCGACAATACCGTGTATGTAGAGACCATCTATTTTACTGGGAGTACGGGCACGCAGCAAATTGAACCTCGTTTCGAACGATTTCTGCCAGCAAGTACGGAAGATCCATATGAATTAGCACCTTGGGAGACACCAACGATAGTCTTTAATCGACCGCTTACCCCACGGACACTGGACAGTCTGGTGACTGTTCAGGATTCAACCGGAACGCCTGTAAGCTTCAATAGCCTATCTTCCAATGGAACGAGTTACAACCTACTATCTCTGGATGACCCAACACAGGTTTATCGCATCGCCGTGTTGGATCCAGACAGTATCCGGGTACAACACTTCAAACGGCTGGGACCTCGCGCACTTGGAAGCTTTAGTGGTATTGCAACTCCATCTGGAGACAGCATTATAGTTGTTCTTACGGATTCAAATGGTCTGGTTATTTCGACCACTCACCCGGACTCAACCGGCGCATTCACGTTTGGCGATCTTCCGCAAAACACCTACCGATTGCGCGCTTTCATTGATCGTAATCGAAATGGCTACTGGGATGGTGGTATGATCCATCCCTACAGGCCCCCTGAACCCATTACCTGGATGTCAGAGCCTATCGCGATACGCCCGCGCTGGGATACTGCTTTGGGAGATACACTCCGTATCGGCACTTCCTCCGTGAGTTCTGTATCATTCTCTGATCGGTAGATCTAAAAATGAAATCGCAACCAGATAACAAGTCTGTTCTTGATGCCGACCCGCTGCGCGCAGGATTTCTTCCGCTCGTGCGCGCCGAGGGTCAGAAAGTACTTGATAATCTTACCATTGAAGAGTTTGGAATACCCCCGTTTACATTGATGGAAAATGCAGGACGGGGGGCCGGGTTGATCATTGAGCACAGGTACGGCCCAATGCGCGGGCGCAAGGTGGTTGTATACTGCGGCAGCGGCAACAACGGGGGGGATGGTTATGTTGTTGCACGCATACTGTATAACCGGGGAGCGCATGTATCTGTCATTTCATTGAAGCCCCCCACCAGTCCTGAGGCAATAAATCACCTGCTTTTGCTCCAAAAGTTGCAATCTTCCGATCAATCGGGCCGGCTGCAGCTTAATCCTGATGCCCACGATGGACCTCGCTCAGCAGACCTATATATTGACGCTCTCTTCGGAATAGGGATCAACCGCCCACTGAGAGGCGCGGCTGCTGAACTGGTTGAGCGACTGAATGCCGCAGATACACCTGTGATAGCGTTGGATATCCCATCTGGACTGGATGCCGATTTGGGGTTACCGCATGGTACGGCAGTACGTGCGGATTTAACGGTGACATTCAATTCGCATAAGCCGGGATTTTTCTTGGGAAAGGGACCGGCATTCACGGGCCACGTGAGCGTGGTCCACATCGGCATTCCTCCGTCATTTTTGGCCCATGATGCAGTGCTCCCAGTGGATTGGATTTCTACCGACGAGGCGATCTCCTCTGCCATTCCCAGACGGGATCCGCAGGCACATAAGTACAGCGCCGGAATGGTTCTCGTGATTGGTGGATCTCCGGGGTTGTCCGGGGCCCCTATATTGTCTGCACGCGCCGCTGCACGCGTCGGAGCAGGATATGTAGCCTGCGCGGTGCCACAGAGCATTCAGCCTATTCTGGCAGGGGCAATGACCGAAATTCCGGCAATCGGTTTGAGTGAATGCTCCGACGGTGGAATTAAAACCGAGGCCGCAATGCTTACCCTACGGCCATGGCTTGCTAAGGCAAACGCATTGGTTATTGGCCCTGGTCTAGGCCGAAATCCCAACACACAGCAGTTCGTTCATGCTTTGTTGCAGGAATGCTCTATTCCTATTGTTGTGGACGCAGATGCATTGTCCACTGCTGCTGAATTCCTGAAAACTCACGGTGAGCCCCGAAACTGGATCCTCACACCTCACACAGGCGAATTTAAGCGTATGACCAAAAACAAGGAACTCAGCCATGACCGACTTCATCTGGCGCGCGAGTGGGCATCAAACTGGAACTGTACGCTGATACTCAAGGGATTCCCCAGCATCATCGGCCTCACCAGAGAGCGGGCCGTGGTGTGCAGCAGCGGTAATCCTGCGCTCGCTACAGCTGGAACGGGAGATGTATTGTCCGGCTTATGCGGCGGCTTGCTTGCCCAGGGCTGCAATTTATCTACAGCAGCAGTCTGTGCTACACACATTGGCGGAAAGACCGCAGATCAATATGCCGAAAAAAACCACCCCGGCACGATGATTGCTGGAGATATGATAGATGGAATCTCTAACACGCTGAATTCGTTACTTAGGGAAACAATATGACGCCTGATGCCTTCACTTACGAGGATCATGTGTTACATGTTTTCGATTTTTGTCTTAAATTCCGCATCCGGTAACCCAAAAACAAAAACTCATGGCATTGCGTAAATCCCCGAAAGCCGATCTGAAAAGGACGTATGGCTTCTTTGTACAGGTTGGCATGATCGCTTCACTCCTCCTGCTGATTCTGGCATTCAATGCAAATCTGGAACGCGGAGATGCTATGGAGATTGAGCAGGTTGCGCAGGAGGTCGTCCAGATGGAAGAAATTCTGCAGACAGAGCAAATCCAAAAACCACCTCCGCCACCACGCCCACCGGTGCCTGTTGAGGTTCCAAACGATGAGATCCTTGATGATGATGACCTGGATCTTGATGCCTCACTAGACTTGGATGCTCCGATCAACGTACCTCCTCCTCCACCACCGCCGGAAGAGGAAGAGATTGAGGAAGAGCCAGAATTTTTCGAAATTGTTGAGCAAGATCCAGAATTGATTGGTGGTATCGGTCTACTCCAGTCCAAAGCGAGGTATCCGGAGATCGCGCGTAAGGCCAATGTCGAAGGCGCCGTTATTGTTCGGTTCATCGTTGACGAAAATGGCAATGTGCGTGAGCCAACGGTCCTTCGTGGCATTGGTGGTGGATGTGACGAGGAAGCTATTAGGGTCATCATGGAAGAGGCGGAATTTATTCCCGGACGTCAGCGCGGGCGTGCCGTGCCAGTGAGGATGTCTCTCCGGATCGTATTCAAGTTGCGTTGATCTGCGCGACCCTACGACGTAGGGATTGAGTGTCACGCATCTTGGAATTCAGTCCAAGTCCGCTTAATAGCTCTTGCCGGAGATCAACAAGAAGGTAGTCGGGTGCGGGGGGCGTGCGCCTCAACTTGCGGAAGCCCCTTGGATTGTCGGGAATACTAAACAGTAATTAAGGCCAACGTGCTTGACCCACGGATGCGAGCCTGCTCCAGAATCATCAGCAATTATCTGCCTGCGCATGATTTCGTCAATCACAACCGGGAAAAACTGTCACCAGGCACCGTGAATACCAGCAGCATCAAGAGTTCCTGGGCGTTGTTCAAGCTTACCGTGAACGGTACATGGCATCACGGTTGATGCCGAATTTCATTTCTTGTCCCCGCATACCCGCTCGGTGCTGGTATGCGGGGATTCTGTTTCTTTTGCCCCTGATCGCATGTCAGAGCGGGGAATTTACCCGATTTGAAGATTCTCCGGTCATTGACCGCCTGCTGGATGCTGCCCCGCACTTTGTGGCCAATACAGACACGGAACCCGAACGGTGGGTGGCCACAACCCGGCTGGGGCTCCCAAATGATTCGCTCATCCTGGGTAAGTCCTCGCACGCAATTGCGATCGGGGACAATGTGTATCTCTCTGAACAGGGCGGTACAACGATCTTTGCGGTGGGAGCGGACGGCTACCTCCGCCGCAAAATCGGCCGGCAGGGACAAGGCCCGGTCGAGTTTACTTTTATAGAAGGGCTGGAGTACAACGGTTCGCACGTATTCGTTCTGGACGAGAATCGCGTACAGGTGCTCACGGAAACGTTTGAATATGTCGACTCGTTCTTTTCCGTAGATCATTTCCTGGGAAGATTTTCGGTTTCGCCCGAGTATATGTTTCTGCGCTGCCCGGGCGATGCGTTAGAGGGAGCCTGGCTGATTTGTGCTCGCAGCACATCGCCCCCGCATGACTGGATTCCGGACATCGAGTTGCTTCCTGCTCTGGATCTTCCGAATCAATCGGGAGAAAACGGCCACGTGGTAACGGTGACTCCAGACGGCGGTCGAATTGCCCTGGCATATATGGGGTTGCCATTTATCTTTGTTTACGATGATCAATTCCGGCATTTGCGAACGATCCGCTTCGAGGGCAAACACGTTCAGAACTTTCAGCCGTCGGGGTTTCCCGGCGCGGCGGGTATAGAACTTCCAGCCGGCGCGGAGGCTTTTACGCAGGTGTTCATACGCACGATAAAGTTCATCAATTCCCGCTATCTGATTGCAGACGTATCCCAAAGAGAAGGGGGTGATTACATTTTCGATGTGTCTGAAGATGATTACAGGCTCGCAAAAAAAATCATTTTCCGGCCCATGAACGACCCGGAAGAGCGAGAGGATATTTATGCTGACGATTATCTCCTGCATGAGGAGCACCTGTACGTATCTTCACAATGGCACGAATACGTATATGGTTTCCCGTTTAACCTGGAGTGAAGGGAATGGGGCCGGTAACCTCCGAAGTCTACAGATTGATTAGATCTCTCGAAACTCATGTGGCCGTCTTGGGCTGCATTGAGGATTTGGGGCTTGCTTTCCTGAATCGCCAACCGTAGAGCATTCGCCCGTACGCCCGTAAAAGTTGAACCACTTACGTGCTTCAGTATCCTGAACCGGATACTCGGCCCCGATTTGTCTTGAGAGCGCAAAAAGTTAAGTGTGAGTTTTTCATTTTACAAAACTGTGAGGGAAATGTGATTCCGAGGCCAAGATCCAGATTGTGTTTCTACCTATTCTGAACAGATCGCAAATAATTGGCATCGGCTGCCGGGCATTCTCCAGAATATGCTCAATTGTTTGGAATTTGGTTGCAACAAAGATGGTCGATAGGAATCCAGCCGGCAGTGCAGTCAATTTCTGTGGACGACTGCAATTCAGTGCGTAGAGAATCTCCTGGCACGATAATTGTTCGGATGTTGCTAGCGGAGGCCGAAAATGTTGCACTCGTCAACTGAAAGTGAATTTCCTGAGCCAATTTCTTCACTACACAACATCACGTGTTGCCAGTCTTCGGTGTCCGCATTAACCCCCATTCAACTGATTCGGACCTAACTAACTATGGCACCACAAGAACCCTTCGTAGACGACCTGCCGAGCAATCGCCCCTTCTCTGCAATAATTGGCCTGATTGCTGCGCTCCTTCTTGGTTCACTCTTTCTACTGATTTCGATATGGAATTCGGGCTCAGAACACGAGTTCGAAGTCTATGAAATCGTCGAACAAGATCCAGAGCTAATTGGCGGCCTTAGTGGCCTCCAAGCCAAGATTAAGTATCCAGAGATTGCGCGAAAGTCCCACGTTGAGGGCCGTGTCATCGTGCGGTTAACCGTAGATAAAAATGGCAACGTTCGTGACACCGAGGTCCTTCGCGGAGCTGGTGCCGGACTTGACGAAGAGGCAACCAGAGTCATCTCTGAGCACGCAGAATTTATTCCTGGATACCAAGACGGTAAACCCGTTGCAGTCAAACTCTCCATTCCGATTGAATTTAAGTTGGACGATGAGTCTAAGCCCCTATCCGACCAATCACAATCATCAGAGAAGCAGAATGATTATGTAATCGTTGAACAGATGCCGGAGTTGATTGGTGGCGTTAGTGGACTCCACACCAAGATGAAGTACCCGGAGATCGCCCGAAAGGCCAACGTTGAAGGCAGTGTTGTTGTGCAGTTCGTCGTAGACGAAAATGGCAATGCGCGTGACCCCGAGATCCTTCGTGGAGCTGGTGCCGGACTCGACGAAGAGGCTACCAGAATGATAGTGGAGGAGGCGAAATTTATTCCCGGTCGTCAGAGCGGGCGTATCGTACCGGTGAGAATGTCCCTCATGATCGTATTTAACCTGCGCTGATTTGCGTGACCTTACAAAAAGGTGGTCCGCAGTTTCATTGAACTGCCGGGGTCCGTGCCTTGTCGCGTGACCGGGTTTTCAGTCGGGGTAGGTACGCGAATGCCTACCCATTCTGACTACTCAAATTTGACTTGCCGGAGTCGTGTGCTTGCCCTGAGAGTATGTGACCATAATGAGACACGATGAGTCGCACCCCAGCCCAGACAAGATTTTGCTGGCGTTTACGCTAACAAACTGGAGCGAAATACAGAACATGACTACGGTAGCGGGGGATGATGCGAATTATGCAGATGATGGGGATCGGTTGATTTTGATTGAGAGCAATGGAAGATATTGATGCCAATGACCGCCACTATCTGAGGCTGGTATTGGTTGTCGTGACGCATCACAGTCTGTCCGCGACAGGCGGGAGTCCCCAACTGATGGTGGCAGTGGAAGAAGGGACAAACGGTAGCCCCCTTTGCCTTTGAGACGCCCTAAACAGCGCGCCTGGATGGGGCGTTCGTGTTTGCTATTCCCATGCCAAGGGACCGGTTGGCGCCATCAAACACATTACGCTTGAAGGACCCGATAGTATGACCACCGTGGACTGGAAGATCTCCCAGACCACGATCATCGTCCGGGATCCAGTCAGTGAGCGCGTACTCGCCCTTCTAACAAATCCGTCCCCGACTTACTCGTGTCATTTGCATAAACGCCCCAAAATACCGGCTTGTACGGTGCCCCACTTCGCTCGGAATCAGTGCTTCGCTCGGAACATGCATGTCTTTTGTCCACCGTCGCTTTTTTTCATCAGCGACACTTAAGAGCTTCACCGGAAGAAGCAATCCGAGTAGTCACGCAAATAAGTGAACTTCCATCCATTTATCTGTGAGGAGAGACGAATTCGGGCTAGCAAGTCAAACTTTAAAGACGTTGATGAGTCACGAAAGCATGGCCGGGAGAACAGCCGCAGCAAAGGCACCGTGTCAGCCCTATCACAATTAATGCTGGAATTAATTAGTTCAATTTCGTTTATTTTACTAAAGTGTAACAAAAATGTTACGAAATCGTTACAATGATATTGCTTATGGTATTGAACATGTAACTTGCCCGCCAAGTGTGGGCCTAAACGGAGTGGACCATGACAAAAACCATCGCACTGGCCTGTGTTTTAATCAGCCTCACTGCTGCCGCATGCACAAGTTCTCAAACCACCCTGTATGACACTTCGTACGCTGAGCATACAGGTATCTTTGATCTCCCCACGTTGATAAACTCCCCGGCAGGCCCCTTGCAAAACGCCGCTTACAATGGAGCCGAAAACAAACAAGTGTTCGTGTCCTTCCTGGTAGACGAAACAGGACAGATAGTGAATCCCATGGCAGTGCAGTACACAGATAAGGCTCTGACCCAGAAAGCCGTCAGAACACTTGAGCGCATGCGCTTTGAACCCGGTCGCATCGGAGCGCAGCCAATCAGTGTCGAGATGACGATGCCTGTCTCATTCCGTGGACAGAATCATGAACCAGATCTATATGATTTCCTAGACCAAGTTCCCATCCTGCTCGGCAGCATGGAATCTCTGATAAAGGAACTTCAGTATCCCGAACGGGCGCGTCGGGCTAATCTTGAGGGACGCGTTACAGTAGCCTTCATTGTTGACACAAATGGATCTGTCCGTCTCCCCACCGTAACGCAAAGCCTCGGAGCAGGCTGCGACGAAGAGGCACTGCGGGCAATTCAACTCGCACGCTTTGCACCAGGCCGATTAAATGGTGAGCCTGTCAATGTAATAACCTCTCTGACCTTCGTATTTGAGCTGACCTGATTATTTGTCAGCCCCTGTCCTGATGTGACCGAGGGCGATCAACCCTCGAAGCTGTGCCGTCAAGGTTTACGGATCAGGACTTCTGCACCGGTCTCAGTACCAACAATAACTTCGGTGGCGAGTCCAACAAACAGTCCATGATCCAGCACACCTGGCATTTCCAGCAATGTGCGGCTGAGTGCGGCTGGATCACTAATCGGACCAAATTGTGCATCAATTACCCAAAAACCCTGATCGGTAACTATCGGACCGTCCTTCCGAAGCCCCAGCCGTAACGTTGCCTCCGCACCCGTAGCTTGAATTGCGCGCAGTACAACTGGCGCGGCCATGGGAATCACTTCAATGGGCACTGGCATCTTTGTGCCCAACTGCTTTACTAGTTTAGAAGGATCCACCAGCACAATGAATCTATCCGCCTGACTGGCGACGAGCTTCTCGCGTGTATGTGCTGCCCCCCTACCTTTGATCAAGTCAAGCACGGGACTGACTTCGTCGGCCCCGTCAACCGCAATATCCAGTCTGCCCTCTACATCATCGAAAGTACAGATTGGTACTCCTTGCTTTCGTGCTTCAAGCTCAGCCGAACTGGAAGTTGGTATTCCCCTGATCGACAAGCCTTCTTCTCGAACTCTGTACCCAAGAGCCGCTATTGCAAACGCTGTAGTGGAACCTGTGCCAAGGCCGACTGTCATACCAGACTCAACGCATCGCGCTGCCTTCTCGCCTGCTTGTTTTTTGGCGAGGTCCTGGCTCATTACTCGTGCCTTAAAGATTCAATCGGATCCAAGCCTGCCGCCTTATAAGCCGGATACACTCCAAAAACCAATGCAATCAACGTGACGCCAACTACAGCACCAATCGCCCAGGCCCACGGGAAGACGAACGCAGCATCAAAAACCCACCCAAGAATGTTGCCGCCTAAGACTCCAACAAGGATACCCACAATACCACCAATTTGACATAAAAAGATCGCCTCGTACAAAAATTGACTCAACACATCCCGGCGGCTCGCACCCACTGCCTTTCTTACACCAATCTCGCGAGTACGCTCAGCCACTGATACAAGCATGATATTCATGACTCCTATACCGGCAGCAAGCAGCGTAATCAGACCAACGGCTGCTCCACCCGCCTTGACCTGACCCGTAAAATTGGTGATCCCCCCAACAAAGGATTCCGTACTTTCTATTTCAAAATTATTTTCCTCGCCGGGCTGCACATTGCGGATTACCCGAAAAATACCTATGGCTTCCTCAATCGCCTCGTCTATCGTCTCCATTGACGAAGTCTGCACTTTAGTCTCTATATCCCGCCATGCAGCGCTATAGCTATCAATCACACGGGTAATGGGAGCTAGTGCCAGACGATCCATGCTGTTCCCAAATACTGCGCCTTTTTTGGCTAGTACACCGATCACCTGGTAGCGTCTACCGTCAACGATAATTTCTTTTCCGATCGAATTGATGTTTGGGAACAGCTCATCATCAAGCTCATGCCCGATGACAACAACATTTCGTCTTAACTGCACGTCCAATGCAGTGATATTGCGTCCGCGATCAAGATCAAATCCGTTCGTACCGACCCAATACTCATTAACGCCTAAATGTATGACTACGGGATCGGTTTTCTGGTCTCCGTACCGGGCTTCGTTTGAATCTCCACGATACAAAGTTGGGCTAACCGCTGACGGCAACTGAGCACGCTCCGCGTACTGGCGCACTTCATCGTAGGTGATATTTGGCCGTGCACGATACCTTGAACCGGAACTGGTAAATCCACCGGATTTGTAAATGGTGAATGTGGTTGCACCAAAGGATTCAATAGTGGAAACCACCTTGGTCTCTATGACCTGAACCGCAGTTACAGCTACAATGATGGCAAATACACCAATTACAATACCCAAGAGTGTAAGCATAGAGCGCAGCTTATGGCTGCGTAGAATTCCCCAAGCCAGTCTTATAAATTCCAGGTTAAACATGTCAGCCGTAACGTAATGCGTCAATTGGATTCAGGCGAGCCGCGTTCCAGGCAGGTACTACACCGAAGGATATACCTACAAGTACACAAATTCCGAACGCCAAAAGAATCGTACCTGAGGCCAGAACTGCCGGTATTATTTGGTTTATGATAGCCGTTATCCCTAGAGATAACACCACGCCGACAGCCCCGGCAGCAATACAAACCAAAACTGCCTCAATCAGAAACTGCGCTAGCACAGCACGTCTGCTCGCCCCCACTGCCTTTCGAATACCAATCTCTTTGGTGCGCTCCTTCACCGTTACGAACATGATATTCATAACCCCGATTCCACCAACTACCAGCGCAAGCCCCGTAAGGAAGATGCCAATCCCGTAGACCACCGCCTTTATCGTTGCCAATTGCTCACGGAATGCTTCTGTCTTGTTGATTTCAAAATTATTCTCTTCCAATGCATCAAGTCCCCTAGCAGCACGCACAATGCCCGTCAATTCCTCTTCAAGTAAGGGGACGGCCTCCCCGGACCCCGCATTAACCTTGATTGTTACGCTCCTGTAACGCCCAAAATGACGCTCAAAAGTTGTAAGTGGAATCTGTGCCTGCTCATCAAACGAGAACATGCCAAAAAACTTGCCCTGTTTCTCCAAAACCCCGATCACCTCGAATCGCTTGCCGCCTATCCGGATCGTTTTTCCCACCGCCCGTTCGCTCGGGAAAAGAGACTCACGCACAGCATCACCAATCACAACTACGTTACGGCCAACCAGATTGTCCAGGTCATTGTACCAGCGCCCTTCCACAAGGTCTACATTATCTACCTTCGCTATTTCGGGGGTTGATCCCTGGATGTACACGCCGTACATGGCGCGGTCGAGATAACGAATTGGTCGACTCGTATCAACCAGTGGAGCTACTGCAACAGCATACTGAGAACGCGTGCGAATATGTTCTGCCAAGTCGGAACGAAGATCCGGCCGAGACCATTGCCGTCGTCGTTCTTCTCCTTCAATAAACCAGTCCGTCTTTTCAACATAAATTGCGTTGGTACCCAGCAGGGCTAGCGAACGATTCATCTCCCCTTCCAGGCCACTGATGATTGTGAACATCGCGGTCACGGTCACAATCCCGATGATAATACCGAGCATTGTCAACCCACTGCGCAGACGATTTGAGATGAGGGAACGCAGAGCGATGTTCAATCCCTCCCAGATTTCGATGAAAAAATGAATCAAAACGTAAACCGTGTATTGCCGGGACACTTTTTAGCCTGTACGCAAACACAGTAAGCGTGTTGCACCTCCTAGCAACAAGAGAGCAGTGGACATGTTTGCCCCGCCCCTGCCTGCATAATATTGGACATTTAATACAGTTACCGCGTAGAACGCGCGGAGGTCCGTATCAGCTCACGCATCTGCTCGCTCGGTATGAAGAATAAATTTCACATTATCGCTGAGTTTATGCGGTTCTTGCGGGTACGCAAGAAATATTGGCTGATGCCCATTGTGGGCCTCCTCCTGCTGCTGAGTCTTCTCATCGTGTTGACTCAAGGATCAGCATTAGCACCATTTATATACTCTCTGTTCTGATTTGCAACTGCTCCCATCCCCCACAACAAATAAACTTTGTGTGCCCCAAACTATACGTGAACTCTAGGCATGGGTCAGATAATAGCGATTGCCAACCAAAAGGGCGGTGTCGGTAAGACTACGACTGCCATCAACCTCGCAGCTTCCTTGGCTGTGGAGGAACGTATGACACTGCTGGTAGACATGGATCCACAGGGTAACGGCACTTCAGGGCTTGGACACGATATCAAAAGTAAAGGACCTTCGGTGTATGAGGTCATTATTGGAACGGCAACACCAGATGATGTGGTAACCAGTACCGAAGTGCCAAATCTGGACCTGCTTCCCGCCAATATTAACCTAGTAGGCGCTGAAGTTGAACTCATTAGCGTGACAAGACGTGAACGCCTTCTGAAGCATGCACTTAACGAGATTACAAAGAAATATGACTATGTGATCATTGACTGTCCGCCATCTCTTGGGCTCCTGACCGTCAACTCGCTAACTGCAGCCGACAGTGTTATTATTCCCGTGCAAGTGGAATACTTTGCCCTTGAGGGACTCGGATTGCTGCTCAATACCATCAAAATAATACGCAACGGTCTCAATCCGGACCTGCAAATTGCAGGTGTGCTCCTAACACTCTATGATCAACGTCTGCGGCTTTCCCGCAGTGTGCGCGACGAAGTGAAGCGTTACTTTGGTGATCGAGTATTCAGGACTATCATACACCGAAACGTTACGATCGCGGAAGCCCCCAGTTTCGGGAAGCCTGTTGTAATGCATGATGCGACCAGTACCGGAGCCCGTAACTATCGCGCCCTTGCCAGAGAAATCCTCCAACTTGCCACTATTTCCAGCACTGGTGCTCCCCGCTTCACTTCCACATCGAACAGCTGATCCTGCTAATGGTACATTGCGGGGAAGTGTTGCAAACATTCCTCTTCACGCGTGCACATGTCAGAAAAAAAGACTGCGCTTGGACGCGGACTAGGTGCGTTGCTTGACCATGAAGGGCTCCTCCGTTCCAAAGAGGATGCCCATACATTAGTCAGTGGCACATTCGCATTACCTCTGAGTGCGATCAAGCCTAATCCATTCCAGCCCCGACACGATTTTAAACCTGAATCACTTGATTCGCTTGCTCAGTCCATCAGGCAACTGGGGGTAATCCAGCCAATCACCGTCCGTGCCATAAAAGATGAAGAATTTGAACTTATCAGCGGCGAGCGACGTCTGCGAGCTGCCAAACTCGCAGGGATAGAGAAAATTCCGGCCTACATCCGGCCGGCAAAAGGCGAGCAAATGCTCGAAATGGCTCTGGTTGAAAATGTTCAACGGGAAGAGCTCAACCCGATTGATGTTGCCCTCGGCTATCAGCGACTCATCAACGAATATGAATTGACACAGGAAGATGTCGCCCGCAGGGTTGGCAAACAACGCTCAACCATTGCAAATTTCTTACGCCTCTTGCATCTTCCACCTAATATCCAACTCGGACTACGGGAAAACGCCCTCACACCCGGCCACGCCCGCGCCTTGCTTGCCCTTCGAAACGAAAAAACTCAGCAAAAACTTTTTAAGGAGATACAGCGTCAGGACCTCAGTGTACGTGAGGTAGAACGACGTGTAAAGCTCCAGCAAAAACAGACTCGCAAACCAAAAACAACACGTATCCTCCGCAACCCTCATGTAGTTGATGTCGAAAACGAGCTACGCAAATACCTAGGGACAAAAGTGCGTGTAAAAGAATCAACTAAGGATCGAGGCCAAATCGAAATCCACTACTACTCGAAAGAAGATTTTGCGCGAGTGCTCGAATTACTCACCGGCGCAATCCAGTAGAATGGTTCATCCCATACTGAAAGCCTCCACACTTGCCGGCCTGTCCCTTCTGCTGGTAATCCCGTCATCTGCACGTGGTCAGCTGGATACCCTGATGACGGATTCATTGTTCGCCCATCCAAATCCAAACACAGCCCTGCGGCGTGCAATAGTACCCGGATGGGGACAGCTGTATAACCGCGAGTACTATAAAGTCCCCGTTGTTTACGTTGGTATCGCCGCCCTTGTCGGGTCTGCCCTTTTGGTTGACAGGCGATACAGGCTTTACCGACATGCCTATCTCTATACCGCACGCACCAATCAGGACGGAATACCCGTATTCCCTCACTATGCCAGTGACTATGCGAAGCTTATTCGCGACCTAGGACTAAACCCCGAGTCAAGCCTGATGCCAGAAGAGATCGCAGCACGTCGCGCCAGACTGGAACCTCAGTTCCGTAATAACCGGGATAACCTGCGACGCAACAGAGACCTGTTGTACTTCGGCACCATCGCATGGTACGGACTCACTATCCTGGATGCATACGTAAGTGCACATTTGGCAGAGTTTGACGTAGACGAGTCGCTGACTATTCGAGTAGTGGGAGGGCCAGAGCAACTCGGACTTGCAATTATCTGGTAATCTTGACCATTAGGCGGTATGGCACGCATTATTTACGCACTTAGTGGACAGGGACGTGGTCATACCTCTCGGGGCATGGCCGTAGCCGAAGGGCTGCGTGGACGCGGGCATCGTGTGCGATTCTGCGGGGGCGGAGCAGCACAGAAGATCCTGCAGGCCCAGGGAGAAAATGTTATCCCTGTGCGACAACTGCAAACGGTCCTGCGGAATAATACAATCCAGGCACGGGCGACACTCTTGGCCAATTGGCCGTCAATCCGTAATCTGGATCAAATTGTACGCAAACTCGCAGATCAAATCTGTGAATGGAAGGCCGATTTGGTCATCACGGATTTTGAGGCATTTTCCTGGCGAGCAGCCAATCTTCTCGATCTCCCCGTAATCTCGCTCAATCACCAACAAATTGTCACGGAAACCTGCTATGCGCTCCCGACCCGACACAAATATCACGCCAACCTAGCACGTATCGTGATCAATATTGTTGCGCCACGCACACCCAACAGACTCCTGTTGTCGTCTTTCTTCTATCCTGAAGTGAAACGTCCGGACATAACGACCATTGTCCCTCCTATCATTCGCTCCGAAATCGTCCAGATTGAACCAACTGAAGGAGAGCATATTCTGGTCTACTATAACCAGCCGGAGGGAAATCAGGCACTCCTGGAGCACTTACGTGCAGACGGTCGTCGTTACATCGTTTATAACTTCCCCAAACCTGAAAACACGTCCAGCTACCCAAACATTACCTTCAAGCCTGCGTGCGTTGAAGAATTCCTGGAAGATCTAGCCGATTGCAGAGGTGTTTTATGTACAGCCGGATTCACGTTACTCAGTGAATCACTTTATCTGGGGAAGCCGCTAATGGTCGTGCCTAATCGTGGTATCTTTGAACAAACACTGAACGCTGTCTTTCTCGAACGAGAAGCATTGGGAAAAGCCGTAATTGGCCGAAATATATCCGCAGACGACCTGACACAATTTCATGCGTACATTGATTCCAAAGCGAACATGAACCGTTCATGGAACGTACGCGGCAATAGTGAGGCAATTGACCTGATTGAAGAAGAACTGCATTTATCTGCAACTTCCTGGCCCCACCTTCGTCCTGAATCACAGACGGCCGATACTTGACATTCATATCTAGACGCCATTGCCGTATGCTGAGGTATATTACCTATTCCTCGACTAATCCTTATTTCCGCTCCGTATGATTGACCGGGACGAAGTACTGCCAGCAGAGCCCGCTATATTTGGGAAAACACGGGCCTTCATGGCACCCGGGGCCTTGATCAATGAGGCAAAAAGGGCCAACCTGTATCCCTATTTCCGTGCAATTTCGCGCAGTGAGGGGACGAGGGCATTCATTGACGGCCGTGAGCTCATCATGGCTGGATCGAATAATTATCTGGGGTTAACCAGTGATCCACGTGTTAAGGAGGCTGCCAATGATGCAATTGCCCGATATGGGACCGGTTGCACGGGCAGTCGATTTTTAAACGGTACGCTGGATATACACCTCGAACTGGAAGCTCGGCTGGCCGCCTTTATGCAAAAAGAGGCGTGTGTTCTGTTTTCGACAGGATACATGACGAACATGGGCGTGATTCAGGGGATCACGTCTAAAAACGATCTGATCTTCTCGGACAAAGAGAACCATGCCTGCATTGTTGCCGGCACTCAGGTGAGTGCAGCCGACACATGGCGTTACCGGCATTTTAATATGGCCCATTTGCGTCGTCTTCTCGAGAAAGCTGACGCAGAAAGACCGGAATCTGACAAACTCATTGTCACCGACGGCGTGTTCTCCATGAGTGGGCGAATTGCTCCAATACCCGAGCTGATCAAACTTGCAAACGAGTTTGACGCCGCGCTGATGCTGGACGATGCCCATGCAGTGGGGGTGATCGGTCCAGGCGGACGAGGCTCTGCTGCCTATTTTGGATTGAACAAAGAAGTACCTCTGACGACTGGAACATTCTCAAAGAGTTTTTCCTCTCTGGGCGGGTTTGCAACCGGAGATCTTGATGTAATTGAGTATATCCGGCACATGGCGCCTGCGCACATCTTCAGTGCGTCTATGCCACCCAGTACTGTAGCAACTGTGCTCAAGTGCCTGGAAATTCTTCAGGAAGAGACGTGGCGGCTCGAACGCCTGTGGCAGATTTCGAACTATATGCGGGAGGGCTTCCGTGACGCTGGCTTTGATGTATGGACCAGTGAAGCCCCAATCATCCCCGTCGTAGTTGGCAACGAGATGATGTCCGCATTCCAGTTCTGGACTGATTTACTGGAAGCAGGTATCTTTGTGAATCCAATTGTACCGTGGCGCGGTGCTGTGCCTCGCGGTCTGACAATCATGCGTACATCTTACATGGCCACGCACACTGATGAGGATTTGGACTTCATCCTTGATGCGTTCTGTCGCGTAGGCCGCAAGCACGGAGTGTTGGCCAGCTCTGTGGTATAGCATTATGTCAGGCACTCACTCATGTGTGATTCGCCCGGTCAAATCGCGGCGGAACCTGCGACGTTTTGTTCAATTCCCGTACGACTTGTACCGGAGCAACCCGTTCTGGGTACCCCCGCTTCGCATGGATCAGTTTGAGGTCCTGAACCCGCGCAAAAACCCATTCTTTGAGCATGGACGGATGCAGCTGTTCCTCGCATTCGGTGCGGACGGAAAGGTCGTGGGGCGGATCGCTGGCATCGTCAATGGTATGCATCTGGAAACTCACGACGATGAGGCTGGCTTTTTTGGGTTCTTCGAAACCGAAGAGCGCTTCGAAACCGCCGCCGCACTCCTGGATGCAGTGGCATCCTGGCTTCGAGAGCAAGGACTACGCACCATGCGCGGACCGGTTAACCCATCCTTGAATGACCCTGCCGGCCTCCTGGTTGACGGATTCGACCGGATACCCGCAATCATGATGACCTACAACCCTCTATACTACAAGGACTACCTGGAACGCTGGGGGCTGGTACGCGTCATGACTACATGGGCATACTACATTCACCGCAAGCACGTTGAAATTGACCGCATGAGACGCGGTGCTGCTATCGTTCATCGCCGCAATCCGGGTCTCTCATTGCGTACCCTTGATATGTCCCGCTTTGACGAAGACGTGGCCACGATAAGGGAGATATACAATGACGCCTGGTCTGATAATTGGGGGTTTGTCCCAATCACAGATAACGAGTTTGAACATCTGGCCAAGGCAATGAAGACTATCGTAGATCCAAGGATTTGCTTTTTTGTCGAACTTAATAGCAAGCCGGTGGGATTCACAGTTTGTCTGCCCGATATCAATCCTGCACTTCAGCGACTCTCAAATGGTCGGTTATTGCCATTCGGCTTAGCTAAGCTGCTGATTTTGACAAAATTCGCCGGCGTAGGCAATGTTCGTATGCCCCTCATGGGCGTACGTAAGGCATATCGCGGTCGTGCCCTTGACGTAATTCCGGTTCTTGAGACGATGGAACGAGGTCCAGGCTATGGTTACCAAAGCTGCGAGACCAGTTGGGTTCTCGACAATAATCATGTTCTCAAAAACCTGCTAAGCTCCATCAATGCTGTCGTGGATAAAGAATATGCCATCCTTGAAACATCTCTTGGTTGAGATAACGGTCTCACAGTCATAACACCACTATTGAGGATCGTTGAGAACGAGCCCTGTCGGCTGCTCCCCTACACCGGCAAAGCAGTATAGTGCTTCAAGTTTACCGGAACAGTCCTCTCGCCCAGCGCAGTGATGCATTGGCCATCACTGCCATGGCAGCTGCAAGCGCGTCGTACAATATATCCCGTACATCAAATACACGATCCGGTAGCGCCAGTTGGAGACACTCATCTACCAAACCGAGAATAGTCGTAGCCATAACGACGACCACGAAGCTCGCGAAAATATTCTGATCAAATGCAGATCTCTCCAGTAGCGCTGCATAAATAAGCAGGGCAATGATACCATATATAATCAGATGCATGCGTTCCTCCGGCTTAGCAATGCTCATGAGTGTGAAGCCGTAGACCACAGCGATCCCCACTCCAGCGACGATCTCTGGCCATCTCGGCAGAATGGTCATGCCTTGCGTCAATACGAAAACAAAAACCAGAAAACAGCCTGACAGAAACAGCCACGGCCCCCAACCGCTGGCTTCCAGCGGCTGAAGCAAATCCCTCACCACACCAAGCGTCAAGTAGACTACTGACACAACCAACACAGCACAAGCCCAAAGCCAGCGCTCGCGTCTGGAAACAAACAGCCTCATGTTGCTCAAGGTTTTGGAAGGGGATTGTATCTGAATTTGGGGG
This sequence comes from Rhodothermales bacterium, assembly GCA_022821385.1. Lineage (GTDB taxonomy): Bacteria > Bacteroidota > Rhodothermia > Rhodothermales > Bin80 > Bin80. Next base: position 21,708 of record JAJEDR010000049.1, read on the forward strand.
AATACAACAGGTAAAATCTAGGTGCAGGTACACACAACTTTTTTGTCGTCAGCTTGCACGAATCTCTGCTTTAACTCATGCAAGACAATCACTGGCTTACTGTATCATTGATGACCTGCAGCAGGCTAGTCACCGGGTCACGTGTATCGTGTGCGATTTCCCAAATCATCACGCCAGGAAAACCATTCTCCATTACGTATTGCGTCTTGTCAGCAATAGTCTGCCTACCGTTATAGTAAATATTTTCGACCCGGTCCGTACTAGGAGCATTCGGATATCGTGCAACAATGTCACGGTATGCAACACCTTTGCCTCCACTGACATCAAAATCCCTACCATAAAACGGCATACCGAGGATTATCTTGTCCGAGGGCCATTGACGGTAATTGACCCAGTAGGCCAGACCGGTTGCAGAAGCATCTGACCCCCTCCCGATGGCTTGATCAAAAGAAGAATGGGGACCTGGTGCGGACCACGGCCCAGAAAAATCGTATCCCATCACATGCACATAATCAACCAGCGAATACACTTCATCATAATGCCTGCCGTACCAGTCTCCGGGGTAAACATCAAGTGATATTCCCCAGCTGTCCAGCTCGCTTCGGAGCTCCTTCATCAATGACATAAAGGCAGCCTTTTCCGAGGCTATCGGATTATTGGCATCATCTTTATTCCATGCTTCCCAGTCAATATCAACCCCATCGAGGCAGTTTTCCGCCAAGAACTGCCTCACGGTACGCACAAAACTTCCTCGAGCACTTTCATTCACCGCAAAAACTGGAAAATTTGACGAGCCTGAACCTCCGCCTACCGAAACATAGACCTCAACTCCATTTGCGTGGGCTGTCTGGACCAATGAGTCTAATCGGGAAAGATCTCCGACATCAAGCGATCCGTCAGTTCTCGGTATCGCAAACGCATAAATCACACGCGTAAGCAAATCCCACCTTATTTGGGATATGGGTAATACATCATGCTTGTAACCAGGATAAAAGCCAATGACCTGGTGCCCGGTGACCTTGCGGTCAAAATGGCAAGCCTGGTACGATTCTTCCTCAACAGCTGAAGAGCAGCCTATTACCGCCAACGCAAAAATACCAATAGCAACGGAAGATTTCATAACCGAGATAGACGACAAGGAGAGTTGTAAGCAGTATTCAACATTCGACCGCACCTTGGAATCGTTACAATACAAGAACCAAATGCAACCTTTTTCGGAAACTTACCCCGATCCTTAACCCAGCGATTTGTATACCAAGTCACGGTCGCACAAGTTTGCGCAGTGGCGCTCACAGCGCATGTAGCTCAGCTCTGAGTAACCTAGTCAACCCTGCAGAATCCCATTTAGGTGTCCAGCGCCAACTCATTCATACGTGGCTTAAATTAGCTGGTCAAAAAAACGGGGAAGTATGCCCGGTTCCAATATTATTGCGAGGAGCAACCCACCTATTGCGCCCCCTAGGTGAGCCTCGTGCGCAATCCCGAAAGATCTCCCGCTTTTCATCGCATAAATGCTTCCCGCTACAAACAGGAATGCAAAAATCACCGCCGGGACAGGCAGCGCTGCAAAAATATAGATCCGATCATACGGAGCAAACAGTACATAACAGAAGAGTACACCACTTATGGCCCCACTCGCCCCAACCGCATTATACCCACTGTTTCCCCGATGCTGGAAATGTGTCAATGCATGTGCACACAAGAGTGCTCCCACATACAAAATCAGATAATCCATGCTTCCCATGCGCGCCTCCAGTACTGGCCCGAAGAAGAATAAAGTGATCGCATTGAAAGCCAGATGCGTGAGCGAAACATGCACAAAACCACCGGTGATATAGCGGTATGGCTCCTTTGCCACTCGGGTCGGCCTAAATCCCAGACGGTCGATCAGCGTCGGGTCGACAAAGAGTGCAAAGCCGCTTACCATGACAATAGCAACGAGAAGCAATACGGTCACGGGCGAACCTGATCCAAGCAGTCCCATGGATTAGATTTGCAGCAGACTTTGGAAAAGTAACGCACCGTCCCGACTGCCGAGAGCGTCTTCTGCAGCGCGCTCAGGGTGAGGCATCATGCCGAGCACGTTTCCATTCCTGTTCACTATGCCCGCGATGTTGTTGGCAGATCCGTTGGGATTGGAATCCGGTGTGACCTCACCGGCCGGTGTCGTATATCGGAATACAACCTGTCCATTACGCTCCAACTCTACCAACTCGGATGCCTCCGCGTAGTAGTTGCCCTCGCCATGAGCTATGGGAATCCGTAAAACCTGCCCCAATTCAGCGTTCCGTGTGTAGGGTACCTCTGCGTTATCTATTCGCAAATGAACCCAAGTGCAGGCAAATCGAACGGATGCATTACGAAGCAATGCACCTGGCAGAAGTCCACATTCACACAGAACCTGAAAACCGTTGCAGATACCCAGGACAAGGCCACCACGCTCAGCAAAGCGTACGACGCTGTCCATTATCAACGAAAAACGGGCAACCGCCCCAGCCCGCAAGTAATCTCCGTAGGAAAAACCGCCCGGCACGATAACTAGGTCTACAGGCGGTAATTCCCGTTCCTTATGCCAGATAAACCTGGTTTCGAGACCAAAGACATGCCGGGCAACGTGGTAAGCGTCGTGGTCACAGTTTGAGCCCGGAAAAACAATGACGCCTACACGCATCGATTTTCGGATTAGTCCTTTATGACTTCCAGTTCCAGAATAATCTCCACATTGTGCCCCACGATAAACCCTCCGGCCTCGGTCAATTGATCCCACGACAGATTGTATTCCTTACGATTAATCGTCGTGCGTGCTTCAAACCCGGCGCGCTCAGAATCCCCCATCTTGCTCGTTCCCAGGAACTCACTCTCCAGCGCGACCGACTGGGTAACATCTCTGATCGTAAGATCACCAACTAAATGAAAGTTACTGCCCTCAATGTTGGTTACTTCCGTACTGGTGAAGGTAATATTCGGAAACTCTTCAGCTCCAAAAAAATCATCCGAACGCAAGTGACCGTCTCGACGATCATTACCGGTGTCAATACTGCCTGCCTCAATCGTAGCACTGACTGTCAAGGTACTCAAATCAGTACCTTCCATAAGAATTTCTGCATCATAATTAAGAAATTCACCCCGAACGTTGGAGATCCCCAGGTGACGTACCTTGAACCCAACATTGGAGTGTACCGCATCAATTGACCAAGATGACGGATCCTCTGTGGGTACTGAGAAAGCCAGCAGGCAGAGCGAGGCGCAAAGGAGTAAACGTGTTTTCATTTCTGAGAAGACATAATCTGGCTACAACAATCCAGCCGCTGGAACGTCATAGATCCCACTAGGATTCCCTGGATGCCCACTACACCGCCGCTCAGTTCAACATTTTCCCTCTAAAATCGTTTTTACCCACCCTGTGTTTTTTGGTCTCCCATGATCCCACGAGAACTGTTCGCCAAAATTAGGCGGATTGAAATTCGTACTAAAGGTTTGGTTAACAACGTTTTTGGTGGAGAATACCACTCAGCCTTCAAGGGGCGTGGCATTGAATTCTCGGAAGTACGCCCCTATCAGTTTGGGGATGATATTCGAACGATTGACTGGAATGTGACTGCACGCACCGGAGATACTTTTGTCAAGATTTTTGAGGAAGAGCGAGAACAGACACTGTTGCTTGTTGTAGATATCTCTGGCTCCAGTGATTTTGGCAGCCGTGACAAATTCAAACGGGAGATCGCCGCAGAGATCTGTGCAATATTGGGGTTCAGTGCCATAAAGAACAATGATAAGGTTGGCCTATTGCTATTCTCTGATCAGGTTGAACTCTTTGTGCCCCCCAAAAGCGGACGACGGCATGTATTACGCCTGATACGTGACCTGTTTGCGCACGAGCCCAGCTCTTCGGGCACTGCCATTCAGTCGGCTTTGGATCATATCCTTCGCGTAATCAGGCGTAGATCAATCGTGTTACTGGTTAGTGACTTTCTGGACGAAGGCTTTGAAAAATCATTGCGCATGGTCTCTCGTCGACATGATACCGTTGCAGTACAGCTGCAAGATCCCCGTGAAAAGTCTCTCCCCTCCCTTGGACTGGTCACTCTGTTCGATCCAGAAACTAATCGGGCACAACTGCTGGATACGGGAAGTCGTATGGTGCGGAAATCGTTTCGTCAATCTTCACTGGACAGAAACACACAACTTAAAGTGCTTTTCCGACGTGCCCGGGTCGACCATGTCGAGATCCAATGTGGAGAAGACTTCGTTGACCCATTGGCAAAGTTCTTCCGTGCACGTGCACAGATTGCCTGATGAGTAGATTGTACTTGTGTGCCACACTTGCTGCAGTAGCTACTCTCTTTGCCGAAGTTGACACACTTCAGGCCCAGCGTGTGGAAGCCTTTATTTCTGAGGACAGCATTCATGTGGGCGATCGTTTTACGCTTACACTTGTGGCTATGCATGGGTTTGACGAGATGCCGTCATTCCCAAGCATGGATTCCACTTTTGGTGATATTACTCCCATCAGGCTCCTGTCTGCCGGTACACGCCTATTGGACTCCGATGTGCGCTTGGATAGCGCCGTGTATGAGGTGACTACCTTTGCCTTGGACACGGCCCGCTTGACGCCGCTGGTCATTCGCTTTCCAGATAGCGATGTAACGGCCACAACACCAGCACGGGAGTTACTTGTGATATCCGTAGTTCCACAGGATGCCGAGGACATACAGGGTATGGCGCCGCCGGTTGGGTTTGGGCGTCCACCGTGGCCATTCGTCCTTTTGGGGTTTGCCGTCTTGATTGCAGGCGCGTTGATCTGGTACATGATCTGGCGGCACAATAATCCAAAAACCCTTCATATCGGTGAGTCCGAAGAGAATGCGCCCCCCGACCCTGCAACGGTGGCACTGGAGCGTCTGCGTGCGCTTGAAAATGCTCCCCTAGCTGAAAGAGCACAAGTTGAAGCGTTTTACGTAGACTTATCGGACATACTTCGCACATACGTTGAAGACCGACTGCACATACCAGCCCTGGAATGTACAACCCGGGAACTTGTCCACGCCCTGGTACACCCGAGCGTGCAGCATCAAGTGCCGTCTGGTATTCCGGGGCAGCTTGAGCAGGCCCTTTCTCTTGCAGATTTGGTCAAATTTGCGGATGTGACCCCTGCCGTAAATGAAGGACGATCTGTGTTGAAGGAAGCGATAGAGATTGTCAACCGCGTTGAGGTCAAGTTTGACCAACGCGCGGCAGGAGAAGATCTTTTTAAAGTTAGCTGACTGTCATGGAATTCACCCAGCCACAGTGGCTGTTTCTGCTAATTCTAGTCCCGCTCTACGGACTCTGGCTATGGTTCCGTAGGCAAGCTATTCCAGGACTCACTTTCAGTAATCTGCGGGCCGCACGTGATGCACCCCGTGGCACTCGTGTTTATGCCATCGTGCTTCCGTCATTACTGCGCATGGGAGCATTAACCTTGTGCGTACTTGCACTTGCACGTCCGCAAGTACGCGAAGTAACACAGGAACGCTATGCCGAAGGCGTTGATATCGTTCTGGTCCTGGACACTTCCACAAGCATGCGGGCCGAAGATTTTCGACCAAACCGATTCGAGGCAGCCCGTGAAGTAGCTTCTGAATTTATCGCCGGACGCGTTTCAGACCGCGTTGGGCTTATCGTGTTCGCGGCAAAAGCGTACACACAGGCTCCGCTCACGCTGGATTATGCGTTCCTGCAAAGTATGCTGGAAGAAGTCGAAGTCGGGAGCATTCAGGATGGCACTGCAATTGGAACCGCACTGGCCACCGCCGTCAACAGACTTAAGGATACGTCTGCGGAGAGCAAAGTTATCATTCTGCTCACGGATGGACAGAATAATCGAGGTGAGATTGATCCAGTAACCGCTTCCGAGGTTGCTGCAACCCTCGGAGTACGCGTCTATGCCATCGGGGTCGGCACTTATGGAGAGGCGCCGTTCGTGTTTGACCGCCCTTTTGGTGGAAGACAACGGCAAATGGTGCCTGTGGAAATTGATGAGGACATGCTGCGTTCAATTGCACAGGGAACTGGAGGACAGTATTTTCGGGCTACTGATGAGCAGGCACTCCGTGAGATCTACCAACAGATCGGCGACTTGGAGAAAAGCCAAATCGAAACGCGTATATATACAGACTACGAGGAACGTTACGTACGTTATCTATGGCCTGGGCTACTTCTGATCCTGATTGAGGTTCTGCTGAAAACAACCTTGCTCCGTCGCTTCCCCTAATGGTCTGGCTTAACGAGTCATACTTGTGGACCCTATGGGCGGTCCCCTTGGTTATCGCGCTGAGTCTGTACGCGTCCTGGCGTCGGCGTGCACTACAGGTGCGCTTTGGTGACATCCCGCTCGTACACAGACTCTCCCAAAGTGTTAGCGGTCGTCGTCGACGCTACAAAGCCTCAATTATCGCAGCCGCTGTTGGATTGCTGGCTATTTCGCTTGTCGGCCCCCAAGTGGGTACTCGACTGCGTGAGGTCAAGCGTGAAGGTATTGATCTGGTGATTGCACTGGATGTATCAGCTTCTATGCTGGCGGAGGATGTTGCACCAAACCGGTTGGGACGAGCACGCAATGAAATCAAGAAACTCCTGGGCGAGCTGCGTGGAGATCGTGTGGGGCTAGTAATCTTTGCAGGTGACGCATTCATCCAATGCCCACTTACCACCGACTACAGTGCTGTGCGACTATTCCTGGATGTTGCTAATCCTGACCTTTTGCCCACACCGGGTACTGACTTTAGCGAGGCACTCCGGATGGCTATCCAGGCCTTTGAAGCACCTTCACCCAGTATTGATCCCGAGGCTAAACGCTCGAAAGCACTGCTGATTGTATCCGACGGTGAAAACCATGTCGCTGAACTGGAAGATATTCTAACTTCAGCTCGCGACGAAGGCATCACGCTGTTTGCGGCCGGTGTTGGCGAGCTGGAGGGAGCTCCAATTCCCGTTTACGGTGCAAACGGCCAACGTACCGGGTACAGACGAGACCTTGAAGGGCAAATTATACATTCAAGGCTGGAAGAATCCAGTCTTAGGACCCTCAGCACTGATGGAGCCTATTTTCAGATCGCCCGTACATCCAGTGCCCTTTCCAGCGTAATTCCTGCACTCGAGCGGCTGGATCAAGCTACACTGGCAGAGGAACAGTTTGAAGATTACGATCTTAAGTACCAATGGCCCTTAGCACTTGCACTACTGCTACTTTGCGTAGACGGTATGATTTCTGTCCGCCGAAGCCCTCGGGCTACCTCACGGAATAATAACTAGCAAAATGATCCTAGCAACTGTGTTCAGCATTCTCTTGGCAAGTGTCCAGATAATTCCGATGGGCAATGCCAAGAAGCATGGCCGTAGTGGTAATGATTCCCTCAAGCAGGGACAATACGAAGGAGCCGCTTACGCGTATCAGGAGGGTCTGTCATCCTATGAATCTGCTCAGGAAGTAGACGAGACTTACTTCGGCCTCCAGAATAATCTGGGGCTCGCACTGCATCAGAACGGAGATTTTGAGGGAGCACAAAATGCGTTTACGGAAGCACTTGCAAACGCACCCTATGACCAGGCCAGGTCTACCCCAGCATACAACGCCGGGAATAATGCCTTTAGGAACCAGCAGTTAGAGCAGGCCCTTGAGCATTATAGGGAAGCCTTGTTGGTAGACCCGGAGAATGAGGATGCCAGATATAATTTTGAGTTTGTAAGCCGGCAGCTGCAGGAACAGCAGAATCAGCAGCAATCTGAAGGTGACGATCAGGAACAGCAAGAAGAGCAGGATCAGCAGCAAGACCAGAGTGATCAGACGAACGAGAGTGACCAGGAACAGGATGAGGATCAGGCAGAACAGGAGGAAAACCCTCAGGAACAGGAGGAACAGTCTCAACAAGAGCAGCAGGAAGAACAGCAGGAACAGGATCCTCAGCAGGAGCAGCAGCGCGAGGCTCCCTTGACCCGTGAGCAGGCTGAACGTATTCTGGAAGCACTCGAGAACGAAGAAGAAGAACTCTTGCGGGAAGTACAAAAAATGGAAGGACGCCCTAGGCGGGTTGCAAAAGACTGGTAATTTTTTATGCGGCGTGCAATCTTATTGATCGGCCTTGCCAGTGCGTGTTTTGTGTCGCTACCCCGTTATTCTTTTTCACAAACCGTCAGCGGACTAGTCTCCTCACCCACAATTGGTGCACAGGAAACGGTGTCGTATACACTGGAAATTTCGGGGACGAACGCCAGTGACATCGTTGATCCCGGCCCGCCGGCTGCGGAGGGCCTGACACTGGTTTCCCCAATTGCATCTAGAGGTACCAGCATGTCCATTGTTAACGGACGCGTTTCTAGGAGTGTAAGCTATACCTGGCACTACAGACCCGAGGAGGAAGGCAGTGCACGGATCCTTGAGGCGAACGTAACGATTGGTGACTCTACGTTCCATACATCACCAGTTACCGTAACCGTTGTGCCACAGGCACAGCGACCGACCCCACAACGACGATCCCTCTTCGGTGGGTTCAGTTTGTTTGACAATCCGCCTGATGCTCCCCCGGAGGTGACTGAACAGGATATATTCATTCGCGCAACCCAGAGCGATCGTGAGGTATACCTGAATGAGCAGATCGCGATTGATTATAAGTTATATTTCCGGCCAGGGACAATGCCTCGTAACAGTCGTCAGGCGGATTCCTGGGATGCCGAGGGCTTTTGGCGTGAAGAGTTGGATCTCGCTGCAACCCCCGTGCCTAGTCTGGTCGTGGAAAATGGCATTCGGTATCAAGTCATTTCCATCCGGCGTATCGCCGTATTCCCGACACGAGCGGGGGAGCTCACCATTGATCCCCTCAAAATTTCGGCGGAAGTTCAGTCCCCGGACGCGGATCCATTCAACAGTCCTTTGTTTTCACAAAGGTATTCAACGGTTGAGCGAGCCTCGCCCGTTATAAATATCACGTCCAACCCACTGCCCTCTGGTGCACCTGATGAGTTCAGAGGTGCCGTCGGACAGTATACACTTCGTGCTACCCTGAGCCGAAATACACTTGAGGTCGGTGAAGCACTACAACTCACGCTTGTTATTGAGGGGACTGGGAATATTGCCCTGATTGAAGCGCCGCAACCTGAAATACCTGGCATTTTTGAGGTATACGACCCCGAGGTAAGTATTTCGAAGACAGGCATTGACGCCTTGGTCCGTGGAAACAAGACCTTCACCTGGCTACTGATTCCGCGTTCTAACGGCACGTTCCAGATTCCTCCCATAAAATTCGTTTACTTTGATCCGTCACAGGCACGGTATATCGTGCGCACAAGCAACCTCGATCCCATTACCGTCACCGGCACGGCCGCAACAGCTTCTGCCACAACTGTTACTGCGTCGGGCTTTCCCTTTGATGATATTGCAGTGCTGAAGCGGGATCCCCAGTGGGTAGCTGCAACCCACACCCCACTCCATCGGGGTACATGGTTCTATTTATTGCTCCTAGTGCCCGTACTCGGTATTGGCGTCACCGTTGTGCTGAGACGGCGGACAACCCGTCTAGCTACGGATACCGCCTGGGCTAGGAACCAGCGTGCACATCCTCTCGCCCGCAAGCATCTCAAAACCGCACGAAAACGCCTGTCCGAAGGAGACCCAGATGCATTTTACGCAGCCCTTGAACAGTCTGTGCTCGGATTTGTCGGCAACCGGTTGAATGTACATGAGCGTGGACTTACACGTGCACAACTTGCAGATCAATTACAAAAGGCCGGTATTCGCACGGAAAGGCAACAGGAGCTGATCGAATTCCTAGATACGTGTGATGCCGCCCGCTTTGCTCCTACACCCCCTGCAAATGCCCTAATGGAGAAACATTATGCCCTGGGTAGTCGAATTTTGAGCACAATTGCCCGCGAACTGGAATCTGTGATCCTATGAGGCGTGGTGCTCTGTTATTAGTTGCGATTGCATATATCGGGTTAGCGAATGCACAGCAACTCGAAGATGCGCTTCGCCTGTTTGACGAAGCCAACGGGCTTGTGGAGTCCGGGGCTTACGCGGAAGCAATTGTCCAGTACCACGCTGTTCTGGAAACCGGTTTTGCAAGTGGTGCACTGTACCATAACCTTGCCAGTGCATATTTCCGTTTAGATGAGATTGGTGAGGCCGTCCGTTATTATGAGCGTTCGCGCCGCCTGCTGGGAAATGATCCACAACTCCTTCATAACATACAGATTGTCGAAGCACACGTCCAGAACCCCTTTTCTGAGCTTCCTACACCATTCTGGCAGGCTTGGTGGTACACGTTGTTCAGCCAATACAGTGCTTGGAGATTTCTGATTGCAGGTATGTGTCTTTATTTGATTGCCTGCCTGTTGTACGCACACCATATCTGGTTACAAACGCGCAGCAACTGGCACAGGCGGGCACGCGTGGGAACACTGGGGATTGGCCTGTTACTTCTTTTGATCGCAGTGCTGGTTTCCGGTGAGCGAAGTTCTATTCAGGGTGCCGCCATTCTTGAACCTACAACGCTCGTCTCGGAAACCGGAAGCATTGATGTACCCGAGGGAGTAAAGGTATCGTTCATTGAAGAGACAGAGCTCGGTGCGGAGGTAAGCTTGCCTAATGGAGTACGTGGCTACGTGGATGCAAGTGTTCTGGGGTTCTTCTAGTCTGAGGGTTGATGAGAAATGAAATACGTCTCGTATCGGTCGCTATTCTCGTCGGGACCTTACGCTAGTGTCGCGTTAGAGTCAAGTAGAGAATAATACGATCCCGTCAGGCACACGATTCCCGTGAACATTGTAGGAAGCGGGGAGACAAAACCGCCTAGAAACCCGGTGATAATCAAGGGACGGCGTCGGCGACAATAAAAAGACAATCAACAATATTCGACCGGAGCCGTGTCCGGTTGCTCCAAATCTTTGGCCCACCGCGATCAACGGTAGGAACGTGCTCATGAACGATCGTCTATACTAAGTCCCGGATACTGCAGTCAGTGTCTGTGCCATAGATGCGCTGACAAATTAGGCGTACCCATAAGCCTCAATACGTGCCCGAGAGGCTAAGCAGGCACATGGGCTTGCGTAGCATCCAATGCCTCACACAGCGTAGCCAATAGGAATTCCACCTCATCTTCCGTAAGAATAAGCGGCGGGGAAATCCCTACTGTGTCTCCCATGGCC